>JACRIY010000102.1 GCA_016235805.1 Rhodocyclales bacterium
CGATCTACGACGCCAACGACGCGGCGCAGATGGGCGAACTGGAAACCCTCGGCGAACTCACCAAGATCGCCTGGAAGCACGACGTGCAGGTCATGATCGAAGGTCCCGGCCACGTGCCGATGCACATGATCAAGTTCAACATGGACGAGCAACTGCGCCTGTGCGGCGAAGCGCCCTTCTACACGCTCGGCCCCTTGACCACCGACATCGCGCCGGGCTACGACCACATCACCAGCGCCATCGGCGCGGCCATGATCGGCTGGTACGGCACCGCCATGCTCTGTTACGTGACGCCCAAGGAACACCTCGGCCTGCCGGACAAGAACGACGTCAAGGACGGCATCATGGCCTACAAGATCGCGGCCCACGCCGCCGACCTGGCCAAGGGCCACCCGGGCGCGCAGGTGCGCGACAACGCGCTGTCCAAGGCTCGCTTCGAGTTCCGCTGGTAAGACCAGTTCAACCTCGTCCTCGACCCCGACAATGCGCGCGAATTCCACGACGAAACCCTGCCCCAGCATGGCGCCAAGCTGGCCCACTTCTGCTCCATGTGCGGGCCGCATTTCTGCTCCATGAAGATCACCCAGGATGTGCGCGAATACGCGGCGAAGATCGGTGTCTCGGAACAGGAAGCGCTCGCAAAGGGCATGGAAGTAAAGTCTGTCGAATTCGTCAAGGCCGGCAGCGAGATCTACAAGGCTTCGTAACGCGGATGGTACTGAGCCCGATCCCCAGAAGATGAAACACGCAAAAGGCAAATTGAAGGCCCGCCCCCCCATCCCCCCTCCCGGGGGCTACCAATCGGCTCGCTTCGCTCGACTGTCACCCGTCGCTCCGAACGAGTGAATCCACGCTAAAAGTCGGCGCTGGCGACACGGCGAATTGCAGCGAAATCCATGATGAACTGCCGACCCGGCTGCGGCGCCTGCTGCATCGCGCCTTCGATCAGCTCGCTGGACAAACCCGCCGGCGAGGTCTGCGTGCATCTGGCGCCCGACTATCGCTGCACGCTGTTCGGCAGCTCGCGGCGCCCGTCCTGTTGTTCCGGCCTGCAGCCCTCGGCCGAGATGTGCGGCAGCAACCGCGGCGAGGCGCTGGGCTGGCTGGCGCGGCTGGAGGCGGACACCGCCGCATGCTAGACTCGGCGCCCTTCCACGGCGCCTTTTTATTCTTCTGACATGGACTTTCACCCGCTGCTGCAGGCGCTGATCCTCGGCCTGGTCGAAGGCTTCACCGAGTTCCTTCCGGTCTCCTCCACCGGCCACCTGATCCTCGCCGGCGACCTGCTGAAGTTCAACGACGAGCGCGGCAAGCTGTTCCTGATCGTGATCCAGGCCGCGGCCATGCTGGCCATCGTCTGGGAGTATCGCGCGCGCTTCGGCCGCGTGCTGGCCGGGCTCGGCAGCGACCCGGCGGCGCGGCGTTTCGTCCTCAACGTCGGCATCGCCTTCCTGCCCTTGGCCATCCTCGGCCTGATCTTCGGCAAGCTGATCAAGGCCACGCTGTTCAACCCGGTCGCGGTAGCGGCCGCCTTCATCGTCGGCGCCTTCGTCATCCTCTGGGCCGAAAAGCGCCAGCACACGATACGCGTCGAGGACGTCGACCAACTCACCCCGCTCGACGCATTGAAGCTCGGCCTGGCCCAGGCCTGCGCGCTAATCCCAGGCACCTCGCGCTCCGGCGCCACCATCATCGGCGGCCTGCTGTTCGGTTTGAGCCGCAAGGCGGCGACCGAGTTCTCCTTCTTCCTCGCCGTACCGACGCTGATGGCCGCCAGCGCCTACCAGGCCTGGAAGGAACGCCATCTGCTGGTGGCCGACGACCTCGGCCTGTGGGCCGTCGGCTGCGCCGCCTCCTTCGTCTCCGCCTTCCTCTGCGTGCGCTGGCTGCTGCGCTTCATCTCGACCCACGACTTCACTCCCTTCGCCTGGTACCGCATCGCCTTCGGCATCGTCGTGCTGGTCACCTGGCAAATGGGCATCGTCGATTGGAGTGCGCCTTGATTCTGTATCTGCATGGGTTTACGAGTGGGCCTCAGTCGAACAAGGCGCAGGCGCTCGGCGCGCGCATGCGCGAACGCGGCCTCGGCGAGAAGTTCCTGAGCCCGCAGTTGCCGGCCTCGCCGCGAGCGGCCATTGCTCTCGCCGAAGACCTGATAGCACGCCACGACGTCACCACGGTGGTCGGCTCCTCGCTCGGCGGCTACTACTCGACCTGGCTGGCGGAAAAATTCGACCTGAAGGCGGTGCTGGTCAATCCCGCGGTGGTCGCCCACCTTTCGCTGCAGAAATACATCGGCCCGCAGCGCTGGCTCTACACCGGCGAGCGCTTCGACTTCACGCTGGAACACGTCGATGAACTGCGTGCCATCGCGATTCCAGTGCTGACCAAGGCGGAGCGCTTCTGGCTGCTGGTGGAAGAAGGCGACGAGACGCTGGATTACCGCGATGCCGTGCGCCGCTATGCCGGCGCGAAGCAGACCGTGCTGCCCGGCGGCGACCACAGCTTCACGCGCTGGAACGACTACCTCGATCCGATCATCGACTACGCCGGACTGAAGTGACGCACCCTGCGGCGACGCCCGAAAATACCCGGCGCGGCATCGTCGCCGGCATCGGCGCCTACCTGATCTGGGGCCTGGTGCCGATTTTCTTCAAGCAGATCGTCGAAGTGCCGGCAACCGAGATCATCGCCCACCGCGTAGTCTGGGCCATGCTGCTGATGACCGCCATCCTCGGCGTGGGCCGCGGCTTCGGCGACGCGCTGCGCGTGGCGCGGATTCCCGCGCAGCTGGCGCGCATCGCGCTGGCGGCAGCACTCGTGATCAGCAACTGGCTGACCTTCGTCTGGGGCGTGAATAACGGCCACATCATCGAAACCAGCCTCGGCTATTTCATCCTGCCGCTGCTCAACGTCGCGCTCGGCGTACTGGTGCTGAAGGAACGCCTGCGTCCGCTGCAATGGGTCGCCGTGCTGCTGGCTGCGGCGGGCGTCGCGATCGAGGCGCTGCGCGCCGGCGGCCTGCCCTGGATCGCCCTGGTGCTGGCCGGCACCTTCGCCATCTATGGCCTGATGCGCAAGCAACTGCCGCTCGACGCCGCCAGCGGCCTGTTCCTCGAAACCGTGTGCATGACGCCCGTGGCGCTGCTCTGGCTGGCCTGGATCTGGCACTCCGGGTCCAGCCACTTCGGTTCCGGCGCCGGCCTGCCGGACCGCCGCGACCTGCTGCTGGTCGCCACCGGCGCGATCACCGCCATCCCGCTGCTGCTGTTCGCCGTCGCGGCGCGGCGGCTGCCGCTGTCGATGATCGCCTTCCTGCAATACATCGCGCCGTCGATTGCCTTCCTGATCGCCGTACTGGTGTATCACGAGCCCATGGATTTCACGCGCACGCTGGCCTTCGCGGCGATCTGGAGCGGCCTTGCGGTTTACAGCGCCGACCTCCTCAAATCGACGGCTGCGAAGGCGGAGGCACCGTTGCCATGAGTTTTGACCACGCCCAGTTCAAGCGCCTCGAACGCAAGGGCTACAACCGCATCGGCGCGCGCTACCTCGCTGCCGCCGGCAGCCGCGGCGAACTGGCGCAGGCGCTGCTGGCCGCCGCCGAGCTGGCCCCGGGCCAGCGCGTGCTCGACCTCGCCAGCGGCCCCGGCCAGCTGGCCCGCGCGGCGCAACAGGAGGTCAGCGCGACGGGTCTCGCCGTCGCCAGCGACATCAGCGAAGGCCAGCTCGCCTGCTGTCCCGACCTGGCGCGCGTCGCCGCCGACGGCGAAGCCCTGCCCTTCCCCGCTGCCAGTTTCGAGCGCGTGCTATGTGGGCTGGGCCTGATGTTCTTTCCCGACGAACATGCCGCGCTGAAGGAAATGCGCCGCGTGCTGCGCCCGGGCGGTCGGCTGGTTCTTTCGGTCTGGGGCCGCGCCGAGGAAGTACCGCTGGTGGACGCCGCGCTGGCCTGCATGCGCCGCCTGCTGCCGCCGCCGAAGGTGGCGCGGCCCTCGATATTCCGTTTCGGCGATCCCGGCGAGCTGGATCGCCGTCTCGCCAGCGCCGACTTTTGCGACCGCGACATCCGGCCCTGCCGCTTCACGGTCGACTTCGCCGATGCGGCCGCCTACTGGCAGGGCTTTCTCGACCTCGCCGGCGGTGCCGCCGAAAGCCTGTCCCGGCTGCCCCCAGAAAAGCAGCGCGAGCTTGCCCTCGCGGTTGCCGACGAGCTTGCGCCGCATGCCGTCGCGGGCGGCTACCGGCTCGCCGCCACGGTCCTGATCGCCAGCGCCAGACCGGTATAATTCGCCCCCTCGCTTCCCGCTCAGGCCCAGTCCGGGCTGCTCCCTTCCATGAATGTCCTGTTTGAAGAGGACGGCGCTTTCCGCGCCGGCGGCGTGCTGGCCGATAATGTGACCTCGCTGCAGATCGAACTGCCCTCGGGCAAGCGCAGCAAGGTCAAGGCCGCCAATGTCCTGCTGCGCTTCGCGACCCCGGCCCCCGGCGACCTGCTCGAGCGCGCGGAAGCCGACGCGGAAGGCATCGACGTGGATTTCCTCTGGGAGGTCTGCGGCGAGGCCGAATTCGGTTTCGAGGAACTCGCCGCGGAATACCACGGCGCCAAGCCGGATCCGGTGCAGGCCGCCGCGGTCCTGCTGCGCCTGCATTCGGCGCCCATCCATTTCCATCGCAAGGGCCGCGGGCGCTTCCGCAAGGCGCCACCGGAAATCCTGCAGGCCGCGCTGGCCGGCCTCGAAAAGAAGCGCCAGCAGGCCGCCGCGATCGAGCGCATGGTGGCGGAGCTCACTGCAGGCCGCTTGCCTGCCGAGTTCGCACCCATCCTGCCGCAACTGATTTACAAGCCCGACCGCAATCGTCCCGAAACCAAGGCGCTCGAAGCAGCCTGCGGCGAAACCGGCAAATCGGCGGCACGCCTGCTGTTCGACTGCGGCGCGCTGCCGTCGACACACGACTACCACCTCGGCCGCTTCCTCTTCGAGTTCTTCCCCGAAGGCAAGGGCGGCACCGGGTTTCCGGCTTACGAGCCCCCTCGTGCAATTGGCGCGCAGCGCCTGACCAGTAGCCCCCTTCCCCGGGAAGGGGGACGGGGGGATGGCTCACCCCATGGCGATGCCGAAGACATCGACCTGCCGCTCGCCGAGGTGGCTGCCTTCAGTGTCGACGACGCGCACACCACCGAGATAGACGACGCCTTCTCCGTCACCGACAAGCCCGAGGGCGGCTGGCAGATCGGCATCCACATCGCCGCGCCGGGCGTGGGCTTCGGCCCGGATTCCGACCTCGGCCGCATCACCCGCGAACGGCTGTCCACGGTCTATATGCCCGGGCGCAAGATCACCATGCTGCCGGAGGACGTGGTCGAGCATTTCACGCTGGCCGCAGGCCAGACCGTGCCGGCCATCTCGCTTTACCTCGACGTCGCCAGCGACCTGCGCCTGCTTGGCCACGCGACGCGGCTGGAGCGCGTGCCCATCGTCGCCAACCTGCGCCATCACGACATTGAGCCCGTGTTCAACGCCGACACGCTGGCGCAAGGCCTCGGCGATTTCCCCTGGCGAGACGAGCTGAAGCTGCTCTGGGAATTCGCCCAGGTGCTCGAAGCCGGGCGCGGCAAGCCCTCGGACAACGGCAACCGCAAGGACTACAACTTCATCGTCGACTGGAATGCCGACAGCGGCATCGCCGTCGAACCGGGCAAGGGTCGGGTCAGCATCGACGAACGCGCGCGCGGCAGTCCGCTCGACACCCTGGTCGCGGAACTGATGATCATGGCCAACGCAACCTGGGGCGCCATGCTGCGCGACGCCGGCATCCCCGCCCTGTACCGCGTGCAGACGGCGGGCAAGGTGCGCATGAGCACCGTCGCCGCGGCCCACGAAGGCCTCGGCGTCGAGTGCTATGCCTGGTCGTCGTCGCCTTTGCGGCGCTACTGCGACCTGCTCAACCAGTGGCAGCTGATCGCGCTGCTGCAGGGGGAAGCGCCGCCCTTCCCGCCCAAGTCGGCCGACCTGCTGGCCGCCATGCGCGACTTCGAGCTGACCTACGCCGCCTACGCCGAATTCCAGCGCGGCATGGAGCGCTACTGGTGCCTGCGCTGGCTGCTGCAACAGGGGGCGACCACGGCCCAGGCGCGAGTGCTGCGCGAAACGCTGCTGCGGCTCGACGAGATCCCGCTGGTCGCACGCGTTCCATCCGTGCCCGAGTTGGCGCGCGGCGCGCACGTGCTGCTCGGAATCGAGGGCATCGACCTGCTGGAAGCCGAACTGCGCCTGCGCTATATCGAGCTGGCGCCCGAATTGGCGGCCGAATTGGCGTCCAATGACGGCTCTGATGGCGACTTCGCCGACGACGGGGACGGCGAACTCACGGCGTAAAATCGACGGGCTCATGCCTATCCCGTCCAGCCTGTCGCGCCGCTCCTGGCCTTCGCTGCCAAGCTTGCCCATGCCGGGTTTCCTTGCCGCCATGGATGCGCCGCGGCGCAACCTGACCCTGGCCCTGGGCGTATCGCTGCTGCTGCATGGCGTCCTGCTCGCGGTGCGCTTCACGCCGCCGGATTTCGTCGACCGCGCGCGCGAACGCGCGCTGGAAGTCATCCTGGTCAACAGCAAGAGCAAGAGCAAGCCCGACAAGGCGCAGGCCAAGGCGCAGACCAACCTCGACGGCGGCGGCAATACCGAGGAAGACCGCCGCGCCAAGACGCCGCTGCCGCCCTCGGCCAATACCCGCGAAGGCGATCAGCTGGTGGACGCGCAGCGTCGCGTCGCCGAACTCGAAGCGCAGGCGCAGATGCAATTGACGCGCTTGAAGGGCGAACGCGCGGTCAACGCGGACCGGACCAAGCCCGAACCCAACCCTACCGCCGATCCGGCGCGCACCGGGCTCGACATGGCGTCCAGCGCCATGGCCATCGCCCGCCTCGAAGGCCAGATCGCGCGCCAGATGGAGGAGTACAACCAGCGCCCGCGCAAGAAGTTCATCGGCGCCCGGGTCGAGGAATACCGCTTCGCCCAGTACGTCGAGGACTGGCGCCAGAAGATCGAGCGCATCGGCAACCTCAACTATCCCGCCGCCGCCAAGGGGCGCCTTTACGGCAGCCTGGTGCTGACGGTGATCATCAAGGCCGACGGCGAACTGAAGCATGTCGAAATCAGCCGTTCCTCGGGCCAGGCACTGCTCGACGATGCGGCACGGCGCATCGTGCAACTGGCCGCACCCTATGCCAGGTTTCCCGAATCGATCCGGAAAGACACCGACGAGCTCGAAATCACCCGTACCTGGACCTTCACCAACGCCGACCGTTTGCGAGCCGACTGAATGACTGACCGTTACGCCGTAATCGGCAATCCCGTCGGCCACAGCAAGTCGCCGCGCATCCATGCCCTGTTCGCCAAACAGACCGGACAGGACCTCAGCTACGAGGCGATCCTGGCGCCGGCGGACGGCTTCGCCGAAACGGTCCATGCCCTCATCGCGACCCGGGGCGGCCGGTGGCGCGGCGTCAATGTCACGGTACCCTTCAAGGAAGACGCCTTTCGCCTCGCCACGCAGCGCACCCCGCGCGCCGAGGCCGCCGGCGCGGTGAACACGCTGAGCTTCGACGCGGGCGCCATCGTCGGCGACAACACCGATGGCGCCGGGCTGGTGCGCGACCTGAAGAACAACCTCGGCTGCGATCCGGCCGGCCGTCGCATCCTGCTGCTGGGCGCCGGCGGCGCCGCGCGCGGCGTGATCCTGCCGCTGCTGCTGGAGGGCCCCGCCGAACTCGTGATCGCCAACCGTACCGAGGAAAAAGCGGCCCGCCTCGCGCTCGAATTTGCCCGCCTTCCGGCTTGCGCGGTCGGTACCAAACCGGATGGCGCCGGATTTGCGGGCCTTGCCGGACGCGCATTCGACCTGGTGATCAATGCCACCTCGTCGGGACTGAGCGACAGCGAAATGCCGCTGCCCGCCTCGGTCTTCGCGCCGCGCGGCGTCGCCTACGAGATGGTCTATGGCCGCGACACGCCCTTCATGAAGCAGGCGCGCGCGGCCGGCGCGCGGGTCGCCGACGGCCTCGGCATGCTGGTGGAACAGGCGGCCGAAGCGTTTTACGTCTGGCGCGGGGTGAGGCCGCATACGGCGCCGGTGCTGGCCGCCTTGACGAACGCAAAATGAAACTTGAGCGCAGCGAACTAGGCAGTCTCCCCCGCCTGGGCGGGGGTCGGGGGGGTGAGAAGGGGAATTCGCGAAGCATGCTTCGCGCCCTTCGAACGGTTCCGGCATGCAGGCCGGAACGCGCCCTGCAAGGGGGCGCGTTCAATTCGGCCTTGCGTTGCGCGAAGGCAACGCAATGAAACCAGCCCCCCGCTGGCTGAAGTACGGGCTGGCGGCATTTTTCGGACTTCTGCTGCTCTGGCAGGCCTGGTACCTGGGCTGGGTGGTCTGGTGGAAATGGGTCAATCCGGGAACCACCAGCTTCCAGAGCCAGCGCCTGGAGGAGGCTCGGCAGAAGAACCCCCGGGCAGAGCTGAAGCGGCAGTGGGTACCCTACGAAAAAATATCGGTGCAGCTCAAGCGCGCCGTGATCGCCGCCGAAGACGACAAGTTCGTCGACCACGAGGGCTTCGACTGGGAAGGCATCCAGAAAGCCCTGGAGAAGAACCAGAAGAAAGGCAAGGTGGTGGCCGGCGGCTCGACCATCTCGCAGCAACTGGCGAAAAACCTGCTGCTGTCGCCGACCAAGTCGTTTTTCCGCAAGGGCGAGGAAGCCATCATCACGGTCTGGATCGAACTGCTGTGGGACAAGCGGCGCATCCTCGAGGTCTACCTCAACGTCGTCGAATGGGGCGACGGTGTGTTCGGTGCCGAAGCCGCCGCAAAGCGCTACTTCGGCGTCTCCGCGGCGCAACTGGGCGCCGAGCAGGCGGCACGACTGGCCGTGATGCTGCCCGCGCCACGCCGCTACGAACGCAATCCCTACTCGGCCTACATGAACGGCCGCACCCAGCTGATCCTGGGCCGCATGGGCGGCGCCGAAGTGCCGTGAGCAATGACGAACACGACTAGAATATGCCGGCCATGTCCGAGATCCTGAGCCCACCTGCAGAAGACGATGCCGAGGCGCGCAGCCGCGCCGAGGAACAGGAGACCCTGCGCGAGGTCGAGGACCTCGTTCGGCGCCAGGACTGGTCGGCGCTGCGCACCCGGCTGGAACCGCTGGCGCCGGAATCCGTGGCGCGCATCCTCGACGCCCTGCCGCCCGACGATAGCGTCAAGGTGTGGGAACTGCTGGACAAGGAGCAGGGCGAGGACGTGCTCGACGAGATGTCCGAAGCCCTGCAGGAATCGCTCGACGAGGAACCCGACGCAGACCCAACGGCAAGCGCCGGCGACCTGCAAGGCGCATTGCAGACCGGCGAAGCGCAACGCAAGCCGGTGATGATCAATGCCTTCGAGCTGCAGAACGGCCGCCTACGCCAGATCCAGGTCGACAGCAAGGAAGACCTCGCCGCCACCGCGCCGATCTGGGTGGACCTGCTCGCGCCGTCGAAGGAAGAACGGCAGTGGGTCGAGGACATCTTCGGCCTGGAGCTGCCGGACGCCGACGACCTGAAGGACCTCGAGGAATCGGCGCGCTTCTACATCGAGGACAACAGCGACGTCCATCTGCATTCGGATTTCCTGCTGGACAAGGAGGACGAGTCGCGCAACGTGCCGGTGGCCTTCGTCCTGCACAACAACATCCTGTTCTCGATGCGCGACGAGGAACTGCCTGTGTTCCGCCTGCAGCGCCTGCGCGCGCGCATCCAGCCCGGCTACGTCACCGACGGCAAGGACGTGCTGCTCGATCTCTACGACGCCGACGTCGAATACTCGGCGGACGCGCTGGAGGACATCTACGCCGAGCTGGAAAAGGTCAGCCGCACCGTGCTGACGCCGCAGGTCACCGACGATGAAGCCGCCGAAATCCTCTCCGACATCGCCAAGGAGGAGGACCTCAACGGCCGCATCCGGCGCAACGTGCTGGACACGCGGCGCGCGCTGTCCTTCCTGATGCGCAGCCGGCTGCTGTCCACCGACCAGTACGACGACGCGCGCCAGATCCTGCGCGACATCGACTCGCTGGACGGCCACACGTCCTTCCTGTTCGGCAAGATCAACTTCCTGATGGATGCCACGGTCGGCTTCATCAACATCAACCAGAACAAGCGCGTGTCCAAGCTGACCACCATCAGCGTGGTGTTCGTGCCGCTCAACATCATCGCCGGCATCGGCGGCATGTCGGAGTTTTCGATGATGACCCAGGGCGTGCCGTGGCCCCTGTCCTACGGCGCCTTCATGGTCGCCATGGGCCTCTTCGGCTGGGGCACCTTCGTCACGCTGCGCTGGCTCGAGACGCGCAAGGCGCGGAAACTGCTCGCCGCCCGCCGCGCCGGGCGCGAGGGCTGAGCAGCGCCGGGTTCCGGCGCTACTTCGTCACCAGCTTCAGCCCGAGTATCCCGGCCACGATCAGGCCGATACAGACCAGCCGCGCCACCTCGCGCGACTCATCGAACAGGACCATACCCAGGATAGCCGTGCCGACCGCGCCGACCCCGGTCCACACGGCGTAGGCCGTGCCCACCGGCAGGGTCTTTAACGACCAGGCCAGCAGGACCACCGATGCCGCCATCGCCGCTAGGGTCCAGGCGCTGGGCACCAGGCGAGTAAAGCCCTCGGTGTATTTCAGTCCGATCGCCCAGGCGATTTCACACAGGCCGGCGACCAGCAGCACGCCCCAGGCCACGCCAGGGCTGAGCACAGGCATCGAATTACGCTCCCATCGCCGTGTCGCCAGCGCCGACTTTTCGCGCAGCTGCCGGCTCAGCCGGCGGCGAAGATGGCATCGGCCGCCGCCACGGTGGCGGCGATGTCGGCCTCGCTGTGCGCCGCGGAAACGAAGCCGGCCTCGAAGGCCGAGGGCGCCAGATACACGCCGGCATCCAGCATGGCGTGGAAGAAGCGGTTGAAGGCTTCCTTGTCGCAGGCCATCACTTCGGCATAGGAGGTCGGCGGCGCTGCGGCGAAATAGACGCCGAACATGCCGCCCACCGATTGCGCGGAAAACTTCACGCCGCGCTTCTTCGCGGCGGCAGCCAGGCCTTCGACCAGCATCGTGGTCTTCGCCGTCAGCGCGTCGTAGAAACCCGGCGCGGCGATCTTCTTCAACGTCACCAGGCCCGCCGCCACCGACAGCGGATTGCCCGACAGCGTGCCGGCCTGATACACGGGACCCAGCGGCGCAATCTGCTCCATGATGTCGCGGCGGCCGCCGAAGGCACCCAGCGGCATGCCGCCGCCGACTACCTTGCCGAAGGTCGACAGGTCCGGCGTGATGCCGTACAGGCCTTGCGCCGAACCCGGGCCGACGCGAAAGCCGGTCATCACCTCGTCGAAGATCAGCACCGAGCCGTGCAGGGTGCACATCTCGCGCATCGCGGCGAGGAATTCGGGTTTCGGCGCGATCAGGTTCATGTTGCCGGCGACCGGTTCGACGATCACGCAGGCGATGCGCTTGACGTACTTGAGGAAGGCATCCTTCAGGCCCTGGGCATCGTTGTAATCGAGCACCAGCGTGTGTTGCGCCAGGTCGGCGGGGACCCCTGCCGACGATGGATTGCCGAAGGTCAGCAGGCCGGACCCGGCCTTGACCAGCAGGCTGTCGCCGTGGCCGTGGTAGCAGCCTTCGAACTTGATGATCATGTCGCGCCCGGTGAAGCCGCGCGCCAGCCTGATCGCGCTCATGGTCGCCTCGGTGCCGGACGACACCAGGCGCACCATGTCCATGCTCGGCACCCGCTGCACCAGCAGTTCGGCCAGTTCGATTTCGCCTTCCGTCGGCGCGCCGAAGCTGAGCCCCTTCGCCGCTGCCTCCTGCACGGCACGCACCGTGTCGGGGTCGGCGTGACCGAGGATCAGCGGGCCCCAGGAACCGACGTAGTCGAGATAGGACTTGCCGTCCGCATCCCAGACGCGGGAGCCGGCGCCGCGGGCGAAAAAGCGCGGCGCGCCGCCGACGGAACGAAAGGCACGCACGGGAGAATTGACGCCGCCCGGAATGGTTTTCTGGGCGCGGGAAAAGAGTTCTTCGTTGCGGGTCATGAGCGGGGATCCGAAATCAGGAGTCGGGAGTCGGATTGTAGCGGCGCTTGGCGCCGCCAAAACCGCGGTCAGGCTTGCACGGTGTTGAACAGCCGCTGGTAGGCATCGGCGCGGGTCTTGATGTCCATGGCATCGAACAGGTCACTGACCACGGCAAGCATGTCGGCACCGGCATCGAGTGCCTGGGGCGCATTGTCGAGCGTGATGCCGCCGATGGCGGCGACCGGCAGGCCGTAGCGGCGTTTGGCTTCACCCAGCAATTCCAGCGGCGCGCGCACCGCGCCTGGCTTGGTGCGCGACGGAAACATGCTGCCGAAAGCGATGTAGTCGGCGCCGGCCCGGGCGGCTTCCTCGCCCATCGCCAGGTCGTTGTAGCAGGAGACGCCGAGGATGCGTTTCGGACCCAGCGCCTCGCGCGCGGCCAGCAGGGACCCGCCGGGAGCGTCACCGCGACCGAGATGGGCGCCGTCCGCCCCGATTTCGACTGCCAGCCAGACATCGTCGTTGATGATCAGCCTGGCCCCGGCGGCGCGGCAGATGCGCAGCATCTCCGCTGCCTGGGCGCGCCGCAGCGGGCGCGGGGCAATCTTGTTGCGGTACTGCACGAACTGTGCACCGCCATCGAGCGCTGCCTTGACCAGCGCGGAGAGGCGCGGCAGCAACAGGTCATCCAGCGTGACGGCGCACAGCCCTCGAAGCTTCATGTCCACTGCCTGCCTCCCGTCCTCTGTCGTCCATGTTCCGGCATGTCAGTCGTCATCGGCTTCCTCATCAACGTCGCGCGACCAGAACAGGCGATCAGGGATGAATTGTCCCATGCCCGGACGAAATCCGGCGGAAAGCGTGCGCCAGGTGTATTCCTGGGCCCCCATTACCGCATCGGCGACGCCGGCGCCGCTGGCCAGGTGGGCGGCTATCGCCGACGCGAGCGTGCAACCCGAGCCGTGGTAGCTGCCGGGCAGGCGGTCCCAGCGATCCGTGCGCACCACGCCATGGCTGCCGTACAGGGTATTGATCACCTGCGGCGTGCCTTCGTGGGTTCCGGTGACCAGCACGTATTCGCAGCCGGCCTCGATCAGGCCGTGGGCACAATCGACAAGCCCGGAATCGCGGCGCGCGCCATCCTCGAACTCGCCCAGTTGCTGCGCCAGTCGCCGCGCTTCGAGGCTGTTGGGCGTGAGGATGGTGGTTTGCGGCAGCAGCATGCCGATCATCGCTTCGATCATTTCCTCGTCGGCGAACTGGTCGCCACGGCCGGATGCCAGCACCGGGTCCAGCACCACCGGGATGTCGGGGTAGTCCGCGATCACCTCGGCGATCGCTGCGATGACTTCGACGCTGCCCAGCATCCCGAGCTTGAAAGCCGCCACCGGCATGTCTTCGAGCAGCGCGCGCGCCTGGTCCGCGACCCACTCGGCATCGATCGGCAGGACGCCCTCGACGCCGGCCGTGTCCTGCACCGTGATCGCCGTCACCACCGACAGCGGATGGCAACCCAGGCTGGCGAGGGTGAGTATGTCGGCCTGCAAACCGGCGCCGCCGGTCGGATCGGACGCGGCAAAAGTCAACACGATGGGGGGCGACGGATTGGCGGAAACGGCAGGGCTCATCAAGGCGGGCGGCTTGGTTTAATATTCCCGAATTCTATCCGAAGGGAACGAGCCACCTGCGCCGCGCGGGCCTCCTTCCACATTCCGTCGACCGCGAAAGCGCGCCGCGACACGAGGCAACGCATTGACATGACCGCCGAATCCCCGTATCGCAAATGGATGTGCCTGGTATGCGGCTTCATCTACGACGAATCTCTGGGCCTGCCGGACGAAGGACTGCCGCCCGGCACGCGATGGGCCGCCGTGCCCCCGAACTGGACCTGTCCGGAATGCGGTGCACGCAAGGAAGACTTTGAAATGTTGAAAATCTAAGTATGATTGCGGCTGGCAGGCCTTAACCACACAAAAATCAACGAACGGAGCGACGGGGAGACATGGACGAAGCTCGCGCGGGCGGCAGTAACGCTGGATGGTTCGCGCGCCGGCCCATCCCGTCATGTTTGAAGTGCTCATACTGCATGGAGTAACGTGAGCGAAACGCCAAAGCTTTCCGGGATCAAGGTGATGGTGATCGACGATTCGAACACCATCCGCAAGACCGCCGAGATTTTCCTGTTGCAGGCCGGCGCGCAGGTGGTGCTGGCGGAGGACGGCTTCGACGCCCTGGCCAAGATCAACGATCACCTGCCCAACGTGGTCTTCTGCGACATCCTGATGCCTCGCCTCGATGGCTACCAGACCTGTGCGCTGATCAAGAAGAATCCGAAATTCGCCTCGACCCCGGTGATCATGCTGTCGTCCAAGGACGGCCTCTTCGACCGCGCACGCGGTCGCATGGTCGGCTCCGACGAGTACCTGACCAAACCCTTCACCAAGGACAGTCTCCTGAAAACCGTTGCCACCCATGCCGGCCTTGGCTAACGGATGATTCTCCCATTCGTGAGGTAGCCACCATGCCCATCAAGAACATCCTGGTCGTCGACGATTCGCCCACCGAGCGCCACATCCTTACCGAGTTGCTGACCAAGGCGGGATACCTGGTAACGACGGCGGAAAGCGGCGACGAAGCGATCGCGCGGGTCAAGCAATTGATGCCGGACCTGGTCCTGATGGATGTCGTGATGCCCGGCACCAACGGCTTCCAGGCCACTCGCGCGTTGTCGAAAGACGAGGTCACCAAGGACATTCCGGTGATCATGTGCACCACCAAGAATCAGGAAACCGACAAGCTCTGGGGCATGCGCCAGGGCGCTCAGGACTACGTCACCAAGCCGGTCGACGGGCCGGCACTGCTGGCCAAGATCGCCGCGCTGGGCTGATCCGGACATATGGCAAAACGCATCAGTCTGCGTGAGTTCCAGCAGAACCTTTCGGAACGACTGGTCTCGGCAAGGCGCGGCGAAGGCGGGCGGGCCCTGCTCGGCGTCGAGTCGGGCAGCGACGACCTTCCGGGCGGCAGCCACTGGTTGATCGACCTCGCCGACTCGGGCGAAGTGTCGCCGTTGCCGGAACTGACCCCGGCCCCGCTGACCAAGCCGTGGTTCGCGGGCATCGCCAACATTCGCGGCGTGCTTTACAGCGTGGTGGACTTCGCCGCATGGCGCGGCGGCGCACCGACTCCGATCAATGCCCAGTCACGCCTGCTGCTGGTCGGCGCCCGACACGGCATCAACACTGCCCTGCTGGTACGTCGCGCACTCGGCCTGCGCCCGCAGATGCAATTGCATGCCGCGGCCGACCCGGAACACTCCGCAGGAACACAAGACGTCGGCGACACGGCTCCCTGGCTCGGCGGCCGCTTCACCGACGCACAGGACGTCATCTGGACCCAACTGCGCATTCCAGCGCTGCTGGCCGACCCGAACTACCTCGATATCGCTCTCTGAGCGTTCAGTAAAGGACAGACCATGGCCTTCAAGTTTCCCTTCAAGTTGCCGACCTTCGACCGCCGCAGTCGAGCGGCTCCGGACGCCGGCGGCGGCGCCGCACCGTTCGTCGACCGCCGCGGCAAGGGCAGGCTGCCGCTGATCGGCCATCTGGACGTCCAGACGCAGTTCCGCATACTGGGTTCGGTGTTCCTGATCAGCCTGCTGGTCACCATCGCCGCCATCTTCATGCAGGTGCAGGACACGGCACGTGGCACCACCTTCCTTTCCGCCGCCGGCCACATCGCACCGCTGACCGAACAGATTCCCAAAGCCACCCTGTCGGCCATGCAGGGCCAGAAGGACGGCTTCGCCGAATTGCGCGACGCGCGCGACACTTTCGGCAAGCTGCTCGAAAGCCTGCTCGAAGGCGGCGAGATCAAGGGCATCCGGGTCTCCGCAACCAGCGGCGAGGCGCGCCCGGCGCTCGACACCTTGCGCGAATCCTGGGTCAAGCAAAACGACATCGTCGCCCAGTTGCTGGCGCAGGAGAACCGCCTGATTGCGCTGAACCGCCTTGGCACGGAAGCCGTGCAGCGCGGCCCGGCGATGCTGGAGGCGGCTGATGCCGCTGGCGGGAAGTTGTCGCCACTGGTCGCGCGCATATTGCGTGGGGCGACGCAGTTGGCGTTCGCACCCGGCTTCGACGAAGCGGTCGGTGCACAACTGGCCAAGGATATTGCCGCCGCACAGGAACTCGCGCCCGCCGACTCGCCGCTGGCGCAGGGCTTGAAGGCGATGCAGCCCGGAGTCGCCGCACTCGAGGGCGATCTCAAGGCCCTGGCGCAGGCGCGCAAGGCCGGCAGCACGCTGGTGGTCGGGTTCCGCAACATGGCCGGAAGCGCCGCCGCACTGCTTTCCGCCTACGAGAAGGACGTCGCGGAAACGGGCATTTCATCGGTCGCGGCAACCATCTTCGGTTCGGTGGCGCTGCTGATGCTGGTGCTGATGGTGAAGGCGTTCAACGACGAAGGCGCACGCCGCAGCGGCGAAGCCGAACACCAGCGCCGCGTCGCGGAAGCGGAGAAGGATGCGACGCAGGGCGCCATTCTGCGCCTGATGAACGAGATGGGCGACCTCGCCGACGGCGACCTGACCGTGCGTGCCACGGTATCGGAGGACATCACCGGCGCCATTGCCGACTCGGTGAACTACACGATTGAGGAACTCGCGGTGCTGGTGCGTGGCATCAACGATGCCGCGGAACGCGTGACCAACGCATCGAACGCCGCGCAAACCACCTCCAACGAACTGCTTGCCGCGACCAAGATCCAGTCCGAGGAAATCAAGGACGCCAACGCCGCGGTTCTTGAGATGGCCGAATCGATGAAGGCCGTGTCTTCGTCGGCTCTCGAATCGGCCCGCGTCGCGAACGCCTCGCTGGAGGCCGCGCAGAAAGGCGCCGCCGCCGTGTCGAACTCGATCTCGGGCATGAACGAAATCCGCACCCAGATCCAGGAGACCTCGAAACGAATCAAGCGACTGGGCGAATCCTCGCAGGAGATCGGCGAAATCGTGGAACTGATTTCCGACATTACCGAACAGACCAACGTGCTGGCGCTCAACGCCGCCATTCAGGCCGCGTCGGCCGGCGAAGCGGGACGCGGCTTCTCGGTGGTTGCCGAGGAAGTGCAGCGACTTGCCGAGCGTTCCGGCGAAGCCACCAAGCAGATCGCCGCGATCGTCAAGACCATTCAGACAGACACCCACGATGCCGTCGCCGCCATGGAATATTCGACCCAGGGCGTGGTCGAGGGAGCGAAGCTTTCCGACGCGGCCGGCCAGGCGCTGAACGAAATCTCCTCCGTTTCGCAGGACCTCGCACGACTGATTCAAACCATTTCCAGCGACACGCAGGCGCAGGCCGATATCGCCACCAAGGTTGCCGACTCGATGCAGGACATCCTGCGCATCACGGGCCAGACCACGACCAGCACGCAGCAGACGGCGGTATCGATTGGCGAACTGACCGAACTGGCCACCGAGCTCAAGGGTTCGGTCTCCGGCTTCAAGGTTTGAAAAGACGATCCATGACGCACTGCGCGCGGCAGTCCATTCCATGAGCATCGAACTCGATATCGGTCCGCTGTCCTGGGTCAAGGGAGAAATCGACCTGGCCCTCGAACGCGCGGGCGAGAGTCTCGCCGCCTACGCCGCCGATCCGGCATGCGACGGACTGACCAAGGCGCGCGCCGGCATGCACCAGGCGCATGGTGCGCTGGCCATCGTCGGGCTCGACGGCATCACCGAGTTCGCCGACGCCATCAAGCAGCTACTGGCGGCGTTGGGCGATGGCACGGTACCGGATGTCGGTGCCGCCATCGCCGCGGCCCAGGCCGGATTCGCGGCGTTGCGCGGCTACCTCGACGACCTGATGGCCGGCCACCCCGACCAGCCGCTGAAACTGTATTCACCTTACCGCGCGATGGCCATCGCGCGTGGACAGACCGACCCGGGCGCGGCAGCGCTGTTCTTTCCCGACCTGACCCAGCGTCCGCCGAAGCGCGAGAAGGACCCGCCGCCGCTGGCGGCCGATGCACTGGCGGCGCGCCTCAGGGCGGCACGCCTGGGTTTCGAACGCGGCTTGCTGAAGTGGCTGAAGAACGATCCCAAGGGCATTGCCGAGATGAAGATTTCGGTCGCCATGATCGAGGCGACGCGCGGCTCAACAGCCTCGCGCGCCTACTGGTGGGTCGCGATCGGCGTCCTCGACGCGCTCGCCGCCGATGGCCTGCCCGACGCGAACGGCGCCAAGCGCTTCGCCATGCGCCTGGGCGCGCACATCAAGAAGCTCACCGACGGCCAGGCCGATCCCGACGCGCAGGCCATGCGCGAGGCGCTTTACCAGGCCGCCTGCGCCACCGCCGGCGGAGAACAGTTGGCCATCGTGCGCGCCGCCTACCGCCTCGATGGCATCGTACCGACGGCGACACCCTCGGAAACCGAGCGCCTGCTGCCCCATATCCGTCGCCTGCGCGAACTGCTGGCGGCCGCCAAGGATGACTGGAACCGCCTGTGCGCAGGAACTGCGGCCGCCCTGCCGCCCTTCCATGAACACACCGCGAAAATCGCCGAAGAGGGCGCCGCCACCGGACAGGCCGACTACCGGCGACTGACCGCCGCGATCCTCGACACCGCCGACCAGTTGCGCCGCGATCCGGCTCGCCACGATGAAGTCATGGCCCTGGAAATCGCCACGGCCATCCTGCTCGCCGAATCCGCGCTGGAAAATTTCCAGTCGCTCGACGCCGAGTTCGCGCATTCGACCGACGCCGTGGTCAATCGGCTCGCCGCGCTCGGGCGCGGCGAAGAACTCGGCATGCTCGATCTTCCGCATCTGGACGCCATGGCGCGCCGGGCGCAGGAACGGCTGCTGCTCGAATCCGTGGCCCGCGAAATCCGCAGCAACCTCGGCGCCATCGAAACCACGCTGGACGCCTATTTCCGCGATCCCGCGCGCCAATCGACGTTGGCCGCGCTGCAACAACCGATACGCCAGATCCAGGGCGCCCTGCTAGTACTGGGGCAGGATCGCGCCAATGCCGTGCTGGCCGAATGCGCGGCGGCGGTCGAGCGCTTCGCGCAACCGGGATTTACGGCGCAACCAGGCGAGTTCGAGGACGTCGCGAAAAAGCTCTCGGCGCTGGGTTTCTTCGTCACCCAGTTGCAGGGCGGTGCGGCCGACATCGACGCCATACTTGCGCCGCCCGTGGTAGCCAAGCCGGCCGAGCCGGAGGTCGCGGAACCGGTCATTGCCCACCAAGCGGAAATCGCGCCGGCGCCGGTGGCGGACACCGTCGCGGAAGCGCTGCCCGAACTGTCGCTGGACACCGCAGCGGACACGGAACCGGCGCCGCTGTCAATGCCGGACACCGTAACCCATGCGGCGGACGCGCTGCCGGAATTCGAAGTGGAAGCCATCGCCGCGCCGCCCGAGCCCCCCCCGGCGCCGACTCCGCCCGCCGTCGAGGCGCCCCCTCCCTCGGCGGAAGCGTCGCGGCTGGTGGACGCCAGCGAAGAGGATCTCGACGCCGAACTGCTCGGCATCTTCCTCGAGGAAGCCAACGAAGTCCTGGCCACCATCGACCAGCAACTCCCGCTGCTGCACGCCAATCCGGGCAACCACGAGGCGCTGGTCACGGTGCGGCGCAGCTTCCATACGCTGAAGGGCAGCGGCCGCATGGTCGGTCTGGCCGACCTGGGCGAAGCCGGCTGGGCCGTGGAGCAGACACTCAACGCATGGCTGCACGAGACGCGCCCGGCGACGCCGGCCCTGCTCGAAATGCTCGACCTTGCCGCCGACATATTCAAGACCTGGGTCGCGCAACTTGAATCCGGTGGCAGCCGGCATTTCGATTACGCCGAGCTTGGGTACCGTTGCCAGCGCCTTGGAGCCGTCGAAGAGGCCGCGGTCGCCGCGCCGCCAGCGCCGACTTTTGAAACCCCCACGCCGGAAGCCGCAGAGCCCGAGGTGGCCGAACCCGCAGTCGTCGTGGCGGACCTTGCAATGCCCGAGGTCGGTGAGACTGAATTCGTCGCGCCCGAAATTGTTGCACCGGAGGTCGCCGCACCGGAGTTCACCGCGCCCGAGTTTGCGGAACCCGGCGGCATCGAACCGCTCGCCGGTGAAGCCGCACCCGAAGTTGTCGAACCCGAGTTGGTCGAACACGAAATCGCCGAACCAGAAGCCGCCGAACCAGAAGCCTATGCGCCCGCGGCCTCTGAGCCCGAATCTTTTGAGCCGGAACTGCTTGAACCCGATCGGTTTGAAGCTGAAGCTCTTGAACCTGAACCGCTCGAGCCTGAACCGCTTGAGCCCGAAGTCGCAGCACCCGAATTTGTCGCACCAGTTGAAGCGCTGCCGGAAGTGGCCGCCGCCGAGCCGGTCTCGGCGGAGGTGGTGGACTTTCCCGGCCCGCCGCCGGTCCGCATCGGCGATGTCGAAATCGCGCCGACGCTCTACAACCTTTACGTCGACGAGAGCCGCGAACATATTGCGACGCTGCAGGCCACGCTCGGCATCGAAGCCGTGCCCGCCAACGACACGATCCGCGCCGCGCATACCACGGCCAGCATTTCCGCTGCGACAGGGATCATGCCGGTGTCGACACTCGCGCGCGCGCTGGAAGACGCCCTGGGGCGCCTGGCCCTGATCGGCGCCGTTCCGACGGAAGCCCAGCGCTTCGTTTTCGCGCGTTGCGCGGGCGCCCTCGAAGGCATGCTCGGTGCCGTCGCCGAGCGCCGCATGCCCGGCGAGGAAGCCGACCTCACCGCCGAACTCAACGCCATGACGCCGGCTATCGAACCGTCGGTGGAGCCCTACGTCGAACCCTCGGCCGAGCCAGCCGTCGAAGCGCCGGGCGAAGCGGCGGATCAGGCGGCGGTCCCGGAAGTCTCCGTGACCGCGGCGGATCGTCGCGCAACCCGGATCGAGGACGAGATCGACGAGCAGATCCTGCCGCTGTTCCTCGAAGAGAGCGTCGACCTGATGCGCGACATCGGCGAAACCCTGCGCCAATGGCGCGCGGCGCCGACCAGCCCGGAAATCGCCCGTTCCCTGCAGCGCGCGCTGCACACGCTGAAGGGAAGCGCGCGCATGGCCGGCGCCATGGGCTGCGGCGAATTGCTGCATTCCATGGAAGACCGCATCGACCAGGCCGTGCGCATGAACTCGGTGCAACCGGCGACCATCGACGGACTGGAAACCTCCTACGACCGCGCGGCGATGCTGATCGAGCACCTGCGCAATCCGGACGCCCCGGCTCCGGAGCGGGAAGAACCCGCTCCGTCGATTGCCGACGTCTCGGTATCGGTCGAACAGGCGGCCGCGGAAGCGCCAGCGGCAGAACACGAGGAACCTGCCGCGATGGAAGCCCCGGCGGCCAAGGCGGCCGGGGCCCCTGCCGCCTACGTTCCCGCGCCGCAAGTACATCTGCGGGTGCGGGCGGACCTGGTCGACCAGTTGGTCAACGAAGCCGGCGAAGTGGCCATCGCGCGCGGACGCATCGAGGGCGAACTGCTGGCGCTGAAGACGTCGATGCTCGACCTGACGGAAAACATCATCCGCCTGCGCAAGCAATTGCGCGAGGTGGAAATCCAGGCCGAATCGCAGATGATGTCGCAGCAGGCGCTGGCCAGCGAACGCGCGCAGGAGTTCGACCCGCTCGAATTCGACCGTTTCACCCGCTTCCAGGAAGTGACGCGGATGATGGCGGAAAGCGTGAACGACGTCGCCACCGTGCAGCAGAACCTGATGCGCAACCTGGACCAGGCCAATGCGGCCATTGTCGCCCAGGCCCGGCTCTCGCGCGAACTCTCGCAGCGCCTGATGGGCGTGCGCATGGTGCCGTTCGAAAGCCTCGCCGAGCGCCTGCATCGCGTCGTGCGGCAGGCCGCCAAGGACACCGGCAAGCGCGCCAACCTTGACATCCGCCACGGCCAGACCGAACTCGACCGTTCGGTGCTGGACAAGATGGCAGGTCCGCTGGAGCACATGCTGCGCAACAGTATCGCGCACGGCCTCGAAGACCCCGCCACGCGCACTGCCGCGGGCAAGGACGCCATCGGCCAGATCACGCTCTCGCTGGCGCAGGAAGGCAATGAAATCGTGGTGTCGATCTCCGATGACGGCGCCGGCCTCAACTTCGCACGAATCCGCAGCCGCGCCGTCGAGCGCGGCCTGCTCGCCGCCGACGACGAACCCGACGAGGCGGCGCTGTCGCAATTGATCCTGCATTCGGGCTTCTCCACCGCCGAGGAAGTCACTACGCTAGCCGGTCGCGGCGTCGGCATGGACGTGGTGCGCAACGAAACCGCCAGCCTCGGCGGGCGCATCGAAGTCAGTTCGACCACCGGCAAGGGCGCGACCTTCCGCGTCTACCTGCCGCTGACCCTGGCGGTCACGCAGGCCGTGCTGGTCACCGTCGGCAGCCGGCACTACGCGATCCCGTCCTCGATGATCGAACAGGCCACCGAGCAGCGCCCGGAGGCGGCTGAAAAGATCCGCAACGCCGGAAGCACCGAATGGCTGGGCAATCGCTATCCCTACCATTATCTCGGTGAATTGCTCGGCCAAGCCGATGCCACACCGCCGCAGGAACGCCGGCACTGGATCCTGCTGGTCAAGGGCGGGACGGAACGCGTCGCGCTGGAAATCGACAGCCTCTCGGGAACGCGCGAAGTGGTGGTCAAGTCCGTCGGGCCGCAACTGGCGCGGGTAGCCGGACTTGCCGGCGCCACGGTGCTCGGCAACGGCGAAGTCGCACTGATCATCAACCCGATCGCGCTCGCGGCACGATTCGTCGAACGCCGCGCCGTTCCGGCGCCCGACCTCGCGGTCGCGGACAGCGACGGCGCCACCCCGGCCGAAGCACCGCCGGCGCCGGTCCTGTCGGCCAGCACCATCGCGGCTGCCGTGATGGTGGTCGACGATTCGCTGACGGTGCGCAAGATCAGCGGCCGCCTGCTGGCGCGCCATGGCTATCACGTGCTGACCGCCAAGGACGGCGTCGATGCGCTGGAACAGCTGGCGACGGTGCTGCCCGATGTGATGCTGCTCGACATCGAGATGCCGCGCATGGACGGCTTCGACCTGGCGCGCAACATCCGTGGCGACAGCCGCCTGAAACACATTCCGCTGATCATGATCACCTCGCGCACGGCGGACAAGCACCGCCAGATGGCCGCCGAGATCGGCGTCGACCATTACCTCGGCAAACCCTACGACGAAGACGACCTGCTGGCCTGCATCCGCGACTGCCTGGAAAGAGGTCACTGAATCCCGCAGCGCCCGCAGGGCACCACCGCACGACAAGGACAGTTCAATGACCCAGCAAACCGCCGCACGCCCGTTCAAGGTTCTCGGCATCCAGCAGATCGCCATCGGCGGCCCTTCCAAGGAGCGCCTGAAGAAGCTCTGGATCGACATGTTTGGCCTCGCCGTGACCGGCAACTACGTCAGCGAGCGCGAAAACGTCGATGAAGACATCACCGCCATGGGCAGCGGCCCCTTCAAGGTCGAAGTGGACCTGATGCAGCCGCTCGATCCGGCGAAAAAGCCGGCCGTCAACGAACCGCCGCTCAACCACGTCGGGCTCTGGATCGACGACCTGCCGAAAGCCGTGGAATGGCTGACTGCTCAGGGCGTGCGCTTCGCGCCGGGAGGCATCCGCAAGGGCGCCGCCGGCTTCGACATCACCTTCCTCCACCCCAAGGCCAACGAGCAGTTCCCGATCGCCGGCGAAGGCGTCCTGATCGAGCTGGTACAGGCGCCGCAGGACGTGATCGAGGCCTACGCCCGCCTCGCGTGATTCGACGGCCCGGGTCGCGGTCTCAGGCCGAAAACACACGGAAGCAGTCGCGACCGGCGCCTTTCGCGGCATACATCGCCTGGTCGGCGCGGCGCATCAGTTCGGCCGGCGACAGTTCGCCGCCGGAATAGGTCGCAACGCCGACACTCGCGCTGATCTCCAGCGGCATGCCGAGCACGCGCATCGGCTCGCGCACGCCAATGATGATCTTTTCCGCCATGCATTCGGCATCGGCGGTGCCGCTCAGTCCCGACAGCACGATGGCGAACTCGTCGCCGCCCAGCCTGGCCACGGTATCGACCGCGCGCACTGCGGCGCGCAGCCGCTGCGCCGCGAAGCGCAGCACCTCATCGCCGATGGCATGGCCGTAGGTGTCGTTGATCGCCTTGAAGCGATCCACGTCCACCAACAGCAGGGCGATCTGGCCGTGGCTGCGTCGCGCGAGCTGGATCGACTGTTCCAGGCGCGCGCCAAACAGCAGCCGGTTGGCCAGCCCGGTCAGGGTGTCGGTATGCGCCAGCGCCTGCAACTGGCGCTCGTTCTCGCGCAGTCGCGCGTTCAGCGCCTCCAGTTCCGCAGTCCGTTCGCCGACGCGCCGTTCGAGTCCGGCCTCGGAGCGCTTGAGCGCCGCCACCAGTTCCTGCTTGGCGGCCAGCGCCTCGCCCTGGGCGGCGTCCTTCTCGCGCCGCAGGCCGTTGATGCGGTCGGCCAGTGCGAATGACAGCAGCAGCATTTCCAGTGCCGATCCCATCT
This sequence comes from Rhodocyclales bacterium, assembly GCA_016235805.1. Lineage (GTDB taxonomy): Bacteria > Pseudomonadota > Gammaproteobacteria > Burkholderiales > Rhodocyclaceae > Sulfuritalea. Next base: position 24,667 of record JACRIY010000102.1, read on the forward strand.
GCAGTGCGTAGAAACTCAGGAAGGTCGTCGGCAGCAGATCCATGTTGCGCAACCCGAACACGGCCGCCCCCAGCAGCAACACCGTCCACGCCAGGAGAAAGGTCCGCGCCCCGGGCTGACCGGCGCGCCACCCGCGCAGGCCCGCCACCACGGCAACCAGGGAAAACGTCACCCCCGTCAGCGAAGTCAGGATCGCCGCCAGGCGATACGGCGCAACCAGGGGCGCCAGCATGCAGACGGCAAACAAGCCGGCAAGGCCGACGATGGCGCCGTCCAGGCGCGGCTGGTTGCGGCGCGTGGCAAGAAAGCTGCGGGCAAACAGGGCGCCGAACAGCCCCGCCGCGGCAAAGCCGACGGCAAAGGCATGGTTGCCCCAGCCCGGCCACGCTGCCCAAAGGAACTGGTTGCCCAGGCCATTCATCGATACCTGGCCAACCGCCATGCCGGTGGCGAACAGCACATAGCTGAGATACACCGGCTCGCGCAGCGAAAACCACAGCAACAGGTTGTACAGCGCCAGCGCCAGCAGCATGCCGAAATATACGGAAAGCACCGCGTACCCGAACATCGACTCCTGCCAGAACGCGTCGGGCTGCCAGAGCCGCAGCGGAACCGTCAGGGTTCCTTCGGAAGCGATGCGCAGCCAGACCGTGCCGGTGCCGGACTCCGGCAGTTGAACAGGAAATACGAAGTTGCGATGAAGGATCGGCCGGGTCGCAAAAGGACGTCGGTCACCTGCCGTCAGGCGCTCGCCGCCGGGTCCGAAAAACTCGATGCTGTCGAGCGTCGGAAAGCCCACTTCGAGGAACCAGTCGCGGCGCGCCCTGGCATCCGCCGCCAGATCGACGCGCAACCACCAGGCCGAGGACCCGTAGCCGAAGTTAAGCGCCTCGCCGTCATGGAGCGGGGCCCGGCGAAACTCGGCACCGCGGCGCTGGGCATCGGACAGTGACATGCCGCCGGATTTATCCTCGAGCACCGCAACTTCGGCCGCGAGGGGAAGGGACAGGGTATCCGCGGTCAGCCGCAAGGCGGCCACCGCCATGTCGATCTGGCAGGCCCAGAGCAGCACCAACGACAACAGGACGGGCATGCGCGGCACGGCACGATCCGGTGGAAGATATCGGCAAATTCTATCCGACGCCGCTCGGCGCAGTCGGGATCCGGGGCCAAGCGTTCGCACCGTGGGTAGAATTCGCCTCCGCCGCGGCCGAATACCCTGCGCTTTGACGCTTTGTTTGCGGGAATACCCGGAACTGCCTCAAGCAGAATGCCATTCGGGCCGTAATCCCGAATTGCCGCCCCTGACCATGAAAAGGACATCCGATGCGACGCACCCTGATTACCGCGTTCTCCTGCCTGGCTGTTGCCGCGCCGGCGCTGGCCGGCGACGAGCCGCCACCCAACTTTGCCGAAGACAGGCTCACCGGTGACTGGGGCGGAACCCGCAGCGCGGCGGCGAAGAAGGGTTTCGAATTCGAAGGTTTGGCGCGCATCGATGCGTTGCGCAATCGGGGTGCCATCAGCAATGGCAGCCGGCATATCAGCCACCTCGATTTCAAGCTCAAGATGGACCTGGAAAAGGCCATCGGCTGGAACGGCGGCAGTGCCATGGTGAACGTGCTCAGCGACGGCGGCTGGGGACCCAACGCGCGTCACGTCGGCGCACAGATGGGCGTCACCAACGTCGAAATCGGCGCACCGACCACGACGCGACTGTTCCAGGCCTGGCTCCAGCAAAGCTTCCTCGATGATCGCCTGGCGGTGCTGGCCGGCCTCTATCCGATCGATTCCGAATTCTTCACCATGGATTCGGCCGGCGTCTTCATCGGCCCGCAATACGGTACGCCCGCCGACCTGGCGCAGACGCGCGGTCCGTCGATCTTCAACAATTCGGCCTTCGGCCTGCGCGCGAAATGGAACATCACCAAGTCCACCTACGCCATGGGCGCGGTGCTGGACGGCATCCCCAACGATCCGGCACGCCCCAAGCGCACGGCGATCCGCTTCGCCAAGAATGACGGCAGTTTCAACATCGGCGAATTCGGCTGGCTGCCGGAAGCCGAGAACGAGAAGTTCAAGGGACATGCCAAGGCCGCGATAGGCCTGTGGGGCTACAGCACGAAAGTGAATGACCAGCGCGACCTCGATGCCGCCGGCAACCCGGAGCTGCGCAGCCAGCGCGGCGGCTACATTCTCGGCGAGCGCAGCCTGGTGCACCTGGGTGGCGAGCAGGAGCGTTTCATCTCCGCCTTTGCCCGCTACACCTGGACCGACGGCGATTCGACTCCGGTGAAGAACAGCGTGAACCTCGGCCTGCACGTCAAGGGTCCGGTCGCCTCGCGCCCGGACGACGTGCTCGGCTTCGCCTGGTCGCGCGCCGGCATGTCGCAAAAATGGCGCGACGTGCAGGCCGTGCCGGGCGACACCAAGTCCGCCGAAGACGTGCTGGAAATCACCTGGCGCGTTGCCGTGACGCCCTGGCTCGCGATCCAGCCCAACTACCAGCAGATGCGCAACCCCGGCGGCGGCAGCGCGCCGAAGGCCAAACTGATCGGCGCCCGCATCGACGTCACGCTGTAAAAAGACAAGGCGCGCCGGAGTGTCACCACTCCGGCGCGCCGTATCACCAGCGCCGACTTTTGCCGGTGCTTACTTGAAGCCGATGATGGCCTGATCCACCGCCAGGCTTTCGCCCGGATTGGCCAGCAGCTTGTCCACCACGCAGTCGCGCTCGGCCTTCAGCACGTTCTCCATCTTCATCGCCTCGATCTTGGCCAGCACTTCGCCGGCCTTGACCTCCTGGCCAACCTTGACCGCGACCTGGGTCAAGAGGCCTGGCATCGGCGACAACAGGAACTTGCTGGTGTCGGGCGCGGCCTTGACCGGCATCAGCGCCAGCAGATCGGCGGCGCGGGCGCTCATCACCTGCACGTCGGCCTGCACGCCCCAGTGGAACAGCCGGTAGGTCGATCCACGGCGTTCGACCTGCATGCAGATCTGCTGGCCGTTGAGTGTGCCGCGGTAGAGGATGTCGCCGAACTGCCAGTGCGAACGGATCGCGTAGCTGCCACCGCTCAGTTCGACATCCCAGCCGCCATCGGCTTCGGTGATGGTCGCCGGATGGCGTTCGCCATTGAACAGCACCACGTACTCGCTGCCCGGCCGGTACTCGTGGCCAGGCATTTGGCCCGTGATGGTCGCGTTGCGCGCCAGGTACTGGCGATGTATCGCCGCGGCGGTGGCAACCAGCATCAGCGGATCGTCATGCGGCACGTCGGCGGCGTTGAAGCCCTTGGGATACTGGTCGGCGATCAGCCCGGTGTTGAAATTGCCCGAGGTGAAGCGCGGGTGCTGCATCAGCGCGGCCTGGAAGGAGATGTTGCAGGCGACGCCGCGGATCACGAACTCGTTGAGGGCGTCCCGCATGCGCGCGATGGCCTGGTCGCGCGATGCGGCGTGCACGATCAGCTTGGCGATCATCGAATCGTAGAACATCGAGATCTCGCCGCCTTCATAGACGCCAGTGTCGACGCGCACGCCGTTCTCGGCCGGCGGCGGCACGTACTTCACCAGGCGCCCGGTGGAGGGCAGGAAGCCGCGGAAGGGGTCCTCGGCATTGATCCGGCATTCCATCGCCCAGCCGTTGATTTTCAGGTCTTCCTGCTTGAAAGCCAGTTTCTCGCCGGCGGCGACGCGGATCATCTGCTCGACGAGGTCGAGCCCGGTAATCAGCTCGGTCACAGGATGCTCGACCTGCAACCGGGTGTTCATTTCGAGGAAGTAGAAACTCTTGTCCTTGCCGCCGACGACGAACTCGACCGTGCCGGCCGACTGATAGTTGACCGCCTTGGCTAGCGCCACGGCCTGCTCGCCCATGGCCTTGCGCGTCGCGGCGTCGAGGAAGGGGCTCGGCGCCTCCTCGATCACCTTCTGATGCCGGCGCTGGATCGAACACTCGCGCTCGTGCAGGTAGAGCGTGTTGCCGTGCGCGTCGCCGAGCACCTGAATCTCAATGTGGCGCGGTTCCTCGATATATTTCTCGATGAAGATACGATCGTCGCCGAAGGCATTCTTCGCCTCGGTTTTGCAGGCCGCAAAACCCTCGGCGGCTTCCTGGTCGTTGAATGCCACGCGCAGGCCCTTGCCGCCGCCGCCGGCCGAGGCCTTGATCATCACCGGGTAGCCGATGTCCTTGGCGATCCCGACCGCCTGTTCGGGCGTGTCGATCGCGTCGTTGTAGCCGGGAATGACATTGACCTTGGCGGTCAGCGCCAGCTTCTTCGAGGCGATCTTGTCGCCCATCTGCTCCACCGAGTAGTACTTGGGACCGATGAAGACGATCCCCTCCTCCTCCAGCCGACGCGAGAAGGTGGCATTTTCCGACAGGAAGCCGTAGCCCGGATGCACGGCCTCGGCGCCGGTCTGCTTGCAGGCGGCGATGATCTTGTCCATCACCAGGTAGGATTCCTTCGACGGCGGCGGCCCGATGCAGACCGACTCGTCGGCCATCGTCACGTGCATCGCATCCTTGTCGGCTTCGGAATACACGGCGACGGTCTTGATGCCCATCTTGCGGGCGGTCTTGATGACGCGGCAGGCGATTTCACCCCGGTTCGCGATAAGTATCTTCTTGAACATTTTCTTTGTCTCCCCAGGGCTCAAAGCGGAATGTTGCCGTGCTTGCGCCACGGATTCTGGATGTCTTTGTTTCTCAGCATCGCCAGTGAGCGGCAAACACGTTTGCGGGTCTCGTGGGGCATGATGACGTCGTCGATAAAGCCGCGCGCGCCGGCGACGAAGGGGTTGGCGAACTTGGCCTTGTACTC
>JACRIY010000105.1 GCA_016235805.1 Rhodocyclales bacterium
CGTCCAGGGTGCTGACGAAGGCGGCGAAGGTGGTGAAGTGCGGGGCCGAATCCCCGGAGAGGGCGATGAAGGTGACGTGGTCACGGCAGGCGCGTTCGATGTCGCGGCTGCTGACGATGCCGCGGCTGTAGGCGAAGAGGACGACTTTGAGAAGCATGGCCGGCGGATAGGCCTTCGCCCCGCTGCGGTCGTTCTTGTAGCGGACATCAAAGCGGGACAGGTCGAGCTGGTGGTCGACCAGATAGTTCAGGGCGTGTTCGAAGCTGCCCGGCAACAACTGCCGTTCGAGATCGACGGCGATGAAGCGCGGGCTGGTATCGATGTGCTTGTAGCGGGCCATGGGATCGGTTCCAAACGGGATGCCCCTATGACACTAGATATCCCGTTTGGTTCACGGCAGGATGCGGGGATGAAGAGAGTTTTTCTACAGCTTCGTTAGCCTTCTCATCCCATATCTATACGCCATGATCATTTTGCGTTTGGCCCTGATTGTTGTTTGCCTTACCCCGCATATTGGATACTCAAGCGAGTCAGTGTCTGTGCCATGGCACGTTGGAGATTTCAAGGGCCTATGGCCAGCGGGAGCTGGTGCTCTGCAGTGGGAGGTGAAGTGTAAATTGGCTGAGAAGTGCGAAGTCACGGCGAAACCGGTTTCAAACGCCGAGCTAGGTCAGGAAGCATTTTCAACCAAGCTGTCCACGCCAATTGGATCCAATATCCCAAACAACAATCTCGACGTCTCTAGGCGAGCAATTGCGGCCAAGCCATCGCTCTTTGAAGATCAACACTATGGCCCAGCACTAGTTCCAATACGTGACTTACTTCAGTCTTCGGCTAGGTTCAGCGACTGCGTCGATATCAGTACCGTTGCTCCCGGGTATTCTGTCCTGTGCTCAGTTTCTACTGATCCTAGGGGGGGCAATCGATTTATCTATTGGCTACCACAATGTACGGATCCTGCGGGTCTCAACCATTCTGCGCATACTTTTTTATACCCCTTCACCGAGTTAAATGAAGGCTAACCCGCCGGTCGACCCCGTTCCCTTCGGTCACTGGACGCTGCGCGATGAAGCCGCGCAGCGCCGGTCACCTGCACGTTATGCATCTATGGAGCACTAATGCGCGAGCCTACTGAACATGGCCGTGATGCGGACGAAGAATCGAATAGCCCCTCGCCGTCGACCGACTTTCCAGGTCAGGATGGCAGAACAATATTGCTGTGGATGGGTGCTTGCGCCGCCATTGGTCTAAGCGTTGCCTTCTCCCTCCAACTGCCGGATTGGATGCAACTGTGGTTTGATCCACGGCTTTTTCTCGTTGGAGTTGTCTTCCTTGTTGTCTTCCTGTTTGCTTTCGTGCCGTTCTTCTTCCGCACTTTCCTTTCTCTTTTTTCCAAGACCGGAACCACCAACAGTCCTGCCGAACCGAGCAGTTGCAACACACAAGCAAAGCATCATGAATAGAAACTGTATTCGGTTCCGAGCGCCGATGCATAACCCTACGCTCGACCTCGCTCCCTTCGGTCGCTGGATGCTGCGCGATGAAGCCGCGCAGCGCCGGTCAGCTCCACGTTGGGCGTCTAAGGAGTCGCGCTTTGATTAGCCTTGATAGTCCTCGCTGGTCCGAGCTTCAGCATGCCTATGGCGCTGCGGCGGACATCCCGGCGTTGTTGAAGCAACTGGCCGATCTTCCTTCGTCCGAGAATGACAACGAGCCTTGGTTCTCCATCTGGAGCGCCTTGGCGCACCAAGGCGATGTCTACTCGGCTTCGTTCGCAGCAGTGCCACACGTGATTGGTGCGCTCGCATCTGCCCCATTCAGGGCCGACTTCTCCTATTTTCAGTTTCCGGCCTGGGTTGAAGTCTGTCGCGTCAAGAACGGCGTTTCGGTCCCCGAAGACATTGCTCCCGCCTATTTCGAGTCGTTGTCGCGTTTGCCCGCTCTAGTAGCCGCAGCCGCCGCGCGCCAATGGGATGAGGGCTTCCTCCGCTGCGCTCTTTCGGCGGTCGCCGCAGCCAAAGGACAACCGGCAGTTGCGGAAGCAATTCTGGAGCTTTCGCCCGAGGTGGCCGGCGAGTTCATGGAGTGGTTCTATGAACGCTGAGACGCCCAACCCGCCAGTCAACAAGGACGCTGCGCGATGAAGCCGCGCAGCGCCTGTTACTTTTTACGTTGGGCCTCTTAAAGCGCTTGCTTGACAGGCGTACGTATTCGCGTACCATACAAGCTTCTTTGTAGGAGTACGAAATGAACACACTTACCGCTAGTGAAGCTCGCGCAAATCTATACCGCCTCATTGACCAAACAGTAGAGTCGCATCAGCCAATCATTATCTCCGGCAAGCGCAGTAGTGCCGTTCTGCTATCCGCGGAAGATTGGAGCGCAATTCAAGAAACTCTGTACCTATTGGCAGTGCCTGGCATGCGCGAGTCCATCAAAGCCGGGATGGCCGAGCCTCTCGCAAAGAGCTCGAAGGCGATTAAGTGGTGAGTTGGGAAATTGTTTATGCCAGGCAAGCGATGAAGGATGCGAAAAAGCTTGCTGCAAGCGGTCTGAAGCCAAAGGCACAAGAACTGCTGGCGGTTCTCGCCAGTGACCCGTTTCAAAATCCACCACCCTTCGAAAAGTTGGTCGGTGATCTTGCCGGCGCGTACTCTCGTCGCATCAATATTCAGCACCGCATGGTCTACGAGGTTTTTACCAAAGAGAAAACGGTTCGCGTCTTGCGCATGTGGACCCACTATGAGTGAAACAAAGCCCAACCAATCAATCCACCGGAGCTGCGCAAGAAGCCGCGCAGCCCGGTGAACTCAAACGTTCGACGTCACGAAGCGAGTTATGTAGTCACCCGCAGATCAGAGAGGCATCATGTCCAAACTTCGCGTAGAGAGCTTCTCGATTTCACTGGACGGCTTCGGCGCCGGTCCGAAGCAGGACATCGACAACCCGCTCGGGGTCGGCGGCACGTCGCTCCACGGTTGGGCCGTATCCACCCGGACGTTCCAGAAAGCGGTGTTTGGCAGCGATGGCGGATCGACGGGGACTATCGATGATGACTTCACCGCTCGGGGCTTCCGGAACATCGGTGCATGGATCCTCGGCAGAAACATGTTCGGCCCCGTTCGTGGCCCATGGCCGGACGAGAGCTGGCGGGGGTGGTGGGGCGAGAACCCTGTGTATCACTGCCCCGTCTTCGTGCTCACCAACCATGCGCGCGCACCGCTGGTGATGGAAGGCGGAACCACCTTCCACTTCGTGACGGAGGGTGTTTCCGCCGCGCTTGCTCAAGCCCGCGAGGCCGCCGAAGGCAAGGATGTGCGCCTTGGTGGCGGTGTCAATGTCATCCAGCAGTTTCTTCGCCAGCGCCTGATCGACGAAATGCACCTCGCTATCGCGCCGGTATTTCTTGGCTCCGGAGAACGGCTATATGACGGAATAGACCTTCCTGCCCTGGGCTACGCCTGCACCAGCCATGTCGTTTCTCCACTGGCCACTCACGTGGTGTTTGCCCGACAGTGAATTCAGTGATGCCTGGCATGGCGCTTGCCCTCTTCACTCCTTTTCGCTTATGAGCCACCTATGCAATATGAGATTGTTGCCGACGCTGCGCGTGCCACACTTAAGTGGTCGCTGCCCGCCAAGTGGTCTTTCTGGGCATCTGTAATCGGGATTCCGCTTGGCCTGATTTCATTGCTGCTTGGCGTTCTGCCGCTGGTTGGTCAGGACCAGGCCGCAGTGGGCCGCGGTCGGCTTGTACTGCAGGTTGCCCAGGAACTTCGTTACAACGATGAGTGGCTTTCGTCGCTATCCATTGCCATCCAAAGGCGGTCGCCGCAGTTGCCAGTCGGCTCCCTAAAGACGGACGGCCTGGCAAGGCTGCTGCAGCGGGAGCACGATCGGGTCGTTAGCGGAGCATACGGGGAGGAGAAATTTATCTACCAGCATGTCCTGCTGCTGCGTGATCTGGGCGCCGCGCTCGGATCGCCGAAATCCGGCACAAACCTCGACGGATTCCGCGGTGGAGCGAAATTCAGCTTGCATGACATTCACTTCCTGAACAATTTTCTGTTCTGGTACGTAAGGCCATTGATGGTCGATGAGCTCTCCGACAGTCAGCTGTATTCGCTGGGTCGGTCGGGATTGCCCGGCGAGCGATTCAAGATCGATGGTGTATCCAGGCTGGACATGAAGAACTTTGTCGATGAAGGAAAGCCGATTGTCGACTACGGACGCTATCTGGGTCTCATCGACTGACCAGCGGGTCTGCGGCGGTTCCCTCGCTCAATTTGTATTTTCTTGCCCCGCAGGGCCGAATTTCGGCCGTGCGGTCTGCGAGCAAAGGAAGTTCCTGTGGGGCGCCGACTTTCAAAACGAGAAGCGGTACGTTCCGGTTGCGTCAGGCAGCGGGTAAAATATGAAAAAAGACATAGGGGGAGCAGCATGAAGTACCGCATCGAGAAGCAGGGCGACGAGGTCGTCATCAGCTTCGAAGAGGTCGGTGGCGAGGCGCAGGAAGTGATCGCGGCGATCGGCCGCTGCCGGCAAAGCGCGTGGGCCTGTGCCACAGGCGAATGCACCAAGATTGGCGACATGAGTACGCAGGGCCAGGGCGTGGAGCTTGCCGTGCGCCTCAAGCCGCGCGCCGACATGGAGCTGGACGTGGCCAGCCTCGGCGAGTGCCTGAAGTACCAGTTGCCCAAGCAGATGAACCACTGAGGCCGGCGAAAGTCGGCGCTGACGATACGGCGATGGGCGCGGATATTCTCGGCTTCTGGGAGCGCTTTTGCTGGCGCGGCCTGCTGTGGCTGGCCTGCCTGTGCGGCACGGCTGCTGCCCAGACCGGGTCGGAGGCGGCGGCCGATCCGAACAGCGCGCTGGCCAACGAGGTCGTTACCGTGGCGCGCGGCGACTACGGCATTTCCGGGCTGGTGACGCGACTGCCGGAGGCGAAGGCGTTCAAGCACGGCATCGCGCTGTTTCCGGGTTATCCATCGATCATGAAGCTGCGCGAGGAGGCGGGGCAGCCGCGCTTCGAGCTGGGCGGAAATTTCCTGATCCGCTCGCGGCGCCACTGGGTGGACGCCGAAACCCTGGTGATTTCGGTCGACGCGCCGTCGGACGAGTGGCGCAGCTTCAACCAGCATTTCCGCGCCACGCCGCGCTACGGGGCGGACGTGGCCGCGCTGCTGGCCGAGGCCGGGCGCCGCTACGGGATTGCCGAGTGGACGCTGGTCGGCACCAGCGAGGGCTCGGTGAGTGCTTTCCACGCGGCGCGAATGAATCCCGCGCTGGCGCCGCGCCTGATCCTGACGGCATCACTGATGATTCCCGGCCGCAACGGGCCGGGGCTTTCGGGCGTGGCCTGGAACGAACTGTCGTCGCGCCTGCTGTGGGTGCACCATGTCGACGACCCTTGTGCCTCGACTCCGTTCCACGAGGCGCGGCGTCTGGCCGAGCTGACCCGCAGCCCGCTGCTGACGGTGCGCGGCGGCGGCCCGGCGCGCGGTGCGCCCTGCGAGGCGCGCAGCGCGCACGGCTTTGTCGGCGTCGAACGCGAGACGGTGGCGGCGATGCTGGAGTGGTTGCGGAGCGGTCAGGCGGCCGCCGAGGTGGTCGCGAAGTAAGGGGCCGGAGCCCCGACGCTCAGACCTGCAGCACGGCCAGCAGGTCCTGTTCGAGCCGGACCAGCGTGGCGGTTTGCGCCAGTTCCTTGCCGCTGATGAGGAAGACGTCCTCGACGCGTTCGCCCAGCGTGGCGATCTTGGCCGTGTGCAGGGTGATGCCGTGCTGGCCGAGTACGCGGGCGATGGCGTAGAGCAGGCCGGGGCGGTCGGCGGCGGTGATCGACATCAGGTACTGGCTGCCGCGTTCGTCGGCGCGGATCTCGACTTCGGGCGCCACCGGGAAATGCCGCACCAGGCGCGACAGGCGCCCGCCCAGCGCGGCCGGCAGTTGCGGCTGGGCGACCAGCAGTTCGGCGATGTCGTGTTCGATGAGGCCGATCATGTCGCGGTAGGCCTGGCTGGCGTCGAAGGCGAAGACGACGAAGCTGTCCAGCGCGTAGCCGTGGCGGGTGGTGTGGATCTTGGCGTCGACGATGCTGTAGCCGAGCCGGGCGAAGAAGCCGCAGAGGCGGGCGAAGAGCAGCGCCTGGTCGCGCACGTAGACCATCACCTGCAGGCCGTCGCCCATCGGATTGAGCCGCGCCCGCACCACCGGCTTTTCGGCGGACGGGCAGTGGTAGAGGGTGCGCGCGTGCCAGGCGATCTCGTCGGCGGCGTGGCGCATGAAGTAGCCGGTGTCGAGCTGCTTCCACAGCTCGGCTTCGACCTCGGGCCGCAGGCCGTGGTAGCGCAGGATGCGGCGCGCCTCTTCCTGGCGTTCGGCGACGCCGGAAAGCTGCAGCACGGAGCTGCCTTTGAGCACGCTGGCGGTCATGCGGAACAGGTCTTCGAGCAGCTTGCCCTTCCAGGTGTTCCACACCTTGGGGCTGGTGCCGCGGATGTCGGCGACGGTGAGCAGGTAGAGCGCGGTGAGCCGGCGCAGGTCGCCGACGCGGGCGGCAAAGGCGAGCACGACTTCGGGGTCGGCCAGGTCCTGCTTTTGCGCCACCTGCGACATGACGAGGTGCTGTTCGACGAGGAACACCACCAGCTCGGCATCGGCGCCGAGGATGCCGTGGTCCTTGCAGAAGCGGGCGGCGTCCTTCTTGCCCAGCTGGGAATGGTCGCCGCCGCGGCCCTTGGCGATGTCGTGGAACAGCGCGGCGATGTAGAGCAGCCAGCGCTTGTCGAAGCCGACCATCAGGCGCGAGCAGAACGGGTATTCGTGGGCCAGTTCGGGCATGGCGAAGCGGCGCAGGTTGCGCATCACCTGCAGGATGTGCTGGTCGACGGTATAGACGTGGAACAGGTCGTGCTGCATCTGGCCGACGATGTTGCCGAAGGCGGGCAGGTAGCGGCCGAGGATGTCGAACTGGTTCATGCGCCGCATCGGGTGGATCAGGTGCTTTTGCTGGAACAGCCTGAGGAACAGTTCGCGGTTCTTCGAGTCGCGGCGGAAGGGGGCGTCGATGACGCCCAGGGCGCGCCACAGGGCGCGCATGGTGCGCGGGGTCATGCCCTTCAGTTCCGAGCGCTGCGCCTGCAGCAGGAAGCATTCGAGTATGGCGCGCGGGTGGCGCTGGAAGACGTCCTCCTCGCGCACGTCGAGCAGGTCACGTACCAACTGGAAATGCTCGTCGATGATTATTGGGGGGCCCTGCCGGGGCGGCATCAGCCGGTCGGTCAGCACCTGCATGAGCAGGGTGTTTAGCTGCGTCACCAGCTTGGCATTGCGGAAATAGTGCTGCATCAGGACTTCGGAGGCGCGCTTGGCCGCGGTCGCGGCCATGCCCATGGCGACGGCGAGCTTTTCCTGGTGATCGAACAGCAGGCGGTCTTCGCGCCGTCCGGCGAGCACGTGGAGTTCGATGCGCAGGTCCGAGAGGATGCGGTCGGCGCGTTCCAGCTGGCGCACCTCGGGCATGGTGATCAGGTCGGCGTCGGCCAGGGATTTCCAGTCTTGGCCGATGCCCGCCGCGCGCGCCACCCAGAGGATCACCTGCAGGTCGCGGATGCCGCCGGGGCTTTCCTTGCAGTTGGGTTCCAGGCTGTAGGGCGTTTCGTTGAACTTGGCGTAGCGCTCGGCCTGTTCGAGCTGCTTGGCCTGGAAGAACAGCGCGGGCTGCAGCGCCGCGTCGTAGCTTTGCTCGAAATCCGCAAAGAGGGTCCGCGCGCCGGCGAGGTAGCGCGCTTCGAGCAGGGAGGTCTGCACGGTGATGTCGCGCTCGGCTTCGTCCAGGCACTGGTCGATGCTGCGCACGCTGTGGCCGATGTCGAGGCCGATGTCCCAGAGCAGCCCGATCAGGTGTTCGAGCTGCGGCGCGGCTTCGGAATCCTTCTCGGTGTGGCGCTGGTCGGGGACGAGGATCAGCAGGTCGACGTCGGAGCCCGGATACAGTTGTCCGCGCCCGTAGCCGCCGACGGCCACCAGGGTAAATTCGGCGGACATTGCCAGCGCGTTCCAGACCTCGCGCAGGACGTCGTCGACCAGCGCGGCGCGGGCGGCCAGCAGCGTGGCGCCGCGCTTCGAGCGGCGCCATGCGGCGATGAGTTCCTGCTGTCCGTCGGCCAGGCGGCGGCGGGCGGTGGTGGCAAGTTCGCGCAGGTCGCTCATGCTGCCTGGGCGGCCATGGTCAGGGATTGATGTGGATGTGGGGAGGGCAGGACGGCGCGCCGGCGGACATGGTCAGGACTTCGACGCCGGTGTCGGTGACGCGCACGGTGTGTTCGAACTGGGCTGAAAGGCTGCGATCCTTGGTGACGATGGTCCAGCCGTCGGGAAGTTCGGAGATCGACGCCTTGCCGGCGTTGATCATCGGCTCGATGGTGAACACCATGCCCGGCACCAGCAGCGGGCCCTCGGTGCCGCGCCCGTAATGCAGCACCTGCGGTTCTTCGTGGAAATTGCGGCCGATGCCATGGCCGCAGAATTCGCGCACCACCGAAAATCCGGCGCCTTCGGCATGCTTCTGGATCGCAGCGCCGACCACCCCCAGCGGCACTCCGGGCCGGACCTGGGCGATGCCGATCCACATGCATTCGTGCGTCATGGAGACCAGGCGCCTGGCGAGGATCGAGGCATCGCCGACGCAGAAGGTGCGGCTGGTGTCGCCGTGCCAGCCCTCCTTGATGGTGGTGATGTCGAGGTTGACGATGTCGCCCTTCTTCAGCGCGCGATCATTGGGCACGCCATGGCAGACCTGGTGGTTCACCGAGGCGCAGATCGACTTGGGATAGGGCGCGTAGCCGGGCGGCGCGTAGTTGAGCGGGGCGGGGATGCAACCCTGCACATCGACCATGTAGTCGTGGCAGAGCTGGTCGAGTTCCGCGGTGGTGACCCCCGGCTTGACGAAGGGTTCGATGTAGTCGAGGACTTCGCCGGCCAGGCGGCAGGCGATCCGCATGGCGGCGATGTCCTCGGCGGTTTTTATGGAAATGGCCATGGAAGCTCGGCTGTATCGGGGATGGGCATTCTAACGCTCATGGGGGCGGCAGCCACCGGTCGGCGCTCGAATACGCGCGGGTGCCTCGGGCCGGGCGACTTTGGCAAGCCGGCCTTGGCCGGTGGCCGGAACCTCAATCGAAGACGCGCTCGCCCTTGCGATAGAAGCGCACCGAATAGGCCACCTGGCCTTCGGGGTATTCCTTGGTGGCCACCGACTTGGTTTCGATTTCGTAGGCGAGTTCGTCGGAGAGCCGGCCGCAGACAGAATTCATGCTTTCGAGCAGACGGCTGCCGGGGTAGGCGTTGAGCACCAGGTGGTAGGGCGGGCAGGCGTCGCACATGCGCACCGAGCCGACGATGGGCGAACCGATGATGGTGAGGTCGCCGACGATCGGCGTCAGGTAGCAGGGGCCGGCATCCACGCCGATCGAAAGGCCGATGCCGCTGGGCTCGTTGCGCATGTTGGCGACGAAGGCCGGATAGTAGTAGCTGCGGAAGTTGTCCATCACCGAGCAGCAGAAGTCCAGCACCAGGTCCATGCAGTCGGCGAAGGACTTTTCCACCAGCCAGTAGCAGATGAAGCCGTCGCCGGTGAACTTGTCGAACCAGCCGTCGTGGTAATGCAGCACGGTACGGAATTCGGCGACGAAATCGTCGAGGATCTTCGCGTACTGCGGAATGTCGATGGACTCCTTGAGCACCGCCGAGGAACGCCGGATATCGACGGTCAGCACGATGGCCTCGATCGCGGTCAGCTCCCGGATGGCCTTGCGTATCGTCGAGGAGACGTTGGTACGGGTCGGATCGAGGCGGTCGAGCGGGGCGTGGCTGTGGAACTGGTGCTCGATGTTCGAGTCCGCGGTGAAGCGGTTGAGGGCAAAAAGGCTCACGGTCTGTATCTCCAAAAGAGAGTGCAGCGGGTCAGGAGCGTGCGGCGAAGGCGAAAAATAACACTGTTGTCATGGCTAAAGGCGATTTTCGGTGAATCGGGGCGTTTTGGCCCTGCGCCGGCTTCCGCGGCTTGTGCCCTGCGGCTCAAGCCGCTATAATCTCGCGCTTGTCCGGGGCGTTCCCGGGCAAAATCCACACGTTCGGCGCCGATAGGGTGGCTTTCCGCAGCAATGCGGCGGAAAGCAGCACGGCCGGACGGAGGTTCAACCCAATCGGAGATAGTCCATGAGCACTACCATGCGCCAGATGCTGGAGGCCGGCGTTCACTTCGGCCACCAGACCCGTTTCTGGAACCCCAAGATGGCCCCGTTCATCTTCGGTCATCGCAACAAGATCCACATCATCAACCTCGAAAAGACGCTGACCAAGTACCAGGAGGCGATGGCCTTCGTGCGCAAGATGGCGGCCAAGAAGGGCACCATCCTGTTCGTCAGCACCAAGCGCCAGGCGCGCGAGATCATCGCCGAGGAAGCCCAGCGTTGCGGCATGCCTTACGTCGACGATCGCTGGCTGGGCGGCATGATGACCAACTTCAAGACGCTCAAGCTTTCGGTCAAGCGCCTGAAGGACCTCGAAGCGGCTACGGCCGAAGGCAATTTCGAGAAGCTGTCGAAGAAGGAAGCCCTGACGCTGCAGCGCGAAATGGACAAGCTGAGGAAGTCCATCGGCGGCATCAAGGACATGGGCGGCCTGCCCGACGCGATCTTCATCATCGACGTCGGCTACCACAAGATCGCCATCACCGAAGCCGGCAAGCTCGGCATCCCGGTGATCGGCGTGGTCGATACCAACCATTCCCCGGAAGGCGTCAGCTACGTGATTCCGGGCAATGACGACTCCTCCGGCGCGATCCGCCTCTACGCGCGCGGCGTGGCCGATGCCATCCTCGAAGGCAAGAGCCAGGGAATCAACGAGGTGGTGCAGCAGTTGGCCGGCGACGACGAGTTCGTCGAGGTCAGCGACGCAGCGGAGTAAGCGCCAGGCGTTTAGCCACAGAGGTCACAGAGGACACAGGGAAGAGCGGAGGGTTTCCTCTGTGATCGCTGTACCCTCTGTGGCCAACAGGTTCTAAGGTTTTGATTCTGGAGTAAAGCAATGGCGGAAATTACCGCAAGCATGGTGAAGGAACTGCGCGAGAAGACCGACGCGCCGATGATGGAATGCAAGAAGGCGCTGACGGAAGCCGCCGGCGACATGGCGAAAGCCGAGGAAATCCTGCGCGTCAAGCTCGGCAACAAGGCCAGCAAGGCCGCGACCCGCGTCGCCGCGGAAGGCGTCGTGGCGATCCACATGAGCGCCGACGGCAAGCTGGGCAGTATCTTCGAGATCAACAGCGAGACCGACTTCGTCGCCAAGAACGACGAATTCCTCAAGCTGGCGGCCGATTGCGCGCAACTGGTGGCGGAAAAGAATCCGGCCGACGTCGCGGCGCTGTCCGCGCTGCCGCTGGGCGGCGGCACGGTCGAATCGACGCGCGCCGCGCTGGTGGGCAAGATCGGCGAGAACATGAGCATCCGCCGCTTCGTGCGCGTCGCGGCCAAGGGCAAGCTGGCCTCCTACATCCACGGCGGTTCGAAGATCGGCGTGCTGGTGGATGTGGTCGGCGGCGACGAGCAGCTGGCCAAGGACCTGGCGATGCACATCGCCGCGTCGAAGCCGAAGTCTCTCGATTCCACGGGCGTGCCCGCGGAACTGCTGGACATGGAGCGCCGTATCGCGATCGAGAAGGCGCGCGAGGCCGGCAAGCCGGAAGCGATGCTGGAAAAGATCGCCGAGGGCACGGTGCAGAAGTACCTCAAGGACGTGACCCTGCTCGGCCAGGTGTTCGTCAAGGCCGAGGACGGCAAGCAGACCATCGAGCAGCTGCTCAAGGCCCGCGGCGCATCGGTAGCCAGCTTCACGCTGTTCATCGTCGGTGAAGGCATCGAGAAGAAGGTCAACGACTTCGCCGCCGAGGTGGCCGCCCAGGCCGCCGCTGCCGCCGGCAACAAGTAGGGCGTTCAATGACCGCGCCGAAGTTTCGCCGCATCCTGCTCAAGCTGTCGGGCGAGGCCCTGATGGGTGATGATGCTTATGGCATCAACACGGCGATGCTCGGCTCGATCGTGGGCGAAATCAAGGCGGTCACCGATCTCGGCGTCGAAGTCGGCGTCGTGATCGGCGGCGGCAACATCTTCCGCGGCATCGCCGGCACAGCCACCGGCATGGATCGCGCCACGGCAGACTACATGGGCATGCTGGCGACGGTGATGAACGCCATGGCGCTGTCCGATGCCATGCGCCAGGCCGGGATCAACGCCCGCGTGCAGTCGGCGCTCAACATCGAGCAGGTGGTCGAGCCCTACATCCGCGGCAAGGCGATCCGCTACCTGGAAGAGGGCAAGGTGGTGATCTTCGGCGCCGGCACCGGCAATCCCTTCTTCACCACCGATACGGCGGCGGCCCTGCGCGGTTCGGAGATCGGCGCCGAGATCGTGCTCAAGGCGACCAAGGTCGATGGCATCTACACCGCCGACCCGAAAAAGGACGCGACCGCCACCCGCTTCACCCGCATCAGTTTCGACGAGGCGATCAGCCGCAACCTCGCGGTGCTGGATGCCACGGCCTTCGCGCTGTGCCGCGACCAGAAACTGCCGATCAACGTGTTCTCGATCTTCAAGACGGGGGCGCTGAAGCGCGTGGTGATGGGCGAGGACGAAGGAACACTGGTTCACGTTTAGGAGGGGGCATGATTCCCGAACTGAAAAAGACTTCCGAACACAAGATGCAGAAGAGCC
The DNA here is from genome assembly GCA_016235805.1 of Rhodocyclales bacterium. GTDB lineage: Bacteria > Pseudomonadota > Gammaproteobacteria > Burkholderiales > Rhodocyclaceae > Sulfuritalea. The sequence goes on from JACRIY010000105.1 coordinate 12,777, forward strand.
TTGAGGCGCTCAAGGCCGACCTCGCCAAGGTGCGCACCGGGCGCGCGCATACGGGCATCCTCGACCACGTGATGGTCGACTACTACGGTTCGCCAGTGGCGATCACGCAGGTTGCCAACGTGACCCTGATCGATGCCCGCACGATCGGCGTGCAGCCCTGGGAAAAGCCCATGGTGGCCAAAGTGGAGAAGGCGATTCGCGATTCGGACCTGGGCCTCAACCCGTCCAGCCAGGGCGAGATCATCCGCGTTCCGATGCCGGCGCTGACCGAGGAACGTCGGCGCGACCTGATCAAGGTGATCAAGCACGAGGGCGAGAATGCCAAGGTGGCGATTCGCAACCTGCGCCGCGATGCGATCGCCCATTTGAAGGACGCGCTGAAGAAGAAGGAAATCTCCGAGGACGACGAGCGTCGCGCCCTCGACGACATGCAAAGGCTGACCGATCGCTACGTTGCGGAAGTCGACCGCTCGCTGGCGGACAAAGAGAAGGACTTGATGGCAATCTGAGGACGGGCGACCGGATCCATGATCCATCCCGACCTGCGCCGTCGGGAACCCGTGTTCCGGTTGCCTGATTCCAGTTCGCAGTCTTCTGTCTTCTGAAAGGCGTGCCATGGCAGGAAAATTCACCAGCTCGACGCAGGCGATTCCGGAAGTAGGCACGGTTCCGCGCCATATCGCGATCATCATGGACGGCAACGGCCGCTGGGCTAAGAAGCGCTTCATGCCGCGCGTCGCCGGTCACAAGCGCGGTGTCGAGACGGTGCGGGCGATGGTCAAGGCCTGCATCGCGCGCGGCGTCGATTACCTGACCCTGTTTGCCTTTTCCTCCGAAAACTGGCGGCGGCCGGTGGAGGAAGTGTCCTTCCTGATGAACCTGTTCGTCAGCGCCCTGCAGAATGAAATCAGCAAGCTGCACGCCAATGGCGTCCGGCTCAAGGTGGTGGGCGACCTGTCGGCCTTCGAGCCGCGACTGATTGCGCTGATCCGCGAGGGCGAGGCGAAGACCGCGAACAATACGCGGCTGACGCTGACCATCGCCGCCAACTACGGCGGGCGCTGGGACATCCTGCAGGCCATGAACCAGCTCGCGCTGGCGCATCCGGAGAAGGCCGGCGCCTTCGGTGAGGCGGACCTCGCCCCCCATCTGGTGATGGCCTACGCACCGGAACCGGATCTGTTCGTGCGTACCGGCGGCGAAAAGCGCATCAGCAATTTCCTGCTCTGGCAACTGGCCTACAGCGAACTGCACTTCACCGATACGCTGTGGCCGGATTTCGACGACGCCGCGCTGGATCTCGCCATCGCGTCCTACTGCCAGCGCGAGCGCCGCTTCGGACGCACCAGCGAACAGCTCGCCGGGCAGACGCCCGCCGTATCGCCAGCGCCGACTATCGAGTCATCCGCCAGCCGCCGCGATGCTTAGGACGCGGGTCATCACCGCGCTGCTGCTGGTTGCGGGCCTGGCGCTGATCCTCTTCGCGCTGCCGCCGCTGGCGGCGGTGCTCACCTTCGCCCTGATCGCCGCGCTGGCGGCGTGGGAGTGGGGCGGCCTGATGCGCCAGGGCCAGCCGGCGCGCTTCATGTATGCCTTCGTGCTGCTGCTGTTCTGCTGGCAGCTCAGCGTGGCGGCTCCCGAGCTGGTGCCGGTGCTGCTCGGCATCTCGGCGGCCTTCTGGATTTTCGTCGTGCCGCTGTGGTTCCGCTTCAAATGGACCCTCGCCGGCAACGATTTTTTCGGTTACCTGCTCGGCGCGCTGGTGATCCTGCCGACCTGGGCGGCGATGGTGGCCCTGCATGCGGTCGGTACCTGGCTGTTGCTGGCGGCCATGGCGCTGGTCTGGGTCGCCGACATCGCCGCCTACTTTACCGGCCGTGCCTTCGGCCGCCACAAGCTGGCGCCCACCATCAGCCCGGGCAAGACTTGGGAAGGCGTCGCCGGAGCGGTCGTCGGCGTCCTCGCCTATGGCGGCATCGTGTTCTCGTTCACGCCGCTGGCAGGCAAGCTGCCGCTGTCGATGCCCGTGATCGTGCTGATGCTCGTCCTGCTCACCGCAGTCAGCGTGATGGGCGACCTGTTCGAATCCCTGCTCAAGCGCCAGGCCGGCATCAAGGACAGCAGCAACCTCCTGCCCGGGCATGGCGGCGTGCTCGACCGCATCGACGCGCTGACCTCGACCCTGCCGCTGGCGGCATTGATTTTGCATTTCGTCCGCACATGAAGCTGACCATACTCGGCGCCACCGGTTCGATCGGTGTCAGCACGCTGGACGTGGTGGCACGCCATCCCGACCGCTACGACGTGCTGGCCCTGACCGGTCACCGCCAGGTAGACCTTCTCGCCGCGCAATGCAAACAGTTTCGCCCCGCGTACGCGGTGGTCGGCAGCGCGACAGACGCGCAGCGCCTGTCCGAGCTGTTGCGCGCCGACGGATTGCGCACCGAGGTGCTGCATGGCGCCGAGGCACTGGTCCAGGTCGCCGCGCTGCCCGAGGTCGATGCGGTGATGGCGGCCATCGTAGGCGCCGCCGGCTTGCCGCCGACGCTCGCCGCGGCGCGCGCTGGCAAGCGCGTCCTGCTGGCCAACAAGGAAGCGCTGGTGATGGCCGGCGCGGTCTTCATGGCCGACGCGCAGCGTGCCGGTGCGCTGCTGCTGCCCATCGACAGCGAACATAACGCTGTGTTCCAGTCCATGCCCCATGACTACGCCGGCAACATGGCGCGTTCCGGCGTGCGGCGCATCCTGCTCACGGCCTCGGGCGGTCCCTTCCGCACCGCGTCGCAGGAGGTCCTGGCGCAGGTCACTCCGGAACAGGCGGTGGCCCATCCCAACTGGGTCATGGGCCGGAAGATCTCGGTCGACTCGGCGAGCATGATGAACAAGGGCCTTGAAGTGATCGAAGCGCACTGGCTGTTCAATGCGCCGGCGGAAAAGATCGAGGTCGTGATCCACCCGCAAAGCGTGATCCATTCCCTGGTCGACTACGAGGACGGTTCGGTACTCGCCCAACTCGGCAATCCGGACATGCGCACGCCGATCGCCAACGCGCTGGCCTGGCCCGAGCGCATCGATTCGGGGGTGAGCCCGCTCGACCTCTTTGCCGTCGGCCAGTTGAATTTCGAACGTCCGGACATGCGGCGCTTTCCCTGCCTCGAACTGGCCTACCGTGCCCTGAAGGCGGAAGGCAATGCGGCGGCGGTGCTCAACGCCGCCAATGAAGTGGCCGTGGCGGCCTTCCTCGAACGCCGCCTGTCCTTCCTCGGCATTGCCGGGTTGATCGCGGCGACGCTAGACGCCGTGCCGCAGGGGGCGTTGCCCGACCTCGATGCGGTGCTCGAGGCCGACCGCCAGGCGCGCGTCTCTGCGCAAGGCATCCTCGCCCGCATGCAGTCCGCATCGGCATGAGCCCGCAAGACCTGGCGTGGTACGTCGGTGCCTTCCTGCTGGCGCTGGCGGTGCTGGTGGTGGTGCACGAGATGGGGCATTACCTCGTGGCGCGCGCCTGCAATGTCAAGGTGCTGCGTTTTGCCTTCGGCTTCGGCAAGGTGGTCTGGATGCGCCGCGCCGGGCGCGACGGCACCGAATGGGCGGTCTCGGTGTTTCCGCTGGGCGGCTACGTCAAGATGCTCGACGAACGCGAGGCACCGGTCGCTGCGGATGAGTTGCACCGCGCCTTCAACCGGCAATCGGTGGGGCGGCGCAGCCTGATTGTCGCCGCAGGTCCGGCGGCGAACTTCCTGCTGGCGATCGTGCTCTACTGGTTCCTGTTCATGAATGGAGTGACGGAACTCAAGCCGCGCCTGGGGCAACCACCGGCCGGTACGCCGGCGGCGATTGCCGGTATTGCCGAAGGCATGACGGTGCGGGCCGTGAACGGGCAGGCGATAGCCACCTGGCAGGAACTGCGCTGGGAATCGATGCGGCAGGCATTGGACAAGCAGGCGCTGCAACTGGAGACGATCAACGCGCAGCGGGAAATCGGCGTATTCCGCATCGCGATGGATCGCTTCGATCTCGATGAACTCGAACGCGATCCGCTTCACCTGCTCGGCCTGGTGCTGTACCGCCCGCGCCTGCCGCCCGTGGTGGGGCGTGTCCTGCCCGGATCGGCCGCTGCCGAGGCGGGCTTCCGCGCCGACGACCGTGTGCTGTCGATCGATGGCGCGGCCATCGCGCACTGGGGCGAACTGGCGACGACGGCCGGGGCTGCGGCGGGGCGCCAATTGAATTTCCTGATCGAACGGGATGGCGGGCGAATCGAGTTGACGGCGACGCCGCGCCTGTCGGAGGAAGCTGGCCGCACGCTGGGACGGCTGGGACTGTCGGCAAAGGAGGGCAGCGGCGAAGCCTTCGAAATGACCACCGTGGTCAGCTATGGCCCGCTCGATTCCATGACGCGCTCCCTAGTGCAGACCTGGGATACGTCGATCCTCAGCCTGCGCATGATGGGCCGAATGCTTACCGGCGAATTGTCATGGAAGAACCTTTCCGGGCCGGTGACCATCGCGGATTACGCGGGCCAGTCGGCGCGGCTCGGTCCCGGCTACTACCTGCGCTTCCTGGCACTGATCAGCATCAGTCTGGGCGTGCTCAACCTGCTGCCCGTGCCTGTTCTGGACGGGGGGCATTTGATGTATTATCTCGTCGAATTTCTGAAGGGTGGCCCGGTCTCGGAACGGGCTCTGGAAATTGGCCAACAGATCGGTTTTGCCTTGCTGGCGCTGCTGATGGCTTTTGCCTTCTACAACGATATAACCCGTCTTGTCTCCGGCTAACCTTCTTCCAAGCCAATGAACAAAAAACTGCTCGCCGGTCTGATTTCCGCATTGCTGGCGCACGCCGCCCATGCCTTCGATCCATTCCAGATCAAGGACATTCGGGTCGAGGGAATCCAGCGTACCGAAGCTGGTACCGTGTTTTCCTACCTGCCGGTCAAGGTCGGCGACACCATGAACGACGAGAAGGCGGCGGCGGCGATCAAGGCCCTGTTTGCCACCGGCTTCTTCAAGGACGTACGCCTCGAGATCGACGGCCAGGTGCTGGTGGTGGTGCTTGAAGAGCGTCCTGCCATCGCTTCGCTTGAATTCACCGGCCTCAAGGCCTTCAAGCCGGAGGACCTGAAGAAATCCCTGCGCGACGTCGGCCTCGCCGAATCGCGCATCTTCGACCGCGCCGTGGTCGAGCGCGCGGAACAGGAACTCAAGCGCCAGTATCTGGCGCAGGGCCACTATGCCGTACAGGTGACAACCACCATCACGCCGCTGGAACGCAACCGGGTCGGGGTGAATTTCTCGGTGGTGGAAGGCGACATCGCCAAGATCAAGCAGATCAACATCATCGGCGCCGGCGCCGTGTCGGAAGCCGACCTGCTCGACCTGATGGTGCTGCGCACTTCGGGTTGGCTGACCTGGTACACCAAGAACGACCAGTATTCGAAGCAGAAGCTTTCCGGTGACCTGGAGACCTTGCGCTCGTATTACCTCGATCGCGGGTACCTGGAGTTCAACATCGATTCGACGCAGGTCTCGATCTCGCCGGACAAACAGGACATCTACATCACCATCAACCTGACCGAAGGCGAGCGCTACACGGTCTCGTCGGTCAAGCTGGCGGGCCAGATGCTGTTGCCGGAGGAGGAACTGACCAAGCTGGTGCAGGTCACGCCGGGCGAGGTTTTCTCGCGCGAGAAGATGGCTGATACCACCAAGGCGATCAGCGAGCGACTTGGCAACGAAGGCTATGCCTTCGCCAACGTCAATGCCGCCCCGGAGCTGAACAAGGAAAAGCGCCAGGTGGCATTCACGGTGTTCATCGATCCGGGTCGCCGGGTCTATGTCCGCCGCATCAACGTGTCGGGCAACACGCGTTCGCGCGACGAAGTGATCCGCCGCGAAATGCGCCAGGTCGAAGGCGCCTGGTATGACGGCGAGAAGATCAACAAGTCGCGCACCCGCGTCGATCGCCTCGGCTACTTCGACGAAGTCACGGTCGAGACGCCGGCCGTTGCCGGCGCCACCGACCAGGTCGACATGGAGGTCAAGGTCAAGGAGAAACCGACCGGCAACATCATGCTCGGCGCGGGCTTTTCCAGTGCGGAGAAATTCACCCTGTCGGGCTCGGTGCAACAGCAGAACCTGTTCGGCAGCGGCAAGCACATCGGCGTCCAGGTCAGCACCAGCAAGTCGAACAAGGTCTACTCGCTGTCGCATACCGATCCGTATTTCACGGTCGACGGCGTCAGCCAGGGCTTCGACATCTATACGCGCAAGACAGATACCAGCACCTTGGCGGTCGGCAGCTTTGGCTCCGATTCAACTGGTGGCGGAGTACGCTGGGGCCTGCCGATCGCAGAGGACGACTACCTCAACGTCGGCCTGTCAATCGATCGCACCACGCTCAAGACCGATGTCAACAGCCCGGTGCGCTACCAGAACTATGTGACCACGTTTGGCGCCAAGAGCAATACGCTGCTGACCACGCTGGGCTGGCAGAAGGATGGCCGCGACAGCCTGCTGGTGACCACCAAAGGCACGCTGCGCAAGGCCGTGCTCGAAGTTTCGCTGCCGGGCAGCACGGCTACCTACGTCCGGGCAAGCTACCAGCACCAGCACTTCTTTCCGCTCGACCGCAGGCTGACGCTGGCGATGAACGGCGAAGTCGGCGTGGCCCGGGCATACGGCAACAAGGACCTGCCGTTCTTCAAGAACTTCTATGCCGGCGGTATCGGTTCGGTTCGCGGCTTCGATTCCGGTTCCCTGGGGCCGCGCGATACGGCCCTCAACGAAGCGATCGGCGGCGACAAGCGCCTGATCGGCAACGCCGAACTGCTGTTCCCGGTTCCCGGCATGGGGCGCGACAACTCGATGCGCCTGTCGGTGTTCATGGATGCCGGCAACGTCTGGGGCTATGACACCAAGTTCAGCCTGGGCAGCCTGAGGTACAGCGGCGGCGTCGCATTGGCCTGGAATTCGCCGATGGGTCCGCTCAAGTTCTCCTATGCCAATCCGTTCAACAAGAAGCCAGAAGACAAGGTGCAACGTTTGCAGTTCCAGATGGGTTCGGTCTTCTGATCCCCTCCTTATAGTGAGAAAGTCATGCTGAAGAAATACATCATCGCCGGCGTCGCCGTCCTTTCGCTCTCCACCGGTGCCTTGGCGGAAGGAAAGATCGGCTTCGTCAATAGCCAGAAGATACTCAACGATGCGCCCCAGGCCGCTCGCGCGAAAAAGAAGATCGAGAAGGATTTCGAAAAACGCGACCAGGACCTGCAGCGCATCGCCAAGCAATTGCAGGGGATGCAGGAGAACCTGGACAAGAACGCGGTGACCATGGCCGAAAGCGAGCGGCGTACCAAGGAGCGCGAGTTCGGTGACCTCAACCGCGATTTCCAGCGTAAGCAGAGGGAATTCCGCGAGGACTTGAGCCAGCGCCAGAACGAGGAAATGGCAGCCATCTTCGAGCGTGTGAACAAGATCATCAAGCAGATCGCCGAGACCGAGAAGTACGACATCATCTTCCAGGAAGCGGTCTACGCCAACCCGCGCATCGATATCACCGACAGGGTGATCAAGGCCCTGGGCGACGGCGGAAAATGAAAATCCAAAGGCGGCAAGAACGCCCGCCCCCTCCCATCCTCCCCCGCGTGGGGGAGGCTACCAATTAGCTCGCTTCGCTCGATGGTGACGGGGTGCTTCGTCCGTCGCGTTAAGCGTATTTCACTCGAATAGGATATCGGCGGTGGAACTGCGGCTCGACGAGATCGTCGCGCGGTTTGGCGGTGAAATAGTCGGCGCTGGCGACACGGCGGTTTCCCGCATCGATACCTTGCAGCACGCGGGCCCCGGCGACCTGGCCTTTCTCGCCAATCCGAAATACCGCCACCAATTGGCCACCACCCGCGCCGCCGCCGTGATCATGGCGCCGCCGGCCGTGCCCGGCCCGGCGGCCGCGATCCTTACCCCGCAGCCTTACCTCTATTACGCCCGCGTAGCGCAGTGGCTCAATCCGATGCCGATACCGGCACCGGGAATTCATCCCAGCGCGGTGGTAGACGGCGAGGTTGCCGCTACGGCATCAGTGGGCGCCCATGCCTGGGTCGGGCGCGGTGCCCGTATCGGTAACGACGTGGTGATCGGGGCCAACTGCAGCATTGGCGAGGACGTCGAGATCGGCGACGGCACCCGGCTTGCGGCCAACGTCTCGATATATGCCCGTTGCCGTATCGGCGCCCGCTGCCTGATTCATTCCGGCGCGGTGGTCGGCGCCGACGGTTTCGGCTTCGCGCGTGACGGCGAAGGCGCCTGGGTCAAGGTGCCGCAGGTGGGCCGCGTCGTCATCGGCGACGACGTCGAAATCGGCGCCGGAACCACGATCGACCGCGGCGCGCTGGGCGATACGGTGATCGGCGATGGCGTCAAGCTCGACAACCAGATACAGGTAGGACACAACGTGCGCATCGGCGCCCATACGGCGATGGCGGGTTGCGTCGGCATTGCCGGCAGCGCCGAGATCGGCGCGCGCTGCACGGTCGGCGGCGCCGCGGTGATCCTCGGCCATCTGCGCATCGCCGACGACGTCAATGTATCGGCCGGGACCCTTGTGGCGAAGTCGATCGCCCATGCCGGCACCTACAGCGGCACGGTGCCCTTTCTGGAACACGGCGACTGGCTGAGAAATTTTTCGCGCTTGCGCCACCTCGATGCGATGGCCGATAAAATCCGGGCCCTGGAACAGCGGCTTGCCGCACTGGAGAAGAAATCATGAGCGAAGCCACGGCGGACGCGGGAGATACCCGCATGGACATCCACCAGATCCTCGACTACCTGCCGCATCGCTATCCGATTCTGCTGGTCGATCGCGTGCTCGACGTGGTCCCCGGCGAGCGAATCCGCGCGCTGAAGAACGTCAGCGTCAATGAACCCTACTTTCCCGGCCACTATCCGCACCACCCGGTGATGCCGGGCGTGCTGATCGTCGAGGCGATGGCGCAGACGGCGGCCATCCTCGCCTTCAAGACCATGGGCAGCAAACCCGACGACAAGTCGGTGTATTACTTCGTCGGCATAGACAACGCGCGCTTCAAGAAGCCGGTCGGGCCGGGTGACCAGCTGGTGATCGACGTCGTACTTTCCGCCAGCAAGCGCGGCATCTGGAAGTTTTCGGCGAAGGCGAGCGTCGATGGGCAGGTGGCTTCCGAGGCCGACCTGATCTGCGCCGTGCGTCCGACACCCTGATGAGCATTCATCCCACCGCCATCGTCCATCCTTCGGCGAAGCTCGGCCGGGGAGTCGTGGTCGGCCCGTATTCGCTGGTCGGCGAGCACGTCGAGATCGGCGACCATAGCGTGATCGGTCCCCACGTGGTCGTCACCGGCCACACCACGATCGGCAGTGACAACCGCATCTTTCAGTTCTGTTCGATCGGCGAGCAGCCGCAAGACAAGAAATATGCCGGCGAGCCGACGCGGCTCGAGATCGGCGACCGCAACACCATCCGCGAGTTCTGCACCTTCAATTGCGGAACGGCGCAGGACGCCGGCGTTACGCGGCTGGGCAACGACAACTGGATCATGGCCTACGTCCACCTGGCGCACGATTGCCAGGTTGGCGACAACACGATTTTCGCCAACAACGCGCAACTTGCCGGCCATGTCCAGGTCGGCGACTGGGCAATCCTCGGCGGGTTTACGGTGGTGCACCAGTTCGTCCGCATCGGCGCGCACAGCATCACCGCGATGGGGACGATCCTGCTGCAGGACCTGCCGCCCTTCGTCATGGCCGCCGGCAATCCCGCCGAGCCGCGCAGCATCAACGCCGAGGGTTTGAAGCGGCGCGGCTTTTCCGCCGCCGCGATCACCGCCATCAAGCGCGCCTACAAGACCATTTACAAGGCAGGCATGAAGCTCGACGAAGCGCGTGCCGCGCTGGAGGCCGAGTCACTGACAGTGCCCGAGCTGTCGGTACTCGCGGGCTTCCTGGTCGCATCCGGGCGCGGGATCGTCCGCTGATGGCGCGCATCGCCATGGTGGCCGGCGAGGCTTCCAGCGACCAGCTTGCCGCGCACCTGATCACGGCCCTCAAGCAGCACCTGCCCGACGCCGAGTTCTACGGCATCGGCGGGCCAAAGATGCAGCGCGAGGGGTTCGAATCCTTCTGGCCGGCCGAGATGCTGGCGGTGCGGGGTTATGCCGAGGTGTTGCGCCACTATCGCGCCATTACCCGCATGCGGCGCCAGCTGCTGCGGCGCTTGCTGCAGGACAAGCCGGATGCCTTCATCGGCGTCGATGGCTCGGATTTCAACCTGTGGCTGGAACGGCGGCTTAAGCGGCATGGAATTCCCACGATCCATTTCGTCAGCCCTTCGATCTGGGCCTGGCGCCGCAATCGCATGGCGAAGATCGTCCAGTCGGTGAGCCACATCCTCGCGCTGTTTCCCTTCGAGCCCGAGCTATACCGTGACACGCCGGTGAAATGCAGCTACGTCGGCCACCCGCTGGCCGACGTGATTCCCCTGGACATCGACCAGCGTGCGGTGCGCGAACGGCTTGGCATCGCGGCGGGACGTCCGGTGATCGCGCTGTTGCCGGGCAGTCGCCAATCCGAACTGCACTACATGGCGGAAACTTTCATCGAAACCGCAAAGCTGCTGCTCGAACGGCAGCCGCAACTGCAGTTCCTCGTGCCGCTGGTTTCGCGTGAGACTCGACTGCAATTCGAAACAGCCTTGTGGAAATTGAAGGCCGATGAATTGCCCTTCACTCTGATGTTCGGCCATGCCGCGGACGCCATCGCCGCCAGCGACGCGGCGCTGGTCGCGAGCGGTACCGCCACGCTGGAGACGGCGTTGGTGGGGCGACCGATGGTGATCGCCTACAAGATGTCGCCGTGGTCGTGGCGGCTGATGCGCGGCATGCGTTACCTGCCCTGGGTCGGCCTGCCCAACATACTCGCGGGCCGGTATGTCGTGCCGGAATTCCTGCAGGAGGATGCGACTCCGGAGAACCTGGCCCAGGCACTGGGCAACCTGCTGGTCGATCGCCAGGTCGGCGCCGCGGTCTCCCGTGTCTTCGATGGCATCCATCGCCTGCTGCGCCAGGACACCGCGCAGAAGGCCGCTGCCGCGGTGCTGCCCTACCTGCAGCGGGCATGATCCATTTGATCTGCGGCGTGGACGAGGCCGGGCGCGGTCCGCTCGCGGGACCGGTCTTCGCCGCGGCGGTGATCCTCGATCCGGCACGGCCGATTCACGGTCTGGCGGACTCTAAGAAGCTGTCGGAGCGCAAGCGGGAACGATTGGCCGTCGAAATCCGCGACAAGGCACTGGCCTTCGGCGTCGCCTGGGCATCGGTCGACGAGATCGACAGCATCAATATCCTGCAGGCCACCATGCTTGCGATGCGGCGTGCGGTCGAGGCCCTCGGCGTGTTGCCGACGGAAGTCCTGATCGACGGCAATCGCTGTCCCCAGCTGACGATCCCGGCGCGCGCCATCATCGGCGGCGACGCCACCGAGCCGGCAATTTCGGCGGCGTCGATCCTGGCCAAGACGGCGCGCGACGCGGAAATGCTGCGTATCCACGCGGCATTCCCGGAGTACGGGCTCGATCGCCACAAGGGCTACGACACGGCAATCCATCGCGCGGCGCTGAACCTCCATGGCCCGGCACCCTTCCATCGTCGCAGCTTCGCCCCGGTCAGGGTCCTGCTGCAGGACGCGGAATGAGCGAACCGAAGCGCATCGCGTCGCGCGACAATGCGACGTTCAAGATGCTGCGCGCCATGGCCGCAGAACCGCGGCGGCACGGACGTACGCTGGTCGACGGCATCCACCTGGTGACGACCTGCCTTGCGCGCGGCGTGCGCGTCGCGCAGTTGCTGGCCAGCGAAAGCGGGTTGCGGCATCCGGAGATCGCCGCCGTGCTGCGGGATGCATCCGGCATCGAGTGCCTAGTCCTGCGCGACGGCCTGTTCCGCGAAATCTCCGGTGTTCTCACGCCGACCGGGGTCGCCGCCGTGATCGAAATCCCTGCGGCACCGGAAGGCGAAATCGCGGGCGACGCGCTGCTGCTCGATGCCGTGCAGGACGCGGGCAACGTCGGCGCCATACTGCGCACCGCGGCAGCAGCGGGCGTGCGCAACGTGCTGCTGGGCCCGGGTTGCGCCGGGGCGTGGACGCCGCGCGTGCTGCGCGCAGGGCAGGGCGCGCACTTCGCGCTGGCAATCCGCGAGCAGGCCGACCTCGCCGGCACGCTGGCGGCCGGGCGGGCAAGCGCGGTTGCCACGGTGGCGCATGGTGGAACGAATCTGTATGAGGTCGACCTTGGCGGCCCCATCTACTGGCTGGTCGGCAACGAAGGTGCGGGATTGTCGGCGTCGCTGGCGGCAGCGGCGAACCTGCGTGTCACGATTCCGCTGGCCGACGGTGCCGAGTCGCTCAATGTCGCGGCAGCGACGGCGATCTGCCTGTTCGAGGCGCGGCGCCAGCGCGCAGGGCGGACCTCGACACGGTAGCGTCAGGTCCGGGCGTTCCGGGCGAAGGCTGTTTTCCCCGCCGGAAAACAATCAGGCCCGCTCGCGGCGGGCCTGACCGGGAAACAAAAGCGTCGCTGATTACTTCTTCTTGGCGGCTTTCTTGCCAGCCACTGCGGCCTTGAAGCCGGCGCCGGCGGTAAAGCGCGGCACGGTGGTGGCGGCGATCTTGAGTTCCTTGCCGGTCTGCGGGTTGCGGCCGACGCGAGCGGCGCGCTTGGACGACTTGAAGCTGCCGAAGCCAACCAGGGTAACGGTGTCGCCCTTGGATACGGCCTTGACGATGGCGCCCATCGCCGCGGAGAGAGCCTTCTCTGCCGCAGCCTTGCTGATATCGGCTTCTTTGGCGGTGATTTCGATCAGTTCGGATTTGTTCATGTGGGACCTCGTAGAAGTGGGTGGTGGTAGTGGCGGTTAAATTCCCGCTAGCGAGCAGCGGGTTGAATTCTAGGCGAATGCTAACTCAATGTGATCAACAATTCTTTACCTGGATCAAGCTTTTTTGAAATTGTAGCAATATCTCGACAGGCTTGCCCCGCGTGCCGCGACGCGTGAAACCGGGCATCCGGCGCCGAAATTATGCCGGCAAATATGTGCCGACGGAGCAAAGTGAGGTCGGTCATTGGCGATAAAATCGCGGCTGGCGTTGTGGCTGCCGGGCGAACGGGCCACGATGGGTTCGCAACGTTGCCATCCGATCGCCGGAAGTTTCCACGGGAAGGAATCGACGCGAATGGATCTTGTCTGGTGGCACTGGGTGGTTATCGGTCTCGGGCTGGGCCTTCTGGAGCTTTTCGTCGCCTCCTTCTTCGTCATATGGTTCGGCCTTGGCGCGCTGCTGGTCGGGGTGGTCATGCTGGTCATCCCGGCCATGGCATTCAGTGCGCAGATCCTTTTGTGGACGGCGGCTTCGGTGGCCATGACCGTGCTCTGGTTCAAGGTTTTGCGCAAGGATGCGGGCAAGACGCGCTCCGGTCAGGCCGACGAGGCGCTGGGCGAAGTCGGTGTCCTGGTCAGGGCCGTGGAACCTCTGGGTATCGAATCGGCCCGTGGCGAGGTGCGTTTCCAGAAGCCGGTGATGGGCTCGGATGTATGGCCTTGCCTGGCCGACGAGGCGATCGCCGCAGGCGAGCGGGTCAGGGTGCTGGCCGTTGACGGCCAGATTCTTAAAGTAGGCAAATACTGAAGGGGTGGGTCATGGGTGAACTCGGCATTGTAGTAGTCGTACTATTTGTCTTTGTCGCGGTCACCATCGCCAAGGGCGTGCGCATCGTGCCCCAGGGCGAGGAATGGATCGTCGAGCGCCTGGGAAAATTCCACGCCACGCTGCGCCCGGGTCTCAACATCATCATTCCCTACCTGGACCAGGTGCGCTACAAACTGACGACCAAGGACATCATCCTCGACGTCCAGGAGCAGGAGGTCATCACCAAGGACAACGCGGTGATCCTGACCAACGCCATTGCCTTCATCAAGGTCACCGATCCGATCAAGGCGGTGTATGGCGTCACTGATTTTTCCGAGGCGATCCGCAACATGATCATGACCACGTTGCGCTCGATCATCGGCGACATGACGCTCGACGAGGCCTTGTCGAATCGCGACAAGATCAAGGCGCGCCTGCGCGAGGGCGTCGCCGACGAGGCGATCGACTGGGGCCTGACGGTGAAGTCGGTCGAGATCCAGGACATCAATCCCTCGGAATCGATGCAGAAGGCGATGGAGGCGCAGGCGTCCGCCGAGCGCGAGCGCAAGGCCATGGTGACCAAGGCCGAAGGCAACAAGCAGGCCACCATCCTCAATGCCGAGGCGCAACTGCAGGCGGCGCGCCTGCAGGCCGAGGCCCAGGTCACGCTGGCCGATGCCTCGGCCGAAGCGATCAAGCGCGTGGCGGCGGCCATCGGCACGGAGGATGCGCCGATGCGCTACATGCTGGGGGAGAAATACATCCATGCGATCGGCAACCTGGCCAAGTCCGACAACGCCAAGACGGTGCTGATTCCGGCCGACATCCAGGACACCCTGCGCGGCATCCTCGGCAGCCGCAAGCAGGCCTGACCGCGTCCAAGCCGTGCGCCTGATTGGCATCGAAACCGCGACGCGACACCTGTCAGTCGCGCTCTGGCAGGACGGCGCGATCATCGAACGCAGCGAGGACCTCGCCAACGGTGGCTCCGAACGGCTGCTGCCCTGGGTGCATGAGCTGCTGGCGGAAGGCCAGACGGATCTGGCCCAGCTCGACGGCATCGCCTTCGGCGCCGGCCCCGGCAGTTTTACCGGCCTTCGGCTGGCCTGCGGCGTGGCCCAGGGCCTGGCCTGGGGTCTCGACCTGCCGGTGCTGCCGGTGTCGACGCTGGAGGCGCTGGCGCTGGCGAGCGGCAAACGTGAAGTATGGGCCTGCCTCGACGCGCGCATGAACGAGGTCTACAGCGCGGCCTATCGCGTCGATGGCGACATCCCGCACGAAGTCATGGCACCTGTATGCCTGCCGCCCGCCGTGGCGCCAGCGCCGACGTTTGTCGATGCGTGGGGCGTGGGCGACGGATTCGTGACCCATGGCGAGTTGTTGCGCGGCAGGAAGCCCGATCTTGCGGGGACGCTTGCCTCAGCCTATCCCACCGCCGCTGCCGTATTGCGCCTGGCGCGGACTGTGCTAGCCGAGGGCAGGGCAGTCTGCGCCGCGCAGGCGCAACCCATTTACGTGCGCGACAAGGTGGCGCTGACCACCGTGGAACGCCTTGCGCGCGGCGGGTTGCGCTGATGGTTCGCTACGAGCCGATGACGGTGGACAATCTCGACGCGGTGGCGGAGATGGAGCAGCGCGTCTATCCGTTTCCTTGGAGCCGGGGCAATTTCGCCGATTCCCTTGCGGCCGGGCATGGCGCCTGGCTGGCGCAGGAGCAGGGACGGATGACCGCCTATGCCGTGACCATGCAGGTGCTGGACGAGGTCCACCTGTTGAACCTTACCGTCCTGCCGGAACTGCAGCGCCGCGGGCGCGGTGGCGCGATGCTGGCCCATCTGCTCGAATTGGCGAGAAATGCCGCGGCGAAGCGCATGCTGCTCGAAGTGCGGCCGGGAAACGTTCCCGGACAGGCGCTGTACCGGCGTCACGGTTTCGTCGAAATCGGGCGCCGGCGAGATTACTACCCGGCGCCTGGCGGGCGCGAGGATGCCATCGTGATGGCCCGCGAATTGTGAGCAAGCAGCGCGCGAAGGTGTTGCGCGAGATGGGACTCGGGCCGGTGTGGACGCTGCGCACGCCGCCTCCGGCCGCCGCGGCGGAAGGTCTGGGCGATAGCGTCGACGTAGCGGCGCCGGCCCCGGTTCCGATGTCGGTCATGCCGCCCGCAGCGTCGTCACAGGCAACTGCTGCAATGGACTGGGATGCGCTTGCCATGAGCGTGGCGGCCTGCCGCCAGTGCGGCCTTTGCGAAGCGCGCAAGCAGGCGGTGCTCGGCGTGGGCAACCGCAAGGCGGACTGGTTGTTCGTCGGCGAGGGGCCCGGTGCCGAGGAAGATCAGCGCGGAGAACCCTTCGTCGGCCAGGCCGGCAAGCTGCTCGACGCCATGCTGGCGGCGATAGGACTGAGGCGTGGCGAGGACGTCTATATCGCCAATGCGGTCAAGTGCCGGCCGCCCGGAAATCGCACGCCTACGCCGGAAGAAACGGCGACTTGCCGGCCCTATCTGGAACGCCAGATCGAATTGATTCAGCCAAAGCTGATCGTCGCCCTGGGGCGCCCGGCAGCCCAGACCCTGCTGCGCACCGAGGTCAAGATCGGCGCATCGCGCGGCAAGTGTTTCGACTACCGTGGAATTCCTGTGGTCATCACCTACCATCCGGCCTACCTGCTGCGCACGCCGCTGGACAAGGCCCTGGCCTGGGAGGATCTCTGTTTCATGCGGCACACGATGAAGGCGCTTAAAGCGCCCTGAAGCGTCGCCGGCCGGCTTCGCGAATCGACTCGGCGGCGAGGACCGCCGGTCCGTTGCCGACGCTTACTGGTTGAACGCCTTTCCCATCATCCGGGTCCAGGTCTGGCACTCGCTCATGCCCTGGCGGCGGCTGTCATCCACCAGTTTTTCCATCTCGGCGAGCAAGCGCTTTCGATCGGCTTCGTCGCGCGGATTGGGACTCGGCGGCGAATTGCGCAGGGTGTCGAGCCCCGCGGTGATGGCCATGCGGCAGTTTTCCTCCTTGGGCGGAGTGTCGGCCTGGATGCTCGGCGCGAGGAGGGCGGGAAGGATGGAAACAAGGCGGAGCATGCGGCGCATGGTCGTGGTCTGCCTCCGGGTCAATGATGCGCGGCGTCGTCGAGCTGGGCGACGTCGTCGCGCTCGCGCTGGTTGATTTCGTGCTGTCGCTTGACCAGCCACATCGTGCCAGCAACGAACAGGCCGAAGAGGACGATGATCCAGTAGATCGACAACTGCGCCCTGAGCAGCAGGGAATAGGTCGTGGTCATGATCAGAATCGACAGGTTTTCGTTGAAGTTCTGCACCGCGATGGAATGCCCGGCGCCCATCAGGATGTGGCCACGGTGCTGCAGGAGCGCATTCATCGGCACCACGAAGAATCCGGAGAAAACGCCGATCAGTACCAGCAGCGGGACCGCGAGCCACATGTCGCGCACGGCGATCATGACGATGACGCCGACCCCCATCGCCATGCCCAGCGGTATCACCCGTACCGACTTGCGCAGGGTGATCATGCGCGCCGCGAGGATGGCGCCGATGGCGACGCCGACCGCAACCACGCCCTGCAGCATGCTGGCTTTCGACAGGTCCAGGTTGAGTGCCGCCCGCGCCCATTCCAGGACGATGAACTGCAATGTCGCGCCGGCGCCCCAGAACAGCGTGGTCACCGCGAGCGATATCTGCCCCAGCTTGTCGCGCCACAGCAGCTTGAGGCAGTGGTTGAATTCATGGAACAGGTAAACCGGATTCTTCTTCAGCGGCTTGTGGTCGACCCCGGTGTCGGGCACGTAGAGGTTGAACAGCGCGGCGACCAGGTACAGCGCGCCGATGATCAGCAGGGTCATCTCGGCGACGGTATCGACACCTGTATCGATCACGGGAAGGTCGAGCGAAAGCAGGCCGTGGGCGATCTCGGGCCTGATCAGGGCGCCGCCGAGCACCACACCGAGGATGATGGCGCCGACCGTAAGGCCCTCGATCCAGCCGTTGGCCACCACCAGCAGGCGGTGCGGCAGGTATTCGGTGAGGATGCCGTACTTGGCCGGCGAGTAGGCGGCGGCGCCGAGCCCGACCACGGCATAGGCCATCAGCGGGTGCACGTCGAAGAACATCAGGCTGCAGCCGAATATCTTGATGCCGTTGCTGATGAACATGACCCGCCATTTGGGCATGGAATCGGCGAAGGCACCGACGAAGGCCGCCAGCGCGACGTAGGATACGGTGAAGAAGGTTTTCAGCAGCGGCTCGTAGGCCGCCGGAGCCTGCATGTCGCGCAGGATGGCGATGGCGGCGATCAGCAGTGCATTGTCGGCCAGCGCGGAAAAAAACTGCGCGGCCATGATGATGTAGAAACCAGGACTCATTGATCGGGCCGGGGTGCGGCCTTGCTTAAGTGTGCCGGTTTATATCACGAAAGGATTGCGTCAATCGCGTTGCTGCGGTGCCGCATGAGGTCCGTGGATTGCGGATGCTCCTGGCACGCCGATTCGATGCCCATTAATTGCGCTCATGGGGGATGATTTGTGATTGAATACCGGGCAGAAACAGAATCTTCAATCCGGAGGTAGCAGGTATGGCCGATCGCCGGCTTCAGGTGTTCCATGCGGTTGCCAAGCAGTTGTCATTTACCAAGGCAGCCGAGGTGCTGTTCATGACGCAACCTGCGGTGACATTCCAGATCAAGCAGCTGGAGGAGCACTTCAACACGCGGCTGTTCGATCGCGGTCATGGCCGCATCGCGCTGACGCCGGCCGGCGAAGTAGTGCTTGGCTATGCCGAGCGTATTCTCGGGCTGTCCTCGGAAATGGACGTTCGCCTGTCGGAGTTGACCGGTGAAATCGGCGGTTCGCTGATGATCGGCGCTTCCACCACCATCGCGGAATTCATGCTGCCGGGTATCCTCGGCGAATTCAAGTCGACCTATCCCAACGTGCGGTCGCGGCTCGTGGTGGGCAATTCGGAATCGATCGAGACGCGGGTCCTGGAGCACACCATTGACATAGGCTTCATCGAGTCGCTGTCGCATGAGCCGAACCTCGAATGCGAGGTCTGTTGCGACGACGAACTGGTGGTGATCTGCCATCCTCGCTTCCCGCTGGCGCGGCACAAGGAACTGACGCCGCAGAAGCTGCTCGAACATCCATTCATTTCGCGCGAGCCCGGTTCCGGCACTCGCGAGTTTACCGAGAGCTACCTGCGCAGCGCGGGCGTGGCGATTGACCAGATGAACGTCGTGATGGAGTTGGGCAGCCCGATTGCGCTCAATGGCGTGGTGCAGACCGGCCTCGGTTTTGCGATCGCTTCGCGCGCCTCTGTGAGCAAGGAGCAGAGGCTGGGCGACATCGTCGCGATACCCCTCAAGCCGCGCCTGATTCGGACGCTGTCGATGGTCTATCCGAAGGAAAAGTTCCGTTCGCGATTGGTGGCAACCTTCGTCGAATTCGCTTCCACGCGGCTGCGCGCACTGATCTCGAAGAAGCCGGGCTGACCGCCCGCGCCGGGAATCATGGGCGACGGAGCCTGACATGTCGCGTCCGATTCGCGCACGACTGGACTGGTCGGCGCTGCGCCACAATCTCGGCATCGTTCGGCGTCACGCGGGCAACGCCCGTATCTGGAGCGTGGTCAAGGCGGATGCCTACGGGCATGGCCTGATGTCTGCCGCACGTGCCCTGGCCGAGGTTACGGACGGCTTCGCGCTGGTGGAAGTCGAGGGCGCCATGGCGCTGCGCGATGCCGGCTTCACGCAACCCATCCTGATGCTGGAAGGTCCCTACCAGGGCGACGACGTCGCCCTGTTCGCCGAACTGGAACTGATTCCGGTGCTGCACACCCTGTGGCAGGTCGACGCGCTGATAGATGCCTGCCTGCCTCGGCGCCAGCCGGTGTACCTCAAGCTGAACACCGGCATGAACCGCCTCGGTTTCAACGAGGGCGAGTTCGGTTCGGCCCTGGATCGGCTGGTGGCGGCCGATTGCCTGGAGTCGGTGACGCTGATGACCCATTTCGCCGACGCCGACGAGGAGCGCGGCATACAGCGGCAACTGGATCGCTTCCGGGCCATGGCCGGGCGTCGCGCGCTGCCCGTGTCGATGGCGAATTCCGCGGCGCTGCTGCGTTTTCCGGAGGCCGTCGGCGATTGGGTTCGCCCCGGCATCATGCTCTACGGATCCTCGCCGTTTCCCGCGATGAAAAGCGCGGTCGAGCTGGACCTGCGACCGGTGATGACGCTGGAGAGCGAACTGATTGCGGTGCGCGACCTGTTGCCCGGCGACACCATCGGCTACGGCAGCAGCTTTGTCGCGGATGAACCGATGCGCGTCGGCATCGTCGCCTGCGGCTATGGCGACGGCTATCCGCGCCATGCGCCGACCGGAACGCCGGTGCAGGTCGCCGGGCAGCGCAGCTGGACGCTGGGGCGCGTGTCGATGGACAAGATCTGCGTCGATCTGAGCGCACTGCCGCAGAAAGTCGGCGTTGGCGACACGGTGACCCTGTGGGGCGGGACCGGCGCCATGTACTTGGCGGCGGACGAAGTGGCCGCAGCGGCCGGCACCGTTTCTTACGAGATGTTCTGTGCCTTGGCGGCACGGGTGCCGCTGGTCGAAACCAACTGATGGCCAAGGCCAGGACGCAGTATTCCTGCACCGAATGCGGTGCCAGTTCGCCCAAGTGGCAGGGCCAGTGTCCCGGCTGCGGGCAGTGGAACACCCTCGTCGAGGCGGTGGTCGAATCCGCCGCTCCGGCCGGGCGCGACTTCGCCGCGCTGGGCGGCGCCAGCGGGCTGCAGATGCTGGCCGAGATCCGGCCGCGCGAGGAGCCGCGCCAGGCCACCGGCGTCGAGGAGTTCGACCGGGTGCTGGGTGGCGGGCTGGTGGCCGGCGGCGTGGTGCTGATCGGCGGCGATCCGGGCATCGGCAAATCGACGCTGCTGCTGCAGTCGCTGGCGCGCCTGGCGCAGGCCAGGGAGAACGTGCTGTATGTCTCCGGGGAGGAATCCGGCGAGCAGGTGGCGCTGCGCGCGCGGCGCCTGCAGCTCGATGTCGGCGGCATGCAGTTACTGGCCGAGATCAACCTGGAAAAAATCCTTGCCACCCTGGTCAAGTTGCGCCCCGCGGTCGCGGTGATCGACTCGATCCAGACCGTGTGGTCGGACGCCCTCCAGTCCGCCCCAGGCTCGGTGGCGCAGGTGCGCGAATGCGCGGCGCAACTGACGCGCTTTGCCAAGCAGTCCGGAACCTGCGTGATCCTGGTCGGCCATGTCACCAAGGAAGGCAGCCTGGCCGGTCCGCGCGTGCTGGAGCACATGGTCGATACCGTGCTGTATTTCGAGGGCGACACGCATTCCAGCTTCCGCCTGGTGCGCGCGGTAAAGAACCGCTTCGGCGCCGTCAACGAACTCGGCGTCTTCGCCATGACCGAGAAGGGCCTGCGCGGCGTTGCCAATCCGTCGGCGCTGTTCCTCTCGCAGCATTCGCTCGACGTCGCCGGCTCCTGCGTGCTGTGTACCCAGGAGGGCACGCGGCCGCTGCTGGTGGAAATCCAGGCGCTGGTCGACGCCTCGCAGGCGCCGAGCCCGCGCCGGCTGGCGGTCGGCCTCGAACAGAATCGACTGGCGATGCTGCTGGCGATATTGCATCGTCACGCCGGCATCGTCTGCGGCGACCAGGACGTATTCGTCAATGCCGTTGGCGGGGTCAAGATCGCCGAGCCGGCGGCCGACCTCGCGGTGTTGCTGGCCATTGTTTCCTCGCTGCGCAACAAGCCGCTGCCGGGCAAGCTGGTGGTCTTCGGCGAAGTTGGCCTGGCCGGGGAGATCCGTCCGGCGCCGCGCGGCCAGGAGCGCCTCAAGGAAGCGGCCAAGCTGGGCTTCACCCACGCCATTGTGCCCAAGGCCAACGCGCCACGTGCGGCAATCAAGGGCATCGAGGTCATCGCGCTCGACCGAGTCGAGCAGGCCATCGAACAGATGCGAAGCTGGTGAACAGCACAGCGGACAGAGGACACGCAGAAAAGCGTGTAGATTTGTTTTTCTCTGTGTCTTGGGTACCTAAAGGGTGTTCATGATTTCTCTCAGGCTGGCGCTGCGCATGCTGGCCCGCGACTGGCGCGCTGGTGAATTGACGGTGCTCGGCATCGCGCTGATGCTGGGCGTCGCCGCGCTGACCAGCGTCGGTTTCCTCACCGACCGGGTCGAGCAGGCATTGCGCCTGCAATCCCATCAATTGCTCGGCGGCGACCTGCTGTTGACCGCCGACCATCCCTGGTCCGATCCGTTCCGCCGGGAGGCCGCGGCGCGCGGCCTGCGCCTGGCCGAGAGCGCGACTTTCCCGAGCATGGTCAGCCTCGGTGATGCATCCGTCCTGGCCGAGGTCAAGGCGGTATCGCCCGGCTATCCGCTGCGCGGGTCCCTGCGCACCGCCGCCGTGCTGAATGGCGCCGACGAACCGACCTCGCGCGTGCCGCAGGCCGGCGAAGCGTGGCCCGACGAACGCCTGGCGACCACGCTCGGCCTCGCGGCAGGCACCGCGCTGGCGGTGGGCAGGATCACCGTGCGAAGCGGCCCCGTACTCACCATGGAACCGGATCGTGGCATGAACGTGTTCGCGCTCGCGCCACGGCTGATGATCAACCTCGGCGACCTGGCCGCCACCGGACTGATCCAGCCCGGCAGCCGCGCCTACTATCGCCTGCACCTGGCCGGCGACGCGCCGGCGGTCGCGGCTTACGAAGCCTGGGCGAAGGATCGCCTCGGACGTGGCGAGAAGATCGAGAGCCTGGACAATGCCCGGCCCGAGATCCGCAACGTTACCGAACGGGCGCAGCGCTTCCTGCGCCTGGCGGCGCTGCTGGCGGTGATCCTCGCCGCCGTCGCCGCCGCGCTGGCCGCCGAACGCTACATGCGGCGCCACCTCGACGGCTGCGCCGTGATGCGCTGCATGGGCGCCTCGGCGCGGCAACTGTTGCTGATCCATGGCGGCGAATTCCTCGCCTTCGGCCTGATCGCGACCCTGGCCGGGTGCGGCGTCGGCTATGCCGTGCAACTGGCGTTGCAGCAGATGCTCGACGGCCTGCTGGCGACCACGCTGCCGCCGCCTTCGCTGCTGCCCTGGCTGCACGGCCTGGCGGTCGGGTTGACGCTGGTCGTCGGCTTCGCCCTGCCGCCGCTGCTGCGCCTGCGGCGGGTG
Organism: Rhodocyclales bacterium; assembly: GCA_016235805.1. Taxonomy (GTDB): domain Bacteria; phylum Pseudomonadota; class Gammaproteobacteria; order Burkholderiales; family Rhodocyclaceae; genus Sulfuritalea. The sequence continues at coordinate 35,693 of JACRIY010000105.1, forward strand.
CCGACGCTGCGCGTGCTGCGCCGCGAATGGAGTGGATCAGAGCCGGCCTCGGTCGGCGCCTACCTGCTCGGCGGGCTGGTGCTGGCCGGACTGATGCTGTGGATGGCGGGCGAGCCGCGCCTGGGCCTGATCGTGCTGGCCGGCTTCCTCCTGGCGCTGGCCTTTTTCGCCCTGACCGCGCGCCTGCTGCTCGCCGCCCTCGGCCGCCTGCGCCCGGCCGGCCGCGGCTACGGCTGGCGCCACGGGTTGGCCAACCTGCGGCGGCGGTTGGCGGCGACGTTGGTGCAGGCGGTGGCGCTGGCACTTGGGCTCACCGCGCTGCTGCTGCTCACCGTGGCGCGCGGCGACCTGCTCGACAGCTGGATCAAGCGCGTTCCGGCCGATGCGCCGAACCGCTTCGTGATCAACATCCAGCCCGACCAGCGTGTCGCCATCGCCGACTTTTTCAAGGCGCGTGGTCTGCCGTCACCGGAACTGGAGCCGATGGTGCGCGGCCGATTGGTACAGGTCAATGGCAAGCCGGTGGGACCGGAAAGTTTTGCCGACGATCGTGCCCAGCGCCTGGTGGATCGGGAATTCAACCTGTCGTGGTCGTCGACGCTGCCTGCCGGCAACACGGTCAGCGGCGGTCGCTGGCATGGCGCCACGACGAGCCCCGAATTCTCGGTGGAGCAGGGGCTGGCGGAGACCCTGAGCCTGCGGCTGGGCGATCGCCTTACCTATGAGATCGCCGGCAACCGGGTCGAGGCGATCGTCACCAGCCTGCGCAAGCTCGACTGGGATTCGATGCGGGTCAATTTCTTCGTCATGTCGCCGCCGGCCGTGCTGGCCGACTATCCGGCCAGCTTCATCACCAGTTTCCACCTGCCGGCCGACAAGGCGGGCGCCATCCCGGAACTGGTGCGCCGTTTTCCCAACATCACGGTGATCGACGTTGCGGCACTGGTCAAGCAGTTGCACGCGACCATCGACCAGGTAGCGCGTGCGGTGCAGCTGGTGTTCGGTTTCGCCGTGCTGGCGGGGCTCGCCGTGCTCTACGCGGCCTTGCAGGCGAGCGGCGACGAACGCCGCCACGAGCTCGCCGTGCTGCGCGCGCTGGGCGCCCGCAGCCGGCAACTCTCCGGCGCGCTGGTGACGGAATTCGCCGCGCTGGGCGCGCTGGCGGGATTGCTCGCGGGCATAGCGGCCAGCCTGATCGGCTGGGGCCTGGCACGTTTCGCTTTTCGCCTCGACTACCTGCCGCAGATGGAGCTGTGGCTGGTCGGCACGCTGGCCGGGGTCGTGCTGGTCGTCATTGCCGGCTGGCTGGGCGCTTCGTCGATGCTGCGCCAGTCGGCGCTGCCGGCACTGCGCGCGGCGCAGTAGGGCGCTCGCCGCGCTATCCCGCCGTCACGGAGGCGCCGCAGGCACGGCCCAGCAAAGCGTCGAAGCCGGGATAGTCGTCGCGTGTCAGCGCGAACTTGGCGGAATATTCCGAGCGCGATTCGCCACGCCTGAGGGCGTCCAGGAAGCCCATTCGATCGGTGATCCAGCTGCCACCGAGCAGCGTCACGCCGCGCGCGAACAGGGCATCGGGCAGGCAGCCGGCGCTGGGGCCGACCATGGCGAACCACCTGGCATTGCGGCAGCAGCCCAGCATGCGGTCCAACGTGTCATTGAGCAGCAGGGTGCTGGTCGATACCACCTTGTCGCAGGTCGCCAACTCGTCGGCGTTCAGTGTCACGCGGTAGCCCTTGGCGCTGCCGGCGAGTTCCGCTTTCAGTTCCACGACCGTAAGCTGCGCTCCGCTGTCCAGGATGCGCCCCAACAGGGGCCGGAACAGGCCGATCATGCCGATATGTTCGCCGGCCTGCGGCTGCATCTGCCCGATCGAGTCGGCGCTTGTGCCGGGGCGAAAACCGGCGCGGTCGCACAGGCAGCGCGTCAGCGCGTTGGCCGCGGCGAAACCGACGGCCTTGCCGAAAAAGTCGGCGCTGGCGTAACGGCGTGCAAGCTGCATGGCATCGGCGCCCGCGATGCCGAGGCTGTCGCCGTCCGCGTGCAGGCGCGCCAGCGTGTCGTCGAAGAGCACGTAGGAAAGCCCCACGGAGCCGTCCTCCAGTTCCAGCGCACAGAACTCGCCCTTGTTGTCGGCGTTGGGCTGCAGCGGCGGCAGGTGCAGCGCACGTACACGCGGCAGCGGGCTGCGCGCGGCGAAGGCTTCCAGTTGGGTCAGGTAGTCGTCGGCGAAGCTCACTGGACTACCCTCCCCCCAACCCCCTGCCCGAGGCAGGGGGTGACGGCGGTTCGCTGCTGCGCAGCTCCGTAATCAGGAGGCGCCGCCCTTGGGGCGGCCCTGCGGGCGGCGCTCACGAGTCGTCCTTCCCTGCATTTGACGGACCGAGATGCAGGCTGGCGCGCACCGCGGCGGAAACCTCCGCGCCGGAAACCGTGGCTTCCTGGTTCGCCGCGTTGCGCAGCGCGCCGGGGAAATACATCGCCGTCAGGCGATGCGAATGGATAGGCGAGTCGACATTGGCGCCGCCGAAGCGGCGCCATTCGCGCACCGGATAAATGTGGTCGGCGATTTCCAGCAGACCGACGGTTTCGCGATCCGCGATCAGCACGCCCTGCACGCGCAGGCCGAGCTCGCGCTTGACGGCGGCAAGGCGCGCGGCAAGTTGCGGCGTCGCGCCGAACTCGCCGTCGGTGGCGATCAGCAGGTCGGCCAGGCGCCAGCGCTGTTCTTCCATGCTGGCGATCACCTTTTCCAGCGGGCCGCAGATGTCGGTGCCGCCACGAAAGGCCTGACCGAGGAAGTGCGTGGCACGTTCGATGCCGCCGCGATCCACCGAAAGTTCCATTTCCAGCAATTCCTCCGGCCCGCCGAAGGCGAACAGCAGGCAGGGGCGGCGCTGGGCGTGGGCGCAGCGCATGGCCTCCAGCACCACGGCCTTGGCCACGGCTTCGGCGCCGCCTTGCATCGAGCCCGAGGTATCGACGCAGACCAGGATCGGCCCGAGTTCCGGCCGCTTGCCGGCCTGCGGACCCGGACGTGGTTGCATGACCGGTGCCTGGTGCAGGCGAGTCTCGCTCATGCGGTCGTCGTCTTCGTAGCAGAGCAGGGTGCGCTCGGCACGCCGTGCGTGCCAGACCAGGCGAAGGCGCGGATGGCCGAGCAGCATGGCTTCGGCCGGCAGCATGCGTGCGATCCGGTCCGAGCGGTGGATGCCCTGCGTTTCGCCGGGCATGTCCGGCACGCGCACCCTGCGCGTTTCGAGGCGCGTGGCAACCGCCTGCTCCAGGTGCTCGACCAGGGTCTGGCTGGCTTCGTCGTCGATCTCGGACTGGCGCGAACGACCGAGCTCGCGGATGATCTTCGCCAGCTCCGGCAGGCCGGCGAGCAGACGGCGGATGCGCAGCACTTCCTGCCAGCCGGAGGAATGCAGTAGGCCGCGCAACTGGTCCCAGCGGCTGTGCTCGCAGTCGTCGGGCACCATGCCGAACACTTCGACCAGTTCGTCGATTTCCCCGCAGTGCTGGCGCCAGTCATCGCTGAAGGCCTCGATCGCCATCTGCAGCGCGCGCGCCTCGCCGGCGCCGCGGTCGCGGTAGTCGACGATGAAATCGAGGTGGAAAAGCACGCTCATCAGCACCGTGTCGGTCAGTTCATCCTTGCCGGCGCAATAGCGGGGCAGGTCGAGCGCGGCGATGGCGGCGGCCAGCGCGGCGGCGATCTGCGGCGGCGGCCAGGACCAGGATTCCGCTGCCGGGCCGGTTCCCGAAAAGAGTTCGTCGCGCAAGGCCGCCAGCGCAGCGAGGCGCGGTTCCAGACTGCCCTGGGAATTGGTCATGCCGCCGAGCCAGAGCGAGCGCGCCAGGGCATCGAGCACGGCCAGGCGCCGTTCGCCTGCTTCGAACAGCAGCGGCGGCGGCAACTTGTCCGCTGGTGCCACCTGACCGGCAATGCTCATGCGGCGTCCAGGGATTCGTGGTCCACGGGTTCCGGCAGCTTGCCATCGTCGCGCTCTAGCCGCGGCAGTTCGACGAAGCCCATGCGCGCGGCCTGGGTGCGGGCCGCGAGTTCCTCGATGGCGGCGGCGGTAGCGGCGAGGTTGGCCGCCGCGCGGGCCGTCAGGCCCTCGTTGAGCCAGAGGCTGCACTGGGCAAAGGCTTCGAGGTCGGCCTGCCGTATCCCAATCTCTTTGGCATAGGCGGCAATCCGTTCGGCAAGCGAATCTATCTGGCGCAGGCGGGCGCCGATGTGGGCATCGCCGTAGCGCCGGCGCCGACTGTACTTCATGCGCGCCGCCGAGGCGCCACCCTTGGCATCGCCGACTTCCTCGGCGAGTTCGACCGAGGAAAACCTGAGCCGGCCCGACTCGTCATAGTCGAGGTCGTTGGCGCGTATCTCGGCCTGGAGCTGGCCTTCGAAGGCTTCCACCACGCGTGTCAGCCGCGCCGGCGAAAAGGCTTCGCGCACGCCCAGTCGCGCCGCCAGCCAGTCACCCACCGCGGCCTGGCGGCGCATGTCGGGAGCGGTCAGCCAGGGCAGCAGCAACAGGTCCCACAGGCTCACCGCACCACGGCCTTCGCTGGCCGCTGCAATCCGCAGTAGCCAGGCGATCTTGACCCAGCGCCGATCGGACACGTGGATCGTCGCCGTGGCGAAATGCTGGCGCAATTCGGCCAGCAGGTCGACGAATTCGGCCGGGAGTTCAACCGCGGTGGCTTGCGCGGCGAGTGCTTCGAGATCGTCGCGATCGAGCGTCAGGGCCGTCGCGGGTGGCGCCCAGGCGCGGCTGCGGCCGGCATCGAGCAGGGCGCTGAATCCATCGTCGCTGACGGCGGCAACCGGCAGGCGCACCAGGAATCGGTCGAAGAAGGCGTCGCCGACTTCGTCCTCCGGCACTTCGTTGGTGGCGCCGATGGCACTGATCAGGGGGCAGCGCTGGCGTCCGGCGCCGTTGTCGAACTCGCGTTCGTTGAGCAGGGTGAGCAGCGCGTTGAGGATCGCGCTGTTGGCCTTGAACACCTCGTCGATGAAGGCGATCGAGGCATCGGGCAGGAAGCCGGCGGTATGGCGCTCGTAGCGGTCTTCCTCCAGCGCCTTGATCGAAAGCGGGCCAAACAATTCCTCGGGCACCGAGAAGCGCGTCAGCAGGCGCTCGAAATAGCTGGCATCGCGAAACACCGTGTGCAGGCGTCTGGCCAACTCGCTCTTGGCGGTGCCCGGCGGTCCGATGAGCAGGGTGTGCTCGCCGGCCAGCGCGGCAAGCAGGCAGAGGCGCACGCTCTGGCGGCGCTCCACCAGTCCGGATTCAAGGATGTCGATGATGCCCTTCAGGCGGGCTTGCAGCGGTGCTTGCATGCGTGGTCCATTTCGGAGGACTTTGGTTGTGGAATTGTGTGCGCGACGCGATACAGAATCCTTGCGGCGCGACAATTTTCGGGCAACCGAATCGGGGATCCAGGCCGGCCGGCTTCCGACTCGGTGCGCCGCTTACCTTATCAAATTACCAGACAACAAGTGATCACAGGGGACCCGCGAACTTCGCGCGCCGGGCAAGTTTCGGCAACAGAGCTATCCTTCGTCAATGCGATTGGCTTCGACAAGTCGCAGAATTCGGGATACCATGCCAAGCACATGGGCGGTCGGCTGCCCGACCATCGGCTCATGACGAATATTTCGACCCATCCCGAATTTGATCCGGTCGCCGTGCGTATCCTGCGTGTGGCGGCCCTGGTGCTCTTCGTGGTCGGGTTCGCCTTGGCGGCGCTGTTGAGCCTCGACAATCCGCTGCTTTCGCCGCGCGTCCTGCTGCATGTGCTGATCGGCGCGGTGGGCGGCGTCGCCTACTTCCTGATGCGGCACCAGCGGCATCATGCCGCCGCCATGGTGCTGGTCTGGGGCTACTGGGCCGGCGCTTCGGTGGTATGCCTCATCAATGGAGGCCTGCGCGGGCCCAACCTGGTCAACTATCCGCTGATCCTGGTGATTTCCGGCTGGTTGCTGGGAACCCGGCAAACACTGCTGCTGGGTCTGCTGACGGAGGTCGTGTTCATCGGGCTCGTGATCGGCGATGCACGGGGCATGATCCCGCCGCCGAATTTCGAGAACCTCACTGCCTACCTGGTTTTCCTTACCGCCATCATCGGGGTCACCGGTGCGGCGACGCTGCTGTCGCGGCGCGGCTACCTGGCCCAGGCCGCCGAGGGGCGGCGGATGGCAGCCGACCTGGCGCTGCGCGAAACACAGTTGCTGCGCCATGGCGAATTGCTGGAGGAAGAGGTGCGGGTGCGGACCCTGGAATTGGCCATGGCGCGCGACGCCGCCGATGCGGCGAGCCAGGCCAAGAGCGCCTTCCTCGCCAACATGAGCCACGAGATCCGCACGCCGATGAACGGCATACTGGGCATGGCGGATCTGCTCCGCCGCGGCGGCGTGACGCCGCAGCAGGCCGAGCGCCTGGACAGGCTTGACGGTGCCGCCCGGCACCTGCTGGGGATCATCAACGACATCCTGGACATATCCAAGATCGAGGCCGGAAAGTTCGCCCTGGACGACGCACCGGTCAGCATCAGGGATGTAATGGAGAATGTCAGTTCGATACTCACGGAGCGCGCGCGCGCCAAGAACCTTCGCCTGTCCGTTGACTGCCTTGCCGAACCCGAGGGATTGCACGGCGATCCGACGCGATTGCAGCAGGCCTTGCTGAACTATGCGACCAATGCCGTCAAGTTCACCGAAGCGGGTTCGGTGACCCTGCGGGCCACGGTCCAGAATGAGGGATCGGACTGGATACTGATGCGCTTCGAGGTCTCGGATACGGGAATCGGCATATCTCCCGAAGCCAGGGAGCGGCTTTTCATGGCGTTCGAACAAGCGGACAACACGACCACCCGCAAATACGGCGGAACCGGACTTGGCCTGGCGATCACACGGCGCCTGGCGGAACTGATGGGTGGCGAGGCGGGCGTCGAAAGCACGGTCGGGATGGGAAGTACGTTCTGGTTTACCTCGCGCCTCGCCAGGCGCAAGGAGGTGCCGGCGCTAATCCTTGCGTCGGAGTCGCACGATGCGGAAGCGGAAATCCGTCGCCGGCATGCCGGTCGTCGCATCCTGATCGCCGATGACGAACCGATCAATCGAGAAGTCGCCAGATTTCAGCTGGAAGAGGCCGGCCTCGTGGTCGACCAGGCATGCGACGGCGCCGAGGCCGTCGCCATGGCCGGCGCCGCGAATTATGACGCGATCCTGATGGACATGCAGATGCCCAAGCTCGACGGGCTGGAAGCAACGCGGCGGATACGGGAACTCTCGGCCTACCCGCGTATACCGATCGTCGCGATGACCGCCAATGTCTTCGTCGAGGATCGTGAGCGTTGCCTGGATGCGGGGATGAGCGATTTCCTCGGCAAGCCGTTCAATCCGGACATGCTCTATCGAGTGCTGCTGCGGGGGCTCGACCAGGCTTCCGGATAGTGCAGCCTTGCGCCCGGGCATGGACCAGGGGCGCCGTCATTGCGCGCCGGGATTTTCGCTGGAATCCAGATGCTCGATTGATCCCGCATAGTAGGCGAGCATCGGCAACTGGTCCGGGGCGGGCCGGAACAGGCCATCCTCCTCCAGCACCAGATGGCGCAGGGTGAGCATGCGCAGGCCGACGCCGAAGGCATAGTCATGGTCGTGGCGCGGGATGTACAGATGGGCGCCGCGGGCTTCGAGTTCGCCCATGCGGGCATGGGCCGCCGCTTTCAGTTCGAGTTCGCTCAGCGCGCGCGCCGGATCGCGCATCAGGATACTGGCTACCAGCGGCACCGGGAGCACCGGAATCACGCCGCCGATGGCGTCCATCAGGCGCGCCGCGACTTTGCCGACTTCGGCGCGCCGCGTGGCGTCGTCCATGGTCGGGAAGTGCAGACCGTGCTCGCGCGCCCAGGCGCGCATCGACAGCGGCGCGCCGAAATTCACGCAGGCATAGCCGAAGCGGTGCCAGCCGCCGCCGATCGCCTGCAGTCCGTTGCGCAGCAGGAAGCCGATGGTGATCCACAGCGCGCGCGCGCCGCCGGGTCGCGGGGTGTCGGGATGCAACTTGAGCAACTGGCTGCGGTCTTCCAGCACTCGGTCGTAGTTGAGTCCGACGGGGATGAAGACCAGGTCGCGGCGTCCGTCGTCGGGGCGCTCGTCGAAGGTCTTCAGCATGTAGTCGAGCAGGCCAAACTTCGGCGGGCGCAAGCGGCCGTCGATCGTCAGCCCGCCTTCGGGAAACACGGCCTGGGTCACGCCCGCCTCGGAGGCCATCTGCACATAGCGGGAGAGCACGGTACGGTAGAGCGGATCGCCCGAGTTGCGGCGCACGAAGTAGGCGCCCATGGCACGGATCAGTTGCTGCAGCGGCCAGATGCGGGCCCATTCGCCGACCGCGAAGGAAAGCGTCGCGCGCTCGGCAGCGAGGAAGGCGACCAGGATGTAATCCATGTTGCTGCGATGGTTCATGACGAAGACGATGGTCGATTTCGGATCGATCCGGGCCAGCCCCGGTTCGTCGACGAAGCCGATGCGCACGCGGTACAGCGCGCGTGCCGCCGCCCGGGCGACGGCAAAGCCGACTCGGTAATAGACATAGGCATTGAAGGCGGGGACGATCTCTCGCGCGTAGCGGTCGACTCTGCGCCAGACTTCGCCAAGCGTTTCGCTGGTCGCCGTCGCATTTGCCGCGGCGGCGGCCTGGACCTTGTGGTCGTGGAACAGGCGGTCGATCAGCACCTGGCGCCGGGTGAGCTTGAACGACGGCAGTTCGACGGTGAGCCGCCCGCCGATCTGGCGAATCACCATCTTGATCCGGCGCCGGAAGAACCAGCGCATGCCGGGTACCAGCAGCATCACCAGCGCCGCCCATCCCGCCAATGCGGCGAGGATCACAAATGCCCACAGGGGAACGGCAACTGACTGGCTCATCTGATCGGACCCTCCGGCGTGCGCCCGTCTCGGTCCGGACGGTTGCCGCGATGTCGATCATAGCAGTCGCGTTCGGCCATGGCGCCGCGCTCCGCGCAGCTCGATGTCGGCAGTTCGGTAATACATGGGCCGTATGAGCGAATAAGGACTGCGTATAATTCCCGCCTCGCCACCCGGGCAATCGTCGGCCAGTAAGCGGCCGTTCAGCCTGCTGTGGCATTGTCCCGATTCGTTGCCTCCACCCCTTTGCCGGGCGGATTGCGGCAACGACGCGGTGCGTTTGAACCTACCCTGCCGACTTGCGGAGATTGTTGATATGAGCACGACCCAGACCCTGATTCCAGCCACCCTGATTCCCGGCGACGGCATCGGCCCCGAGATTACCGCCGCGACGGTGGCGGTGCTCGAGGCCCTCGGCGCACCGTTTAAATGGGATACGCAGATCGCCGGCCTGGCGGGAGTCAAGGCTTGCGGCGATCCCTTGCCGGCGGCCTGCATCGACAGCATTCGCGGCACCCGGTTGGCGCTCAAGGGCCCCCTCGAAACCCCTTCCGGCGGCGGCTACCGCTCGTCCAATGTGCGCCTGCGCGAGGAATTCAAGCTTTACGCCAACCTGCGCCCGGCCAAGACGATCGTGCCTGGCGGCCGCTTCGAAAACATCGACCTGATCCTCTGTCGCGAGAACATCGAAGGCCTCTACATGGGCTACGAACACTACATCCCGATCGACGGTGATCCCCACGCGGTCGGCATGTCGACTGGCATCAACACGCGCCAGGGTTGTCGCAACATCCTCAAATATGCTTTCGATTACGCGATCGCCAACGGCCGCAAGAAGGTGACCGTGGTGCACAAGGCCAACATCATGAAGGCGCTGACCGGCATCTTCCTCGAAACCGCGCAGCAGATGCACAAGGAACACTACGAAGGCAAGATCGAGTTCGAGCAGGTGATCATCGACGCCTGCGCCATGAAGCTGGTGATGAACCCCTGGCAGTTCGACGTGCTGGTCACCACCAACCTGTTCGGCGACATCCTCTCCGACCTGATGGCTGGCCTCGTCGGCGGCCTGGGCATGACGCCGGGCGCCAACATCGGCGAACAGGCCGCAATCTTCGAAGCGGTCCACGGTTCGGCACCGGATATCGCCGGCAAGGGCATCGCCAATCCGACGGCGCTGCTGATGGCGGCGGCGATGATGCTCGACTACGTCAAGCGCAAGGACCTTGGCGACCGCCTGCGCCAGGCCATCGACGATGTGCTCAACAAGGACAATATCCGCACTGGCGACCTGGGCGGCAAGGCCACCACGGACGAGTACGCAAAGGCTTTGGTGGCGCGCGTTCGGGGCTGATTTTCCGCGGCGCCGGCCGCGCTGCGCGCTGCATGGTCTGATGCATAATGGGACATGCGCGCGCCCACGAAACGTTCGTCCATGGTCGGCGGACTCTCAAGCCTGTGGCTGAAGCCGGCGATCCTGTTCGCGATCGTCGCTTTCGGTGCCCTGATTTCCTTCGCGCTGAACTGGCGGCAGATCGATGCCAACATGCACGCCGTGGCGCGCGAGCGTGGCGCCGCCCTGTTTCGTCTGCTCGAGCTGACGCGAGACTGGAATGCCCGCCATGGCGGCGTGTATGTTCCGGTGTCGCCGACGACGCCGCCCAATCCCTATCTGGAACACAAGCGCCGCGACGTGGTCACGCAGGACGGGCAGGCGCTGACCATGGTCAATCCTGCTTACATGACGCGGCAGATCGCCGAAATCGCGCAGCTGGCGGAGGGCGTTCAACTGCACATCACCAGCCTCAAGCCGATCCGGCCGGCGAACGCGGCGGATGCCTGGGAGGCGGACGCCCTGCGCCGTTTCGAATCCGGTCTTGCCGAGGTCACCGATTTCATCCCGGGCGCGCTGCCGGTCCACCGTTACATGGCGCCGCTGAAGGTCACCGAGGCTTGCCTGAAATGCCATTCGCAGCAGGGCTACGAGATCGGCCAGATTCGCGGCGGCGTGTCGGTCACCATGCCGGCGGAGCAATTGCTGGCGATTCGCGATGCCGATCGCATCCGGTCGATCGTATTCCACCTGCTGATGTTCTGCGTGGCTGCTGCATTGCTGCAGTTGCTGGTGCGGCGCACCCGCAGCCACCTGCTCGCGCTCGAGCACCTGGCGCTGGAGCAGGAACAGGTGATCGCGGATCGCACGCAGGACCTTTCTCGGGCCAATTCCTTTCTCGAACGCCAGCTGGAGGACAGCGAAACGGCCGCCACGGTGTTCGAGAACGCCGCCGAGGCGATCGTCGTCACCGACGAGAAGGGCAATTTCGTCCAGGTCAATCCGGCGTTTTCCCTGATGAGCGGCTATGCGCCGGAGGAGGTATTGGGCCGTCCGGTGGGTCTCCTCAAGTCGGATCGGCATTCGGCGGACTTCTACGGACAGATGTGGCGCATCCTGATCCGCGACAGTCGGTGGCAGGGCGAAGTCTGGAACCAGCGCAAGAATGGTGAAGTGTTCATTGTCTGGCTCTCGATCAGCCGCGTCGCCTCCTCGGGGCAACCGCGACGTTTCGTCGCCACGCTGACCGACATCACGCGCAGCAAGCAGCTCGAGGAGGAACTGCGTCATCGGGCCTACCACGATCCGCTGACCGATCTGCCGAACCGCGCCCTGTTCAGCGATCGCCTGCGGGTAGCGATATCCCAGGCGCAGCGTCACGGTCGCAGCTTCGCCCTGTGCTTCATCGACCTCGACAGTTTCAAACCGGTCAATGACAGGTATGGCCATGCCGCTGGCGACGAGCTGCTGGTGGAAACGGCGCGGCGCCTGCGTGCCTGCATGCGTGCCGCGGACACCATAGCGCGGTTGGGCGGCGACGAGTTCGCCGCGATCCTGATCGATGTCGGCTCGCGGCGGGAAGTCGAGGAAGTGGCGTCACGCATCGTCGCCGACCTGGCGCGACCGTTTGCCCTCGAGGCCGGCTCCGTTTCCATTTCCTGCAGCATCGGCATCGCGCTGTTCCCCGAGCATGGGGCCGATGCCGAAGCACTGCAACACAGTGCCGATGCCGTGCTCTACGCGGTCAAGGAATCCAGCCGCAATGCCTTCCGAATCTGCCCGGAAGGCGGGCAGGGCGCTTAGGACTCATCCCCCCGCCCCCTTCTCCGGGAGAAGGGGTGACCTCGGCTCGCTGCGCTCGCGAGCTTTTGGCGCGTCCGCCTTGGGGCGGCCCGGCTGCGCGAGCTTGGCGAAAGCGGCTGCCATGGCGCCCGAGGCATCGGCCTGACGCGAGCCGGCGGCAGATCTCGCGTCCCTGGAAGCGTGCTTCGCCGTGCCGCCGGCGCCGACTCTTGAGCCCGGCCTGGCCGATGCGCCCGGAGGCGGCAAATCGTCCGCCAGGCGCATGGTCAGCGCAATGCGCTTGCGCGCCGCATCGACTTCCAGCACCTTGACCTTGACCACGTCGCCGGCCTTTACCACGTCGTGCGGGTCCTTGACGAAGCGGTTGGACAGCGCCGACACATGCACCAGCCCGTCCTGATGCACCCCGATGTCGACGAAGGCGCCGAAGTTGGTGACGTTGGTCACCGCGCCTTCGAGCAGCATGCCCGGCTGCAGGTCGCGCAGTTCCTCGACGCCGTCGCGAAATGACGCCGTCTTGAATTCCGGGCGCGGGTCTCGGCCGGGCTTTTCCAGTTCGCGGAGGATGTCCTGCACGGTGGGCAGGCCGAAGCGCTCGTCCGTGTACTTGCGCGCGTCCAGCGCGCGCAGGCGTCGCGTGTCACCGACCAGTTCGCGCACGCCGGCCTTGATGTCGGCCAGGATGCGCTCGACCACCGGGTAGGCCTCGGGGTGCACGGCGGATGCGTCCAGCGGGTTCTCGCTGGCGCCCACGCGCAGGAAGCCGGCGGCCTGCTCGAAGGCCTTGTCGCCGAGCCGCGGCACGTCCTTCAACTGGCTGCGCGACTTGAAGGCGCCGTGCTTGTCGCGATAGCTGACGATGTTTCCGGCCAGCGTGCCGTTGAGTCCCGAGATGCGCTTGAGCAGCGCGGCGCTCGCGGTATTCACGTCGACCCCGACGGAGTTCACGCAATCCTCGACCACCGCATCCAGCGAGCGAGCCAGGCGCGACTGGTTGACGTCGTGCTGGTACTGGCCGACGCCGATGGCTTTGGGATCGATTTTTACCAGTTCCGCCAGCGGATCCTGCAGGCGGCGGGCGATCGACACCGCGCCGCGCAGGCTGACGTCGAGGTCCGGAAATTCCTGCGCCGCCAGTTCCGATGCCGAGTACACCGAGGCGCCGGCTTCCGACACTACGACCTTGTTCAGCTTGAGTTCCGGATGGCGGCGCATCAGTTCGGCGGCCAGTTTGTCGGTCTCGCGGCTGGCGGTGCCGTTGCCGATGCTGATCAGCCCGGCGCCATGCTTCTGCGCCAGATGGCGCAGCGCGGCGAGCGAACCTTCCCAATCGCGGCGTGGCTCGTGCGGATACAGGGTGGCGGTATCGACCACCTTGCCGGTGACATCGACCACCGCCACCTTGACGCCGGTGCGGATGCCCGGATCGAGCCCGATCACCGTGTGCTGGCCGGCCGGCGCGGCCAGCAGCAGGTCGTGCAGGTTGCGGGCGAAGACCCGGATGGCTTCTTCCTCGGCGCGCTCGCGCAACTGGTTCATCAGCTCGGACTCGATGTGCAGCGAAAGCTTGACCATCCAGGCCCAGCGCGCGGTTTCCAGCAGCCACTTGTCCGCCGCGCGGCCCTGGTCCCGGATCTCGAAGTGGCCGGCGACCATCGCGATGCAGGGCGAGGATTCCGGTGGATCACGAAGTTCCTGCTCGGTTTTCAGGGCAAGACGCAGGACGTCCTCGTTGCGTCCGCGCAGCAGGGCCAGCGCACGGTGTGAAGGAATGCTGCGGATCGCTTCGCGGAAGTCGAACCAGTCGCGGAACTTGGCTCCTTCCGACTCCTTGCCGGCAACCACGGCTGAGGACAGCATGCCGTAGTCATTGAGGTGGCGGCGCAACTTCTCCAGCAGCGCGGCATCTTCGCTGAAGCGCTCCATCAGGATCTGGCGCGCGCCGTCGAGCGCGGCCTTGATGTCGGGCACGTGTCGTTCAGCGGGTTCCGGTTCCGGATGGAGATATTTCGCCGCCTCGGTGTCAGGCGCCAGTGTCGGATCGTCGAACAAGGCATTGGCCAGTGGCTCGAGGCCGGCCTCGCGCGCGATCTGCGCCTTGGTGCGGCGCTTCTGCCGGTAGGGCAGGTAGAGATCCTCCAGGCCCTGCTTGGTTTCCGCCGTGGCGATGGCCGACGCCAGTTCGGGCGTCAGTTTGCCCTGTTCCTCGATCGAGGAAAGGATGACGGCACGGCGGTCTTCCAATTCACGCAGGTAGTTCAGTCGTTCCTCGAGATTTCGCAGTTGCGTGTCGTCGAGGTTGTCGGTGGCTTCCTTGCGATAGCGCGCGATGAAGGGCACGGTCGCGCCATCGTCGAGCAGTTGCACGGCGGCGGCAACCTGTTGCGGGCGCACGCCGAGTTCGTCGGCGATGCGTTGGGCGATGTTCGGGGCGGGCGGCATGGAATCCATTCGACGGCAGGGGCAGGGCGCGCACCTTAGCGGCAAGGGCAGCCGAACACAAGTCTTGACAGCGCCCTAGTTCAGCGTTCGTGCCAATGCAATGCGAAATTCCCGCACCAGATCATCGGATTGCCCATCGCTGCCGAGCAGGGTGAACAGATCCAGCATGGCCTTGCGCGCAGCCTGGTCCTGCCAATGCCGGTCGCGTTTCACTATCGACAGCAACTCTTCCAGTGCCGGTCGGTAGTTGCCGGCGAGTGCCAGCGCCTGGGCAAGTCGCAGGCGGGCATCGAGGTCGTCGGCATTCGCGGCGATGCGCGATGCCAGTGCGGCCGGGTCGGCGCCGCCGCCGGATGCCGCCAATTTAAGCCGCGCTCGCAGCGCTGCGACTCGTGAAGCGTCGCGTATCGCGTGCCCAAGTGAATCGAGGATGGCCCGCGCCGCGTCGATTTCCCGCCGGTCGATGCGCATCTCGGCCAAGTCGAGTTGCGCGTTCTCGTTTGCCGGGTCGAGTTCCAACGCATCGGCCAGCAGCGAGCAGGCGACTTCCGAGTCGCCCCTGGCGCGGGCTTCCAGCGCGGCGATCCGCAGGGATTCCGCCGGCGAGGGCAGCAGCTCATCGATGAAGGCCCGCACTTGTGCTTCGGGCAGGGCACCGGTGAACTCCCGCACTACTGCACCGTCCATGAAAGTCTTGACGCTGGGAATCCCGCGCACCGCATACCGTGCGGCAAGTTCCTGATTCTGGTCGGAGTTGACCTTCGCCAGGCGAAAGCGCCCGCCATATTCGGCCGCCAGCTTTTCCAGGATCGGCTTCAGGGTGCGACAGGGTGCGCACCATTCCGCCCAGAAGTCGACCAGTACAGGAACGCGGTGCGACGCGGCAATGACGCTTTCCTCAAAGTCTGCGCTGCCCACTTCGGTCGAGAATGCATGCATGGCGTGTTCCGGGGGAAATCGTGGATCCGAGTTTCGCAGCCCGGTGGCGTGAATGCAATGCGCCTTTTGTCCTTTCCTGACACGCTCGAACCCGTTCGGCGCGAGCGGGCGCAGGCTCGCCAGGATCAGTTCGCGGCGGCGAGCGGTCCGACGGCCGAGCCATCGCGTCTGGCGAGACGCTGGTGTTCGAAGCTCCGGACCAGGGGGGCCAGTGCTGCCACGTTCCTGGCAAAGATCACGGCGCAGGTGTTGTGGTTGCCGCACATCACGGCTTCCGCCAGTTGTCCGACCATGTCGAAGTCGAAGGGAACGGTATGCAGGGGGATTGAAACGGTCTTGCCGGCGAGTTGCCCAGGGTTGTTGCGAATGCCGTGGGCCAAGGCAGGGAGGCGCGGATCGATCTGTTCCTGGATCAGTTTGGTCGGTTCGCCGGGGTCGCCGAGGCGGCAGGAAATGGCTTGCTTGCCGTCATAGGCGCAGTACCAGACCGTCGAATCGATGGCGATCGGCTTGTTGCGATATTCGGAGTCGGGGGTTGTTGCTTGAACCCGTTTGGGTCGGGCGGCGCTGGCGTCAGCGGGGGCGAAACAACACGAGGCAAGAATCACAAGACCGATCAGCAAATTCCATTTCACGAAACTTTCCCTTCTATCGAGTTGAAAATACTCGCCTGCCAGGGATTTCCCTCGCTCCGGCGACCCCGCTGGCATTGCCTGTTCGGCTTTAGCCCGGAAGCTTTGCGTCCCAGCCTTTCGGCTGGTTTGCCCTTTTGATACGGTGCAAGAAGCACTACTTTCAATACGGTTTCATTATTATCATTAAATTCGAATATGTCAAGCGCTTTATCATTTATGCAATTAAATTTTTGGATCAAAAGTCGATGATTCTTCTGTGTTTTATTTGACAAATAAACATAAATGCAGCGCTATAATCCACTCAACTGCTTGAACTGGATGTGGAAAAAGTGAATATATGAAGAATCGCGGTGATCCTGCGAACGACGGCGATTACTTGACGACGCGCGAGGCGGCCGAACTGCTGGGCGTCGCCTTGCGCACGGCGCAGCTATGGGTCGAGGCCGGGACCTTGCGGGCCTGGAAAACCGCTGGCGGTCATCGTCGCATTACCCGCGAGTCAGTGAACGCCCTGCTGGCGCGGCAGGCGGCGGCAAAATCCGGTACTCCGGAAGCGGCGGTAGCCAGCCGCGTCTACCATGTACTGGTGGTCGATGATGATGCCTTCATGAGGGAGATCCTCGTCAGCACGATCCGCAGCTGGAACCTGCCTCTCACGGTCAGTTCTGCCGAGGACGGATTCGCCGCGCTGCTCCATATCGGTGGCACGCGCACCGACTTGTTGCTGGCCGATCTGGTGATGCCGGGGATGGACGGCTATCGGATGATCCGTTACCTGCGCGCAATGCCTGAGGCACGTCTTATCGACATCATCGCAATCTCGGCCAAGGATCCTGAAGAAGTCGCCCGGGACGGCATGCTGCCTTCCGACGTCCCGTTGCTGGGCAAGCCGGTCGATTTCGAACGGCTCGAGGGGCTGGTCGCACAGCGCATGGCCGCGAGACGCTGATCTACCGAAGCCTCAGGCCGGAAAGTCGGCGCTGACGCCACGGGCATCCAGTCTTCGGAAGCCGCCAGGAGATGAGTTTCGGGAGGCCATGGCCGCCGCCGGGCCAGGCCATCATGCCTTGGCGGTGCGCCGGTAAGCGTCGATTTCCCCGTTCGCCAGCAGTCCCTCATAGAATGCGACGCGATTGCGGCCGTGGGTCTTGGCGTAATACAGGGCCTGGTCCGCGTGTCCCAGCAATTCGACCGGAAAAGACGTGTCCCGAATCTCGGTGATGCCGATACTCACCGTCACCTTGCCGACCTGCGGAAACACGTGGTTCTCGATCGATATGCGCAGCCGCTCGAAGGTCAGTTCCGCGTCGCGGCGATCGTCGACATAAACGATCACGACGAATTCTTCGCCGCCGAAACGATAGATCAGGTCCGATTTGCGGAAGGTGCTTTGCAGGATGCGGGCAAGGATGATCAGCACCTCGTCGCCATGAAGATGGCCGAATCGATCATTGACGCTCTTGAAGTGGTCGATGTCGATCTCCCCCATGAAGAAGGAGCCGGTGCCTTCGCCGACCTTGCGTTTCGATCTCTCGCCTGCGTGGTCCTGGTACGAGGCGCGGATCAGGCCGAGTGCGCGGTCCAGCTGGTCGTCGAACGTGGTTCGATTCAGCAGTCCGGTGAGTCGGTCTACCTGCGAATCGCGCAGGACGCTGAGATAGTTGTCATAGACGCGAAACAACTCCGTCATCAGCGTCCGCTCCTCCTCCGAGAGTTGCGGCTGGCGGTGCACCAGCAGGTAGCCAAGCACCTTGTGCGCATGGCTCATGATCGGAAAGGAAGTCACCCCTTCCGTTCCGATGAGTTCCGAGAACGGTTCGGGAAAGTCGGTCTGCGAGACGATGCCTTCGCGTAGCGACGTCGAAAACACGGGTACATCGTCGTCGCCGATATGAAAGATCGCGGCCCAGTCCGGGGCGAACAGGTCGGCGACGGTCTTGAGCAAGCTGGTTTCGAGCAGGCTTACGTCGCGGTGCCGGGTGAGCGCCGCGATCATGCTGACGATTCTGGGCGTAGACAGCTGATTCATGGGCAATGTCCATTGTGGTTTGCTTCAGGGTGCAAAGTGTCTCAGGGCTCGTTGCCGATTGCAATTCGTACCGTCCACCGGCAGGCGTGGCGCGCCGGCGGCTGGATCGGCCAGCGGTTGCGCGGGTATAATTCCGGCTTCTGCATAGCGTCTCCGGCTTTCACCCGCCCCGGTATTTGATCATGGCTGAATTCCTTGCCCTGCGGGGCTCCGCGGCGTTCACGGCAGCGCGCCTGGCACGCCTCCAGCAGTCCCTCGGCGACTCGTTTTCCGGTATCCGGCTGGTGGCCGAGCACTGGTATTTCATTGAGCTGGCAAGCCCGCAGGACGAGGCCCAGACCGGCCGGTTGCGGGATTTGCTGGGCATCCCGCCTTCACCCTCGCCCGCGCCGGCTGGCCACCTGCTATTGGTCACGCCGCGGCTGGGTACTATTTCACCGTGGAGTTCAAAGGCGACCGACATTGCCAGGAACTGTGGCTTTGGGGCGGTGAAACGCATCGAACGCGCGGTTGCCTACCATGCTTCCGGCAATGGATTGCGCGAATCGGCGTTGACCAATGAAACTGCTTTCGGTGCGCTGGCGGCAAGGCTCCATGACCGCATGACCGAATCCGTGCTCGATTCGATCGATGCCGCGCAAGCCCTGTTTCATCATGTTGTGCCGCAGCCCTTGACCACTGTCGATCTTCAGCGCGGCGGCAAGGCGGCGCTGGAGGCGGCGAATGGCGAACTGGGGCTGGCCCTGTCGGACGACGAGATCGACTACCTGGTGGAGAACTTTGGTCGCCTGGGGCGCAACCCGACGGACGTCGAACTGATGATGTTTGCCCAGGCGAATTCCGAGCATTGCCGGCACAAGATATTCAATGCGAGCTGGACGGTCGATGGCGAACCGCAACCGCTGTCCCTGTTCGGCATGATCCGCGAGACCCACAAGGCGCATCCCGAGGGCACGGTGGTGGCCTATTCGGACAATGCCGCCGTAATCGAGGGGGCGAGCATCCGCCGCTTCTATCCGCGAGCCGACACCGGCTATGCCTATGGCGACGAAACCACGCACATTCTCGCCAAGGTCGAAACCCACAACCACCCGACCGCGATCTCGCCCTTTCCCGGCGCGGCGACCGGGTCGGGCGGCGAGATCCGCGACGAAGGCGCCACCGGGCGCGGCTCGAAGCCCAAGGCGGGGCTCTGCGGTTTCTCGGTATCCGACCTGAGGATTCCGGGCTATGCGCAGCCCTGGGAATCCGCCTACGGCAAGCCCGAGCGCATCGCTTCGGCGCTCGACATCATGATCGAGGGGCCGATCGGGGCGGCGGCCTTCAACAATGAGTTCGGCCGGCCCAACCTGGCCGGCTATTTCCGCAGCTTCGAACAGAAGTTCGACGGCGAGGTGCGCGGTTACCACAAGCCGATCATGATCGCAGGTGGCCTCGGCAACATCGCCGGCGAGCATTGCTTCAAGCACAAGTTCCCTGCCGGGACACTGCTGATCCAGCTAGGCGGGCCCGGCATGCTGATCGGTCTGGGCGGCGGCGCGGCTTCCTCGATGGCGACCGGCGCAAACACCGCCGACCTCGACTTCGCCTCGGTGCAGCGCGGCAACCCGGAGATCCAGCGGCGCGCCCAGGAGGTCATCGACCGCTGCTGGCAGCAGGGTGCGGGGAATCCGATACTCGCCATCCACGACGTCGGTGCCGGCGGCATTTCCAATGCCATGCCGGAACTGGCCCACGACGCCGGCCGTGGCGCGGCCTTCGATCTGCGCGCGATTCCCAATGAAGAGCCGGGCATGAGTCCGCGCGAAATCTGGAGCAACGAGGCGCAGGAGCGCTACGTGCTGGCCATCGGCCCGGAACGCCTCGACGAATTCCGTGCCCTGTGCGAACGCGAGCGGTGTCCCTTTGCCGTGCTCGGCGTTGCCACCGACGACGGCCAGCTAACGGTGAAGGACGAGCATTTCGGCAACAAGCCGGTCGACATGCCGATGGAGGTGTTGCTCGGCAAGGCGCCCCGGCTGCATCGTGACGCACGGCGACGGAAGGTAGCGATGCCGCCGCTCGATGTGGCTGGCATCGACCTGAAAGAGGCGGCGCAGCGCGTGCTGCGCTTGCCGGCGGTGGCGTCGAAAAATTTCCTGGTGACCATCGGCGATCGCAGCGTCGGCGGCTTCACGGCGCGTGACCAGATGGTCGGTCCCTGGCAGGTGCCAGTGGCCGACGTGGCGGTCACCGCCATGGGTTACGACACGCTGCAGGGCGAATGCTTCGCGATGGGTGAACGCACGCCGTTGGCATTGCTCGACGCCGCGGCTTCGGGCCGCATGGCGGTCGGCGAGGCGCTGACCAACCTGGCGGCCGCCGATGTCGGCGACATCGGCAGGGTAAAGCTGTCGGCCAACTGGATGGCGGCCGCCGGGCACGGCAGCGAGGATGCCGCCCTGTTCGACACGGTGAAGGCAGTCGGCATCGAATTCTGTCCGGCGCTGGGCATCTCGATTCCGGTCGGCAAGGATTCACTGTCGATGCGAACCAAGTGGAGTGACGGCGGCGAAGCCAAGCAGGTCATCGCGCCCTTGTCGCTGATCGTCACGGCATTCGCTGCGGTAGACGACGTGCGGCGCACGCTGACGCCGCAACTGCGGCCCGATGCCGAGGTCGGAGAAACCGAACTGCTGTTGATTGACCTCGGCCAGGGGCGCAATCGCCTCGGCGGCTCGGCGCTGGCGCAGGTGTACGGCGTCAGCGGCGACCAGACGCCCGATGTTGACGCGGGCCCGCTGAAGTCCTTTTTTGCCGCGATCCAGGCGTTGAACCGCGCCGGTCGGATCCTCGCCTATCACGATCGCTCCGATGGCGGCTTGTGGGCCACGGTGTGCGAGATGAGCTTCGCCTCGCATGTCGGCGTTTCGCTCAATCTCGACGGACTCTGCTACGACCCGCTGATGAACGACGTCGATGGCAGCGAACGCTTTCCGCAGATCGCTGGTCGCCTGCGCGATCGCATGCTCACCGCGCTGTTCAACGAGGAACTCGGCGCCGTGCTGCAGGTCCGGCGCGACGATCGCAGCGTCGTGATGCAGGTCTTGCGCGAGGCCGGGCTCGGCGCCTGCAGCCATTCCATCGGCACTACCAACACGGCCGACGAAGTGCGCATCTGGCGCAATGCGAAGTCGGTGCTGGCCGCTAGCCGTGTCGAGTTGCAACGTATCTGGAGCGAAACCAGCTTCCAGATCGCCCGTCTGCGCGACGATCCGGCCTGCGCCCAGGAAGAATTCGATGCGCTGCTGGACGCCGGCAATCCGGGGTTGTCGGCTTCAATCAAGTCAGCGCCGGTGGTTCCCGCTGTCGCGTCCGGCGCCCGGCCCAGAGTAGCGATTTTGCGCGAGCAGGGCGTCAACGGCCATGTCGAGATGGCGGCGGCCTTTGAGCGCGCCGGGTTCGCCCCGTTCGACGTCCATATGTCCGACCTGCAATCCGGCCGCGTTCATCTCGATTCATTCTCCGGCCTCGCCGCGTGCGGCGGCTTCTCCTATGGCGACGTGCTCGGCGCCGGTCAGGGTTGGGCCAAGTCGGTATTGTTCAACGATCGCCTGCGCGATGAGTTCAGCGCCTTTTTCGCGCGCGGTGACAGTTTTGCGCTTGGGGTCTGCAACGGCTGCCAGATGATGGCCCATTTGGCGCCGATCATTCCGGGCGCGCAGGACTGGCCGACCTTCCAGCGCAACCGCAGCGAGCAGTTCGAGGCGCGTGTGGTGATGGTCGAGGTTCCGCCGTCAGCTTCAATTTTCCTGGCCGGAATGGCCGGTTCGAAGCTGCCTGTCGTCGTCAGCCACGGCGAAGGCCGGGCCGATTTCCGTGACGGCCAGGCGGGCAAGCCTGCGCTGGCCTTGCGCTACATCGACAACCGCGGTGCCGTGGCGACCGGCTATCCCTTCAATCCGAACGGCTCGCCCGACGGCATCGCCGGCGTCACCACGGCCGACGGACGTTTCACCATCATGATGCCGCATCCCGAACGCACGTTCCGCAGCCTGCAGATGTCATGGCGCCCGCCCGGTTTGGGCGAGGACGGGCCTTGGCTGGAGATGTTCCGCAACGCACGCCGCTGGCTGGCCTGAGGCGAAAGTCGGCGCCGGCGACACGGCGAAAACGACAACGGGAGCCTCGGCTCCCGTTGTTGTCTGCATGCTTCGGTCGGCTTATTCGACCTTGGCCTTGGCGCGCAGGTCGTCGATGTGCTTCTGCACATGGCGTTGCTGCAATTGCTGGCCGATCTGGGCGCGGGCTTCTTCGATTCCCGGCAGTTTGAGTTCGCGGGTGTCTTCGAGCTGGATTACGTGCCAGCCGAAATCGGTCTTGACCGGAGCCTCGGTGAACTTGCCTTTTTCGAGTTTGGTCATGGCGGCCGAGAAGGGCGGCACGAAGGAAGCGGGGTTGGCCCAACCCAGATCGCCGCCGCGTTCCTTGGAGCCCGGGTCCTTCGAATCCTTGGCCAGGTCTTCGATCTTTTCACCCTTCTTCAGCTTGGCGATGATCGCCTTGGCTTCGTCTTCCTTTTCGACCAGGATGTGGCGCGCCTTGTATTCCTTGCTGCCCAACTTCGACTTGATCGTCTCGTACTCGGCCTTGATCTGGTCCTCGGTGACCGGGTGGGTGCGGACCCAGTCGTTGAGGTAGGCGCCGATCAGCACGCCCTGGCGCGCCAGGTCAATCTGGCCCTGGATTTCCGGCTTCTTGTCGAAGCCTTTCTTGATGGATTCCTGCGTGAGGATTTCACGGCGAACGAGTTCTTCGGTAACCGCCTTGCGCAAGTCCGGGGAGTCGGGTTGGCCCTGCGCGGCCTGGCCGGCGATCAGCGCATCGGCGCGGACTTTTGGAATGGCCTTGCCATTCACGGTGGCGAATGTCGCGGAATCGCTCTTCTTCTGGGCAAAGGCGGGCGCTGCGCCGATGGAAACGGCAAAGGCAAGCAGGAGGGCGTGGCGGAGGTTACGGTTCATCGTGGTTCCTGAGGTGGCGGGGGGGATTATTGTTCGTCGGGAGTCTTCGCGGTGATGCCAAGCGCGTGGATTTCCCGCTTCATTAGCGGGCCGAGCGCATCATACACCAAGCGATGACGCTCCATTGTGCGCAGCCCGGCGAAGCGCGGGGAGACGATGGTCAGCATGAAATGCCCGCCGCCGCTGCGGGCGCCGGCGTGTCCGGCGTGTCTGGCCGAGTCGTCGATCACGTCGATGCGTAGCGGATCAAGTGCGGCAAGGCTGGCACGAATGGCGTCGATCACGCTCATGATCTGGGGAAAACCTGGCGGAACGGGCGCACCGTGACGCGGGCATAGACGCCGGCTGCGCGATAGGGGTCGGCATCGGCCCAGGCTTGCGCTTCCGCCAGCGATCCGAACTCGGCGACGATCAGGCTTCCAGAAAAGCCGGCCGGACCCGGATCGGGGCTGTCGATTGCGGGGAATGGGCCGCCCAGTGCGAGGCGGCCGGCAGCGTCCAGTTCGGTCAGTCGCGCCAGATGCGCCGGGCGGGATGCGAGACGCCGCTCAAGGCTGTTCGGTACGTCTTCGCCGACGATGGCGTAAAGCATCACGATTCTCCTGAAATTCCGCGCGCGGCGGTGTTGTGGCGCGCAGGTATCTGGGTGCTCATTCCTTTTTTGTGGCTGCAGGCTGAGGCACCGGCTGCTCTTTCTCGTCCGGGATGTAGCGCGCCAGAAAGAGTCCCTGCAGGACGATGAAGACGACCATCAGGCCCATGCCGCCAAACAGCTTGAAGCTGACCCAGGTATCGGTGCTGAAGTTGAAGGCGACCCACAGGTTGAGCACGCCCATCACCGCAAAAAAGCCCATCCATGCGTAATTGAGCCTGGCCCAGATAGGCTCCGGAAGCTCCATCTGCTGTTCCAGCATGGCTCGGATAAGGTTCTTGCCGAAGAAGCGGGCGGAGCCGAACAAACTCGCAGTGAACAGCCAGTACAGTATCGTCGGCTTCCACTTGATGAAGGTCTCATCGTGCAGGATCAGTGTCGCGCCGCCGAACACCACGACCAGACCCAGGCTGACCCAGAGCATCGTGTCCACCTTGCCGTGGCGATGCCAGACCCAGCCGATCTGCGCGATGGTGGCGACGATGACCACGACGGTGGCGACGTAGATGTCGAATGCCTTGAACGCAGCGAAGAAGAGGATGACCGGAAAAAGGTCGAAAAGGAATTTCATGGGATCGATTCTAGCGGCTACTTCTGTTTGTCGAGGTTGATGGAAGCCGAGTTTATGCAGTAGCGCAGCCCGGTGGGCGCCGGGCCATCCAGAAAAACGTGGCCCAGGTGGGATCCGCACGCACCGCAGGTGACCTCGGTACGGCGCATGAAATGGGAATTGTCCTCGACCTCGTCGATCTGGCTGGCATCGACCGGGGCGGTGAAGCTGGGCCAGCCGCAGCCGGAATCGAATTTTGTCGCCGACGAGAACAGCGGTGCGCCGCAACCGATGCAAAGATAGGTTCCAGGGTCCTTGCAGTTCCAGTATTCGCCGCTGAAGGCCCGTTCGGTGCCCTTTTCGCGGGCGACGTGGTATTGCATGGGCGTCAGTTGCGCGCGCCATTCGGCATCCGTCTTCTTGATTCTGCTGCTCATGGTGGCCTCCGGGGGGCTGACTATAATCGCGGCCATGGCGATCGAGACCCGGCAGCATATACAAAAAACCCCTTTCCCGGCGCTTGCCACCGGGGCTGTGCGCCAGGCGGCCACTTGGGGCATTCGATGCGCGTGACCGTGCTCGGTGCCGGCGTCGTGGGCGTCACCAGCGCCTGGTATCTCGCGGCCGACGGACATGAAGTTACCGTCATAGAGCGCCAGCCGGGGCCGGCGCTTGAAACCAGCTTCGCCAACGGCGGGCAGATATCGGTCAGCCACGCCGAACCCTGGGCCAATCCTCGGGCTCCGCTGAAGGCGCTGAAATGGATGGGGCGCGAGGATTCACCGCTGCTGTGGCGGATGCGCGCAGATCCGGCGCAATGGGGCTGGGGCCTGCGTTTCCTGCGCGAATGCACGGCAAGCAGGGCACGCGCCAATGTCGGCGCGATCGTCAGGCTCGGTCTCGCCAGCCGGGCAGCGCTGCAGGCATTGCGCCGGGAACTGGCGCTGGAATACGATCATCTGGAGCGCGGCATACTGCATTTCTATACCGATCCGCGGGAATTCGAGCACGCCCTGCCGCAGGCCGCTCTGATGCGCGAGTTCGGCTGCGAGCGCGTACCGAAAACGGCCGCCGAATGCCTCGCCATCGAGCCTGCACTGGCAGGCTCACGGCTGCCTGTGGTTGGGGGTACCTACACCGCGAGCGACGAATCTGGCGACGCCCGGCGCTTTACCGAAATCCTGGCACACAAGGCGGCGCTGCTGGGCGTGCGGTTTCGCCATGGCGAAGTCGTCGTCGCCCTGGAGCGCGCGGCCGGTCGGGTAAGCTCCGTGCACCTCGCTTCGGGCGAGAAATTGGCCGCCGACCTCACCGTGCTGGCACTGGGAAGCTACTCGCCACTCTTGCTGCGACCTCTTGGAGTCAGGTTGCCGGTCTATCCGGCAAAAGGGTATTCGGTGACTCTGAAGGTGCCGGAAGCCGCCGTGGCGCCGACCGTAAGCCTTACCGACGACGGGCACAAGATCGTCATGTCGCGTTTCGGCCAGCGGCTGCGGGTGGCGGGGACCGCCGAGTTCAACGGATATGACACTTCGCTGAATTCCGCGCGTTGTGCAGCCCTGTTGCGCCGGATCGGCGAGCTTTTTCCCGGACTGGCCGGCACCGGAGACGCGGAATACTGGGCCGGGCTGCGTCCCTCGACACCGGGCAACGTACCGTTGGTCGGCCCGTTGTCCGGCGCGGGATTGGACGGCCTGTGGCTCAACACCGGGCACGGTACCCTGGGCTGGACATTGGCATGCGGTTCGGCAAAGCTGCTGGCGGACAGGATTGCCGGCCGCGATCCGGGTTTGGACCCGGCGCCCTACGACTATTGAGTGTGGCTCGAATCGCCGTGCCGCCAGCGACCGAAGGAACTCCCTGTGGGGCGCCGACTTTTCAACCGTTCAATGCAGGTGCCGCGGCGCGGATTCCGCCTGCTCTTCGGGCATTTCCGCGTGCACGGGTTCGCCTTCGGGATTGGGATAGAGCGGGGCACCGCAGTCATCGCAGAATTCGAGCGGGAAACGCTGGTCCAGGACCATGACGCTGCCGATTCCGGCTTCGCGCAGCGTCGACTCGATCTGCGTCGGCGCGTCATTGTTCTCGTCCTCGCTTTCCAGCAGGGGCCAGACCACGCCATGCAGCACATTGCTGTCGCCGCGTCGCGTAAAGCCGATGCGGTATTCCTCGAGTTGCCGATCATGGAAGGGGGCGACCACGGCCCGCAATTCGGTGCCCGGCAGGTTGAGCACGGTCTGCAGGAAGGCCACGGCGGCGCGCAGCGACCAGGGGCGCGAGGCGCGATCGGCATCGCGTACGGCGGCGTGGTAGGCCAGTATCGGTAGATACTCGACGGCACAGGCCGGCAGCAGCGGGCGCAGCGCCTCGCCACCCTGCTGCGCCCATTGGCGAAAGGATTCGGCCGGGTCGCCATCGTCCTCCTGCCAGCGGAACAGCGCCGCTCCTTGTGGTGCCGCGACGGCGCCAAGGACATAGCGGGTGTCCGAGAGAAAGCTCATGGTTTCCTGCAATTGCGCGGTGTCGATCTTCAGGTTGCGGCCATGGATCGCTGATTTGGCAAGTTTTTCCGCAAGCTGGGCGGTCTCGACGTAGTTCTGGGGCAGCTGGTCTGGGCTGTAGAGCACGTCCGCGAGCGCCAGCCTGGCGTCAGCGGCGAGGACGTGTGCCTGCAGATGAACGCGCAGCGAATCGAGCTGGACCTGTGGAATGTTGCCCGAGGGAATCTGGAAGCGTGACCAGGCCAGCAAGGGGGCCGCGATCAGCACCACGTCCAGCCCGTTCGCGGCATCGGCGCGACGGGTTTCGGCACAGGACTCGACCATGTCGGCCAGTTCATCGTAGGCGCGGGATCCGTTGTTGTACAACTGGTCGAGCACGGCGACCAGGGTTTCCTCGGCGCCATCGGCGAACAGTCGATCGATCTGTGCGGCAAGGCGGGTTTCCCACCAGGCATCCTCGATCCGGTTCGATGACTGGCCGAGGCGGGTTGCCAGCCGGAGGAGCAGTTCGGTGTCCGGCGTCTGGCGGGCGCGGCGCGGATGGCGGTTGCGTTTCATGGAAATGACGGGCCGAAAGGAGTACCGGCGTAAGCCGCGGGCAGCGATTTTACCAGTAGGTGCGATGGTCGGCGGGTACCGATAAGCTGATAAAATCCGCATGTTTTTTCGCCAGCGGTGGTCTCCAATGTTTTCCAGATTGATGCCCAAAGAAGCCAAGTTCTTCGATTTGTTCAATGCGCATGCGGATCTGATCGTAAAAGGTGGCCGCCAACTGGTGGCCCTGGTGGATGACCTGGGCAAGGGCCCGGAAGTTCTGGCGCAGCACGTGCAGGCGATCGACGAGATCGAAACCACCGCAGACAAGATCACCCACGAAACCATCGCCTTATTGCATACGTCGTTCAACACGCCGCTCGATCGCGATGAAATTCACCAGCTGATCATGCGCATGGACGACATCCTCGACCTGATCCAGGATTTCGCCGAGGCCATGTACCTTTACGACATCCGCCAGCTCACGCCCGAAGCGCGCCAGTTGTCGGACATCGTTGCCTCCAGTTGCGAGCGGGTCAGGTCGGCGGTGGTGCTGCTGCACAAGATGGACAACGCGCCGGCCATGCTCAAGCTCTGTCGCGAAATTGACCAGCTCGAGTCCGACGCCGACCGCGCGATGCGCACCGGCATCACCAAGCTGTTTCGCGAAGAGGCGGACGTGCGCCTGCTGATCAAGATGAAGGGCATCTATGAACTCCTCGAATCGGTCACCGACCGTGCGGAGGACGTGGCCAACATCATCGAGGGCATCATCCTCGAGAATTCCTGAGCGACCGCCATGCAAGCGGTCGAGATGAGTCTGACGGTAATCGTGGTTCTGGTGCTGCTGGCACTGGCCTTCGATTTCATGAATGGTTTCCATGACGCCGCCAACTCGATCGCCACCATCGTATCCACCGGCGTATTGAAGCCGCAGCATGCCGTCGCCTGGGCGGCGTTCTTCAACGTTGCGGCGGTGATGGTGTTCCAGCTCAAAGTTGCCAGCACCATCGGCAAAGGGACCATCGATCCGGCGATAGTGGATCATTACGTCGTGTTCGGCGCGCTGATCGGCGCCATCGCATGGAATGTCATCACCTGGTATTACGGGATCCCGTCGAGTTCCTCGCATGCGCTGATCGGAGGCCTTGCCGGCGCGGCCATGGCCAAGGCCGGTACCGGTTCGCTGGTGTGGGCCGGCATCGGCAAGGTGGTTGCGTTCATTCTCGTCGCGCCCCTGCTCGGCTTCCTCCTCGGCGGGGCGCTGATGGTCGTCGTCGCCTGGCTCAACAACCGGAGCACGCCACGCAAGGTGGACAAGAGTTTCCGCCGATTGCAGCTGGTTTCGGCTGCCGCCTACAGTCTCGGTCACGGCGGAAATGACGCGCAAAAGACGATAGGCATCATCTGGATGCTGCTGATCGCTGCGGGCATATCGAAGACAGGCGAGTCTGTGCCGAACTGGGTTATTTTCAGCTGCTACACGGCGATGGGTCTGGGTACGATGTTTGGTGGTTGGCGCATCGTCAAGACCATGGGGCAACGAATCACCAAACTGCGCCCGGTTGGCGGCTTCTGCGCCGAAACCGGTGGCGCGATCACGCTGTTCATGGCGACCGGACTTGGCATTCCCGTATCCACCACGCACACCATCACCGGCGCCATTGTCGGCGTCGGAACGTCGAAAGGGCCTGGCAACGTGCGCTGGGGCGTGGCAGGCAGCATAGTCTGGGCCTGGGTACTCACCATCCCGGCAAGCGCCCTGATCGCGGCAATCGCCTGGTGGTTCGGCCGCTGGGTACTGTGAGTCCGTGTCAGTCTTGCGGCGCCTGCTGCGCCACTTACCGCGTTTCCTTTCCTCGCTTCGAACTTGACGACGTGCCTGGCGGCGCCGTGCCGGAGGCGCTGGTCGAGTCCGCCGGGGTGCAGCTGGTCTGCATGCGTGGCACCGCTGCGGCGCCGGCGCGCTGTGTCGCATTGCGCGGGGCCATAGGACAGTCCGTTTCCTGCGCGATCTACGAGTTCCGCCCCAGCGCCTGCCGTGAGTTCGCGCCGCTGGCCGCTGTCGGACGCGGCGACGAGGCCTGCAACGATGCGCGCAGACGACACGGCCTGGCGCCGTTGGTTCCGGCCGCAGCATGAATCAGCGCATCGCTCCTGGTCCTGCCGCGTTCGGCCTGATGGTACTGCTGTGTGCCATCTGGGGCTTCCAGCAGGTGGCGATGAAGTTCGCCAGCGCCGAAATCAGTCCGATCCTGCAGGCCGGCTTGCGCTCCGGCCTTGGCGCCGTCCTGGTTTACGCCTGGGCGCGCTGGCGCGGAATCGCGCTGTTCGCCCGTGACCATTCTCTGCGTCCCGGCCTGCTGGCCGGGTTGCTGTTCGGCCTCGAGTTCGTTTTCATATTTGTCGGAGTCGAGCGCACCACGGTCTCGCGCATGGTGGTGTTCCTCTATACCGCGCCGTGCTTCACGGTGCTCGGCCTGCATTTTTTCGTGGCGGGCGAGCGGATGGGCTGGCGGCAGGGTGCCGGTGTAATGCTGGCATTTGCCGGACTGGTGCTGGCCTTCGTCGACAAGGCGGTTGGCGGCAGCCTGCTGGGCGACGCCTTCGGCGTGCTGGCCGCGCTGTTCTGGGCAGCGACGACGGTATTGATCCGCGCCACGTCACTGGCCAAGGTGACGGCGACCAAGGTCCTGCTCTACCAGCTGGTGGTCTCGGCCGCGGTGATGTTTCCATTGTCGTGGCTGGTCGGTGAGCGCGGTATCGCCGTGTTGTCAGCGCCGACTCTTTGGGCCATGGCCTATCAGATCGTCATCGTGGCATTTGCCAGTTACCTGGCGTGGTTCTGGCTGCTGACGCGCTACCTTGCCGGGCGATTGCTGGTGTTTTCCTTCCTGACGCCATTGTTCGGCGTCTGGTTCGGCATGATCCTCATGCACGACCAGCCCAGCCTGCATTTCTTTGCTGCGGCGGCGATGGTGGTGGGTGGCATCGTGCTGGTCAACCTGCCGGCGCGGAGATGAGTCCGGGCGAGGCGTTTTCGATCGGCCTGCGAGCCGTCATGCCGCTGCTGCTGGGGGTCGCACCCTTCGGCGTGATCTACGGCGTGGTGGCCCTGCAAAGCGGAATCCCCGCCCTGGCCGCGATGGCCATGTCGACCATCGTTTTTGCAGGTTCCGCACAGTTCCTTCTTGCACAATTGGTTGGGGCCGGCGCACCTTTCCTGCTTGCGGCGGGCGCGGTCGGACTGGTCAACCTGCGCCACGCGCTCTACAGCGCGTCGGTGGCGCCCGTGCTGGCCCGCCTGCCGCAGCGCTGGAAGATCCTGTTGGCCTATCTGCTGACCGACGAAGCCTATGCTGCCGCGATTCCGCACCTGCTGGCGGATGCGCGCGGACCGCAACCCTCCCGGGCACATTGGATCCTGTTGGGCTCGGGGGTGGGCCTGTGGTCCGGTTGGCAGGTTTCCACCCTGGCCGGCGTGCTGATCGGCTCCAGCCTGCCGGCCGACATGGGGCTGGATTTTGCCTTGCCGCTGACCTTCATAGCCATCGTGGTACCGATGATTTCCACCCGCGCGCTGTTCGCTGCGGCGATTGCGGCCGGCGCTGCCGCGGTTGCGCTGGCAGCGCTGCCCTACAAGCTTGGACTGTTCCTGGGCGCGCTGGCCGGTCTCGCAGTG
Source organism: Rhodocyclales bacterium (assembly GCA_016235805.1). Classification (GTDB taxonomy): domain Bacteria; phylum Pseudomonadota; class Gammaproteobacteria; order Burkholderiales; family Rhodocyclaceae; genus Sulfuritalea. Next base: position 66,737 of record JACRIY010000105.1, read on the forward strand.
GGCGCGGCATTGGGCAGGAAGACGGCATGACGCTCTGGGGCCTGATGCTGGTTTGCGGAGTGCTCACCTTCGCCATCCGCTATTCCTTCATCGCCGCCGAGGGACATTACCGGCCACCACCATGGTTTGCCCTGCTGCTGCCTTTCGTGCCGGTTGCCGCGTTGACCGCGCTGACGGCGCCGGAACTTCTGCTGGTAGGCGGTGCTCTCGACGTTGGTGCGGGCAATGTGCGACTTTGGGCCGGCCTCGTGGCGATCGTCGTTGCCGCAATATGGCGCAACACGCTGCTGACCATCGGCAGCGGCTTCCTCGCGCTGTTCCTGTTGCAGCAGCTTTAAAGGCTATTGGCTCGGACAACTGCGAAAGCCGATGAAAATGTCATCGCGCTGCGGTTCGTAGTAGTTTCGGTAGCGCGGATTGCGCATGCGCGGCCGGGTGGCGAAGGATCCGCCACGAACGCTGCGATGGGTGTGGAAGTAGGGCGCGGCGTATTCCGCATAGGGGTCGGGGCTGAAGCCGGGATAGGGCTCGAAGGGGCTGGCGGTCCATTCCCAGACTTGGGTACCCCAATCGAATGCGGTGGCGTGCAACGCCGCGAATTCCCATTCAGCCTCGCTCGGCAGGCGTCGTCCGGCCCAGCGGCACCATGCTTCCGCCTCATGCGCGGTGACGTGGATGACAGGTTGGGCCAGGGCCAGATCGACCCACTCACCGAATCGGAACTGCTTCCAAACACCTTCCTTTCGACGCCAGTAGTGTGGCATGAGTTGCCGGCTGGTCTTCAGCCAGGCGCGCCCTGCGGCGGACCAATACCGCGGGTCCTGGTAGCCGCCCGCCAAGACGAACGCAAGGAAATCGGAATTGCGCGTCGGGACGCTGGAAATGGCGAAGGATTCGACCCGCACCGGGTATGCCCATTTTTCGTTGTCGAAGACAAATCCCCTGCCGCTTTCGGAACTTCCCATGCGGAAATCGCCACCCTCCAGTTCGATGTCGGCCGCGGGCGGCAGCTCGGCCAATCCATCGGCCGAGGGCCATCCCAGCGTCTGGCGCGTGTAGCGAAAGGCCTCGTCGTGCATGTCCTCGTGGAACAGTGCGAGGCGGTGAAAGTAGAGCGCCGGGTCGGTGTTGGGCAGGAGTTCCAGCGCATCGATGGCGGCGTCGAGCGTGTCGCGCAGATAGCTTCGTGTGACTCGCCAGTCAGGCAGGTCGAGCTGCCAACGGCTGCCATGGGCGACGCGGCGTGAGTCGTACCAGCGATCGGCATCGGCCAGAAGGGAAGCGGCCGGAGTCGAGCTTTCCCCCCGATAGCGCTGGCACCAGTATTCCGTGAACCATGCGACGTGGCCGAGTTCCCATAGCGGGGGATTGATCGTTTCAAGAAGAGGAACCTGCAGGGGGTGCGCTGCCGAGATGCCCTCGGCACCGACCGGCGGCGACCAGGCGGCCCATTCGTCGAGCAGGCGAATCGTATAATCGCGCGCATCCCGCAGTGCGGCAGCGAGGATCGCCTTGTCGGCAGTTCTGAGGTCATGCATGACTAATTCCGTCCTTCCTTCCATCAGCATCGTCAGCCCGGCCCTGGCCAAGGCCAACAACGGCAACTGGCACACCGCGAAACGCTGGGCGCATTGCCTTGCTGCCAGTGCGCGGGTGCGCATCGAACTGGACTGGAGCGGTGCCGACGACAGCCTGATGATTGCATTGCATGCCCGACGCTCCGCAGCGTCGATTGCCCGTTTCGCCGAAGTTTATCCGCAACGCCCGCTTGTTCTGGTGCTGACAGGAACAGATTTGTATCGCGACATCAGGATCGATCCGCAGGCGCAGCGCTCGCTTGCCTTGGCCACCAGGCTCGTCGTGCTGCAGGCCGAAGGTATTGGCGAGTTGGAGCAAGACCTTGCCGTTAAGGCAACGGTAATCTACCAGTCGGCGCGGACGCTGACTCCGGGTCGGCGCAGCACGCGTCACTTCGACCTGGTGATGGTCGGGCACCAGCGCCCGGAGAAGGATCCGCTTACGGCCGTGCGCGCATTGCGCCAGGTTCCAGACCACATCCCGGTACGTCTCTTTCATGTTGGCGCCGCGCTCGATACCGAACTGGCTGCCGAGGTAGCCAGGCTCGGCGCCGGTGACGGTCGCTACCACTGGTTAGGCGCACTGTCCCAGCCGGAAACCCGGCAGCGCATCAAGCGCAGTCATTTGCTGTTGCTGCCATCGCGGATGGAGGGCGGCGCCAATGTGCTGATCGAGGCGGTGACCAGCGGCGTCCCGGTGGTCGGCAGCGACATTCCCGGCAATCGCGGCATGCTCGGCGCCGACTATCCGGGATGGTTTCCGGTGGGTGACTCGGCGCGACTGGCAGAACTGATCGTCAGGGCGTCCTGCGACCCGCGCTACTATTCGGTCTTGTCCGCGCGCTGCGCCGAGCGGGCAAGCCTATTTTCCCCCGCCGGCGAATGTGCCGCGGTTTGCAGGCTCCTCGACATGACAAGGCAATCGACACGATGATCTCCCCTATCCCTTCCGCATCGCCGCTGCGTCTGACCTCGTTCAGCCATGGCGGTGGCTGTGGCTGCAAGGTTGCTCCCGGCGTGCTTTCGGAGATCCTGCGTGGCGCTCGTGGTTTCCCCGTTCCGAAGGAACTCATGGTCGGCATCGAAACGGCCGATGATGCAGCGGTTTACCGTCTGAACGACGAGCAGGCGCTGATCGCCACCACCGATTTCTTCATGCCCATCGTCGACGATCCCTTCGATTTCGGCCGGATCGCCGCGACCAATGCGATAAGCGATGTGTATGCCATGGGCGGCACGCCGATCATGGCGCTGGCTCTGGTCGGCATGCCGATCGACAAGCTGCCCATCGAGGTGATCGGCAAGATACTGGAAGGCGGCGAAAGCGTTTGCGCCGCGGCCGGGATCCCGATCGCCGGTGGTCATACCATCGATTCGGTCGAGCCGATCTATGGGTTGGTAGTCATGGGCCTGGTGCATCCGGACAAGGTGAAGACCAATGCCGGAGCGCGAGCCGGCGACGTGCTGGTGCTCGGAAAGCCGCTGGGCGTCGGCGTAATGTCGGCCGCACTGAAAAAAGGCGCGCTGGATGCCGACGGCTATGCAGCAATGATTGCCAGCACCACCCGGCTCAATACGCCGGGGCGGCGGTTGGCCAATCTCGATGCGGTGCACGCCTTGACCGACATTACCGGCTTTGGCCTGCTCGGGCATTTGCTCGAGGTCTGTCGCGGCGCAGGCCTGGCTGCGGCACTCGACATGGGTTCGATTCCCCTGCTGGCGGATGTCGAACGGCTGGCCACGGCAGGCTACATCACCGGCGCTTCGGCGCGCAATTGGACCGCCTATGGTGACGAAGTTTCTCTCTCGCCGGCCATCAGCCAGATGCAGCGCGCCTTGTTGACCGACCCTCAGACCAGCGGTGGCTTGCTGGTGGCCTGCGAGCCGGCGGCCGTCGATGACGTGCTCGCGGTGTTTCGTGCCGAAGGATTTGACTCGGCAGCAGTCATCGGCCGCTTTGAATCCGGGCCGCCACGCGTTCGTGTGGCGCCCTGAAGGGCGTCAGCCAGCCTTGCGCGCGAAAAAAAGCGCGAACCAACGGCGCGGGTCGGTCCACATCTGAATGTCCGCGAAACCGGCTTCCGTCAGCAGCGTCGCGAAGCCGTCCGGCGAATATTTCCAGGAGTTCTCGGTGTGGACTCGCTCACCCTCGGCGAAGGTCCGGGCGCGTGATACTTCGGCTTCGGGCCAGCGCACGGTGAGCGTACGGCAGGCTTCCAGGTGCATTTCGATGCGGGTCGAGTCGGTGTTGTAGAAGGCGACGTGCTTCCAGTCTCCGACGGCGAAATCGGCATCGAGCCGCGTATTCACGTGGCGCAGGAGGTTCCGGTTGAAGGCGGCGGTGACGCCCAGCGGATCGTCGTAGGCGGCGTCGAGCTGCGCCTTGTCCTTGATCAGATCTACGCCGATCAGCAAGCCGCCGCTGCGATCCATCCGTGCCGCAAGGCCTTGCAGGAATCGGCCTGCCTCCAGCGGGCTGAAGTTGCCGATGCTCGAACCCGGATAAAAGAACATGCGCCGTTCGAGGGGCAGTTCGGCGGGTAACTGCAATTCGTCGGTGAAGTCGAGTCCGAGGCCGAGCATGTCGATGGCCGGCAGTTCGCGTTTCAGGTTCTGCAGCGAGTCGCGCAGAAATTCCACCGAGATATCGACCGCCACGTAGCGCCTCGGAAGGATGCCGGCGTGGAACAGCTTGCCCGCCTTGGCGCAACTGCCGCAGCCCAGGTCGATCAGCGTGAAATCCGTGCCCAGCGCCTGCCGTATGGCAGGCAGGTTGTCTCGAAAGATTGCCGCTTCGGTACGCGTGGGGTAGTACTCGGGCAACTCGGTAATGGCCTCGAACAGGCGCGAACCGAGCGCGTCGTAGAAAAATTTCGGGGCAATGCGCGCCTGCGGCTCCAACAGGCCGGCAGCCAGTTCATCGCGCAGGAGGGCATTCTGGCGCGGCGAATCCCAGTCCAGGATCTGCAACAGTTTGATGTCGTTTTGCATTTCAGTTCGCCAGCAGGAGGAAAACAGTGGGTCGCCGGTCCAGATCGGGTGGCGGAGCCGCCTTCCATTCCGCGATGCGGAGGGTGCGGACGAACTCGCTGGCCAGGGTCAGGTCGGTTGCCACGCCCAGGCGGGTTTGTGGCCTGCAGGCGGACAGTGCCGCCTTGAAAAGCACATTGTTGCGGTAAGGAGTCTCAATGAATATTTGAGTTTGCCTGTGCCTGGCCGACTCGCTCTCCAGTTCTGCAATGCGTCGGCTCCGTTCCGGTTCCCGCGCCGGCAGGTAGCCGTGGAACGCGAACCGCTGGCCTTCCAGGCCGGAACCCATCAGCGCGAGCAGCAGGGAAGAAGGTCCGACCAGTGGCTTGACCGTGATGCCTTTTTCGTGGGCGCGTCGAACCAGCAGGGCGCCAGGGTCGGCAATCGCCGGGCACCCCGCTTCGGACATCAGGCCGAGGTCATGGCCGGCGGCAAGCGGTGCCAGCAGGCGCTCGATGTCCGCAGCGGTAGGCGTTTCCGGCAATTGCTCGATGGCGAGCTCGCGCAAGGGGCCAGGGTGACCCATGCGCTTTAGTTCGACACGAGCGGATTTCGCGTTTTCGGCGACGAAATGCCTGAGTTTGCAGGCGGTCGCCTGCGTGCTCGCCGGCAGGCAGGCTTGCCATGAAGTGTCACCCAGGGCGACAGGCAGCAGCATGAGCGATCCGGTCATCGGTTCGTCAGGCCCGGTCAGGGCAGTGCGAGGCCTTCGGCACGCAGCATGTCGCACAAGGCAATCAGCGGCAGGCCGACCAAAGCATTTGGATCATCGCCGCGCAAATAGGACAGGAGCGAAATGCCCAATCCCTCGGATTTGGCACTTCCCGCGCAGTTGAGCGCATCTTCACGGTCCAGGTAGGACTCGATTTCGGCATCGCTGAGATCGCGAAAGCCGACATGGGTGTCGATGCAGCGCACCTGGGCACGACCGCTCGCCGCGTCTAGCAGGCAAAGTCCCGTATGGAACACCACCTCTTTTCCTCGCATCCGGGCCAACTGGGCAATGGCATTCTCGCGCCGTCCCGGTTTGCCGAACCGGTCGTCGCCATGGGCGGCCACCTGGTCGGAGCCGATGATCAGTGCGTCCGGGTAGCGTTGCATGACCGCCCGCGCCTTTGCTTCGGAGAGGCGCGTGGCGGTGGCGGCGGGGTGCTCGCCCGGCAAGGGCGACTCGTCGGCATCCGGTGCGACGGTTTCGAAGGGTATCTGCAGGCGTGCCAAAAGCTCTCTGCGAAAGGGGGAAGTGGATGCGAGAACAAGCAGGCGCGCCATGTTGCGGACTTGAAAAGACGGGGCCGGGCATGATAACATCCACTGTTTTGTCGCGCGAGCGTCGGGCTGTGTCGGATTCGATAGCTGGAACCGTTCTGGACTGCCTTGAATTCGCGCGCAACGGCGGCGTGCTGGAGCGTCGTGTCGAACTCGGCGAAATGCCGCGTCTGGCGGATGTGCTGGCAACAAGCAGCGGATCGTTGGCTGTCAGGTTGGCAGGGTGGCGTGACGCGGAAGGCAAGTCGTGGTTGCAGTTGGATGTTTCCGGTGCGCCGGTGTTGTGTTGCCAGCGCTGCCTCGGTGCGGTGGAGTTTCCGCTCGATATAAGCAGTCGCTTGCGCCTGGTTGGGCCCGGAGAAGCTTGGCCGGACGACGATCTGGAAGACGACAGTGCTGACGCCATGGAAGCGGAAGAGACGCTTGCGGTGTTGTCACTGATAGAGGATGAGGTGTTGTTGGCGCTGCCCATCGCGCCGCGACATGAGAAGTGCCAGTCGCCTGTGGGGGACGCAATGGAACAAGGGCCATCGCCGTTTGCCGCGCTGGCTTCGATCAGGAAGAAGTGAAGCAGAGTTTTAAAGCATGCTAATGCCCGCGTCAGCGGTCGTTATGCTGTAACCAGACAAGGAGTAGCGAAATGGCCGTACAACAGAACAAGAAATCCCCCTCCAAGCGCGGCATGCACCGCGCCCACGATTTTCTGACCAATCCTCCGCTGGCTGTCGAACCGACTACCGGAGAAGTCCATCTGCGCCATCATATTTCGCCCTCCGGCGTTTATCGTGGCAAGAAAGTGGTCAAGGCCAAGGGCGAATAAGCCATTTTGGCGAAAACGGCCGGATGCGCCGCGCGCATCCGGCCGTTTTTCTGAAATCTCCGGAAGATCACTGAACGATGGCGATCACCCTCGCGGTGGATTGCATGGGTGGCGACCACGGTCCGTCGGTAACCCTGCCTGCTGTCATAGAGTTCCTGCGTCATGATTCCGATTGCGCCGCCATTCTGGTCGGTCGCGAGGATCTGCTGCGTTCGCAGGCCGAGGGCGTTGCCCTTGAGTTCGGCAAACGCCTTTCGATTCGCCATGCCTCGGAAATCGTCGGCATGGATGAAGCAGTGGCAAGTGCGCTGCGCGGGAAGAAGGATTCTTCCATGCGTGTGGCCGTCGATTTGGTCAAGGATGGCATAGCCGATGCCGCGGTATCGGCCGGCAACACCGGTGCCCTGATGGCCGTCTCCCGTTTCGTGCTGAAGACCCTGCCCGGCATCGATCGGCCGGCGATATGTTCCATCCTGCCATCGCAGAACGGAACCACCTATGTGCTGGATCTCGGCGCCAACGTGGACTGCAGTCCTGAGCACCTGCTGCAGTTCGGCATCATGGGGGCGTCACTGGTTGCGGCGCTGGAACACAAGGAACGTCCTACGGTAGGCTTGCTCAACATCGGCGAAGAGGCGATCAAGGGCAACGAGGCCGTCAAGCGTGCGTCCGAACTCCTCCGTGCGACCGACCTGAACTTCGTCGGCAATGTCGAGGGTAACGATATTTTCAAGGGCACCGCCGATGTTGTGGTCTGCGACGGATTCGTCGGCAACGTTACATTGAAGGCGTCCGAGGGGTTGGCGCACATGATCGGCGCCGGACTCAAGCAAGAGTTCTCCCGCAACGTGTTCACGAAACTGGCCGGCCTGCTGGCCATGCCCGTTCTTAAATCCTTTCGCCAGCGTTTCGATCCGCGACGCTACAACGGTGCCAGCTTGTTGGGCCTGCGCGGCATCGTGGTCAAGAGCCATGGATCCGCCGATCGTATGGCGTTTCGCTGCGCGCTGGAGAAGGCGGCCGAGGAAGCCCGCCAGCGCCTGCCGGAGGCCATCGCGGAACGCATGGCGGCCATTGCCGGTCCGCGTAACGGGTTTCCGGATACGGCCGGCGGGGCAGCGCAAAACCACAGCCAATGATGGAGGCCAAGGTGATACACACCCGAATCAGCGGTACCGGAAGTTACCTGCCGGGCGAACCCGTCGACAATGCATCCCTGATCGCCAAACACCAGATCGACTCCTCCGATGACTGGATCGTGGAACGTACCGGCATACGCCAGCGCCATCTTGCCGCTGCCGGTGTCACCAGCAGCGATCTGGCGCTGGAGGCCAGTCGGCGCGCACTGGACGCTGCCGGCCGGTTGCCCGCCGACGTCGATCTGATCATCGTCGCGACGTCTACACCCGACTATGTGTTCCCAAGCGCAGCCGCCCTCCTGCAAAGCAAGCTTGGCATCATCAACGGTGCGGCGGCTTTCGACGTGCAGGCGGTGTGTAGCGGCTTCGTCTATGCCCTCAACATTGCCGAGAAATTCATTCGCTCCGGCTCGCACAAGTGCGCGCTGGTCGTCGGTGCCGAGGTCTTTTCGCGCATCCTCGACTGGAAGGAACGCGGTACCTGTGTGCTGTTCGGCGACGGCGCCGGTGCCGTAGTGCTGGAAGCCGCCGACAAGCCCGGGCTTCTGGCCAGCGCCTTCCATGCCGATGGCAGCCATCACGGAATTCTCTCAGTGCCCGGCCAGGTATGCGGCGGCGTGGTTACCGGCGATCCATTCCTTCGCATGGACGGACAGGCCGTGTTCAAGTTCGCGGTCAAGGTGCTCGCCGATGTCGCGCACGAAGTGCTGGCCGCTGCCGGCATGACCGCCGACCAGGTCGATTGGCTGATTCCGCACCAGGCCAATGTGCGCATACTTCAGGCCACGGCCAAGCGGCTCCACCTGCCTCCCGAAAAGTGCGTCGTCACCGTGGCGGAGCATGGCAATACGTCTGCTGCATCGATTCCGCTGGCTCTGGACACCGCCGTGCGCGACGGTCGAATTCGACGCGGCCAGAATCTGCTGCTTGAAGGGGTGGGCGGTGGCTTCACCTGGGGCGCGACCCTTCTTGAATATTGAAACCGAGACGAATGAAATGAAATTTGCACTCGTGTATCCCGGCCAGGGTTCCCAATCCCTCGGCATGATGGCTGCGTATGGCGATGCGCCGGTGATTCGCGCCACATTCGACGAGGCGTCCGCCGCGCTTGGCCGCGACCTGTGGCAACTGGTTTGCGAAGGCCCTGCGGAGCAGTTGAGCCAGACGGTCAATACCCAGCCGTTGATGCTGACCGCCGACATCGCCGTCTATCGACTTTGGCTTGAAAAAGGCGGCAGCGCTCCAGCTATGGTCGCCGGGCACAGCCTCGGCGAATATTCCGCGCTGGTAGCGGCCGGAGTACTTTCGCTGCGCGACGCCGTGCCGCTTGTTGAATTACGCGCCAAGGCCATGCAGGCCGCCGTTCCGGCGGGAGAGGGAGCCATGGCGGCTGTCATGGGTCTCGATGCGGACGGCGTGGTCGCCGCCTGCGCCGAGGCGGCACAGGGTCAGATCGTGCAAGCCGTCAACTTCAATGAACCGAAGCAGACGGTGATCGCCGGACACAAAGCCGCGGTCGAACGCGCGGCGGAACTGGTCAAGGCGAGGGGAGCCAAGCGGGCATTGATGCTGCCGGTGTCGGCGCCGTTTCACTGCGCGCTTATGAAGCCGGCGGCGGATGCGCTGCAGATCCACCTTGCGGCCGTTGCGTTTGCCGCGCCGCAAATTGCCGTGGTGAACAATGTCGATGTGGCACAGCTCGTCGACCCCGCCGCAATCCGTGACGCCCTGGTGCGGCAGGCCGCGTCGCCGGTTCGTTGGGTCGAAACCATGCAGGCGATGCATGCTGCCGGGGTAACCCATGTATTCGAGTGCGGTCCGGGCAAGGTCTTGTCCGGACTGGTCAAGCGCTGCGTCGATCAACTCGCCGGCGCGGCGATGAATGATCTGGCCAGCATGGATGCGGCGCTGGCCGCGGTTCGGGGAGCGTGAAATGACGAATTTGAAGGGACAGGTAGCGCTGGTGACCGGCGCATCGCGTGGTCTGGGCCGCGCCATCGCGCTGGAACTGGGTGCGCAGGGTGCGACCGTGATCGGCACCGCGACGACCGAAGCCGGTGCGGCGGAGATCCAGAAGGCGCTCGATGAGGCCGGCATCACCGGCTGGGGGGCCGCCGCCAATGTCACCGAGGCAGCCGCCTGCGAGACGCTGGTCGGCGCGATCGAAAAGAAGTTCGGTGCCGTCTCGGTCCTGGTGAACAATGCCGGCATCACTCGCGACAACCTCGCGATGCGCATGAAGGACGATGAATGGGATCTGGTGATCGAGACCAATCTCAAGGCCGTGTTCCGCCTTTCCAAGCTGGTCATGCGCGGCATGATGAAGGCGCGCTTCGGCCGCATCATCAACATCACTTCGGTGGTCGGCGAAGCCGGCAATCCCGGCCAGGCCAATTACGCCGCGGCCAAGGCGGGGGTCGCCGGGATGAGTCGAGCGCTGGCACAGGAACTGGGCAGCCGCAACGTCACCGTGAATTGCGTCGCGCCGGGATTCATCGATACCGACATGACCCGTGGGTTGCCGGACGCGCAGCGCGATGCACTGCTTGGCAAGATTCCTCTGGGCCGGCTCGGACAGCCCGAAGAGATCGCGGCGACGGTGGCGTTTCTGGCGTCGCCGCGCGCCGGTTACATCACCGGCAGCACGCTAAACGTTAACGGCGGAATGTACATGGCCTGATTCCCGCAAGGGCATCCGGCTGTTAAAATAGGCGGGTTTTTTACCACCCGAACAATCAAGGGAAGGAGTTTCAAGATGGAGAACATCGAACAACGCGTCAAGAAGATCGTCGCCGAGCAACTGGGCGTCAATGAGGCCGACATCAAGAACGAATCGAATTTCGTCGATGATCTTGGTGCTGATTCGCTCGAGACGGTCGAACTGGTGATGGCGCTGGAGGAGGAGTTCGAGTGCGAGATTCCCGACGAAGACGCGGAAAAGATCACCACCGTGCAGCAGGCTGTTGACTACGTCAACGCCAACATCAAGAAGTAATCCAGCCCACCGTCTTCTTCGGAGTTCATCGTGTCGCGACGCCGCGTGGTCGTTACCGGTCTTGGCGTGATCTCGCCGGTCGGCAATAGCGTTCCGGAAGCCTGGGACAACCTAACCGCCGGACGAAGCGGGATTGGACGCATCACCAAGTTCGATCCCGCGGCCTTCAAGGCCCAGATAGCCGGGGAAGTGAAGAACTTCGACGTCACCGCCTACCTGTCGGCCAAGGAAGCGCGGCGCATGGACAGCTTCATCCACTTCGGCATGGCGGCCGGCATCCAGGCTCTGCGCGATGCGGGCCTGGATACGCCGCAGGCCGACGCTGAAAGCATCGGGGTAAACATCGGCTCGGGAATCGGCGGCCTGCCGATGATCGAGGCGACGCATCATGACTACCTTGGTGGCGGGCCTCGAAAGATTTCGCCGTTTTTCATTCCGGGCACGATCAGCAACATGATCTCGGGCAATCTGTCGATCATGTTTGGCCTCAAGGGACCGAATATCGCCGTCGTCACTGCGTGCACCACAGGCTTGCACGCGATCGGCCTTTCGGCGCGCATGATCGAGTACGGCGATGCCGACGTAATGGTCTGCGGGGGCGCGGAAGCCACCATATCCCCGCTCGCGATCGGCGGCTTCGCTTCGGCGCAGGCGCTGTCCACGCGCAACGACGATCCCGCCACCGCCTCCCGTCCCTGGGACAAGGACCGTGATGGCTTTGTCATGGGCGAAGGCGCCGGCGTCATGGTGATCGAGGAGTACGAACACGCGCGGGCGCGTGGCGCCAAGATCTACGCCGAGCTTTCCGGTTTCGGCATGAGCGGCGATGCATTCCACATGACGGCGCCCGACACCGACGGCCCCCGCCGCAGCATGCTCAATGCCCTGAAGAATGCCGGCGTCAATGCTGACCAGGTGAACTACATCAACGCCCACGGCACCTCGACGCCTCTGGGCGACAAGAACGAGACCGAGGCCATCAAACTGGCCTTGGGTATCGACGCGGCGAAAAAGACGGTGGTCAATTCGACCAAATCGATGACCGGCCACCTGTTGGGCGGTGCCGGTGGCCTGGAATCGGTTTTCACCGTGCTTGCCGTGCATCACCAGGTTTCGCCGCCGACCATTAACATCTTCAACCAGGATCCCGAGTGCGACCTGGATTACTGCGCCAACACGGCGCGCTCGATGAAGATCGACGTGGCGGTGAAGAACAATTTCGGCTTCGGCGGCACCAACGGCACGCTGGTCTTCCGCCGGGTCTGATCTTCGGCGCGGGCGATGAAGTCGGTCGCCCCGCTCACAATTCCGCTTCGGCCATCGCGCCGATTGCTGCTGGCCCAGTCCCTGGCGCACCTGGCTGCCGCCGCCGCCGTGATGGCGAGCACAATTCCATCGTGGCTGGCGGCCTTGCTCCTGGCATTGGTTGGATTGTCACTTGCACGCCGGCGGCGGTCGCTTCCTGTCTCAGCCATTCTCCTGCGTGGCGATGGCAACATCGAAATAGTCGGCGCTGACGGTGCGGCAAACGAAGCCGTAGTCCATCCGCACACGTTGGTGTTGTCGTTCCTTGTCGTGCTCTTGTATCGCCAGCAGGGCCGATTACGGTCGCTGACACTGCCGGGCGACAGCTTTGCATTCGAGGACTTTCGCGAGTTGCGACTCTGGCTGCGCTGGCAATCCGCTGCAGCGCGGCCCGTATGACGCGACGCGCGCTCAGGGCTGGCGCGGGTGAAGTACGGTTTCCAGCGCCCGCGGCAGGGTTTCGGGATAGTCGAGGCTGAAGTGCAGGCCGCGACTTTCGTGGCGGCGCAGCGCGCTTTTCACGATCAGGTGGGCGGTCAGCACCAGGTTGCGCAACTCGATCAGGTCGTTGCCGACCCGGTAATTCGCATAGTAGTCGTCGATTTCCTTCTCCAGCAGGCGGATTCGGTTCAAGGCCCGTTCCAGGCGCTTGCTGGTGCGCACGATGCCGACATAGTCCCACATGAAGCGGCGCAACTCGGCCCAGTTGTGCGAGATCACGATTTCCTCGTCGGCATCGCGCACGCGGCTCTCGTCCCATTGCGGCAGATGCGGCAGCGGCGTCACCGGCGCCGCGAGTATGTCCTGCGCCGCGGCCGCAGCAAAGACGACGCATTCGAGCAGGGAGTTCGACGCCAGACGGTTGGCGCCATGCAGCCCGGTGAAACTGGTTTCGCCGACCGCATAAAGTCCGCTCAGGTCGGTTCGCGCGTTCAGGTCGGTGACGACGCCGCCGCAGGTGTAATGGGCGGCGGGCACCACCGGTATCGGTTCGCGCGTGATGTCGATGCCGAGTTGCATGCAGCGGGCGAGGATGGTCGGGAAGTGTTCCTGGAGAAAATCAGCCGACTTGTGCGTCATGTCGAGGAACACGCAGTCGACGCCGTGGCGCTTCATTTCGAAGTCGATGGCGCGGGCGACGATGTCGCGCGGCGCAAGTTCCGCGCGGCTGTCATGGTCGGGCATGAAGCGTTTACCGTCGGGTAGTCGCAGTAATCCGCCCTCGCCGCGCAGGGCTTCGGAAATCAGGAAGGATTTCGCGTGCGGGTGGTACAGGCAGGTCGGATGGAACTGGATGAACTCCATGTTCGCCACCCGGCAGCCAGCACGCCATGCCATCGCCACACCGTCGCCCGTAGCGGTGTCGGGGTTGGTGGTGTAGAGGTAAACCTTGCCGGCGCCGCCAGTCGCCAGCACCGTCTGGCTGGCGCCAAGCGTCAGCACGCGGTCGCGGACCACGTCCAGCACGTAGGCGCCAAGGCAGCGATTGCGCGGCAGGCCGAGTTTGGCCGCGGTGATCAGATCGACAGCGATGTGGCGTTCCAGCACTGTGATGTTGGCGTGGTTGCGTACTTGCTCGGTCAGGGTCTGCTGTACCGCTGCCCCTGTCGCGTCGGCGGCGTGGATGATGCGGCGCTGACCGTGGCCGCCTTCGCGCGTCAGGTGGAAACCGAGCGCGGAATCGTCCGGCGTGAATGGGACACCGCGCCCGATCAGCCACTCGATCGCCTCGCGCCCGTGCTCGACGACGAAACGGGTCGCCATCGGGTCGCACAGTCCGGCGCCGGCCGTCGAGGTATCGCTGACATGGGCGTCTATGGTGTCGGCCGGGTCGAGGACCGCGGCGATGCCGCCCTGCGCCCAGGCCGAGGCCGAGTCGGTCAGCATTTTCTTGGTGACCAGAGCAACTCGCAGGTTGTCGGCGAGGCGCAGGGCCAGTGACTGGCCGGCCAGGCCACTGCCGATGATGAGGACGTCGAAATGTTGGATGGCGGCGGGATTCATGGGGCGGGACTATATCACCGGGGCCGTGATCGGGCTTCCGCGTGGAACTAATTGCGAGAGGGGGGGTCACTGTCGGCAACGGTCGGTTTTGAAGCGATCGGAGCAGTCGGAAATTATGGGCGAAGTGGCTTGTTATACTCGCTTGCGGCCGTACTGAAGCCGCGCATTTTTATTTGGCGGGAATAGACGGCAAGGCCCATGGGTGATCGCGAAGCGGACCGGATACTGGTCGAGCGTGTGCAGGCGGGTGACAAGCAGGCTTTCGGCTTGCTGGTATCCAAGTACCAGCGCAAGCTGGCACGCCTGATTTCGCGCATGGTGCGTGATTCGGCCGAAGTGGAAGATATTGTGCAGGACAGTTTTATCAGGGCCTATCGGGCGTTGCCGGGCTTTCGCAATGACAGTGCTTTTTACACTTGGTTGTACCGGATCGGGGTCAACACGGCGAAGAACTGGCTCATCACGCATGGCCGACGTGCTTCGGCGACGACCGGAGTGGATAGCGAGGAGGCCGAGGGCTACGACGACGCCGATTTGCTGCGCGACACGGACACCCCGGAACGGCTGTTGATGACAAAGCAGATCGGACAGACGGTGAACGCCGCGATGGAAGCATTGCCCGAGGATTTGCGTACGGCGATCGTCCTGCGAGAAATCGATGGCTTGTCCTACGAGGAAATCGCCCAGGTGATGGACTGTCCGATAGGAACGGTAAGGTCGCGGATATTTCGCGCGCGCGACGCGATTTCCGCGAAATTGAAGCCCTTGCTCGATGCGGCACCGGACAAGAGATGGTGAAACCATGAAGACACGAATATCGGCACTGATGGACGGCGAACTCGAAGGCCACGAGATCGCGGATACCCTGAAGGAGCTGCATCGCAGCGAAGCACTGCGTAGCGAGTGGTGCGATTGCCAGTTGATCGGCGCGGCCTTGCGCGATGAACCGGACCTGGATATCGACGTCGCGGCGCGGGTGATGGCTGCGCTGGAACTGGAACCGACGGTGATCGCGCCGGCACACCGCCGCACCGACACCTGGCGGCGACCGATATTGGCGCTGGCGGCTTCGGCAGCTGGCGTCGCCGTCGTGGCTTGGCTGGCGCTGGCGCCCGGCAGCGAATTGGCGCCGGCCCGTGAGCCGGTCCTGGCCAGCGCGAGGCAGGTGCTGGCACCGGTACCTGCCGCAGCACAGACGCAATCGACGCCGCGCCTGCAGGAGTACCTGGTGGCGCATCAGGCGTATGCCCCGGGTGGCGCGATGATCGGCGGCGCGCGCAACATCCGGACCGTCGCCGCTTCCGGAGAAGGTCGCTGATGGTGGTTGTTCGCAGCACGCTGATGGCCGTCCTCCTGGCGCTATTGCCCGCAGCCGCGCCGGCGATCGCCGACGACGGCCTGGCCTTGCTGAATCGCATCGCTCAGGGCTCGCGGGTCCTTACCTACAGTGGCACCTTCGTCTATCGCAGCGGCGGCAAGGTGGACACCTCGCGCATCGTGCGTTCGATGAGCAACGGGGTCGAGGTCGAGAAAATCGAAGCGCTCGACGGCAGTCCGCGCGAAGTCTTTCGCGTCGGCAGCGATGTCAAATGTTTTTTCCCGGAGGAGAAACTGTTGATCATCGAAAGCCGCTCGAAGCAGCGCGAGTTCCCTGCGCTGCTGCCGACCGGCCTGGGCAGCCTGCCCGAACACTACGCCATCCGCACCGGCGGGCTGGGTCGCGTCGCGGGGGTCATGAGCCGTGCGGTGTTGCTCGAGCCGCGTGACGAACTTCGCTACGGCCACGAGTTCTGGATGGACGTCGCCAGCGGGCTGTTGCTCAAGGCCAACCTGATCGGCGCGAATGGCGAAACGCTTGAATCGTTCGCCTTCACCCAGGTCAAGATCGGCGGCCCTCTCGAACAAGACGCGCTGAAGCCCGGTTTCGACAGCGATCGGGTGCGCGTGCAGCGAGTGCGGACCATCGAGCTCAAAGCCGACGACATCGGCTGGACATTTCGCAGCCTGCCCGGGTTCCGCAAGGTGGCTGCAATGAAGCGCCAGGCGGCACCCGACAAGCCCGAAAGTGTGCATGTGGTGTTTTCCGACGGCCTCGCTTCCATTTCGGTGTTCATCGAATCCGGCGGTTCGGTAAGCGAAGCCGATACGCAGGCGACGGTCGGTCCGGTCAATGTGTTCCGGCGCCAGGTGGGCGAGCACCGCGTGGTGGTCATGGGCGAAGTGCCGGCGCTGGCCGTCAGGCGCCTTGGCGAAAGTATGGAACGGAAGCGCAAATGAGCCAGTGCGAAGCTCGGGTGGTGGCGGCTTCGGGCAGCGAAGTCTGGGTTGAAGTGGCGGGCAGAGCCCCAAGCTGTGGGAATTGCAAGACTGCGGACGCGTGCCAGACCGGCCTGCTCGGACTGAGCATGGGGCCGAGTCGGTATCGGTTGGAAAACCGCATCGGAGCGCAGGTCGGCGATCAGGTGCAATTGACCGTCGCCGAAGGCACCCTGTGGCGAGCTTCACTGTGGTCCTACGGAGTGCCGCTCCTGCTGGCGATCGCCGGCGCGATCATCGGGCAATTCGTGTCCGGCGATGCCGCCGCCGTGGCGGGAACTTTGGCCGGTCTGGCTTGCGGCATGGTTGTCCTGCGCCTGAGAGAAGTCCGGGCGCGGGGTGAAGGAAATCTGTTTTCGTTGCAGGTTCAGACCAAAGAAATGCGATTCAAGGAGCAATCATGAAGAAGTACCTCATCACACTCATACTGGCATGCGGAACCTTGCTGGGCTTTCAGGCCCAGGCCCGTGACCTGCCGGACTTTACGGAACTGGTCGAGAAGCAGGGCGCCACGGTAGTCAATATCAGTACCACCCAGGTGATCAAGGGTCGCCGTGGCGCGCAACCTTTCCCATTCGACGGCGACGATGCGGCGCAGGAACTGCTGCGGCGCTTCTTCCCCGGCCAGATTCCGAACCTGCCCGGCATGCCGCAGGAGTTCAAGAATCGCTCGCTGGGCTCGGGCTTCATCGTCAGCGCCGACGGCCACATCCTGACCAATGCCCACGTCGTCGATGGCGCCGACGAAGTGCTGGTCAAGCTCACCGACAAGCGCGAGTTCAAGGCCAAGGTCCTTGGCAGCGACAAGCGCACCGACGTGGCCCTGATCAAGATCGAGGCCAGCAACCTGCCGGTCGCCAAGCTGGGCGATTCGACCAAGCTCAAGGTCGGTGAATGGGTGGTGGCGATCGGCTCGCCCTTTGGCTTCGAAAATACGGTAACCGCGGGCATCGTCAGCGCCAAGGGACGTTCCCTGGCGCACGAGAATTTCGTGCCCTTCATCCAGACCGACGTGGCGATCAATCCGGGCAACTCCGGCGGGCCCCTGTTCAACATGAAGGGCGAGGTGATCGGCATCAACTCGCAGATCTACTCGCGTTCCGGCGGTTCCATGGGCCTGTCCTTCGCGATTCCGATCGACCTGGCGATGGACGTGCAAACCCAGCTCAAGGCCAAGGGCAAGGTCAGTCGCGGGCGCCTCGGCATCGGCATCCAGGAAGTCAGCAAGGAACTGGCCGAATCGTTCAGCCTGGGCAAGCCGCAGGGGGCTCTCGTCGCATCGGTGGAGAAGGGTTCGGCCGCGGACAAGGCCGGCATCGAAGTCGGCGACATCATCCTCAAATTCGACGGCAAGTCCGTCGCCGAATCGAGCGACCTGCCGCGCATGGTCGGCTCCACGCGACCGGGCAGCAAGGCCACGGTGCAGGTTTGGCGCAAGGGCAGTTCGCGTGAACTGGGCGTTACGGTGGGCGAAATTCCCGATGAAGACGGCAGCACGCGCACCGCCAGCCGTGGCGGCAAGTCCGTCGAACCGCCGCCGAACCGGCTCGGCCTGGTCCTGTCGGTGCCGACGGCGGAACAAAAGCGCGCCCTGGGCATCCAGCACGGCCTCATAGTCGACGAGGTCAAGAACAGCGGCGCACGCTCCGAACTGCGTGCCGGCGACATCATCCTGTCGGCGATCATCAAGGGCAGCCAGGCCGACGTCAAGTCGCTGGCGCAGTTCAACGACCTGCTGCAGGGCCTCGAAAAGAACGGCTCGATGACGCTGCTGGTGCGCCGTGGCGACGCGCAGACCTTCATCACTATCAAGGGGGCATCCGATAAGTAGCGGTCTGCCGGTGATGTTCTCGCCGCGACTGCGGCTGTTCAGTCGCGACTACTGCCACCTCTGCCACGACATGCTCTCCGCGCTGGAAGCCCTGCGCGGAGAGGCAGGAATGGCGCATTTCGAGATCGAGGTCATCGACGTCGATGCCGATCCGGAACTCGAGGCGAAGTACAACGAACTGGTTCCGGTGCTGGTCGACGGCGAAGGGCGAGAACTGTGCCATTACTTCCTCGATGCCGCGAAAGTACGTGAGTATTTGAGTACTTTCCGCTAAAATCCGCCCCTTGCTTTTCGGTCTCCAAGGTGCTCAAGGACTTGATCGAGCGCCTTTTTTATTGCCCCCATGGATCACATCCGCAATTTCTCCATCATCGCCCACATCGACCACGGCAAATCGACCCTGGCCGATCGCATCATCCATCGCTGCGGCGGCCTGTCCGACCGCGAGATGGAAGCGCAGGTGCTCGACTCGATGGACATCGAGCGCGAACGCGGCATCACGATCAAGGCGCAGACCGCCGCGCTGAGCTACACCGCCCGCGACGGCAAGGTCTACAACCTGAACCTGATCGACACCCCGGGCCACGTCGACTTCTCCTACGAGGTCAGCCGCTCGCTGTCCGCCTGCGAAGGTGCGCTGCTGGTGGTCGATGCCTCGCAGGGCGTCGAGGCGCAGACCGTGGCCAACTGCTACACGGCGATCGAACTCGGCGTCGACGTGGTGCCGGTGTTGAACAAGATCGACCTGCCTGCCGCCGACCCCGACAATGCCCGCCAGGAAATCGAGGATGTCATCGGCATCGATGCCACCGACGCCATCCTCTGCTCGGCCAAGACCGGCCTCGGTGTCGATGACGTGCTGGAAGCCGTCATCGCCCGCATCCCGCCGCCCAAGGGCGACCCGGCGGCGCCGCTGAAGGCCCTGATCATCGACTCCTGGTTCGACAACTATGTCGGCGTCGTCATGCTGGTGCGCGTGGTCGACGGCACGCTGCGCGCCAAGGACAAGATCCTGCTGATGGCCGAAGGCTCGCAGCACCTGTGCGAGCAGGTCGGCGTGTTTACGCCGAAGTCGGTGACGCGTCCCGAATTGCGTGCCGGCGAAGTCGGCTTCATCATCTCCGGCATCAAGGAACTCGATGCCGCCAAGGTGGGCGACACGGTCACCATCGCCGATCGCCGCGCGGCCCAGCCGCTGCCCGGCTTCAAGGAGATCAAGTCGCAGGTTTTCGCCGGCCTCTATCCGGTCGAGTCCAACCAGTACGACAGCCTGCGCGACTCGCTGGAGAAGCTCAAGCTCAACGACGCCTCGCTGCACTACGAGCCGGAAGTGTCCCAGGCGCTGGGCTTTGGCTTCCGCTGCGGCTTCCTAGGCCTCTTGCACATGGAGATCGTGCAGGAACGGCTGGAACGCGAGTTCGATCAGGACCTGATCACCACGGCACCGACGGTGGTCTACGAAGTGCTGATGCGCGACGGAACCACCATCCAGGTCGAGAATCCGGCCAAGCTGCCGGAAATCCAGAAGACCGAGGAAATCCGCGAGCCCATCATCACCACCAAGATTTTCGTGCCACAGGAATACCTCGGCTCGGTGATCACCCTGTGCGAAAGCAAGCGCGGCTCGCAGGTGAACATGGCCTACCACGGCCGCCAGGTGCAGTTGACCTACGACATGCCAATGGCCGAAGTGGTGATGGATTTCTTCGACAAGCTGAAATCGGTTTCGCGCGGCTATGCGTCGCTCGACTACGAGTTCAAGGAATATCGCGCGGCCGACGTGGTCAAGCTCGACGTGCTGATCAACGGCGACAAGGTCGACGCACTGTCGCTGATCGTGCATCGCGCCAACGCGCCGTATCGCGGCCGGGAACTGGCGGCCAAGATGCGCGAACTGATTCCGCGTCAGATGTACGATGTGGCGATCCAGGCCGCGATCGGCTCCACCATCGTCGCCCGCGAAAACGTCAAGGCCATGCGCAAGGACGTGCTGGCCAAGTGCTACGGCGGCGACATCACGCGCAAGAAGAAGCTGCTGGAGAAGCAGAAGGCCGGCAAGAAGCGAATGAAACAGGTCGGCAGCGTCGAAATTCCGCAGGAAGCCTTCCTTGCGGTTCTGCGCGTCGGCGACAAATAAGGCCAGCCATGAACTTTGCCCTGATCCTTTTCGTCTTGGTCCTCTTCACCGGTGTCATCTGGGCCTTCGACCAGTTCTACGCCCGCAAGAAGCGTCCGGCCGATGCGCCCGATCCCTGGTGGGTCGAGTACGGCGGCAGCTTCTTTCCGGTGATCCTGGCCGTGTTCCTGCTGCGCTCTTTCCTCGTCGAGCCCTTCAAGATTCCGTCCGGTTCGATGATCCCGACCCTGCTGGTAGGCGATTTCATCCTGGTCAACAAATACACCTACGGCGTACGGCTGCCGGTGATCAACAAGAAGATCGTCGAAGTCAACTCGCCGCAGCGCGGCGACGTGGTCGTCTTCCGCTATCCGCCGGACCCGTCGCTGGACTACATCAAGCGGGTGGTCGGGTTGCCGGGGGACAAGGTCGAATACCGCAACAAGAAGATCAGCATCAACGGCAAGGAAATAGTGCAGAAGAAGGCTGAGGACTATCTCGACCGCGACCGCCTGTTCTATACCCCGCGCTTCGTCGAGTCTCTGGGCAGCGTCGAACACCAGATCCTGGTGGAAGCGGAGGCGCCCTCGTTCATCCAGCAACCGGGGCGCTTTCCGAATGCGGAAAAATGTAACTACAATAGCGAGGGCGTGAGCTGCGAGGTTCCGCCGGGGCACTATTTCATGATGGGTGACAACCGCGACAATTCGCAGGACAGTCGTTTCTGGGGCTTCGTTCCCGACGAAAACCTGGTCGGCAAGGCGTTTTTCATCTGGTTCAATTTTTCCGATTTGAAACGGATCGGATCGTTTCGCTAGGGGATGACATGAAACATCAGCGTGGTCTCAGTCTGAATGGCATGATGATCGGTGGTGCCGTCCTTGCCTTGCTGGCGCTCCTGGGGATGAAAGCCGTGCCGCCCTGGATCGAATACGCCAACGTGCTCAAGGCTGTCAAGGCAACCGCCGGCGATGCCAGCCTCAAGGAGGCATCGGTGGCGCAGGTGCGCACGTCCTACGGCAAGCGCGCGGAAATCGACAATGTCGCGAGCGTGCGGCCGGACGACCTGGACATCACCAAGGAAGGCGGCGAACTGGTGATTTCCTTTGCCTACACGGCCAAGGTGCCGCTGTTCAAGAACACCAGCCTGGTTTTCGACTTCGAGGGCAGCAGCGCCAAGTAATGAAGCCGGATCGCCTGGAGGCGGCCCTCGGCCACGTATTCGGCCGCCAGGATCTGCTGCGCCAGGCACTCACCCATCGCAGCTTTGGCATATCCAACAACGAACGCCTCGAGTTCCTCGGCGACTCGGTGCTCAACTGCGTCGTCGCCGGTGCGCTTCACGATCGTTTCCCCGCCTTGCGCGAAGGCGAACTTTCACGGATGCGCGCCAGCCTCGTGCGACAGGAAACGCTCGCCGGCATCGCCCAGCGCCTGGCGCTCGGCAGCTTCCTGCGGTTGGGCGAGGGCGAACTGAAAAGCGGCGGCACGCAGCGGCCGTCGATAATGGCCGATGCCGTGGAAGCGCTGATCGGCGCGATCTACCTCGATGCCGGGTTCGACGCGGCGCGCGCTGTCGTCGAGCGTCTGTGCGAGCCGGCCATGGCCGGCATCGATCCGGCGGCACCCGGCAAGGATCCGAAAACCGCGCTGCAGGAAATCCTCCAGGGGCGCCACCTGCCGCTGCCGCGCTATGCGCTGCTGGCCACGCGCGGCGAGGCGCACGCCCAGGAGTTTGAAATCGAATGTCTGGTGCCGGAACTGGGCATCCGCAGCACCGGGGTCGGCGGCAGCCGGCGCATCGCCGAACAGCAGGCCGCGCAACGCGCCATCGCCGAAATCAAGCCATGACATCCACTTTCCGCACCGGCTACCTGGCCGTGATCGGCCGGCCCAACGTCGGCAAATCAACGCTGACCAACCGCCTGGTCGGCGCCAAGATCAGCATCACCTCGAAGAAGGCGCAGACCACGCGCCACCGCATCCACGGCATCCTCACCACCGACGAAGCGCAGTTCATCTTCGTCGATACGCCGGGTTTCCAGATGGCGCACAAGAATGCCCTCAACCGCCTGATGAACCGCAGCGTGACCTCGACCTTCGCCGACGTCGATGTCATCCTGCTGGTGGTCGAAGCCGGTAACTGGGGCAACGGCGAAGCCGAAATCCTGCGCATGCTGCCGGCCGGCACGCCGGTGCTGCTGGTGATCAACAAGATCGACCGGCTCGCCGACAAGAAGGAACTGCTGCCCTTCATCGCCAAGGTGTCGGCCCTGCACGACTTCGCCGAACTGGTGCCGCTGTCGGCCGAGAAGGGCATCGGCACCGACGACCTGCTCGCCACCGTGGCCCGCTACCTGCCGGAAGGCCCGCCGGTATTCGATGCCGACGACATCACCGACCGCTCCGAGCGCTTCATGGCGTCCGAGATCCTGCGCGAAAAGCTGTTCCGCAACCTCGGCGAGGAACTGCCCTACGGCATCGCCGTCGAGATCGAGAAGTTTGAGCAGGAGGGCGATCTGCGCCGCATCCACGCCGCGGTCATCGTCGATCGTTCCGGCCATCGCGCCATCGTCATCGGCAAGGGCGGCGAACGCTTGAAGCGCATCTCCACCGATGCGCGCAAGGAAATGGAAACCCTGTTCGGTGGCAAGGTCTGGCTCGAAACCTGGGTCAAGGTGAAGGGCGGCTGGGCCGACGACGAGCGGGCGCTGAAATCACTGGGCTACGATTGATAACTTGTGAATAAACCTACTGCGCGTGCCGGATCGGGGCTTGGGCGGTGCTCGCTATCCTCATGTACAGAAGCGTACATTCCGGTAGCTGCGCTCCGGCCGCACCCCGCTGCGGCCCGCTCGCTACGGTTTCTTCACAAGTTATGACGCTTTGAGCAAGTGAGTCGATGAGCAAGCGCGTCGACGGGCAGGCCGCCTACGTCCTGCATCTGCATCCCTATAGCGAGACCAGCCTGGTGGTCGATGTCTTCAGTCGCGACCACGGCCGCGTGCCCCTGCTGGCACGCGGCGCACGGCGTCCGCGCTCGGCCATGCGCGGCATGCTGATGTCCTTCCAGCCGCTGGAGCTGGGCTGGTTCGGCGGCGGCGAGGTCAAGACCCTGGCCAAGGCGGAGTGGCTAGGCGGCATGCCGCTGCTGGGCGGGCGCTGCCTGCTGCTGGGCTACTACCTCAACGAACTGCTGCTCAAGATGCTGCCGCGCGAAGACGCCCACGCCAACCTGTTCGACGCCTATGCCGCGGCTCTGCAGGCGCTCGCCGCGGGCAGCGACGACGCGCCGGAACTGCGCCGTTTCGAAAAGACCCTGCTGCGCGAACTCGGCTACGGCCTGACGCTGGAGACCGACGTCGAAACCGGCCAGCCGGTGGTGGCAGACCGGCAGTACGCCTTCCTCATCGAGCGCGGGCCGGTGGCGACAAAAGTCGGCGCTGGCGATACGGCGTCGGGCGCTGAAAACCCGGCGTTGTCGGGCAAGACCCTGCTCGACATGGCCGCCGACGACTATTCCGACCCGCGCACGCGGCTCGAAAGCCGGCGCCTGATGCGCCAACTGATCTCGCACCATCTCGGCGGCAAGAGCCTGCAATCGCGCCGCGTGTTCATCGAGTTGCAGGAGCTATAAACTGCAGCAGGGAGGCAACAACAAAATGATAGAACTCGGCGTAAACATCGACCACGTCGCCACGGTGCGCGAAGCGCGCAAGGGCCACGAACCGGACCCGGTCTGGGCCGCCGTCGAAGCCCACCTCGGCGGCGCCGACGGCATTACCGTGCATTTGCGCGAGGACCGGCGCCACATCCAGGACCACGACGTGCGCCGCCTGCGCGAGCTGACCCACATCAAGCTCAACCTCGAAATGGCGGCCACCGACGAGATGGTCGGCATCGCCTGCGACATCCGCCCCGAGATGGCCATGCTGGTTCCCGAAGGCCGCCACGAAATCACCACCGAGGGCGGGCTCGACGTCGCCGGCCAGGAGGCCCGCCTGCGCGACGTGGTGGCGCGCCTGCGCGACGCCGGTATCGTCACCAGTACCTTCATCGATGCCGAACTGCCGCAAGTCGAGGCCGCCGCTCGCATCGGCGTGCGCGTCTGCGAAATCCACACCGGCCCCTACGCCCACGCCTTCTTCAACCAGGGCCGCGACAACGAAAGCCCGGCCGTGCTCACCGAGCTGGAAAAGATCCGCAAGGCCGGTGCCGCGATCCGCGCCGCCGGCATGCGCTTCAATGCCGGCCATGCGCTCAACTACTTCAATGTGCAGCCCGTCGCCGCGCTGCCCGGCATCCGCGAACTGCACATCGGCCACGCCATCGTCAGCCGCGCCATCTTCGTTGGCATGCGTGAGGCCGTCGCCGAAATGAAGCGACTGATGCGCGAAGCGCAATGCGGATAAAGGCACACCGCACATGATTTTTGGGATCGGCACCGACATCGTCGCCGTGAAGCGCATGGCCGACTACTTCCAGCGCCACGGCGAGCGCGGCCTGGAAAAGATGCTGGCCCCGGCCGAACGCGAGGCCTGCCGCGCCAGCCCCGATCCCGCGCTGTTCCTCGCCAAGCGCTTCGCCGCGAAAGAGGCGCTGGGCAAGGCCTTCGGCACCGGCGTGCGCGATCCCGTGCTGCTGCCCGACATCGCGGTCGAACACGACGCGCTCGGCAAGCCTTCGTTCAGCTACTCGCCCCGGCTCGCCACGCACCTCGCCGAGCGCGGCCTCGCCGCCCATCTTTCCATCAGCGACGAGCAGGACTACGCCGTCGCCTTCGTCGTCCTGGAGAAATCATGAAAAACCTGCCCCTCGGCCCGCTGATGATCGACGTCGCCGGCCTCGAACTGACCGACGCCGAGCGCGAACGCCTGACCCACCCGCTGGTCGGCGGCGTCATCCTGTTCAAGCACAACTACCGCGACACGCAGCAACTCGCCGCGCTGTGAGCCGCCATCCACGAACTGCGCAGCCCGGCGCTGCCGATCGCCATCGACCACGAAGGCGGCCGCGTGCAGCGCTGCCGCGCAGGCTTCACCCACGTGCCGCCGATGCGCCGCCTCGGCGAACTGTGGGACAGCGACCCCGCCGCCGCGCGCCGGGCCGCCGCCGACCTCGGCTACCTGCTGGCTGCCGAACTGCGCGCCTGCGGCGTCGATTATTCCTTCACGCCCGTGCTCGACCTCGACTGGGGCCCCAGCGGCGTCATCGGCGATCGCGCCTTCCACAAGAACCCCGATGCCGTGGCCGAACTCGCCGGCGCATTGATCGACGGCCTGCGTGCCGCCGGCATGGGCTGCTGCGGCAAGCACTTCCCTGGCCACGGCTGGGTTGCCGCCGATTCGCACCTTGCCATCCCGGTCGACGAGCGCAGCCTCGCCGAGATGGAACCCGACCTCACGCCCTATCGCCGCCTGAAGCTCGACGGCGTGATGCCGGCGCATGTCATCTACCCCAAAGTCGATCCGCGGCCCGCCGGCTTCTCGCCGGTCTGGCTGGAAAAACTGCGCAAGGAATTCAAATTTGACGGCGTCATCTTCAGCGACGACCTCTCGATGGAAGGCGCCGCCTTCGCCGGCAACATGGTGCAGCGCGCCGAGGCCGCCTGGGCCGCCGGCTGCGACATGCTGCTGATCTGCAATTCACCCGACGCCGTGGCGCTGGTGCTCGAAAACTGGAAGCCGGCGCCCGACCCCCAGCGCGCGGCAAGGATCGCGCGCATCGCGCCGGGCGCGGCGTGGCGGCAGGACGCGGTGCGCTATGCGGCGGGCAGGGCGGCGGTGGAGAGTCTCACGGCCTGATGCCGTTTCGGCGCCGGCTTTTCCGTCGGAGTGGAAACCATTATCATCGGGGCACCATGAACGCACCCGGACTGCCGTTTCCCGAGAGGCTGCAAAGCTACTGCCGTGAGCACCACGTTCGCCGGCTGTCGCTTTTCGGCTCCCATGCGAAAGGCACGGCGAACGCGGACAGCGATATCGATTTGCTCGTCGAATTCGACGGCGGAATGGAGCCTGGGTTGATCGGCCTGTCGGTAATGGAGTCCGAACTCTCGGCCATGATGGGCGGGCAAAAGGTGGACCTGCGGACGCCGTGCGAATTGAGTCGTCATTTTCGCGATCAGGTCATGCGCGAATCCATCGTGCAGTATGCCGCCTGAGGATCGGGTTCGCCTGCTGCACATGATCGAGGCGGCGGACGAGGCCATGCGCTTCGTTGCGGGTCAATCGGCGACCGCGCTGGCGACGGACAGGAAAACGCTGTTTGCCGCGATCCGCTGCATCGAGATTATTGGCGAAGCCGCGGCACGGGTGTCCGCCGCGACTCGCGAGAGTGCGCCGGATGTACCCTGGAGTGCCATCGTCGGCATGCGCAATCGTCTGGTTCATGCCTATTTCGACGTCGATGCCGACCTTGTCTGGAAAACCATCAATGTGGAACTGCCGCCACTCAAGGCGCGGTTGCTGGCACTGGTTTGAAAGCTGTTGCGGAGAAAGTTGGCGCCCCACAGGGACTTCCTTCGGTCGCTGGTGGTTCGGCGGGGGGGGAGCCAAACCATACCGACCCCAATGGCACTAGGCCGCTGCAGGCTGAAAAGCGGCAACGGGAATCGCGCGGCTTACGGCGATTGATTTGCGGAGTGCTTTGATGCGCTCGATTTCATGAAGGGTCTGGGCAGAAAAATAGGACTCTCCGCAGCTGGGGCAGGCGTACATCGGAATGGCTTCGATGACCAACAACGCCGCCGCCTTGCCAAAGCTGCGAGTGACGTACTTGACCTGAACTGCCGAGCTGCCGCAGTAAGCGCAGAGGTGATCAGAGGACATAGACGGTGATGACGATGAGTTTGCCGGTGAAGCCGACTTTGACGACGGTTTGCGCATGATGGCCGTCGAGGGTGACCCCGGAGACGACGATTTTGCTTTCGCGGGTTTGGGCGTCGCGCTGGCGCTCCGAGATTTTCCCCGTGAGGATGATACTTTCGAGATCAAGGATGGAGAGGTTGTCATCTTCAAGTTCCTCGGCGGCATGGGTGGAAACGACATAATTCAGCGTGCGGATCAAGTGCCGAAGCTGGCTGATTGTCGGGTTTGCCATGCCTAAAGTCTATAGAGCAGCACTGGAAATGTCTAACGTTCATCGGCCAACTGACCGGCAAAAGTCGGCGCCGGCGGTACGGAGCAAAATCCGCCCACGCCGGCCTTCTAAGCCGGGGGTAACAGGTTCGAGTCCTGTCGGGCGGGCCAATATCAGGCAGTTGCAGCGATAGTAACCACTTCGGTGTTTTGCGACTGTGTAGCAAACTGTGCAATCGGTAGTGCAGGAAGGGCGGCGAGC
>JACRIY010000103.1 GCA_016235805.1 Rhodocyclales bacterium
CATGTCGGCGGCTTCGTCGCCCGAGAGCATGATGCTGGAAAGCAGGCCGACTTCACGCTTGCCGTAATCGACCACGGCCATGATGACCGGCACCGCGGCAGCGCGCGCGATGCGGTAGAAGCCGGATTTCCAGCCGGCCTGCAGGCGGCGCGTGCCCTCGGTGGCGATGATCAGATGAAAGTTTTCCCGGCGGCGGAATTCTTCGGCCACGCGCTCGACGAAGCCGGTGCGTTCGCGGCGATTCACCGCGACGCCGCCCAGGGCGCGCATGATCGGCCCGAGAATGCCGCGAAACAGCGTGTCCTTGGCTACCCATTGCGCACCATAGGGCAGGGCGGCGAGTGCGAGCAGCGTCACCGGAAAATCCCAGTTCGAGGTGTGCGGATAGGCAATCACCACGGCTTTGGGCGGACGCTGCGGCAGGTCGATCAGCTTCCAGCCCAGCAACTTGAGCATGAAGCGGGCGGGGCCGCGCAGCAGGCTCATCGTGTGTTCGTCGCCAGCCGGAAGCGCTTGCGTCCCGGCAGCCGATAGGTCTCGAAGTCGTTGCGGTCGAGCGTCCACACGGTATGGATGCCGGTGCTCATGGCGGCAACGACCAGCGAGGCGTCCGCCAAATCCATCGGCCGGTCGGCGTATTTCTCGATCCAGTCGATGGCGCGCACCAGTTCGTCGCGCCCGAGCGGCAACAGTTCCAGACCCCCTTTGTCGATCCAGCGGTAAAGCGGCAGCGTGGCGGAAACCGAGGGTGCGAGGTGCGAGAACTCGGTAAGCACCGCCCAGGTCGTCAGCAGCCGCCCGCGATACGCGGCGAGGAAGGACTTGCATTCTTCATGGGCGTTGTCGCGCTTGTCCGCCAGCGCCACCAGCGGGCCCGTGTCAACCAGCAATGAACTCACGACGCCGGCTTCTTGCCGTGTTTCTTGCGAATGGCGGCGACGACGCGTTCCTTGGTGCTGGCGGTCTTGCCTGTACCGGAAACGCAACCGATGAAACCGGCTTCCTGCGCCAGCTCATAGGGCGTCCGCTCGCTTTCCGTGCCCATGAAGCGCTGCTCCAAAAGCTCGACAATCACTTCCGACTTGGTGCGTTTCGCTTCGACGCAATAGGTCGCCAGCGCTTGTTCAACACGAAGGGGAAGGCGAACGGTAGTGGTCATGGCAGCAGCTCCTTTAAACGACTTGTATTAACTGTAATACAAGTCACACCGCGCTGCAAGTGCAAGCATCAGCCCAAGCCCTGGCTGGCCAGATATTCCTCGTAGCTGCCTCGATAGTCGATCAGTGTCCGGTCCGGCTTGATGTCGATGATGCGGGTCGCCAGCGATGAAACGAACTCGCGGTCATGCGACACGAAAATCAGCGTGCCGGGATATTTTTCCAGCGCGGTGTTGAGCGACTCGATGGATTCCATGTCGAGGTGGTTGGTCGGCTCGTCCATCAGCAGCACGTTGTTCCTGAGCAGCATCAGCTTGCCGAACAGCATGCGGCCCTGCTCGCCGCCGGAGATCACATTGACCGGCTTCTTCGCTTCGTCGCCGGAGAACAGCAGCCGGCCCAGCGTGCCGCGCACCAGGGTCTCGACGTCGCCGCCTTCATAGCCTCCCGCGCGCACCCATTGCACGATCCATTCGGTGAGCGGCGTCTTGTCGGCGAAATCCGCCGCATGGTCCTGGGCGAAGACGCCGGGGCGGGCCTTCTCCGCCCACTTGACCTTGCCGCCCTGGGGCGTCAGGCCACCGAGTTTTTCGCCGGCCAGCAGGCGCAGCAGCGTCGTCTTGCCGACGCCGTTCTCGCCGATGATGGCAACCTTGTCGCCGGCCTCGATGCTCATCGACAGCGACTTGATGATCGGCACCCTGGGCTCGTAGCCGAAGCCGAGGTTCTCGATTTCGCAGGCCAGGCGATGCAGCTTTTCCTTGTCGTCGAAATCGAAGCGTATCCACGGGTACTGGCGCGACGAAGGCTTGATGTCTTCCGGCCGGATCTTCTCGATCAGCTTGAGGCGGCTGGTGGCCTGGCGCGCCTTCGACTTGTTGGCCGAGAAGCGGCGCACGAAGCCCTGCAGGTCGGCAACGCGCTCCTTGGCCTTGGCGTTGGCCGAGACCTGGCGTTCGCGCGCCACGGTCGAGGCTTCCATGAAATCGTCGTAGTTGCCGCCATAGACCTTGATCGTGCCGTAGTCCAGGTCGGCCATGTGGGTGCACACCTGGTTGAGGAAATGCCGGTCGTGCGAGATGATGATCATGGTGCTCTCGCGCTCGTTGAGGATGTCTTCCAGCCAGCGGATGGTGTTGATGTCGAGGTTGTTGGTCGGCTCGTCGAGCAGCAGGATGTCGGGATTGGCAAACAGTGCCTGCACCAGCAGCACGCGCAGCTTCCAGCCCGGCGCCACTTCGCTCATCGGCCCGGTGTGCTTTTCGATCGGGATGCCGGCGCCCAGCAGCAGTTCGCCGGCGCGCGACTCGGCGGTGTAGCCGTCGTACTCGGCGAAATGCGATTCCAGGTTGGCGGCGCGCATGTAGTCGTCTTCGGTCGAATCCGGGTTGGCGTAGATCGCGTCGCGCTCGGACATGCAGGCCCACATCTCGGCGTGGCCCATCATCACCACGTCGAGCACCCGTACGTTTTCGTAGCCGAACTGGTCCTGCTTCAGGTAGGCCATGCGCTCGCCCGGATCGAGCGAGACGTTGCCGGCGGAAGATTCCAGCACTCCGGCGAGGATCTTCATGAAGGTGGTCTTGCCCGACCCGTTGGCGCCGATCAGGCCATAGCGATTGCCCTCGCCGAACTTGACCGAGACATTCTCGAAAAGCGGTTTGGCGCCGAACTGGATGGTGACGTTTGAAGCGACGAGCATGGAAGAGCAACCGATTGATGCGCCGTGTAAATCAGGCGAGGGCCGTATTCTACTTTGTGTCGCCTGCACACTGGCCCTTGTGCAACTCAAGGCAGGCGCTATACTGGCGACTTGGTCACATAGTCACGAAGGAGATTGCCGTGCGCACCATGACACTTGCCAATACCAAGGCCCATCTCTCCGCCGTCGTCGATCGAGTACAAGCCGGCGAGGAAGTGGTCATCACCCGGCGCGGGCGTCCCGTGGCGCGCATCGTGGCCGATAGCCCGGTGCCGACAACCGATACGAGCTGGGTCGACGACCTCGCCGCCTTTGTCGCCGCCCAACCCTTGGCCGATGTCGACAGCGTGGTGGCCATGCGGTCTCTGGATGCCTCTTGATGGCGGTCTATCTCGACACTTCGTTCCTTGTTCCGTTGTTCTTTCATGAAACGGCCAGCGCGGCGGTGCTTGCCCGCGCCCGCGGCGAAAGCGAGCTCTGGCTCAGTCACTGGACATTGGCGGAGTTTTCCAGCGCTACCGCCTACAAGCTTCGCGCGGGCCAGACAGACGAAACGACCTCCCGGCAGGCAACCGCCAGGTTGCAGGCCATTCTCAACAGCCACGGCCTGATCGTCGCCGAGGTGCGCACGGGCGACTTCGAGCGCGCCGCGCAGTTATGCGCAGCGCATGGCTCGGGCCTGCGCACCCCTGATGCGTTGCACGCAGCGATCGCGGCCCGCCTCACTCTGAGCTTGCTGACCTGCGACAAGGGCCTGGCGCAGGGTTGCCGGTATCACGGCATCGGATACGAATACATTGGCCTCTCCTGACGCCGTCGAAGCCTTCGTCACGCGCTGGCAAGGCATCACCGCCTCCGAGCTGGCCACGGCGCAAACCTTCGTCATCGACCTTTGCGGCCTGCTCGGCGTGCCGCCGCCGCATGCCACCGCCGAGCAGGACTACATGTTCGAGCGGCCGGTGAGCTTCCGCCATGGCGACGGCTCGAGCAGTCCTGGCCGGATCGACTGCTACCGGCGCGCTTGCTTCGTGCTTGAAGCCAAGAAGTTGAAAGTCGGCGCTGACGGGACGGCGATCAAGGGTTTCGACGACGCCCTGCTGCGCGCCCGCGGTCAGGCCGAGAACTACGCCCGCGCCCTGCCCGCCGCCGAGGGCCGGCCGCCCTTCCTGGTCGTGCTCGATGTCGGCAACGTCATCGAGCTGTATGCCGAGTTCTCCAGGAGCGGCGCCACCTACACGCCCTTTCCCGATCCGCGCTCGCATCGGATACGTCTGGCCGATCTGCGCGACGAAGCGGTTCGCCAGCGACTCAAGGCCGTCTGGCTCGACCCGGCGAGCCTCGACCCGGCCACCGCCAGCGCAAAAGTCACACGCGAGATTGCCGCACACCTGGCCGAAGTCGCCAAGTCGCTCGAAGCCTCCGGTCATGCCGCCGAAACCGTCGCCGGCTTCCTCACGCGTTGCCTTTTCAGCATGTTCGCCGAAGATGTCGGACTGATTCCGAGGGGCAGCTTCCGCGAACTGCTGCAAAGCCTCAAGGACGACACCGCGCAGTTCGTGCCGCTGATCGGCGCACTATGGAAGGAAATGGATGTCGGCGGCTATTCGGTTGTGCTGCGCAAGACGCTGCCGCGCTTCAACGGCAAGCTGTTCAAGCAGCCCGAAGTTCTACCGCTGACCAAACAGCAAATCGTTCTGCTGCTCGAAGCTGCGAAAGCCGACTGGACGCTGGTCGAGCCGGCCATTTTCGGCACCCTGCTCGAACGCGCGCTCGACCCGCAAGAGCGCCACGCGCTGGGCGCCCACTACACGCCGCGCGCCTATGTCGACCGTCTGGTGCAACCCACCGTGATCGAACCGCTGCGTCAAAGCTGGGCCTATGTGCAGGGCGCCGCCGTGCTGCTGGCCGCCGAGGGCAAGCAAGCGGCCGCCATTGCCGAAATCCGCGCCTTCCACCACAAGCTGTGTACCTTGCGCGTGCTCGACCCGGCCTGCGGCAGCGGCAACTTCCTGTATGTAGCGCTGGAACACCTCAAGCGTCTCGAAGGCGAAGTGCTGAACCAGTTGCACGACATCGGCCACGGCCAGGCGCAGTTCGAAATCGAAGGACTCAGCGTTGACCCGCACCAGTTCCTCGGCCTCGAAATCAATCCGCGCGCCGCCGCGATTGCCGAACTGGTGCTGTGGATCGGCTACCTGCAATGGCATTTCAGGACGCGCGGCGCCGGCCTGCCGCCGCAACCCGTGCTGAAGGACTTCCGCAACATCGAATGCCGCGACGCCGTGCTCGACCATGACGGCATCGACTACGTGATGGACGACAAGGGCATCGCGGTCAGCCGCTGGGATGGCCG
>JACRIY010000104.1 GCA_016235805.1 Rhodocyclales bacterium
GCAAAACTAGTGATAAGGCGGTTTGCGAGAGCGCCGGGTTTATAAAAAGTTAAATATAATCAATGCGTACTTGCTTTACGAGACTCGCTAATCCGCCTTCTAAGCCGGGGGTAACAGGTTCGAGTCCTGTCGGGCGGGCCACGGAACTGGAAAATAATGAACATGACTCGCTTTGCGGGAATCGAGGATGCCCGATCCAGGTTGGGCCAGGAAATTGGTGTCAGCGAATGGATGCTGATCGACCAGGAGCGGGTCAACGCCTTTGCCGAGGTCACGGGTGACCGGCAATGGATTCATGTCGATGTCGAGCGGGCGAACCGCGAATCCCCATTCGGCGGTCCGATCGCCCACGGATACCTCACAGTGTCGCTACTGGCCAAGTTTGCACAGGAATGCATCGCGGTCGGCGGCATCAAGCTCGCCGTCAACTACGGCCTCAATCGCGTGCGCTTTGCGGCGCCGGTAAAGGTAGGCAGCCGGGTGCGCGCCCATTTCGTTCTGGTCGGTGTGGATGATATTCCCGGCGGCGCGCAAATGCTCTGGCAGGCCACCGTTGAAATCGAGGGGGGGGCCAAGCCGGCCTGTGTCGCGGAGATGGTCACGCGCTGGTATTTCTGAACTGACGCAAGCATCTCCGGCGCAATGACCACCGCGAAGGCACCAGCCTACCTGTGCATCGCTCGCCATGGCGAAACCGACTGGAACATCGCCGGAATCCTTCAGGGCTGGATCGACGTCGAGATCAATGACCGTGGCCGCCGACAGGCCTACGAACTGGTCGCGGTATTTTCCGGGGCAGGCTTTTCACAGGTGTACTCCAGTACGCTGGTTCGCGCACTGGAAACCGCGAAGATCATCGCCCGCTCATTGCGCCTGCCTCCGCCGCATTGCCACGACGGATTGAAGGAGCGAAATTTTGGTGAGATTCAGGGCATTCCCAAGGCGGAACTGGCGGAGCTGAACCCGGTGTTGCTGCAGCAAATAATGAAACGTAATCCCGCGATCTCGTTCGAGCAGGGGGAGTCGATGGACGAGTTTGCCGACCGGGTGCTGGCGGCGATCGTCGACATTGGCGAACGTCATCGCGGGCAGCGAGTGCTGGTGATCACCCACGGCTGGGTCATGGATGTCATTACGCGCCATATTGCCGGACTTCCGCGCAGCACGATCCTGAACATGAAGCGCAAGAATGGCGAATCGGTCTGGCTCGAAGTCGACGGGGAATCCATTCGAACTCTGTAGCACTGGCAGCTACCATCTGCGGATCCGATCGGGAAATGTTTTGTAGCCAGACGACAAAGCCGGCGATGATTTTGCATTCTCGGGTGGCAGATGGAAGCGTTGTTGCAT
Organism: Rhodocyclales bacterium; assembly: GCA_016235805.1. GTDB lineage: Bacteria > Pseudomonadota > Gammaproteobacteria > Burkholderiales > Rhodocyclaceae > Sulfuritalea. The sequence goes on from JACRIY010000104.1 coordinate 1,351, forward strand.
AGTCCGCACTCAGGCAGTAGGCTGCGCAAATGGTGCCGTCGAACATGGATGCCGACATGGCTGTGTCCCAGAGTTGCGCTGCCGGTGACGTAAAACGGCAGAAAAAGGGCTTGACCTCGATGCTGGTCGCCTGTCTGGTACTGGCATTGGGTCTGGCGATCAGCTATTCGCTCTGGCGCATCGCGAATGCCAACCAGGACCGCGAAGCCCGATCACAATTCGAAGCGAGTTCCAACATGGCGTTGGCCGGCATACAACGTCGCGTCGATGAATTCGAAACTTTGCTGCTGGGGATGCAGGGGCTGTTCATCGCATCCGAGCAGGTGGATCGTCGGGAGTTTCAGCGGTATTACAACAACTTGCACGGGCATTTGCGGATAACTGGAATTCGCGCGGTGCATTTTACGCGCCGGGTTCTCGAAGCCGAAAAGGCCGCATTCATTTCGTCCGTTAGAAATGACAGAAGCCTGAGTGCGAACGGATTCCCGAACTTTTCCATCCATCCAGACAGCACACAGGGCGAGTACTTCGTCATCGAGTACATCGAGCCATTTGAAGCGAATCAGCCCGCCTTCGGCCTCAATGCGCTTAGTCAGAGTGTGAATCGGGAATCCTTTCTTGCTGCCCGCGATTCGGGGTTGGTCAGCTTTACCCCGCCCTTCCAGTTGGTGCAGACGGCACGGGGTGAGCGCGGAATGGTGTTGCGCGCCCCCGTCTATCGCTATGGCGCCTTGTTGAGGACGGTCGAGGAGCGGCAACGCGCTTTTGTCGGGTTGGTAGGAATATCACTCAACGCGACCGAAATCTTCAGGGATGTTTTCTCGACAACCTTTCTGGAAGGTCTTTGCATCGTGGTTCACGATGTCAGTCGAGACGGATCGAGCGAGACTCCGGCACCCTTGCGACAAGTGATTGCGGAGAACTGCCAGGAAAGTCATGTGAAGGCGCCAGGCGTCGGCCTCGAGTCGAACACCATCATTCCGGTGGGTGGCCGGCTTTGGGAGATCAAACTTTCCGCACCGGAGGATTGGGTTCGGAAACAGCACGAATTCAGCCCCGTCCTTGTTGCTGTCGGGGGAGTCGTCATCAGCCTGCTGCTCGCATTGCTCTATCTGGCGCTGGCGCGCTCGCGAACCCGTGCACAGCAGCTGGCCGCCGAAATGACCCAGAACCTGCGACAGAGCGAGCGCCGCTTTCGCAGCATGGCCGAACTTTCCTCCGACTGGTTTTGGGAACAGGACGTCGAGGCGCGGTTCACCGACATCAGCGGGACCGGTGGCCGGGGTTCCGGCGCGATGCCATTGTCACTGGACAAGGTGAAAGGCAGGACGCGCTGGGATATTTCCCCTGCCGCCCTGAGCCCGGCGCAATGGGACGCCCATCGGCGGCAACTTGCCGCTCGCGAAGAGTTCGTACTGGAGTACTCGGTGACGAATGCCGAAGGGCAGGAAAGATGGGTGGAGGTTCATGGCGCCCCGCGCTTCTCCGAAACTGGCGATTTTCTCGGTTATCACGGAACGGCACATGACGTGACCGTGCGCAAACAGGCTGAGAGCGAAATGGCGCGGAAGACGAAGGTATTGCAGGCGACACTCGACAACATGTCGCAGGGCATCAGCGTGGTGGATGAGCACCTCCACATGACAGCGATGAATCGGCGGTTTTGTGAAATCCTCGATTTTCCGGAAGAAATGGGGCGCAACGGAGCGTCCTTCGAGACCTTCATCCGCTACAACGCCGAACGCGGTGATTATGGTCCCTGCGACGTGGAGGCCAAGGTCAAGGAAATGCTGGAACGTGCCAAGGCGACGCAGGCGCATCAATTCAAGCGTACACGACCGAACGGGCGTGTCATCGAAGTGGCCGGCAACCCGCTGCCGGGTGGTGGCTTCGTGACCACCTATACGGACGTGACCGAGCGCGAACTGGCGGAACACGGCATACGTGCAAGCGAAGAGCGGTTGAGGCGTGCCGAACTCGCATCGGGATCCGGCAATTGGGAGTTCCATCTCGATTCACAGGTCATCATTGCATCCGAGGGGGCAGCCAAACTCTATGGGATGAATGACAGCGAGCTGGATTACGCCAGTATCAGGCCGGTACCGCTGCCCGAGGAGCGCTCCCGGCTCGACGCAGCGATGCAGGGGCTCATTGAGCGCGGTGAGCCGTACGACATCGAGTTCAAGATCAGGAAAGTCGACACGGGCGAAGTCAGGGACATCCATTCCATGGCGGTGTTCGAGCCTGCCGAGCGGATCGTGTTTGGCGTGATACAGGACATTACGGCACGCAAGCAGGCCGAAGAATTGTTGCGCAAACTCTCGCTTGCCGTCGAGCAAAGCCCGGAGAGCATTGTCATCACCAACCTGTCCGCGGAGATCGAGTACGTGAATGAGTCCTTCGTGCGCGTCAGCGGATACGGTCGGGAGGAACTTGTCGGACAGAATCCGCGCATCCTGAAATCCGGTGACACGCCCCCCGAAACCTATGCGGCGATGTGGCAGGCCCTGTGCGAAGGAAGGCCGTGGCGCGGAGAGCTACACAATCGCAGCAAGGGAGGCAGGACGTTCATCGAGTTTGTGATCGTCACCCCCATTCGCCAGCCCGATGGTCGGATCACCCACTATGTCGCGATCAAGGAAGACATCACCGAGAAGAAGCGCATCGGCCGCGAACTTGACCAGCATCGCTACCACCTTGAAGAACTGGTGAAGAGCCGCACCGCGCAGCTGGCCGAAACGACGAAGGCCGCTGAGGCTGCCAACATAGCCAAGAGCGCCTTCCTCGCCAACATGAGCCATGAAATCCGGACTCCGATGAACGCCATTCTCGGCATGGCAAGCCTGATGAAGCGTGCCGGAGTGACGCCGAAACAGGCGGAGCGACTCGACAAGATCGATACCGCCGGCCAGCACCTGCTGGAGATCATCAACGCCATCCTCGACATTTCCAAAATCGAAGCCGGGAAATTCGTCATCGAGGAAGCGGTGGTGAATCTAGGGGAAATAACATCCAACGTCGCCTCGATCCTGCATGACCGGGCCCAGGAAAAGCATCTGAAGATGCTTATCGAGACACGGCAGGTGCCCGACCGGCTGTTGGGGGATTCGGCGCGATTGCAGCAAGCCCTGTTGAACTACGCAACCAACGCGATAAAGTTTACGGAAGAAGGAAGCATCACGTTGCGCACCCGGATCGATGACGAAACCGACGCTAGCGTGCTGGTCCGCTTCGAGGTTCAGGACACTGGAATCGGCATCGATCCGGAAACGATATCGCGCTTGTTCAACACATTCGAGCAGGCCGACAATTCGACCACGCGCAAGTACGGCGGAACGGGCCTGGGCCTTGCCATTACCAAGCGCCTGGCCGGCCTCATGGGCGGCGCTGCCGGTGTGGATAGTTCGCCGGGCGCCGGCAGCACATTCTGGTTCACGGCGCGACTCAGAAAGGCCGCCCCGGCGGTCGTGGCAGGGACTTCCTCGATCTCCGGTATCGGAGCCGAAGCGGCGCTGAAGCGCGACTTCAATGGTCGGCACATTCTCCTGGTGGAGGATGATCCGGGCAATCGCGAGGTTGCCCTGGCATTGCTGGAGGAAACCGGACTGGTCATCGATACTGCCGAAGACGGCGACGTAGCGGTTGAGATGGCGGCGCGGGGCGGCTATGCACTGATACTGATGGACATGCAGATGCCGGCCATGGGTGGCGTCGAGGCCACGCGGCTGATCCGTGCGTCGGCCACAGGGCGCCATACGCCCATCATTGCCATGACCGCAAACGCTTTTGCTGAAGACAAGGCACGTTGCTTCGAAGCCGGAATGAACGACTTCATCGCCAAACCATTCAGTCCGGACAAGCTATTTTCAACGATCGTGAAGTGGCTGGCGCAGGGCAATCACTAGCGGTTGCCGCGATGCTGACGGTCTTCGCGCTGCGACCTTCCTGACCGCTTCGGTCTTTAATTCTCCGGATATCGCCTGCTGCTCCCGGCGCCTCACGACTTTGGGCAAGACCAGATAAGCAGCGCGCCCATCTGATCCGGGGCGAGTCGAATACCCACGCTAGCCCGCGAGTGTCCGGATTCGACAGCATTGGGGCAATGGGTGAACCCTTCGGGTCCGTCGCCGGCGAAATGCCCGATAAGTCCAACAGCATCGGTGACCACGGTTAAACTTGGGCCATGCGTTTGCTGCTTGATCGGTTCCGTTTCTTCCTCCAGTTTTCCCTGGCCGCCAGCCTGATTTTCCTGGGCGGATGGCCTGCGGCCGTTCATGCCGTAGATGCCGTAACTCTCCAGCTCAAGTGGAGCCATGCCTTTCAGTTCGCGGGCTATTACGCAGCAAAAGAGAAGGGCTACTACAGCGAAGCCGGGCTGAGCGTCGCAATACAGGAAGCCCAGCCGGGCGATGACCCGCTAAAGAACGTACTTGACGGGAAAGCGCATTATGGCGTCGGCAACAGCAGCCTGCTCCTGGCGCGCAGTTCCGGCCACCCGGTGGTAGTTCTGGCGGCCATTTTTCAGCATTCGCCTGCGGTTCTTATTGCCCGCCCGCAAGGGCCCGTCCAAGGCATCCACGATCTGGCCGGCAAACGCCTGATGATCGAACCCCAGTCTGATGAATTGTTGGCCTACCTGAAGCAGGAAGGCATTCCGCTCTCCGGCATTGCCCGCGTGCAGCATAGCTTCAGGCCGCAGGATCTGATCGACGGCAAGGTGGATGCCATCTCGGCCTACATCACCAACGAGCCCTATTTTCTGGATCGTTCCGGCTTCATGTATCACACCTATACCCCGCGTTCCGCAGGAATCGACTTCTACGGCGACAACCTGTTTACAACCGCTCAGGAGTTAAAGAATCATCCAGCCCGAGTCAAGGCGTTTCGCGAAGCGACCCTGCGCGGCTGGAAGTATGCGATGGAGCACCCGGAGGAAATCGCCGACCTGATTCTGGCCAAGTATTCGCAGCAGCATGCTCGCGAGTTCTATTTGTTTGAAGCCCGGCGCATGGCTCCGCTATTCCGTACCGACCTGATCGAAATTGGATACATGAACCCGGGCCGCTGGCGTCATATTGCAGACACATATGTTGATCTTGGTCTGCTGCCGAGGAATTTTTCGCTCGACGGCTTCATCTACAACGCGAAACCGGAGCGTGATCCGACATGGTTCTACCTCGCAGGGCTCTTGCTTGCCATCGTCAGTACCGTTGCTCTCTACATTTACCGCATGAACAGGCGCTTGACCCAGGCGCTGGCTTCCAGCAAAGAGGACCAGGAGTTGCTCAGGGTCAGTGAGGAACGGCACCGTCTGTTGGCAGACAACGCGACCGACGTGATCTGGACGATGAACCTTGAGGGTCGCTTCACTTACGTCAGTCCGTCGGTCGAGATCCTCCGTGGTTACACCAGTGCCGAAGTCATGCAGCAGTCCCTGGAACAGGCACTGACGCCAGCGTCCATACCGATTGCGACAAAGGCCCTGGGAGATTCCATTGCGGCCATGGCGACAGGCAGATCTTTCATTCCGTTTCGAGGTGAGCTTGAGCAGCCTTGCAAGGATGGTTCTACTGTCTGGACTGAGGTGACGACCACTGGCATGAAGAATGTCGCTGGCGAATTCATCGGCATTCTGGGCGTCACCCGAAACATCACGGAGCGCAAAAGGGCGGAGGATGAACTTGTCCGGCACCGAGATCATCTGGAGAGCCTAGTCGAAGAGCGCACGGCGGCGCTCTCTGTCGCGAAGGAAGCGGCTGAAGCTGCCAATCGCGCCAAGAGCATCTTTCTTGCCAACATGAGCCATGAACTGCGTACGCCGATGAACGGCATCATGGGGATGACCGACTTGCTGTTACGCCGAGTCACCGATCCCAGGCAGGTCGACATGCTCAAAAAGAGCAAGGGCGCTGCTCAGCATATGCTCGACGTAGTCAATGACATCATCGACTTTTCCAAGATCGAAGCCGACCGCCTGCCGTTGGAAGAGCAGCACTTCTCCATAAGCCGGATGATTGACGATGCCATCGCAATGCAGGATATAACCGCCCAGGCGAAAGGCCTGCATCTCACCCGCGAAATTTCCCCGACCTTTCCCGACCAGTTGCTGGGTGACGCCTTTCGTCTGCGGCAGATACTGCTCAACTTTCTTGGCAACGCCTGCAAGTTTTCCGAGCAGGGAACGATTGCCGTGCGGGTACGTGCGCTAGAGCAAGACGGCGACAGCGTCCTGGCGCGCATCGAAGTCGAGGATCAGGGCATTGGCATCAGCCCCGAACAGCAGGCGATGCTGTTTCATGCGTTCACTCAGGTGGATGGTTCGATGACCCGCAAACACGGTGGTTCGGGTCTTGGCCTGATCATCGCGAAGCGACTCGCCAATCTGATGGGCGGCGATGTAGGCATGGTGAGCCACGAGGGAAGGGGCACCACTTTCTGGGCCACGGTGCGATTGAAGCCGGTCACGGCCAGCGAGGTGGCCAGGTAGCCGAGGATGACTTCGGGTCACTGCCACTTCAGGGAGCTGAAGCCAGCGACTACACGCTTCATCGAGGTTGTACCTGTCATCAATCGGCAGAGAGTCTGTTGTGGACCTAGCGCCGGCTCAAGCGGGGTCGCTGGAATCTGTTTTCTCTGAATCGGATCAGATAGCCGCAGGAGTATCTTTGGCCACCGGAGTGGGGCGCTACGGATCGGTTCGGATGATGGGTAGGGCGGTGGATAGAAATCGCTGGCTGCCCGAGAGCCCTTGGGGGACAAGGGCTAGTGGCGGAGAGGGAGGGATTCGAACCCTCGTTAGGATATTATCCTAAACACGCTTTCCAGGCGTGCGACTTAAACCGCTCATCCACCTCTCCGCTGCTGCCTGCACGGCTTGCCCGTGCAGACAGGGCGCGAATTCTAGCAGATCAGCCCTCGCTGTGCCGCAGCGAAAGATCGACGGCGCGCACATTCTTGGTCAGGCCGCCGATCGAGATGCGATCGACGCCGGTTTCGGCGATCGCACGTACGGTTTCGAGGCTGACGCCGCCCGATGCTTCGAGTTCGGCGCGACCCGCTGTGAGGCCGACCGCCTGTCGCATTTGCGCGAGGTCCATGTTGTCGAGCAGGATCATGCTGGCGTCGGCGTCGAGGGCTTCCGCGAGCTGCTCGAGGGTTTCCACTTCTATCTGGATGAACACGTCGATGCGCCCGATGGCGCGGGCCTGCTGCAGGGCGGCGGTCACTCCGCCGGCGGCGATGATGTGATTCTCCTTGATCAGGATGCCGTCATAGAGGCCGAGGCGATGGTTTTTGCCTCCGCCGCAGGTGACGGCATATTTCTGCGCCAGGCGCAGTCCGGGCAGCGTCTTGCGCGTATCCACGATGCGGGCGCCGGTGCCGGCCACGGCGTCGACATAGAGGCGGGTGGCGGTGGCGGTGGCCGACAGCAATTGCAGGAAGTTCAGCGCGGCGCGCTCGGCGCTCAGGAGGGCGCGGGTGCTGGCCTCGATTTCGCACACGGTTTCGCCGGCGCGGACGGTGTCGCCGTCACGCAGGTTCCAGCGAATTTCCGTCATCGGATCGAGTCGGCGGAAGCAGGAGTCGAACCAGGCGGTGCCGGCCAGCACGGCATCCTCGCGGCTGACCACGGTGCCCAGGGATCGCTTGTGGGCCGGGCTCAGCAGCGCGGTCAGGTCGCCGCCGCCGATGTCTTCGGCCAGTGCGGCGAGCACGTTGCGCTGCACCTCGGCGGCCAGCTGTAAGGGGAATTCCATTGTCGTTAACGTGTCGTTGCGGAAGCCGAGGAGTTTAGCATCCGTGCATCACTGCATCTTTGATCCGCGCAGGCTCAGCGTGGTTGATGGCGCATTGAAGCTGTCGGCGCGGGATACATCCCAGAACACCTTGAAGACAGGATGGTCGGGGACGCCGGAAAGCAGTTCGCCGGGTCGGGCCCAGTGGTGAAGCGCGGCCAGGGAACGCACTTCGGTGGCCGAAACGCGGCGTATCACGTGTTCCGGCCCCAGTTCGCCTGGATGCTTCAGCCCGGCGGCGCCGAGCATTTCCTTCAGCGCCAGCAGGGTATTGCGATGAAACTGAAAGACTCGCGTCGCCTTGTCGGGCACGTCGAGCGCGCGCATGCGCACCGGATCCTGCGTCGTGACGCCGGTCGGGCAGTGCCCGGTGTGGCAGGTCTGCGCCTGCAGGCAGCCCAGCGCGAACATGAAACCGCGCGCCGAGTTGCACCAGTCGGCGCCTGTGGCGATGGTGCGCGCCATGTCGAAGGCGGTGACGATCTTGCCTGACGATCCTATGCTGATCTGGCTGCGCAGGTTGACCCCGACCAGCGTGTTGTGCACCAGCATCAGGCCTTCGCGCAGCGGCGCGCCGACGTGGTCGGTGAATTCAAGCGGGGCGGCGCCGGTGCCGCCTTCGCCGCCATCGACGACGATGAAATCGGGCGCGATGCCGGTCTGCAACATGGCCTTGACGATGCCGAACCATTCCCACGGGTGACCGATCGCCAGCTTGAAGCCGACCGGCTTGCCACCTGACAGTTCGCGCAGCCGGGCGATGAAGGCGATCAGTTCGAGGGGGGTGGAGAAGGCCGAGTGTCGCGCCGGCGAAATGCAGTCGGTGCCCATCGGCACGCCGCGCGCTTCGGCAATTTCACGCGTCACCTTGGCGCCGGGCAGTACCCCGCCATGGCCCGGCTTGGCGCCCTGCGAGAGCTTGATTTCGATCATCCTGACCTGGTCGAGGCTGGCGTTTTCGGCAAACTTCTTCTCGTCGAAGTTGCCCTTGGCATCGCGGCAGCCGAAGTAGCCGCTGCCGATCTCCCAGGCGAGATCGCCGCCGGGTTCGCGGTGGTAGCGCGAGATCGAGCCCTCGCCCGTATCGTGAAAGAAGTTGCCGCGTTTGGCGCCTTCGTTGAGTGCCAGGATGGCGCGCGACGAGAGTGCGCCGAAGCTCATCGCCGAGATGTTGAACACGCTGGCGGAATAGGGCCGGCTGCAGGCCGCTCCGCCGATCTTGATGCGAAAGTCATGGCTCTCGATGTGCGCCGGCGCGATGGAATGGTTGATCCATTCGTAGTGCGGTTCATAGACGTTGAGCTGGGTGCCGAAGGGACGTTTGTCGAGCGCGTGCTTGGAACGCTGGTAAATGATCGAGCGCTGGGCGCGGGAGAAAGGCAGTTCCTCGGAGTCGGCTTCGAGGAAGTACTGGCGGATCTCCGGCCGGATGTACTCGAAGAAGAAGCGGAAATGCGCGAGCACCGGATAGTTGCGTCGGATCGACTGCCTGACCTGCAGGAAATCGACGAGGCCGACCAGGGTCAGCGCCCCGCAAACGAGGGCCGGCCAGAGCCAGGCTGTGGAAAGCGGCGTCAGGGCGAGGCAGGCGGCGCAGAGGATCGCGCAAGCGCTCCAGGCCCAGTAGCGCTGCGGAACGAGGTTATCGAGAACCTGCAACATGGGCGTCCTCCCGCGGATTTGGCAGCGGAGCCGCTGCCAGCCTACTTTACCGCAGGCTGCCGGCTTTTGAAGCGCTCCATCAGGGCGATCGACAGGCTGCTGCCGACGATCACCGCCATCCCCGCGACCGAAGGCAGGTCGGGCAGGTGGTCGTAGTAGATCCAGCCCAGGAGCATGGCCCAGACCAGTTGTCCGTACAGGAAGGGCGAGAGGAAGGAGGCGGCGGCGTAGCGGAAGGCGCGGGTCAGCATCAGGTGGCCGGTGCCACCGTAGATGCCGAGCGAGGCGATCAGCGCCGCATCGGTCCAGTCCGGCATCGGCCCGCCCCAGTAAAGGGGCGCCGCCAGGGTCATCGAAACGGTGCCCACCAGCGCCGTGTAGAACAGCATGGTCAGCGTGTTCTCGGTCGGCGACAGTTGTCGCGTCTGGATCTGGTAGACGGCATAGCAGGCGGCGGCGAGCGACATCCAGATGATGCCCTGCATGTTCAGGGCGCCACCGGGACGGGCGATCAGCAGGGCGCCGCAGAACCCGGCCACCACCGCGAGCCAGTGGCCGCGCGTGATCGATTCCTTGAGCAGCCAGTGCGACAGGATCACCACTACGAGCGGTGTGACGAACAGGAAGGCGGTGCTTTCGGCCAGCGGCATCAGCGAAAAGCCCGCCATGGCAAAGCCGGTGGTGCCGGTCAGCATCAGCGCGCGGATGATCTGCGCCATGGGGCGCGTGGTGGCGACGAGCTGCAGGCGCATCGACGGCGCGAGGAAGACCAGCATCATCAGGCAATGGAAGGTATAGCGGCCCCAGACCATCATCGGTATCGGGTAGGTATGCGACAGGTGCTTGGAGGTCGCATCCAGCGCGGCAAAGCACAGCGTCGCGCCCACCATCAGCAGGATGGCGAAGCCGACCTTGCGGCGGGCTTCAGGCATGCGTCGCGGTCAGGCGATTGAGCAGCGTGCGTGCGGCGGGAATCAGTTCCCCGGCGGCGATGCCGATGGGGCCGTCGCCGGCGGCGGCCAGCGCATCGGCGGCGGCGCCGTGCAGATGGACGGCGCCCCGCAGGGCTTCCGCCGCGGGCAAGGCTTGCGCTAGCAGCGCGCCGACCATGCCGGACAGGACGTCGCCGCTGCCGCCGGAGGCCAGGCCAGGATTGCCGGTGGTGTTGATGCGCCACTGGCCGTCGGGATGGGCGACGACGGTGCCGCAGCCCTTGAGCGCGACGTGGGCGTTGAAGCGGTGGGCGAGTTCCAGCGCGGCGGCGACGCGGTCGGCCTGAACGGCATCGGTGGTGGTCGCCAGCAGGCGCGCCGCTTCCGCCGGGTGGGGCGTGATCAGCGTTGCGGCGGTGCGACGTGCGACGCGGTTGGCGAGCACCGGGTGTGCCGCCAGCAGATTCAATGCGTCGGCATCGAGCAGCAGCGAAGAGTCGGCGCCGGCGACACGGCGCAGGATCGCGAGCGCGTCATCCGAGGTGCCGAGGCCGGGGCCGGCGACGACGGTCGTGCCCTGGGCCAGTGCATCGTCGGGCGAACGCAACATCAGTTCGGGCTGCATCGGATCGACCGCGAGTTCCTGCAACAGGCCGACGAAGACGCGGCCGGCACCCAGCTTGAGCCCGGCGCGCGCGGCGAGCAGCGCGGCACCGGTCATGCCGGCCGCGCCGCCGATCACGGCCAGTGAACCGTAGCTGCCCTTGTGGCTGTTGCGCGCGCGCGGCCTGAGGCAGGTGCGGAAATCGTCGATGGCAAGCAGCGCACCGGGATGGCCGGCCAGGTCGAGCCCGAGATTGTCCACCGCGATCGCGCCGCAATGGTCGGGGCCGTCCAGCGTGTACAGGCCCGGCTTGCCGCCGATGAAGGAAAGGGTATGCGTTGCGCGTACGGCGACGCCCATGATGCGGCCGGTGTCGCCGTCGAGGCCGCTGGGAATGTCGAGCGCCAGCACCGGGCCGGGATAGGCATTGATGCGCGCGATCAGCGTCGCGTAGTCGCCCTCGATGGCGCGCGCGAGGCCGATGCCGAACAGGGCGTCGACCACTAGCGAGAAACTGCCGGGCGGCACCTCGCGGCAAAAGTCGGCGCTGGTGGCACGGCAAGTTTCGAGTGCGGCGGCCGCATCCGGGGGCAGGCGCGCGGGATCGGAGGTGAACAGGATGCTGACCGCCAATCCGGCGCGCGCCAGTTCGCGTCCCATGACGAAACCATCGCCACCGTTGTTGCCGGGGCCGGCGCAGATCAGCACGCGGCCCGGGTGCCTGCCCAGCAGGCCGATGGCGAAATCGGCGGCGGCCCTGCCGGCGCGTTCCATCAGCGGCGGCCGGGCATCGGCGTGGCGCGCTTCGAGGGCGCGCGATTCGGCGGAACGCAGGAGGGTGACCATGCTGCGATTGTAACCGTCAGGCGATTTCGGGCAGCGGCAGCACCTGATGGCCGCGGGCGGCGAGTTGTTCGCGCAGGTGGCGCGCGACGGCTACCGCGCCGGGGCTGTCGCCATGGACGCAGATGCTGCCGATCGGCGTGGCGATGCGCGTGCCGTCGATCGAGATCAGGGCGCCGGCATCGAGCATGGCGAGCACGTGGGCAAGGCAGGCTTCCGCACCGTGGATCATGGCATCGGGTCGCGAGCGCGGCACCAGTTGGCCGTCGGGCAGGTAGGCGCGGTCGGCGAAGATTTCCTCGACCACGGCGAGGCCGGCGCCACGACCCGCCGCCACCAGTTGCGAGGCCGCCGGCGCGAGCAGGATCAGCGCCGGGTCCACGGCGCGTAGCGCTCGGCAGATCGTGTCGGCGACATTGCGGTCGACGCAGGCCAGGTTGTTGAGCGCGCCGTGCGGCTTGACGTGGGTTACGCGCGCCGCTTCGAGCGCTGCAATGGCGCTCAGTGCGCCGAGTTGCGCGGCGACCTGGTTTTCGAGTTCGGCGGCAGTGAGTGCCATGGCGCGGCGGCCGAAGCCCTGCAGGTCGGGATAGCTCGGGTGAGCTCCGATCGAGACGCCGCGCTCGCGCGCCAGGCGCAGCGTGCGCCGCATCACGTCGGGATCGCCGGCATGGCCGCCGCAGGCGATGTTGGCCGAGGCGACGATGTCGAGCATGGCCGCGTCATCGCCCATGGTCCACGGGCCATAGCCTTCGCCGAGGTCGGCGTTAAGGTTAATTCGCATCGATCACTCCGTCGATCAGGTTGGCGCTGTAGAGCGCGTCGAGGTCCAGCGCGGGGCCGGGCGCAGCAATGGCGGCGAGGGTTGTCGCCAGGACATGCGCCGCATCGCGACGCGCCGCCAGCGCTTCGGCCTGGGTCACGGCGGCGAAGCGCAGCACCTGTCCGGGCAGCGCATGGCCCAGTCGCGGCAGGTCGGCGCCGATCACGGTGGCGATTTTCGGATAGCCGCCGACGGTCTGGCAATCGGCAAGCAGCACGATGGGGCGTCCGTCGCCGGGAACCTGGATGGCGCCCGGGGTGACGCCGTCCGAAACGATGTCGGCGCCGCGAGCATGTGTGAGGCGCGGTCCGTCGAGGCGCAAGCCCATGCGGTCGGCTTCGCGGCTGACGGTGAATTCGGCGCCGATGAACTGCTGCCAGGCGGCATCGGTGAAATGGTCGCGCTGGGGACCGGGGATGACGCGCAAGGGGCCTGCGAAAAGTACGGGCGCATGGGGCAGGTGGAGGGGAATGCCCGTGGCGCCAGCAACCGCAGGAAGTCCCTGTGGGGCGCCGACTTTCAAGCTGTCGCCGGCCCGCAGCGCGCGCCCGTCGATGCCGCCGAGTCCGGCGCGGGCATAGGTCGAACGGCTGCCCAGCACCGCCGGCAGGTCGAAGCCGCCATGCACGGCGAGGTAGCCGATGCCGCTGCGCAGGCTGCCCACGGCCAGCACGTCGCCGGCGGCCAGCGTGTGGCTGCGCCAGTTCGCGGCCGGGTGCGACTGGCCGGCGGCGTCTTCGATTCGCGCCGAAAATTCGCCGGCGAGCGCGATGGTGACTGGCTCCCGCGCGCGCAGCTTCGGCCCGAGCAGGCGCATTTCCAATGCAACGGTGTGCGGCGGATTGCCGACCAGGGCATTGGCGATGGCCAGCCATTCCGGATCGAGTGCCCCCGATAGCGGCACGCCCAGATGCCGGTAGCCGGGCCGGCCGGCATCCTGGAAGCTTGCCGGCAGCGGGCAGTCGACGACTTCGATCATGGCGCCAGCCAATCGTCGCGACCGCATTCGCCGGCGGCGACGGCGGTGGCGAGGCGTCGGAACTCGTGCGGATCAACGGCCGTGAAGCGCACGCTGTCGCCGGGTGCGAGCAGGGCCGGGCGGGCGGCATCGCTGACGTCGAACAGGCGTACCGGCGTTTGCCCTAGCAGGTGCCAGCCGCCGGGACTCTGCCAGGGATAGATCGCGGCCTGGGCGCCGGCGATGGCCAGGCTGTTGGCGGGGACGGCCGTGCGCGGCGTGGAGCGGCGCGGCAGGTGCATCCATGCGGGCAGTTCGCCGAGATAGGGAAAGCCGGGCAGGAAGCCGATCAGGAATACGCGCAGTTCCGTCGCGCAAATCGCATCGACGACATCCGCCTCGCTGCGCCCGGTGGCTTGCGCGACCTGCGCCAGGTCCGGGCCCGACTCGCCGCCGAAGCTCACCGGGATCCGCCACCGTGTCGCCAGCGCCGACTCTTGCGGCATGGCCTGCGCGGCTTGCAGGAGTTGCGCGGACAAGGCGTTTCGGTCGATTCGCAGCGGATCGAAATGCACCGTGAGCGAGCGCCAGGTCGGCACCAGGTCGCTGATGCCGTCGAGAAGCATGGCCGCCAGGGCATCGCGCGCCGCGATCACCCGGGCGTTCAGGTCGGCATCGATGCGGTCGCCGAATTCCAGCGTCAGCGCGCCGTCGCCGAGGTCGAGCAGGCGCGGGTTCATCCCACCATGCGCTGCGGCAGCCAGGTGATGATTGCGGGGAATGCATAGAGCAATCCGACTGCCGCCATCATCAATACAAACGCCGGCAGGGCGGTGCGGGCGATATAGGGCAACTGCCTGCCGGTCATGCCCTGGATGACGAACAGGTTGAAGCCAACCGGCGGCGTGATCTGCGCCATTTCGACGACGACCACCAGGAAGACGCCGAACCAGATCAGGTCGATGCCGGCGGCGACGATGGTGGGCTGGATCACGGCGATGGTCAGCACCACCATCGAGATGCCGTCAAGGAAGCAGCCGAGGATGATGAAGAAGATCATCAGGCCGAACAGCAGGCCGAACTGACCTAGGCCGAGGCTGGCGATCCATTCCGCGAGGTGGCGCGGCAAGCCAAGGTAGCCCATCGCCAGAGTCAGGAAGGCGCTGCCGGCGAGTATCAGCGCGATCATGCAATACAGCCGGGTGGCGCCGAACAGGCTTTCGCGGAAGGTGGTCCAGGAGAGCGAGCTTTGCGTCGCGGCGAGCAGCAGGCTGCCGACCACGCCCAGTGCTGCCGCCTCGGTGGCGGTGGCGATGCCGGCATAGATCGAACCCAGTACCAGCACGATCAGCAGGACGATGGGGATCAGGTGGCGCGAGGCGTAGACCTTCTGCCCGAAACTGGCCTTTTCCGTCGCGGGAGGCACCAGGCCCGGATTCAGCAGCGCCCAGACCACGATCCAGCCCATGAAGAGGATCGCCAGCATGATCCCCGGAAACACGCCGGCGATGAAGAGCTTGGCAATCGAGACTTCGGCGGCGACGCCATAGACGATCATGATGATCGAGGGCGGGATCAGCAGACCCAGCGTTCCTGCGCCGGCCAGCGTGCCGATGGTGATGCCTTCCGGATAGCCGCGCTTCGCCAGTTCCGGCAGGGTGATCTTGCCTATCGTGGCGCAGGTGGCGGCCGACGATCCCGACACCGCGGCGAAGATGCTGCAGCCGATGACATTGACGTGGAGCAGGCGTCCCGGCAGGCCTTCCAGCCAGGGCGCGAGGCCCTTGAACATGTCGGATGAAAGCCGGGTGCGGAACAGGATCTCGCCCATCCAGAGGAACATCGGCAGGGCGGTCAGGGTCCAGGACGATGAAGCGCCCCAGATGGTGACCGCCATCGCGTCGCCGGCGGCGCGCGCGGTGAACAATTCCATGCCGATCCAGCCGATGCCGAGCAGGGCGAGGCCGATCCAGATGCCGCTGCCGAGCAGGACGAACAGGGCCAGGATCAGGCCGAAGGTGATTGCCAAATCCATTAGTCTGTGCTCCCGGTGGACCTGTGGGTGCTACTCATTCGCTGCGCACCGGTTCGCTGTCGGTCGCGCGGTGGCGGAGGCGTTCGCCGCGCAAGGTGGCGACCAGTTCGTCGGCCACGGCGATGGCGAAGATGGTGCAGCCCAGCGCCATGCCGGCCTGAGGAATCCAGAGCGGCGTGGCGTCGGTGCCTTGCGAAATGTCATTGAAGTTGTACGACTGCCACGCCAGCCGCACCGAGAACCAGGCCAGCAGCACCGCGCAGAGCAGGCCGGCGGCATGGCTCCAGATTTCGAGCGCGTGCCGCGTGCGCGGGCCGGTGTGGTCGAGGATCAGCGTGACCCGGATGTGTTCGCCGCGCTTGAGGGTATGCGCCAGCGCCAGGAAGGCCGCCGCCGCCATGCAGTAGCCGGCATAGGCGTCGGTGCCGCGAACATGGAAGTCCAGCATGCGCCCGGTGACGGAAAGCAGGATCATTGCCAGGGTGCCGATCATGAACAGCGCCGCCGCCCAGGCGGCGGCGCCGTAAAGTCGGTCGAGCGCGTGCCGGGGCGACACGCTTACTTCCGGTAGGCGTCGAGGATCGCCTGCCCTTCGGCGCCGGCGGTCTTCTGCCATTCGCCGATCATGGTGTCGCCGACCTTCTTTAGGTCGGCCTTCAGCGCGGCTGAAGGCGGTGCGACGGTCATGCCGTTCTTGGTCAGCTGCTCGAGGTAGAACTTGGTCTTTTCCTCGCTGGTCTTCCAGCCGCGCGCTTCCGCTTCGGCGGAGGCCTTCAACAGTGCATCCTGGGTCGGCTTGTCCAGCGCATCGAAGGCTTTCTGCGAGACCAGCACGGCGTTCTTCGGCAACCAGGCCTGAGTGTCGTAGAAGTACTTGACCTGTTCCCACACCTTGCTGTCATAGCCGGTGGCGCCCGAGGTCATGAAGGCGGCGACGGCACCGGTGGCGAGCGCCTGCGAGAGCTCTGCGGCCTGGATGGTCACCGGCTGGGCGCCGACCAGTTCGGCGATGCGCGAGGTCTGCGGGCTGTAGGCACGCCACTTGACGCCCTTCAGGTCGCCGCCGGCGTTGATCGGCTTGGCCGAGTAGATGCCTTGCGGGGGCCAGGGCACGGAGAACAGGATCTTGAGGCCCTGTTTGGCCAGCAGCGCATCCATCGCCGGCTTCTGCGCCGTGGCGAGCTTCTTCGCTTCGGCATAGGACGTGGCGAGGAATGGCACGTTGTCGGTGCCGAACAGCGGGTTCTCGTTGGCATAGCCGCCGAAGATGATTTCACCGATCTGCGCCTGGCCGCCCTGCACCGCGCGCTTGATTTCGTTGGCCTTGTACAGCGAGCCGCCGGGATGCACGGTGATCTTGAGCTTGCCCGCCGTAACTTTTTCTACGTCGGCGGCGAACTGGGTGATGTTTTCGGTGTGAAAGTTGGCGGCCGGATAGCCGGTGGGCATGTCCCACTTGGTCTGTGCGGAGACTGACAGTGCAGTGAATCCGAGTGCGGCGGCGAGCAGGCGTAGGCGGGTGTTCATCGGCGGAGTCCTCACGAAGGTGGTGGGCGGGAAGTGGATAAAACAGACAACACGTTAACATTACATTTACAAAACGTCAATAAAATGTTTCAATTATTTGGTCGATCAAATACCGGAATCCATCATCATGGCAAAAAGGCCTACAGGCAAGCCTTCCACGACGCAGGGTGCAATTGTCGATTCCGACGTGCGCCGCATCGTTTCCTCCGAACACCTGGTGTCGGACCGTTGTCCGGAATTGTCGGAACTGGAGTTCGGCCTGATCATCGCCAGCCACGCCTTTGGTCGCTGGATGACGCGCTGCATGGCCGGCGCCGGCGTCAAGGACATGACGGAAACCGAGATCCTGGTGGTCCATCACGTCAACCATCGCGGGCGCGAGAAGAAACTCGCCGACATCTGCTTCGTGCTCAACATCGAGGACACCCATGTGGTTTCCTATGCGCTGAAGAAGCTTGCCAACCTGGGCCTGGTGTCCGGCGAACGTCGCGGCAAGGAGGTGTTCTGGTCGACCACCAGGGCCGGCCAGGATCTCTGCGAACGCTATCGGCAAGTGCGCGAGGCCTGCCTGATGCCGGGCTTTTCCGGAGCGGACGAGGAAAATGTCCGCATCGGCGACCTCGCCCGTCTGCTGCGCACTCTTTCGGGACGCTATGACCAGGGTGCCCGCGCCGCGTCATCCATCTGATCTTCGGGAGCCATCATGGCCGTCACGCAAGAAACGCTTTCCTATCTTGACCCGGCGCGGCCGGAGCCCTGGGCCAGTTTCATCGAGCAGATCGACCGCGTCGCGCCGCATTTGGGTCACCTCTCGCACTGGATCGAGACCCTGAAGCGGCCCAAGCGCATCCTGATTGTCGACGTGCCGATCGTGCGCGATGACGGTTCGATCGCGCACTTCGAGGGCTATCGCGTGCAGCACAACCTGTCGCGCGGCCCGGGCAAGGGCGGCGTGCGCTTCCACCCGGCCGTCTCGCTCAACGAAGTGATGGCGCTGTCGGGCTGGATGACGGTGAAGAACGCGGCGCTGGGCCTGCCTTACGGCGGCGCCAAGGGCGGCATCCGGATCGATCCACGACAGTTCTCGCGCGGCGAACTGGAACGCATCACACGGCGCTACACCTCGGAAATCGGCATCGTAATCGGCCCGGACAAGGACATCCCGGCGCCCGATGTGGGCACCAGCGAACAGACCATGGCCTGGATGATGGATACCTATTCGGTGAATGTAGGCCACACCGCCAGCGGCGTCGTCACCGGCAAGCCGATCGCGCTGGGCGGTTCGCTGGGGCGCCAGGAAGCCACCGGCCGCGGCGTCTATATCGCGGCGCGCGAAGCCGGCCGGCGCATGGGCGTCGCGATAGACGGTGCGCGCGTCGTGGTGCAGGGCTTTGGCAACGTCGGCGGCATCGCCGCGCGTATTTTCCGCGAGAACGGGGCGAAGGTCGTAGCGCTGCAGGATGCCGAGGCAACGATTGCCAATCCGGCAGGAATCGACATTCCCGCCACACTGGTTCATGTCGCCGCGCACGGCAGCCTGAGCGGGTTCTTCGGCGCCGAGCCGATCAGCGAGGAGGAATTTTGGCACCTCGAAAGTGATTATTTCGTGCCCGCCGCGCTGGAAGGTCAGGTGACGCCGGAGCGCGCGCGCGGGCTGCGGACGAAGATTGTCGTCGAAGGCGCCAACGGCCCGACCACGCCGGCCGCCGACGACATCCTGCGCGACCGCTACATTCTGGTGGTACCCGACGTGCTGGCCAATGCCGGTGGCGTCACCGTGTCCTACTTTGAATGGGTGCAGGATTTCTCCAGCTTCTTCTGGACCGAGGACGAGATCAATGCGCGCCTCGAAGGGATCATGGTCAAGGCCTTCGACGCGATTTGGCATACAGCTCAGGAGCGCCGGGTGTCGATCCGCACCGCCGCCTTCATCATCGCCTGCGAGCGCGTGCTGGCCGCGCGCGAACAGCGCGGCCTGTATCCCTGACGCGACGCTTTGGCGCCGTGTCGCCAGCGCCAACTTTCACGTTGACGTCGAGCGATCTGCTTAGCGGGCGGCATGCTCGAAGCCGCGGCTGAAGCGCGACATTGCGTGGCAGCCGATCCAGTAGATCAGCGCGATGAACAGGTAGCCTTCGAGGTGGAATGACCGCCATTCGGGGTCGCCCGCCAGCGCCAGCGACAGCGAACCGGTGAGTTCGTAGAGGCTGACCACGGTGACCAGCGAAGTGTCCTTGAAGATGCTGACCGCGCTGTTCATCATCGATGGCACCACGGCGCGCAGGGCCTGCGGCAGGATGATCCAGCGCATCGCCTGCCAGCGGCCGAGGCCCAGCGCGGCAGCTGCGTCGTGCTGCCCGGCAGGGATCGCCAGCAGGCCACCGCGGATGGTTTCCGAAAGGTAGGCCGCGGCGAACAGCACGATGCCGAGCAGCACGCGCAGCAGCACGTCGATCGAGATGCCCGGTGGCAGCAGCAGCGGAAAGAGAAACGATGCGAGGAACAGCACCGAGATCAGTGGCACGCCGCGCACCAGTTCGACGTAGCCGCGGCACAGACCGCGCAGCAGCGGCAAGCTGGAGAAGCGGCCCAGCGCGACCAGGATCGCCAGCGGAAACGCTAGCAGCATGCCCAGCGTCGCCAGCAGCAGCGTCAGCGGAAAGCCGCCCCACTGGTCGCTGCCGACCGGCTGCAGGCCGAAGCGGCCGCCGCCCATCAGGATGAAGAAAGCCGGCATGGCCACGGCCCAGGCCATGGTCATCATTCGCAAGGGCAGCAGGCGGCGACCGCTGGCGACGATCACGACCAGCAGCAGCGCGGTCGCCAGCAGCGGCCGCCATTGCTCTTCATGCGGATAGCGCCCGAACAGGATGATGCGGTATTTCTCGGCCACCACCCCCCAGCAGGCGCCGGCGTGGCTGGCGGCCTGGCAGGCGCCGGCATCGGCGCGGAATACCGCCTGCAGCAGCAGCCAGTCGACCAGGCCCGGCAGCCACCAGAGCGCCGCCGCCACCAGCGCCACGGTGGTCGCGGAACTGAGGGCGTCGGAAAACAGGTTGCGCCGCAGCCAGTCGCGCAGGGGCGGGGGTTTAGTCACGAGCGATCCGCCCAGCGTCCGCTGCGGCGCTCCAGCCAGGCGCTGAGCCAGGCGGTGAGCAGCGACAGGATCAGGTACACGGCCATGATCAGCGCGATGCACTCGGCGGCGCGGCCAGTCTGGTTCAGCGTGGTGTTCGCCACCGAGACCAGTTCCGGATAACCGATGGCGACCGCCAGCGAGGCGTTCTTGGTGAGGCTCAGGTGCTGGTTGGTCAGCGGCGGAATGATGCCGCGCAAGGCCTGCGGCAGCAGCACCAGGCGGAAGTTCTGCAGCCGCGTCAGGCCCAGCGCCAGCGCCGCTTCGCTTTGTCCGCGCGGCACCGCCGCGATGCCGGCGCGCACCGTCTCGGCAACGTAGGCCGCGGTGTAGAAGCTGAGGCCGAGCAGCAGGGCCAGGTACTCCGGCGTCATGGCCGCGCCGCCGCTGATGTTCATTGCGCCGCGTTGCGGCAGGTTGAGCAGGCCGCCGTCGCCGCCCAGCCAGGGCAGCGACAGGCCGCTCTTACTGAGGAATACGTGCGGTGCCAGTTGCAGCGCCTCGCTGGCGGCGGGCAGCAGGTCGGTCACGATGAAGTACCAGGCCAGCAGCTGCAGCAGCAGCGGCACGTTGCGCAGGGCCTCGACATAGGCGCCGCACAGCTTGCGCAGCAGCAGGTTGGGTGACAGGCGGCCGAGTCCGACCAAGGTGCCGAACAGGGTGCTGATCAAGATCGCCGGCAGCGCCACGCGCAGCGTGTTGGCCAGGCCGGCGGCCAGCGCCCAAAGTACGCTGTCGGTCGAATCGAAGGGCAGCAGGCTTTCGCCGATGCCGAAACCCGCCGGTTCGAGCAGGAAGTCGAAGCCGCTGCGGATGCCGCGTTCGCGCATGTTGGTGGCAGTCGCATCAATCAGCCACCACAGCAGCGCCAGCAGCAGCCCCGCGATCAGTGCCTGGAGGCCGATGTTGCGCCAGCGTGCCGCAGGAGTCGGCGCTGGCGCTACGGCGATGGGCATCGCTTCAGCGCACCGGCGGTGCGTAGAGCAGGCCGCCCTTGTTCCACAGGGCATTGGCGCCGCGCGGCAGCTTCAGCGGCGAGTCCTTGCCGACGTTGCGCTGGAAAATTTCGCCGTAGTTGCCTACCGCCTTCACCGCGCGCGCCGCCCAGTCGCGTTCCAGGCCGAGCAGTTTGCCGCTGTCCTCGGCGCCGCCGAGCAGGCGCTGGATGGCCGGGTCGGGGCTGGACTTCATCTGCTCCAGGTTGGCCTGGGTGATGCCGTATTCCTCGGCTTCGATCAGGGCGAAGATCACCCACTTGACGATGGCGAACCACTCGTCGTCGCCGCGCCGCACCACCGGCCCCAGCGGCTCCTTGGAAATCAGTTCGGGCAGCACCACGTAGTCGTCGGGATTGGGCGCCTCCTTGCTGCGGATGAAGGCCAGCGCGGAGGCGTCGGTGGTATAGGCCTGGCAGCGGCCGCTGAAGAAGGCCTTGATCGAGGCCTCGAATTTCTCGAACACCACCGGCTTGACCTTGATGCCTTGCGCCTTGAACCAGTCGCCGAGGTTCTTCTCCGTGGTGGTGCCCGACTGCACGCAGATTTCCGCGTTCTTCAACTGCTTCGCGCCGGTGATCTTGAGCTTCTTCGGCACCAGGAAGCCCTGGCCGTCGTAGTAGGTCACGGCGGTGAAATGCAGGCCGAGCGAGGCGTCGCGCGTCAGGGTCCAGGTCGTGTTGCGCGACAGCAGGTCGATCTCGCCAGACTGGAGCGCCGTGAAGCGCTGCTGCGCATTGAGCGGCACGTACTTGACCTTGCCGGGATCGTTGAGCACCGCCGCCGCAATGGCGCGACAGATGTCGACGTCCATGCCGTTCCAGCGGCCCTGGCTGTCCGCCGCGGAAAAGCCGATAACCCCGGTGCTGACGCCGCAGGCCAGTTGCGCCTTCTGGCGCACCTGGTCGAGGGTCTTGCCGGCGTGCGCCGGAGCATGCGCGAACAGCAGCAAGGTCAGGGCGATGGTCGGGAGTCTCATTGGATTGGGCGCCGGCGGGCGATCGGTGGCAGGAATTCATTCTAACAAGCACTGTCGCCCGAGCCCGTGTTGCTTCCGTGTCCGGGCCACTCCTGCAGCGGGAAGAGGGGCAGTTCCCCCTGCGGCGATCCGGCCACGATCGGCGCATCGCTTTCCAATGACAACGTGCTGGCGCGCACGCCGAGCAGCCTGAGCTTGCGTTCCAGCGGCACGCGGCGCAGGCAGTCGCCGGCGGCACGGCGGATCACCGCTGGGTCGGAGGTCGGTGCCGGCAGCGTCAGGTCGCGGGTGACGGTGCGGAAGTCGTCGTAGCGCAGCTTGATGCCGATGGTGCGAGCCAGGTAACCCTTGCGCTCCAGGTCGCCGGCGACCCGTGTGCACAGTGAGGTGAATACGTCGGAGAGCACGGCGCGGTCGTGGCGTGGATGGAGGTCGCGCTCGAAGGTGGTTTCGCGGCTGATCGATTTCGGTTCCGAACTCGTCACCACCGGTCGCTCGTCGATGCCGTGGGCGGCGGCGTGCAGCCATTCGGCATAGCTGCGGCCGAAGTGGGCCTGCAGCAGCGCCGGTTCGGCTTGTGCCAGTTCGGCGATGGTGGAGATGCCCAGCGCCGCGAGTTTCTCGCCGGCCTTGGGTCCGATTCCGTTGATCTTGCGCACCGGCAGCGGCCAGATGCGTTTCGGCACGTCAGCCTGGTCGAGCAGGGTGAGGCCGTCGGGCTTTTCGAGATCGGAGCAGATTTTCGACAGCAGCTTGTTGGGAGTGACGCCGATCGAACAGGACAGCCCGGTGGCATCCTTCACGGCCTGCTTGATGCGCCGCGCCAGCGCCAGCGTTTCGTCCGGTAGGTCGCTCAGGTCGATGTAGATCTCGTCGATGCCGCGGTTCTCGATGTGGGGCGCGATGGTGGCGACGGCGGCCTTGAACAGCCGCGAATAGTGGCGATAGGCGTCGAAGTCGACCGGCAGCAGGATGGCATCGGGCGCCAGCTTCGCCGCTTTCATCACGCCCATTCCGGAGAACACGCCCAGTGCCCGCGCTTCGTAGGTCGAGGTGGTGGTCACGCCGCGCCCGACATAGTTGCGCAGGCGGGAGAAGCGGCGCGTGCCGTCGGCCAGCAATTCGGGCTGATGGTCGCGCCGGCCGCCGATCACCACCGGCTGGCCACGCAATTCGGGATAGCGCAGCAGTTCGACCGACGCATAGAAGGCGTCCATGTCGAGGTGGGCGATGCGGCGTGGATTCATCGGGCGGCAAGATACCGCAAGTCGCGAGGTTTGCATGTCGCCCACGGGTTTGGGCTAGGATTGTCGAAACACGCATTGCCTGAACGGACTCCGCCATGATCGACGACCTGCTGACGCCCCTTGTGCCGAAAATCGCCGCCTTCCGCCGCGACATTCACGCCCATCCTGAACTGGCATTCGACGAGCTGCGCACATCGCAGAAAGTGGCGGATTATCTGGCCGGAATCGGCCTCGAAGTGCACCGCGGCATCGCGCGTACCGGCGTGGTCGCCAGGCTCAAGCTCGGAAGCAGCCCGCGCGCCATTGGCCTGCGTGCCGACATGGATGCGCTGCCCCTGTCGGAACTGAACAGCTTTCCCCACCATTCGACGCATGCCGGAAAGATGCACGCCTGCGGCCACGACGGCCACACGGCGATGCTGGTTGGGGCAGCGGAAGCCTTGTGCAAGTTGCGCGACTTCGACGGGACGGTGTATTTCATCTTCCAGCCGGCGGAAGAACACGAAGGCGGCGGCCGCGTGATGGTGGAGGAGGGCTTGTTCGAACGCTTCCCGATGGACATGGTGTTCGGCCTGCACAACTGGCCCGGGATGGCGGCCGGCAGTTTCGGCGTCACCGAGGGGCCGGTGATGGCCGGCGCGGATCGTTTCGAGATCGAGATCACCGGGCGCGGTGGCCACGCCGCGATGCCTCACCAGGCGGTGGACGTGGTCCTGGCCGGCAGCGCCCTGGTGCAGGCGGTCCAGTCGCTGGTGTCGCGCAATACGGATCCGCTCGATGGCGCCGTGGTCAGCGTGACGCGCTTCCACGCCGGGCATGCCGACAACGTCCTACCCGAGACCGCAATACTCGGTGGCACGGTGCGCTCGCTCGACGGTGAATTGCAGGATGCGCTGGAAGCCGGCTTGCGCCGGGTCTGCAGCGGTATCGAGGCGACCTACCGCGTAGGCATCGACCTGCGCTACGAGCGCGGTTACCCGCCGACCTTCAACGCAGCCGAGCCTGCCGCCATCGCACGCGAGGTGGCGCGCCACGTCGCCGGCGAACACCGGGTGCAGACGACCCTGCCGCCGAGCATGGGCGCCGAGGACTTCGCCTACCTGGCGAAGGTGGTTCCGGGCTGCTATGTCTGGCTGGGCAACGGGCCGGGCGAAGGCGGCTGCATGCTGCACAGTCCGCACTACGACTTCAACGACGACATCATCGCCACCGGCATCCGCTACTGGGTGCGGCTGGTCGAGCGGGCGCTGGCGCCGTAAAAGCAAAGGGCAGCCGAAGCTGCCCTTTGCTTTTTGATGCCGCGACAGCGAACTTACTTCACGCGGTTCTTGTACTCGCCGGTGCGGGTGTCGATCTCGATCTTGTTGCCGATCTCGACGAACAGCGGTACGGGCAGTTCCATGCCGGTGCTGATCTTGGCCGGCTTCATGACCTTGCCCGAGGTATCGCCCTTGACGGCGGGTTCGGTGTAGATCACTTCACGCACCACGCTGTTGGGCATTTCGACCGAAATCGCCTTGCCGTCGTAGAACACCACTTCGACCGGCATGCCGTCTTCGAGGTAGTTCACGGCGTCGACCATGTTCTCACCTTCGACTTCGTACTGGTTGTACTCGGAGTCCATGAACACGTACATCGGGTCGGCAAAGTAGGAATAGGTGCATTCCTTGCGCTCGGGCACCACCTGCTCGAACTTGTCGTCGGCCTTGTAGATCGACTCCGAAGCGGCCCCGGTGAGCAGGTTCTTGAACTTGAACTTTACGACGGCCGAGCTGCGGCCGCCCTTGTTGTATTCGGCTTTTTGCACGACGAGCGGATCATTGCCGACCATCACGACATTGCCGGCACGGAGTTCCTGGGCGGTTTTCATGGTTGTGCTTCCTGCAGCGGAAATTTGGAACCCGCTATTTTAGCCGCTGAAGGCAGAACTGCACAAGCCCGGCGGCAAGATCGGGACGACTGGAGAGCGTTCGAGACCATTCGCGCATCGGTTCGGCCAATGCAGGCAGGCTGTCGGAGAATCGGGGCCAGTCCATGGGGCCGGCGCCGTTCCACGCCAGCCAGAACGGCCGCAATGCCACGCCGGCCGGATGGATGGCGAGGAATGCTTCAAGCTTTTCCAGATGGACATCCTGCGCTTGCGGGTAGATCTGCCAGACGAAAGGGCGCGCCGCCCACTGGGCGCGGACAAAGGAATCCTCGCCGCGCACGAAATTGAGGTCGCAGGCCCACAGCAGTTCGTCGTAACCCGCCTGCGGCAGGAAGGGCAGGGAGTGCAGGCTCAGGCTGCCGGTGGTGCACGATTCTTCGGTGCTGCCCGGCCGCAGGACACGGATCGGCCGCGGCGAGTCGGTCCAGGCCCGGATCAGGTCGGGCAAGTCCGGATTGGCGTAGCTGAACAGGGAAATCGTGATTTCCTCGGGCGCTCTTGACGGCAGGCCGAACTCCGCACGAAAGGCGGCTTCGTCGAATTTCGCGCGCCGGGCGTCATAGTCGCTCTCGCGTAGCAGGCCGCCGGTACTCGCCTCGAAGCCGGGAAAGTAGAAATGCTTGAGCAGCGGCAGGCGCGGGTGTGGCGAAGGCAAGCCATGGCAGCCGGCAACCCAGTTTTCCGCAGAGAGGTATTCGAGGTTCAGCCAGACCGGCAGACACGAGCGCGCCGCCATGGCCTCGACATAGGCGGGCGGCAGTTCGCAGGCGAAGGCCTCAATGACGACGTCAGCGGCATCCGTTGTCGGCGTTTGCGCGGGCCACGGGTCCGACCAGGTGCGTACCTCGACCGGGCCGACGGCGGAGTCCGGCGCCAGTTGCGCCAGCGGCGCCGGGTCGTCGATCCACAGACGTACCCGCCAGGCGTGTTCGGTGGCGAGTTGTCGCGCCAGCCGCCAGCACACCGCCGCATCGCCATAGTTGTCGACGACCGTGCAGAAAATGTCGCAGGAGGTGAGCGTGTTGGTCATGGCGAAGCGGTATCCTAGCTCAATGGAAAAACTTCTACGCTGCACCGCCTGCCCGCGCCTGGCGGGTTTTCTGGCCGAGGTGCGACAGCGCGAACCGGGCTACCACGCGCGACCGGTGCCGCCCTTCGGCGATCCGCGCGCACGCCTGCTGATCGTCGGCCTCGCCCCCGGCATGCATGGCGCCAATCGCACCGGGCGACCGTTTACCGGCGACCACGCCGGGATCCTGCTCTATGAAACCCTGCATGCCTTCGGCTTTGGTTCGCGGCCTGACTCCGTTTCCGCCGACGATGACTTGCGCCTGGTCGATTGCCGAATCACCAACGCCGTGAAATGCCTGCCTCCCGCAAACAAGCCGGAACCGGGCGAGATCAAGACCTGCAACGGGTATCTGGCGGACGAGTTGCAGGCGTCGCCGGAGATACGGGTCATCCTCGCCCTCGGTCTGGTGGCGCACAAGGCGGTGCTGATGGCGTTGGGGCTCAAACAGTCGGCGCTGGTGTTCGCCCACGGCGCGCGCCATGCGCTTCCCGGCGACCGGATCCTGATCGACAGCTACCACTGCAGCCGCTACAACACGCAAACACGCCGTCTCACCAGCGCCGACTTTCAGGATGTCTTCCGCAAGATCCGTGACGAGCTCAACGCCTGAATCGCCATTCGATGCAAAGGAGTTCCTGGCGAGCCTGACCGAGGCGCCGGGCGTCTATCGCATGCTGGCCACCGACCGTGCCGTGCTCTATGTCGGCAAGGCCAAGAACCTCAAGAAGCGCGTGGCGTCGTATTTCACCAAGGGCGGCCACAGCCCGCGAATCGCATTGATGCTGCAACAGGTGGCGGCGATGGAAGTCACCGCGACGCGTTCCGAGGCCGAGGCACTCATCCTCGAAATCACGCTGATCACGAAGTTGGCGCCCAAGTACAACATCCTGTTCCGCGACGACAAGTCCTATCCCTACATCGGCATCGGCGGCAAAGACGGCGGCGGCGATTTTCCGCGCCTGTTCTACCATCGCGGCGCTTTCGAGAAGAAGTCGGAATATTTCGGGCCGTTTCCCAACGGCCTTGCCGTGCGCGAAAGCATCCAGTTGATCCAGAAGACCTTCCTGCTGCGCACCTGCGAGGAATCGGTGTTCGCCAATCGTTCGCGCCCGTGCCTGATGCACCAGATCAAGCGCTGCAAGGCGCCCTGCGTGGGCCTGATATCGAAGCAGGACTATGCCGCCGACCTTCGCCTGGCGCAGTTGTTCCTGCGCGGGCGATACGGCGAGGTGATCGACGGCCTGACGCGGCAGATGGAGGAATCCGCGCACGACTTGCGTTTCGAGGAGGCGGCGGCGGTGCGCGACCAGATCCGGGCCCTGCAGGCCGTTCTGCATCGGCAGTACGTGAGCTCGACGCGGGATGCCGACGTCGATATCGTCGCCGCGGTCGTTGAACGCGGGGAGCTGTGCGTGAATTTGGCCATGGTGCGCGGTGGTTTGCACCTCGGCGATCGGGCGTGCTTTCCGCGCTCCGCGCCCGAAGCGGAAGCGGCCGAGGGGCTGGCAGCATTTCTCGAGCAGCATTACGCGGAGCAGCCGCTGCCGCCGCGCGTGATCCTCAGCGAATATCCGATCGAAGATCTGCCGGAGGGCATCAACGGCGGGTCGCCGAAGAACGAGATGGAACGCGCCTGGGTCGAGATGGCGCTGAACAACGCGCGACTCGCCGTGCTGGCTCGCCGCCAGGCGAAAAGCCGCAGCAGCGGTCGGCTGGCGGCACTGCAGGAGGCGCTGGGACTACCCGAGCCTCCGCGTCGCATCGAATGTTTCGACATCAGCCATACGATGGGCGAAGCGACGGTGGCGTCCTGCGTGGTCTGCGTCGATGGCGCCATGAAGAATGGCGACTACCGCCGCTTCAACATCGAAGGCATCCAGCCCGGCGACGACTATGCGGCCATGCGGCAGGCCCTGACGCGCCGCTACGAGAAAGTTGCCACCGGCGACACGGCGGCTCCCGACCTGGTCCTGATCGACGGCGGCAAGGGGCAGCATCGAATCGCCCGTGACGTGTTCGCCGAACTCGGGCTGGACCACCTGCCCAGCATCGGGGTGGCGAAGGGCGAAGAGCGCAAGCCGGGATTGGAAACACTCTTCGTCCATGGTCCGAGCGGGCCCCGTGACCTGCCGCTACAATTGGGCATGGACCACGCCGGCTTTCACCTGATACAGGAAATTCGCGACGAAGCGCACCGCTTCGCCATTGTCGGCCACCGGGCGAGGCGCGCCAAGGCGCGCGGTCATTCGAAGCTGGAAGGAGTGGCCGGCGTCGGCCCGGCCCGGCGCAAGAAGCTGCTCGCTCAATTTGGTGGCCTCGATGGGGTGAAGGCCGCCACAGTCGAGGACTTGTGTCGCATCGATGGTATTTCGCGGCGTCTTGCCGAAGAAATCCACAAGGCCTTGCGCTGAGATGCCGCTGAACATCCCGAACCTGCTGACCTGGGCGCGAATTCTGCTGATTCCTCTGGTCGTGGGCGTGTACTACCTGCCGCTGGGCGAGACCGAGCAGAACCTTGTCGCCACCGGTGCCTTTCTTGTCGCGGCGGTTACCGACTGGGTCGATGGCTGGCTGGCACGCAAGCTCAACCAGACCTCGGCGTTCGGGGCCTTTCTCGATCCGGTGGCCGACAAACTCATGGTTGCGGCTGCGCTGGTCATGCTGGTGAAGCTGGATCGCGCCGACGCGATCCTGGCGTTCATCATCATCGGTCGCGAGATTGCGATATCGGCGCTGCGTGAATGGATGGCCAACATCGGCGCTGCCAAGAGTGTCGCGGTATCAATGATAGGGAAGCTAAAGACCATAGCTCAGATGACGGCGATACCGTTGCTGCTCTGGGACCGGGCGATCGGTTCGCTGGACGTGCACCTTTTGGGTACCTGGTCGCTCTGGATAGCGGCAGTGCTGACTCTCTGGTCGATGGCGTATTACCTGCGCAAGGCATGGCCGGAAATCTCGGCGCGCAGTCGTTGACACAATGTTTTCGCCGGCTATAATGCGCGGCTGTTTTGCGGCAGTAGCTCAGTTGGTAGAGCGCAACCTTGCCAAGGTTGAGGTCGAGAGTTCGAGACTCTTCTGCCGCTCCAGATTCCGGGGGGAAAGCATTGCTTTCCCCCTTTTAGCTTGATAACCCTGCCAGCAGGGTTTCGGCGCGATGGCAGAGTGGTTATGCAGCGGCCTGCAAAGCCGTGTACCTCGGTTCGATTCCGGGTCGCGCCTCCAGTATTTACAAGCCTTTAGGCGGAAGTGCTTACTATCATTTGTCGGGTAATGGCGAAAAGCTTTTCGCCATAACGGGAGAAACACGTTCGCCAACGCGTGCCCGGACGTACTCTCGAGTCATGTTTTCAGTCGTGTGCCCCAACAGTTTTCTGGCGTGAGACATGCTCTCCAAATCGCTTGCCGCTTTCGCTCGCAAGTCACGAAGCTGAAATCGGATAAATGGCACTCCAAGCGCATCGGCTTCGACCTTCGCCGCGTCCCTGGCCTTATCGAAATGGCTGCGGAAGTATCCGAACGCTTTAAGGGCTTGGCCCTTCGGGTCCGCGAGGATTGTCATACCCACCAGACCACGCGCTTTGATGCGCTCGAATAGTGTCGCAAGCTCGCCGACAACATCAATGCGCAGCTTCGCTTTCGTTTTCCCCTGCACAATCCAGATTGCGCCGTCCTGCACCTGGCTCCACCGCATTTTCAACACGTCCGCGGGTCGCTGTCCCGTCAAATACGAAAGATCAAGCACGTCCTGAATGATCGGGTCGGCGTGTTTGTACACCAGCGCCAGCATTTCGTCAGTCACATAAATGTCACGGCCTTCCTGAACCTTCATTTGTCGTGTAATTCCGGCAACAGGATTGGGCGCGATCATGAAGCCGCGCGCCCGTGCCCAGTTGCACAATACTGAGATGAACTTGATTTCTTTCTTGGCCGAGACTTTGGAGCTTCGGGCGTCGAAATATCGCAACATGTGGCTGGGTTGAAGCCCGTCGATCGGGACAGTTCCAAAAACTGGTTCGAGCGCCTTCCAGTACTTCTCCCTGTCTCCGAGCGTGCGAAGTGTCAGCCCTGATTGGGTGCGATCATTCGCCCATACCATGTAGCGACGGTAGGTTGCCAATACGCACGTATCGTCGACCCTGATTGGCGCCTCTTTGCGGTTTCTTCCTTCCATCTCAGCCCAGCGAATTTTGGCCTGGAAAATGTCATCTCCGAGCGGTGTCAGCTTCCGCTTACCGTCTTCGTCTCGGGGGTGCTCGTAGTAATACCCCTCCCACAGTTCGCCCTTGGCGTTGCGGTAGGTGCGGCGGACCATTCGCGGGGGAAGATCGCGGTGTTTTCGTTTTGGTTTGGCCATTTGCATAGCCTACCTCACTTTCGAAAAATCGGGCAAGCCGCTCGGAGAAACCACTGCGGAAGAGAGTTCGATTCCAGCCAATTTGAATCGTGCATAGAGGCGCCCAACGATTGGCACTCCCGAAGCGTTTCGGTCGAATCGCCAACCGTGATCCGTTAACCATTGGACTTGCTGATCACGCCGGGCACGGCCGGTGATCTCCTCAATCTCGTCGGGAGCTAGCGTTTCTCGGTCAATGGGAATGCTGAAAGTTATCCCGTTATCCATAGCTTGAAGTTCATGCAGGAATAGACATAGCCAAAGCTATTGCCGGAACTCTTCGGTGAGCACTTCTTGATCCATCTTTCATGAATACGGAATTGCTTTCAAAACTGTCGGCGACTATGCCTTAGGTCATATAGATATATTTATTGCGATGCCATTTAGCTAAATAAGCAGCGCCATTGGTCACATTGCCGCCCTTTCATCTGACGAAAGGGGGGGTGCCATGGCGCTCAAACAGGGCAATGGTCTACAGGGCTGGGAAATAGCGGTCACCAAGAAACTCATCGGAGAATTCCGCCGGCGGTCACGAAGTCTGTATCGGGAGGACTTCGACGACCTCCTGCAGGAATGCCTGATGCACTGGCTTGAAGTGCGTCAGCAGCTAGTCCCCGACCCAGGTGGCCCGCCCATCGCCTACATGGCGCGGGTCGTGCGCAACAAGCTGATCGATCTGGCGCGCGAGCGGGAGACCGACAAGCGACGGGGCGACCAGGAAACCGTTTCCCTGGACGATACGGTGGGTGACTCCGAGGACGCGCCCACCTATGTCGATCTGATCGATGCCGAACAGGGTCGGGATCTGGGTGGGCAAGAGTCGTTCGATCCGGCCGACATTCGTATCGACGTTACGGAGGTCATGAGGCGGCTTACGCCCGAGCAGCGGCGCCTGTGCGATCTGCTCGGTGCACAAGGCCTGTCCATCAAAGAGGCCTCAGAGAAGCTCCGAATCCCGCGTGCAACGCTCTACGAGGAAATCAAACGTATCCGCAAGATCTTCGCCCGGCATGGTCTGGACGACTATCTGCAGCCCTGATCCGACACTTTGCCGAGGAATTTCGTATGACTGAACCATGACCTGAAACCGCGCCGATTCGATGATCAAATTCAC
>JACRIY010000106.1 GCA_016235805.1 Rhodocyclales bacterium
CGACATCCAGGCCTTCCTCGACTTCCAGTTGGCGCCGCTGGCGCGCCATGCGCGCCATGAGCTCGACGCCTGGCGCGAAGAATTCGTCGCCACGCGCATCAAGCCCATCATAGGCGCCCCCGCGCGCGCGCTGGTGCAGCGGCACAGCGACGACGACGCCGTGGTCGCCATCGTCACCGCCACCAACAGCTTCGTCACCGGCCCGATCGCGC
The DNA here is from genome assembly GCA_016235805.1 of Rhodocyclales bacterium. Classification (GTDB taxonomy): domain Bacteria; phylum Pseudomonadota; class Gammaproteobacteria; order Burkholderiales; family Rhodocyclaceae; genus Sulfuritalea. The sequence goes on from JACRIY010000106.1 coordinate 213, forward strand.
GCGAGTTCGGCATCCCGCACTTGATCGCCACCGTGCCGGAATGGAACGGCGAAAAATTCAGCGGCAAGGCGCGCGGCACGCCCGCTTTCAGGGCCGGCAAGATCGAACGCGTCGAAGCCTGGCTCGAATCGCTCGGCTACTGGTGGGGTTCGTTCGAGCAAAGCTGGTTCTACAGCGACTCGCACAACGACCTGCCGCTGCTGGCAAAAGTCACCGATCCCGTCGCCGTCGATCCCGACGACACGCTGCGCGCCCATGCGCGGAAAATGGGCTGGCCAGTGATCAGCCTGCGGTAGGTTCTTCGCCGAGGTCGGCAAGCACTTCTCGAAACTGCACCAGCGCCGCTTCGAGATCGTCCACGATCTCCTGCGCGATCACCTCGGGCGCCGGCAGGTTGTCCGAATCGGCCAGCGCCTCGTCCTTGAGCCAGAAGATGTCCAGACTCGCCTTGTCGCGGGCGGCCAGTTCCTCGTAGTCGTAAGCGCGCCAGCGGCCTTCGGAATTCTCGGGCGACCATGTCGCCTTGCGGTCGTGCCGCTTGTGCGGGTTGTAGAGATTCACGAACTCCATCAGGTCATTCACGCGCATCGGGTTGGTCTTCAGCGTGAAATGCTGATTGGTGCGCAGGTCGAAGATCCAGAGCTTCTTCGTCCACGGCGTTTCCGACGCCGGCTTCTTGTCGAAGAACAGCACGTTCGCCTTCACGCCCTGCGCGTAAAACAGACCGGTAGGCAGGCGCAGCAGCGTATGGACTTCGCATTCATGCAGCAGCTTGCGTCGGATCGTCTCGCCCGCGCCGCCCTCGAACAGCACGTTGTCCGGTACCACCACCGCCGCTCGGCCTTGGATGTCGAGCAGCGTATTGATGTGCTGGACGAAGTTGAGCTGCTTGTTCGAGGTCGTCGCCCAGAAATCGTCGCGTTCGATGATGTCCTTCTCGGTCGTCGTCTTGCCGGCATCAGTGACAATCACCGTGCTGCTCTTCTTGCCGAAGGGCGGATTGGCGAGCACCACGTCGTAGCGGTCGCCGGGATCGGCCGCCAGCGCATCGCCGACGCGCAGCGGAACGCTCTTCTCGGAACCGATGCCGTGCAGCATCAGGTTCATCGCACAAACGCGCGCCGTCGCCTGCACCAGCTCCCAGCCCATGAAGGCGTCGTGGCTCAGCCGACGCAGTTCGTCGCGCTCAAGGTGCTTGTTCTCGTGCGTAACGTAGTGATGCGCCGCAAGCAGAAAGCCGCCGGTACCGCAGGCCGGATCGCAGATGCGTTCGCCGGGTTGGGGCGCAATGCAAGTCACCATCGCCTGGATCAACGGCCGCGGCGTGAAATACTGGCCGGCGCCCGACTTCGTGTCCTGCGCGTTTTTCTCCAGCAAGCCCTCGTAGGCGTCGCCCTTGACGTCGACGTCGAGCATCGACCATTGCTCGCTATCGATCAGATCGCTGATGATGCGCGTGAGCTTGGCCGGGTCCTGGAACTTGTTCTGCGCCTTGGCGAAGATCAGGCCCAGCGTGCCCTTCTGCTTGCCGAGTTCGTCGAGGGCGTGGCGGTAATGGTCGAAAAGATCGTCGCCGCTCTTCGCCAGCAGCGTCGACCACGAGTACTTCGCCGGCACCAGGCTCTCGCGGTTGTAGGGCGGCTTGGTGCGTTCGTCAGCCATCTTCAGGAACAGCAGGTAGGTGAGCTGCTCGACGTAATCGCCGTACGACATGCCGTCGTCGCGCAACACGTTGCAGTAGTTCCAGAGCTTCTGGACGAGGGTGGATGCGTTCATGTAGGAATGAGATCGGCGATGGCTGCCATGCGTCGGCGCACGGCTTCGATCCGGCTGTCGTAGAGTTCGTCGAAGACCACGAGGCCAGGCAGCGTGTTGTCGAAATCGGAATGGCGCAGTATGTCGCGAAAGCGTGCCGCCAGATAGGCTCTCAGTTGGGCGCCCGCGCCGACCACTTCGACTTCGATACCCGGTCGGCCGTCAAGCACATTGACGATGTCCTCGAAGTCGTGGCTGACCATCAGATCGTTGCCGCCGCGCGTGGCGAATGCCTCGAACTTCGTGGCGAGAAAAGCCGGCGCCGAAATCAGCCTGATACGCGCCCCGCTAGGCAAGAACATCGGCATTGCGGTTGCCATCGCAACCCGATACCAGCGGTTGGAAAACCCAAGGACGCGTTGTTCCGTCGGCATCAAATCCACCTCGACGTTGCCCACGCGCCAGCGGCAGATCGGCGCGTCCGGCGTCATGTCGCGCAGGAAACCGCGCTCGGCGAAACGGGCTTCCAGCGCATGATAGGCTGCCAGGACGGCGACTTCAGCCACCAGGTCCACGTCGAAGGTCGCCCGCGGCGGCGGCGCCTGTACCGAAGTGCAAAGCAGACCTGCGGCGCAACCGCCGACGAAGACCAGTTCGTCGCACAAGTCCCCCAGGGCACGCGCCACCAATTCGACCCGCAGCAAATTGGGATCATCGAGATTTGCCACGCGATTCAAAGCCGTTCCTCGAAGAGTTTCACGGCAACATTGCGTTCGCGCGCAGCACCCATGCGCAGCGCGTCGAACAATGCCAGGCTTTCGTAAAGCGCGGGATTGCGCAAAGCCGCTGCCGGCGCGCTCGGATACAAGGGCATCAACGCGACGCCGCGCGCACGGCCCTCCGCACAGGGCCAGACCGGAGGCGGATCGCTGGAAGGCGCGATGAGCTTGTCGAGCGGTGGCGCCGCATAAGCCGTCGGCAATCCGCCCACCATGCCGCCGCGAACGGCGGGGAAGGCATAGCGCGCACCGTACACCAGGAATTCCTTGAACTGCGGCGTCAGCACACGCGGCTGGCGATCGAGAAACGCAAGCAACCGCGCCTGCTCGGCCCGCTTCAATGCACCATGCACTTCCGACATCGAAAGACCCGTGAGGGCCGCCAGGTCGGGATAGGTCTGGGTCTCCCCCTTCAGCGTGGCGAGCACCAGCAGCAGGTAGAAATCCTGCGGCTTGAGTACGAGTTGTCGATTGACGGGGCGGCGCATGGCATAATGTTTCGCATTTCGCGAAATGCGAAAGTATTTGAATTACATGGCGTTGTCAAGATACTTTCGCCATTCGAATGGCGAATAGAGACAGAGAGGCCCGTCAGGCCCCGGCGAAGTCGATCACCGCCTGCGCGAACCCATAACGCGAAACCATGACGCCCGCGGCCTCCAGTTCCCCCACCACTTCCCGCCGCGCCTTGCCGCGAGGCGTCGTGTCTTCAGGCCCATTGACTGCAAACAGCACCCTGGCCGGCAACAGATCGCGCTTCTTCAGCGCGTTGACCCGAACGATCCATTGCCCGCCGTGGTCAATGATCCGCGCCGCGTCCGCATAATCCAGGTTGAGCGGCTTGATGATCTTCTCCGGCATCTCATCCTGACCGGCGATGAAGGGAAACTGCGCGTGGTATTCGTCGTTGCCGACACGGCCGGCATGGAAGCGGTCCAGCAGCTTCGCCTCCCGCAACCAACCCCGAACCCCGCGCTCGAGAATGGTCTCCTGATATTCCCGCGTGACGAAATTGCGCTCGACGTAGTACTCGAACAAGTCGCGCAGCTTGTCTTGCGGCTCGCCAGCCAGCACCACGCGGGACTCGCTGAAGCGCAGCATGGTTTCGCGCGGCTTGACGATCTCGCTCCACAAGCGCAGCGTACCTTCCCGATCAAGCGTCCTCAGCCGCCTGTCGGTGCCCATCTGCTTGAGCAGGGCGTCGACGCGCTGCATCTCCTCGCGGAAAGTGCGCATGGCGGCACGAAACACCTTGGCATCCATCTGCTCGAAGAAATTCGTTACCCGCCCGTAGCGATTGCCTAACAGCTTGAAACCGAAATAACGCGCGTTGGGCGCGAACATGACGACGCCGACGTTGGCGAACTCCCCCGTCTCGACGAATGGCATGAAGCGGACAATGGCGTAATGGCAAGCGGTATTCATAGCGGCAATTGCCAGAAAGTTTCAGAGAAAGCCCGATCCAACAAGGCTTTTGTTTCCGTCAGAGAAAATCCGACGGGAATGGTTCGCTCCGGATCGACGAAACCCCATGACTCCGGGACATTATCGCAGGCCTCGGTCCAAATGCCGAGCGCCGCGTGAAAGCGCTCGACGTAGGCTGCGCGCATCCGGAAATCGCTGAACATGGTTCGAATATCGTCGGCGAACACATGGACCTTGAGGAAATCGTCCGTGGAAAAGTCCGCATCGAAGGCCAGGTTGTGGTCGATCACCACCAGCGAACCGTCTCCTTCCGGGTTCCAGAGCAGGTTCGGGTTGCCGCCTTTGGCCGTGAGGTTGCGGTCGCCGTTGCGTACCCACCAGTCAAACGCGATGACGTCGCGCCGCAAGGACTCCGACACCAGTTCTCGGTGAATTTCCGTGAGATCGACCGCGTTAACTCGCTGCGATGCGAAGACCTCGCCCGCACCCAGATCATGCAGCCAGCCGGTCAGATCGGCCTCTATCAATTCCTCCGGAACAGTGGCGATCGCGTAGGCTGGCAGCGGCAGGCCGAAGCGCTCGGCCAGTTGCGCGCAAAGCCATTCCGCAATCAGTCCGGCGCGATTGGCCGACCGGCCCTTGACGAAATACACCTCGCCATCGTCGCCGCGGCAGATATACGGCTGGGTACGCCCCTCCGTCGAACGCCCGAGCACTTCGACGATGGTCAGGTTCATCGTCATGCCTGCGGTACCTGAAACGAACGCGCCAGCACCGCCTGCCGCAGCGCCTGGGCGCGCTTGAGGTTGGCTTCGACCTCGGCCTCGACTTCGCGGACGATGGAGAGGCGGCGGTCGACTTCGGCGACGATGCGGTGTTGTTCGGGGAGTGAGGGCAAAGGTATGGCCATCGGCCTGAGATCACCGACGTTTACGCCTTTCACGGCAACACCACGAGCAATAGCCTTGAAGTATTTCTGGGCGCCATCTGACCGAAGGAATATCGCAAGGTACTCAGCACGCACCAAAGGAATCACAGCTAGTCTTACCGTGTCCTGTGTGATGTTTCCCCCGTCCAACGCGGGAGGTACGGTCGCTACGCGACCGAAAGTTCCCCGAATCGACAGTAGCAGGTCTCCCGCTTGGAGAGAAGCACGCGCATAACTCGCTGCAATCGCCTGTGTGGTGCGATGAAGAGCCTTGACGTTTATCCTATCGTCCTTGATATCACGGACTTTTACATACAGCACACCATCCGCGACATTCTCTTTTGGCATCAGAATTCCATAGCAGATTACGCGATTCGCGCTAGTGATTGACTCAAGGCTAGCGACAGCCCAACTATCGCAATTACTGCGCACCCAACCGTCCCGCGGCTCCATGGGTTCTCGATAAGCCTTCTTGCCCTGCCATTGGCTGCGGCGGGTTTCGAGGATGCGTTGCAGGAGTTGGGCGCCGGTCTCGTAGCTGCGGCCTTCGCGGCGGGCCAGGTCGGCTTCGGTGGGGACGAGACGGCCTTCGACGGCGGCTTTGAGGACGGCGGCCTTGTAGCGCTTGAGGTTAGCCTTAACGCGCTTGAGGCCGGCGACGGCTTCGTCGAGGCGGGAGAACTGCTTTTCGATTTCGGCGACGACGCCGTCTTGCGACGCGGGCGCAGGAACGGGGACAACCAGCTTCCGAAGATATTGATAGTGACGCCCGTAGCCCCTGTCCGGAATTGGCGCGCTCTTCATCCAATAGTAAAGGTACTTGGGCTGCACACCGACCGCTGGCCGAAATATCTTGATACCGTCTGCACCGACTGCAAATGGCTGCGAGACAAGCTTTACCGCGCGGGTGTGATCACCAAACAAGATGACTGGCAATGCACCATCGAAAACCAGCGCAGCATCGTCGGTGTATCCGCCAACGGCTTCTTGTCCTTGGTCGATCACGGGAATTGCGCCGGCCGGCAAGTAGTCTCGCTGCTTGATGCGCCGTCCCTTGTCAGATTGAGCGACAGCGACTTGGTCAAATGGCAAGTTCTGCCAACTCACGCCACCAACTCCCGATTCATCTCCTCAATCACCCGCGACAGCTTCTCGCCGAACAACTGATGCACCCGCCCCAGCCCGCCCTCCTTGTTGAAGGGCGCGTATTCGAAGTCGTCGAGGTTGATGCCGAGATTGGCGGCGATGTGGTCGCGGATCATTTCCAGCCAGTGCTGTTGTTCTGTCGTAAATGCCCCGCCCTGCTGCGCCAGCCAGGCCTTGAAGTTGGCGGCGACGCGTTCGGGATAGGGCACGAGTTCGTTTTCCTGGTGCATGGCGAAGCGCACCAGGCTGACGAGGTCGGTGAGGATACGCCGGACGCTCGCTCCTTTCACGCGGCTCTTGTCGAGCGCAGCGTAGGCCTGCCAGAGCAGGGACTCGTCCAGCAGGTGCGGCGGCGCGTGCAGGGTGTCGGCGAGCGCCTTGATGTCCTCGAATCTGAGCGGCGCCTTCACCGGGCGGTTGTAGAGGATTTGCAGCGCGGTGATTTCGTCCTTGTGTTGGGCGATGAAGGCTTCGAAGGTTTGCACCAACCCTTTCGCGCGCTCTGTACCGGCACTAAAACCCGCGTCAATCAGGATATCGACGGTAACGGTGTCGATGACCAGGTCCGCCTTGCGTCGCAGGTCCAGCAGCAGATTGCGCACAGCCGGATCGGCCAGCGGTTTCACCGCCTGCTGAAGCGCGTTCGCCTCCATCGCCTCGCCGCGCATGGCATTGACGATGCCGCGCGCGATGCTCTTGAGGTCATGGCCGCCGCTGGCTTCGACGACCTTGGCCTTGTCGGCTTCCCCGATGTCGCGCTCCAGACGCGCCAGTCGCGCGGCGACCGATGACAGCACTTCGGGTTCGGTGTTGCCCAGCGCCACAGCTTGCAGCAGCTTCTCGAAGGGCACGGTCTTCTTCTGGTCCATGGGGCGCGAGTCGGTCTTGTCGCGCTCGCACACGCCGACGGCGTCGACGATGACGAAGTGGTCCTTGACGACGTGCTCGCCGGGGTTCACGGCGCGCAAGTCGGCGCGCTCGATGACGCGCACGCCGCGGCCCTTCATCTGCTCGAAGAAGCTGCGGCTCTTCACCGAGCGCAGGAAGACGACGATCTCGACCGGCTTGATGTCGGTGCCGGTGGCGATCATGTCCACGGTGACCGCGATGCGCGGGTAATAGCTGGTGCGGAAGGCCTTGATCAGGTCTTCGGGCTTGGCGCCGGTGCTGCGGTAGGTGATCTTCTGCGCGAACTCGTTGCCGCGGCCGAATTCCTCGCGGATGATCGTGACGACGGCTTCGGCGTGGTTGTCGTCCTTGGCGAAGACCAGGGTCTTGGGCAGTTCCTCGCGCTGGGGAAACATCTCGGCCTGCCAGCGGTCGCGCAGCGCGCGCACCACCGTGCGAATCTGGTCGGGCGTCTGCACCGTGCGGTCGAGCTCACTCGGGTCGTAGTCGAAGTCCTCGTCGAGCTGCCAGTCGCGCCGGGCGCGCGTGTCGCGGTCCTGCACCTGCACCCAGTAGCCGGCCTCGACCTTGCTGCCGGCTTCCGTGACTTCGGTGCGGATGCGATAGACGTCGTAATTAACGTTCACGCCGTCGGCCACGGCCTGCTCATGGCCGTATTCCATCACCAGGTTCTGGTTGAAGAAGCCGAAGGTCTGCTTGTTGGGCGTGGCGGTGACGCCGATGAGATGGGCGTCAAAGTATTCGAGCACCTGGCGCCAGAGGTTGTAGATCGAGCGGTGGGCCTCGTCGGTGACGATGATGTCGAAGAATTCGATGGAGACAGCCGGGTTGTATTCGATCGGCGGCGCGTCCTTGAAGAGGCTTTCGGCTCCTTCGGTGGATTGCTCGTCGTCTTCCTCGGGCAGTTCGCGGCCGCGCAGGATGGAGTACATGCGCTGGATGGTGCAGATGACGACGCGGGCGCTCTTGTCGAGGTTGTTGCTGGCGAGGTGCTGGACGATGTATTCCTCGCCGAACTTGTAGTTGTTGTAGGGCGAGACGTACTGGTCGAATTCCTTCTTGGTCTGGCGGCCGAGATTGCCGCGGTCGACCAGGAACAGCACGCGGCGGGCGCCGCCGAACTTGATCAGGCGGTAGTTGAAGCTGATGGCGGTGAAGGTCTTGCCGCTGCCGGTGGCCATCTGGATCAGCGCCCGCGGCTTGTTGGCGGCAATCGAGGCTTCGAGGTTCTTCACCGCCTTGACCTGCGCCGGCCAGAGGCCTTCTTCGATCAGCGGCGGCAGCGCACGCACGCGGGTCAGGAAGGTGGCGGGCGCCTCCTCGGCGGTGCCGGCGGTGCCGGCGGTGCCGGAACCGCTTTCGAGCGCAGTAGCCTGCGGCAGCGCGCTCAGCCATTCGGCCAGCATTTCAGGCCGATGGAAGGCGAAGGCGTTGCGGGCGCGCGGCTCGGGGTCGAGGCCGTTGGTGAAATGGGTCTCGACGCCGGTGGATTCGTAGAGGAAGGGCAGCGGCCGGCGCCAGGCGGGCAGGCCATCCGGCAAGCCCTGAGCGTAGCGACTGGACTGGATTTCGACGCCGGTCAGCGTGGCGCCCTGCTTCTTGGCTTCAATGACACCGGCAGCCTTGCCGTCGACGTAGAGCAGGTAGTCGGCAAAGCCGAGGCCGTTCTTCAGGGGGAATTCGCGCAAGGCGACGCCGCGGGCGGCGTGGATGTTGGCCTGATCGACATCGAATACCCGCCAGCCCGCAAGGGACAGCAGTTTGTCGATCTCCTCCCTGGCTTGTTGTTCGGGCTGCACCATGCCTTTGGATGTCAGTCGCGTAAGCCGCGCATCTTCGCACAAACCCCGAGCAACCGGGCAGTTCCGGTATCATGGGCGCCCTTTTCCGTTTCAGCCACTCAATGATCCGCAAGCTGCTGCGCCGCGTGTTCCGGCGCGATGCTCCCAGCCGCCACGCGCCGGCCACGATTCCCCATTCCCGCCACGGCATCGACCCGGCGCTCGTGCCCGCGAACGCGCGGCGCGTATGCGAGACGCTGC
>JACRIY010000107.1 GCA_016235805.1 Rhodocyclales bacterium
GGCATCCGCCTCTACAAGGTCGGCATGGTCTGGCCGCTGGAGTCGGATGGCGTGCGCCGCTTCGCCGAAGGCCTCGAAGAAATCCTGGTGGTCGAGGAGAAGCGCCAGCTGATCGAATACCAGTTGAAGGAAGAGCTCTACAACTGGCGCGAGGACGTCCGTCCGCGCGTGATCGGCAAGTTCGACGAACAGGGCGAATGGGCGCTGCCCAACGGTCGCTGGCTGCTGCCCGCCTCCGGCGAATTGTCGCCGGCGCAAATCGCGCGCGTCATCGCCGATCGCATCGGCCGCCATTTCACCTCGCCGCGCATCCGCGAGCGGCTGGCATTGCTGGAAGCCAAGGAAGGCTCTGCCACGCTGGCGATTCCCGTGGTGCGGACGCCCTACTTCTGCCCCGGCTGCCCGCACAACACCTCCACCTGCGTGCCCGAAGGCTCGCGCGCGCTGGCCGGCATCGGCTGCCATTTCATGGCGCTGTGGATGAACCGCGCCACCTCCACTTACTCGCACATGGGCGGCGAAGGCGCGGCCTGGATGGGCCAGGCCCCCTTCACGGAACAGCGCCATGTCTTCGTCAATCTCGGCGACGGCACTTACTTCCACTCGGGCTCGCTCGCAGTACGCGCGGCCGTGGCGGCCTTCAACGGCTCGCCGCTGGCGCAGGAACAAAAGAAGGGCGTCACCTACAAGATCCTCTACAACGATGCCGTTGCCATGACCGGCGGCCAGCCGGTCGACGGCAACCTGACGGTGCCGCAGATCGCCCATCAGTTGCATGCGGAAGGCGTGCATCACGTCGTAGTCGTCACCGACGGCACGGCGCGCGCCTACGGCCACCCGGACCTGCCGCATGGCGTGCCGATCCGCCATCGCGACGAACTGGACGCGATCCAGCGCGACATGCGCGAATGTCCCGGCGTCTCCGCCATCATCTACGACCAGACCTGCGCCGCGGAAAAGCGCCGGCGCCGCAAGCGCGGCAAGATGATCGACCCGCCGCGCCGCCTGTACATCAACGAAGCTGTCTGCGAAGGCTGCGGCGATTGCGGCGTGCAGTCCAACTGCCTCGCCGTGGTGCCGGTGGAAACCGAGTTCGGGCGCAAGCGCGCGATCGACCAGTCCGCCTGCAACAAGGATTACTCCTGTGAAAAGGGCTTCTGCCCCAGTTTCGTTTCGGTGATCGGCGGCAGCGTCAGGAAAGGCCGCGGCGTGGCCGGTTCCGGCGCGACGGCCGATTCGTTCGCCGTGCCGCCAGCGCCGACTCTTGCCGCCACCGCAACGCCCTACGACATCCTCATCACCGGCGTCGGCGGCACCGGCGTCGTGACCCTAGGCGCCCTGATCGGCATGGCGGCGCACATCGACGGCAAGGGCGTCACCGTGCTCGATATGACCGGCCTTGCGCAAAAGGGCGGCGCCGTGTTCTCGCACGTGCGCATCTGCGACGATCCCGACGCGATCCACGCGGTGCGCGTCGCCACCGGCGAAGCCGACGCGGTGATCGGCGGCGACGTCATCGTCACGGCATCGCCCGACGCCCTGACCCGAATGCAGAACGGACGTACGCGGGTAGTGGTGAACTGCGCCGCGACACCGACCGCGGATTTCACCCGCAATCCAGACTGGCAGTTTCCCCTCGAACGCATGCAGGGCCTGATCGACGAGACGGTCGGCAGCGGCGCCGCGCACTTCGTCGATGCCTCGGACCTTGCCCTGCGCCTGCTCGGCGATTCCATCGCCGGCAACCTGTTCCTGCTCGGTTACGCCTGGCAAAAAGGACTGGTGCCGGTGTCGTGGGAAGCCATCGACCGCGCCATCGAACTCAACGGCACGGCAGTGCCGATGAGCCGCGCCGCCTTCCTCTGGGGCCGGCGCGCCGCGCAGGATTCGGCTGCCGTCCTGGCCCACGCACGCCCCCAGGATGCCGTGTCGCCAGCGCCGACTCTTGAACAACTGCTTGCTAGGCGCGAAAACTTCCTCGCCGAGTATCAGGATGCCGCCTACGCCAGCCGTTACCGCAACCAGGTCGAGCGGGTGCGTGCCGCAGAAGCACCGTTCGGTTCGACGCGGCTGGTCGAAGCCGTGACGAACAACCTGTTCAAGCTGATGGCGATCAAGGATGAATACGAGGTGGCGCGGCTGTACGCCGAGTCCGACTTCATGCAGAAGCTGGACGAGCGCTTCGAGGGCGACTTCACGCTGCGTTTCCATTTCGCGCCGCCCTTGCTCGTCCCTCCCGATCCGAAGACCGGCAAGGCGCGCAAACTGGCCTTCGGCCCCTGGATGTTCACGGCCTTGAAATGGCTGGCAAAGGGCCGGCGGTTGCGCGGCACGCGCTGGGATGTCTTCGGCCGCAGCGAGGAACGCCGACTCGAACGTGCGCTGCTGGCAGACTATGAAGCCGACATCGCGTCGCTGCTGGGGAAACTGGAACGCGGCATGCTCGACGACGCCGTTGCCCTGGCCGCACTGCCGGAAAAGATTCGCGGTTTCGGCCATGTCAGGCGACGCAGCATCGACGGCGTGGCGGCGGAGCGTGCGACCTTGCGCGCGAAACTCGGCATCGCCTGAGGCAAAACTACCCGGACGACCGACGCGATCCCGCCGGAAGAATGCGGCGATTGCCGCGCAAATTCGGACTTCAAGCACGCCGCCGATCGCCAATAATTGCCGGGAACCAGATCCCTGCCGAATGGCGGGATCGACCAGGAGTCGCGAATGGCGGAAATCGTCTGCGTCATCGGCAACAAGGGTGGTACCGGCAAGACCACCATGTCCCACATGTTGTGCCAGGGCCTCGGCCTGCTCGGCCAGAGGGCCGTCTGCGTGCTCACCGACCCCTGTCGCGAGCCGCTGGATCCGGCCGGGCGCCGCTACCTGATCGCCGATGCGCGGTCGCGCGAAGCGCTGCTCAAGGTGACCGACAAGATCCGGTCGCTCAATGCCTGGATGGGCGTGATCGACGGCGGCGGCAACCGCACGGAAGCGGACCGCAACCTGTATGCAATGGCGGATCTGGTGCTGCTGCCGTTTCGCGACTCGCACGAGGACATCCGCACCGTCATCCGCGACCTGGAGATGTTTCCGCGCGCCTACGCCATTCCGTCGCAGTGGCCAAGCAATGCGTGGCAGCGCGAAGCGGCGGAAAAGACCGTCGACCAATTCCTGTCCGGCTTCGGCGACCGCATCCTGGAACCGGTGACCAGCATCTCCGCCAGCAAGTACCTGCTGCAGAAGACGATACCCGGAAGCATGCCGTCGCCGCTGGCGAACGCCAGCCGCGCGATCGCACGCCAGGTGCTCGACCTGCTGAACATCGCGATTCGCAGCGAGCTGGAAACCGCCTGAACCCCGGCGGCCATCGCGCTGTCAGTGGCGGCGTGGCTTGCGACTGGCGAGCAAGGCGGCTTCGGAGCGATTGCTGACGCCCAGCGCCTTCATGATCGCGGAGACGTGGATCTTGACGGTGCCTTCGCTGAGCCCCAGCAGTTCGCCGATCTGGCGATTGCTGCGCCCCTCGGCGAGCAGATCCATCACGCGCGACTGGGCGGCGGTCAGGCCAAAACGCTGAGCCAGGGATTTGCCGTCGCCATGGGCCGAACCGCTGCGGCTGGCGAGTTCCTGCAGTTTGGCCGGCAGATAGACCTCGCCGGCCAGCACGGCGCGCAAGGCCTCGAGCAGTTCGGTACTGGATCCCGCCTTGGACACGAAGCCCGAAGCGCCCGCCTTCATCACCCGCGACACCGTGTCGGCATCGTCCAGGGCCGACAGCACGACGACCGGCACGGTCGGAAAGCGGCGGCGCACCACGGGAAGGAAGGTCTGGCCGCGGGTACCGGGCAGCATCAGGTCGAGGATCATCATGTCGATGTCCTGCTTTTCGAGCACGCCGATGGCTTCATTGGCGTCCGGCACGCCGAAGGTCCGCGTGTCCTCCCCGAGGTTCTTCAGCGTGGCCAGCAGGCCTTCACGCACCAGGGCATGGTCTTCTACCACCAACAGATTGAGCATGGATTCTTCCTCGGGCCGGTTCCGGATATGACAAAAGTCAGTTTAGCGCGGAACACCGCACTGCGGTAAGATCATCCCACCATTCTGGGAGCAAACATCATGAGCAGCACACCGTCCGATCCGATGGAATTCCTCAAGTCCCTCTGGGGCAACACCGGCATGCCCCTTCCGGGCCTGGTCACGCCCACCCTCGACACCAACGAACTGGAAAAGCGCATCACGGACCTGAAGGCCGTGGAAGGCTGGCTCAAGACCAATCTCGGCATGCTGCAGATGACCATCCAGGGACTGGAAATGCAGCGCGCGACCTTGTCTGCGCTGCAGGCCATCAGCCAATCGGCCAACAGCCCGGAAGCCCAGGCCAATCCCTTCGCCAACCCGGCGCTGTGGCCCTGGAATTTCATGCAGAACGCTGGGCAGGCCGCAGCCGCCGAAACCGCTGCGGCCGCGGAAGCGGCGGCCGACGAGGCGACCAAGGCCAGGGACAAGAAGAAGTAATGCCCGGCCAGCTGGCCCCTTCGCGGGCCGGCGTCAGCGCAATGCCAGCCAGAGCGGGATGCTGAGCATGCTCGCCAGCGTGCCCGCCGAAATCAGCCAGGCAACCCGTGCCCCGTCGCCGCCCATGCGCTGGGCCAGGATGTAGGCCGAACTTGCGGCCGGCAGGGCGGCGAAAATCAGCGCGACATCGGCGTGCACGCCGCTCAATCCGAACGCGCGTATCAGCAGCAGGGCGGTTGCCGGCATCGCCACCAGCTTGACCAGCAGGATATAGGCTGCCGCGGCATGCGTCGCCGTGCCGCCAGCGCCGACTATTCGCAATCCGGCGCCGACGGCCAGCAGGCCCAGCACGACCGCCGCGTCGCCCAACCGGGCAAGGAACTTCGCAACCAGCGCCGGCAGTTCCAATCCGCCCAGATTCGCCGCCATGCCTGCCAGCGTGGCGAGGATCAGGGGATTGCGGGCGAGTTCGCGCCACACGCCGGATTCGCCATGGCGCGCCAGCATCCAGACGGCAGCGAGATTGGCCGGCGGCACCATGAAGCCGATGACGATGCCCATTGCGGCGATTCCCGGAATGCCGTACAGCGTGCCGGAAACCGCAAGCCCGATGTAGGAATTGAAACGAAAGGCGCACTGGTATTGCGAGGCAAACGAGACCGGCGTGATCGCGAACAGTCGCGCCGCGAGGCCGAGCAGCATGGCCCCGCCCATCGCTGCCCCGGCCACGGCCAGCATCGGTGCCGCCGCCGACCAGTCGATGCGCGCCTTGAGCAGGCCGCCGAACAGCAGTGCCGGAAACAGCACGTAGTAGACCAGCTTCTCCAGGCCACCCCAGAAATGATCGCCCAGATGCAGGATGCGACGCAGTGCCGCGCCGAGCAGGATCAGGGCAAAGTCGGGCAGCAGCGCGAGGGCCAGCGTGGCTTCCAGGGGCATCGCCTAGGGTCTGTTCTCGATCATCCGGCGGATGGCGTTGAGGCCAGACGCGGATGGATGCAAGGCGGAGGACACCGGCAATGGTAATCCCTTGCCAAGTCCGACAACGCCGCAGTCGCCGCGTCTCGCCTCAACCCGACGGGCCGGGTCAAATCTGGCGCGCTGCGGCGTTGCGGCTCCTTGCGAGGTATGAACATCGCAGCGTCGCCGCGCCTTGCATCGCATCCAGATTTGATCCCGGCGCCACCGTCGCATGATCGAGAACAGACCCTAAATTACCTTGGCCTCGCGCAAAGCTCCAATTTCGGTTGCGGAATATCCCGCTGCCGCGAGCACGGCATCGCTGTCCGCTCCCGCCGCAGGCGCAAGCATGGCCGACGTCCAGGGCCAGGCCGAAAGCTTGAAGGGCGGCGCGTACTGCGTGACGCCGCCCAGTTCGACCACCATGTCACGCGCCGTGATCTGCGGATGCTGCAGGGCTTCGTCCAGACGCAGGATCGGAGTGACGCAGCAATCGGCTGCGGCGAAGATCGGTTCCCAATGCGCAAGCGGCTGCGACGCCAGCAGGGCGGCGAGTTCGGCCTTCACTTCGCGCCCCTTGCGGCCGGTCGCCAGCCCGAAGGGCGCCAGGTCGGAACGATCGATCGCGGCGCACATCGCCTGCCAGAACTTGGGTTCAAGCGCGCCGACCGCCAGATAGCGGTCGTCGGCCGTGCGATACACGCCATAGCAGGGCACGCCGCCGGTCAGCAGGTCGGCGCCGCGCGGTGCCGGCTTGCCGAAGACCTGGGTCGTCACCAGCGGGAAGATGTTGTGCGCCAGGACGGCGTCGGTCATCGCCACATCGACATGGCTGCCCTGCCCCGTGGCCTTGGCTCCGATCACCGCAGCAAGGACGCCGAGCAGTGGAGTAAGCGCTCCCCCCAGCAGGTCGCCGACCTGCAGGTTGGGGATCGCCGGTGGCCCGCTTTTCTCGCCATCGTGGCTGCCGATCTGGTCGAGCAGGCCGGAGGTCGCCAGGTAGTTGATGTCATGGCCGGCGTGCTCGGCCCAGGGACCGGTCTGGCCGTAGCCGGTGATGGCGCAATAGACGACGCGCGGGTTGATCGCCTTCACCGCCGCGTAGCCGATGCCCAGCTTGTCCACCACGCCGGGACGGAAGCTCTCGAAGATCACGTCGGCGTTCTTCGCCAGACGCAGGAAGGCTTCGACTCCGGCAGCCTGCTTCAGGTCGAGGCGCAGGCTTTTCTTGTTGCGGTTCACCAGGCGGAAAAACACGCTGTCGCCGGTGCCGCCGCCGTTGCCACCACTGGCGCGCTCGCCGGGACCCATGGCGCGGGCGTAGTCGCCGGCGCCGGTATCCTCGATCTTGATGACCTCGGCGCCGAGGTCGGCCAGATGCATGGTCGCCACCGGGCCCGGCAGCAGACGCGTGAGGTCGAGGACGCGCAGGCCCGCCAGCGGACCGCGCGGCTCAGTCATATTTGCGGTCGTCCGAAATCACCTTGCCGTCGTTGGGCAGGCTGCCGACCGCGACCAGCGCCACCTCGGCGCGCAGCTTGGTGATGTCGCGCACGGTATCGGCGATGGACTTGCCGAGATCGCCACCCGGCGCCGCCACTTCGCAATTCAGGGTCATCAGGTCGGTGCTGTCGGGATTGGTCACCACCAGGCGCGCCTTCGCGATCTCGGGATGGCGCTTGACCACCGCCGCCACCTGTTCCGGGTGCACGAACATGCCCTTGATCTTGGTGGTCTGGTCGGCGCGGCCCATCCAACCCTTGATGCGCATGTTGGTGCGCCCGCAAGGCGAAACGCCGGCCAGCACGGCGGAAAGGTCGCCGGTGCCGAAGCGGATCAGCGGATAGTCGCTGTTGAAGGTGGTGACCACCACTTCGCCGACCTCGCCTTCCGCCACCGGATCGCCGGTGCCGGGACGCACGATTTCGACGATCACGCCCTCATCGACGACCAGGCCCTGGCGCGCCTCGGTCTCGTAAGCGATGACGCCGAGTTCGGCGGTGGCATAGGCCTGGTAGCCGACGACGCCGCGCGCCAGCAGGGCATCGCGCACCGGCGGCAGGAAGGCTTCGCCGGAGACCAGCGCCTTGGTCAGCGAGGGCAGCTTGATGCCGAGTTCATCGGCCTTCTCCAGCAGGATGCGCAGGAAGGACGGCGTGCCGACATACCCGTTCGGTTGCAGGTCGGCCATCGCCGCCACCTGCTGCTCTGTCTGGCCGACGCCGGCCGGAAACACCGTGCAGCCCAGCGCCTGTGCGCCGGCTTCGAGGATCCAGGCGCCCGGCGTCATGTGATACGAGAAACTGTTGTGCACCAGGTCGCCGGAACGAAAGCCCGCGGCATACAGCGCGCGCGCCGTACGCCAGTAATCGGCGCCGCGCCCCTCGGGTTCGTAGATCGGACCCGGCGAGGAAAACACGCGGCCGAGCTGGCCCCAACCGCCGGCCGCGAGGCCGCCGAATGGCCGGCGCTGCTTCTGCAGCTCGATCAGGTCGCTCTTGCGCACCACCGGAAGGGCGGCAAGCGCCTCGACCGAGTTGATCGATGCCGCCTCAATATGCTTCAGGGATTCGGCGAAATACGCCGTGTTGGCCTTGGCGTGCGCAATCTGCTGCGGCAGCCGTGTCGCCAGCGCCGACTTTCGCTCGGCGGCGGTACGGGTTTCGAGGGCGTCGAGGTGTTTGGACATGAACTGCTCCGAAGTCGAATGTTGTAGGCGGTGCAGCAGTAGCGAGGACCGTGGAGCACCAAGCGATGCAAGGCGCGAAAGGCCGACGTTTAGTTTCTCTAAACGAGGCCTTGAGCAACGCC
>JACRIY010000108.1 GCA_016235805.1 Rhodocyclales bacterium
AAGCGCGCGGCGAAATCCTCGAACTCAAGAACACCATCAACATCATGGTGGATCAGTTGTCCACCTTCGCTTCGGAAGTCACGCGCGTGGCGCGCGAGGTCGGCACCGAAGGCATGCTGGGCGGCCAGGCCGAGGTCGAGGGCGTCGGCGGCACCTGGAAGGACTTGACCGAGAGCGTGAATGGCATGGCGGCCAATCTCACCAGCCAGGTGCGCAACATCGCGCTGGTGACCACCGCCGTGGCGCAGGGCGATCTGGGCAAGAAGATCACGGTGGAAGCCAAGGGCGAAATCCAGGAACTCAAGAACACCATCAACATCATGGTGGATCAGTTGTCCACCTTCGCTTCGGAAGTCACGCGCGTGGCGCGCGAGGTCGGAACGGAAGGCAAGCTCGGCGGGCAGGCCGACGTCAAGGGCGTCGGCGGCACCTGGAAGGATCTGACCGAAAGCGTGAACGGCATGGCTTCCAACCTCACCGACCAGGTGCGCAATATCGCCTATGTCACTACCGCCGTAGCCAAGGGCGAACTATCGAGCAAGATCACTGTGGACGTGCGCGGCGAATTCCTGCAACTCAAAGAAACCATCAACACCATGGTGGATCAGCTCTCCACCTTCGCCTCGGAAGTGACCCGCGTAGCGCGCGAGGTCGGCACCGAAGGCAAGCTCGGCGGCCAGGCCGAGGTGGAAGGCGTCGGCGGCACCTGGCGCGACCTCACCGAATCCGTCAACTTCATGGCGGCCAACCTGACCGGCCAGGTGCGCAATATCGCCCAGGTGACCACGGCGGTGGCTGGCGGCGATCTCGGGAAGAAGATCACGGTCGATGCCAAGGGCGAAATCCTGGAACTGAAGGACACCATCAACATCATGGTGGACCAGCTCTCCACCTTCGCCTCGGAGGTGACGCGCGTGGCGCGCGAAGTGGGGTCCGAGGGCAAACTCGGCGGCCAGGCCGAGGTCAAGGGCGTAGCCGGCACCTGGAAGGATTTGACCGAAAACGTCAACATGCTGGCGGCCAACCTCACCAACCAGGTGCGCAACATCGCCGAGGTGACCACCGCCGTGGCGCAGGGCGATCTGGGCAAGAAGATCACGGTGGAGGCGCGTGGCGAGATCCTCGACGTCAAGAACACCGTCAACATCATGGTGGACCAGCTCTCCACCTTTGCGTCGGAAGTCACCCGCGTCGCGCGCGAAGTGGGCGTCGACGGCAAGCTCGGTGGCCAGGCGACGGTACCGGGCGTGGCCGGCACCTGGAAGGATTTGACTGAAAACGTCAACATGCTGGCAGCCAACCTCACCGGCCAGGTGCGCAACATCGCCGAAGTCACCACCGCCGTGGCGCGCGGCGACCTCGGCAAGAAGATCACCGTCGCGGCCATGGGCGAAATCCTCGAACTCAAGAGCACCATCAACACCATGGTGGACCAGCTCTCCACCTTCGCCTCGGAAGTCACGCGCGTCGCGCGCGAGGTCGGCACCGACGGCAAGCTCGGCGGCCAGGCGGCCGTGCCGGGCGTGGCCGGCACCTGGAAGGACCTCACCGACAACGTCAATTCGATGGCCTCCAACCTCACCGGCCAGGTGCGCAACATCGCCGAGGTGACGGTGGCGGTGGCCAACGGCGACCTCTCCCGCAAGATCATGGTGGACGTGCGCGGCGAGTTCCTGCAACTCAAGGAAACCATCAACACCATGGTGGACCAGCTGCGCTCCTTCGCCTCGGAAGTCACCCGCGTGGCGCGCGAGGTCGGCATGGAGGGGCGCCTCGGCGGCCAGGCCAACGTGCCGGGCATGGCCGGCACCTGGAAGGATCTGACCGAGTCGGTGAACATGCTGGCGGCCAACCTCACCAGCCAGGTGCGCAACATCGCCCAGGTGACCACGGCGGTGGCCAACGGCGACCTCGGCAAGAAAGTCACGGTGGACGTCAAAGGCGAAATCCTTGAGCTGAAAAACACCGTCAACACCATGGTGGACCAGCTCAACTCCTTCGCCGCCGAAGTCACGCGCGTGGCGCGCGAAGTGGGCACCGAAGGCAAGCTCGGCGGCCAAGCGACGGTGCGCGGCGTCTCCGGCACCTGGAAGGACTTGACCGACAACGTGAACTTCATGGCCGCCAACCTCACCGGCCAGGTGCGCGGCATCGCCAAGGTGGTGACTGCGGTGGCGGGCGGCGACTTGAAGAAGAAACTCACGGTGGAAGCCAAGGGCGAAATCGCCGACCTGGCCGACACCATCAACGACATGACCGACACCCTGGCGCTATTCGCCGATCAGGTGACCTCGGTGGCGCGCGAGGTGGGCGTGGAAGGCAAGCTCGGCGGCCAGGCCAACGTGCCGGGCGCGGCGGGCACCTGGAAGGACCTCACCGACAACGTCAACGGCCTGGCGGCCAACCTCACCAGCCAGGTCCGCGCCATCGCCGGTGTCGCCACCGCCGTGACCAAGGGCGACCTGACCCGCTCGGTGACGGTGGAGGCCAAGGGCGAGGTGGCGGAGCTCAAGGACAACGTCAACGAGATGATCCGCAACCTGCGCGAGACCACCAACCAGAACTCGGAGCAGGACTGGCTCAAGACCAACCTGGCCAAGTTCACGCGCGTGTTGCAGGGCCAGCGCGACCTCATCACCGTCTCCAAGACGGTGCTCTCCGAACTGGCACCGCTGGTGGCCGCCCAGCACGGCGTCTTCTACATCATGGACGAACCGGCCGGCGGCGAGGCCCGGCTCAAGATGCTCTCGTCCTACGCCTACAAGGAACGCAAGAACGTCGCCCGCGAATGGAAGATCGGCGAGGGCCTGGTCGGGCAATGTGCCTACGAGAAGCAGCGCATCCTGCTGACCAACGTGCCGGACGACTACGTCCAGATCACCTCGGGGCTGGGCGCGGCCAAGCCGCTCAACATCGTGGTGCTGCCCATCATCTTCGAGGGCAAGGTCAAGGCCATCATCGAACTGGCGTCGTTCGATCGCTACTCGGCCACGCACCAGGCCTTCCTCGACCAGCTTGCCGAGTCCATCGGCATCGTCTTGAACACCATCGAAGCCAACATGCGCACCGAGGAACTGCTCAAGCAGTCGCAGTCGCTGGCCAACGAGCTGGGCAGCCAGCAGGAGGAACTGCGCCAGACCAACGAGGAACTGGAAGACAAGGCGCGCCTGCTGGAGGAGCAGAAGATGGAGGTGGAGACAAAGAACCGCGAAGTCGAGCAGGCCAAGGCCGCCGTCGAGGAAAAGGCGTCGGAACTGGCACTCACCTCGAAGTACAAGTCCGAGTTCTTGTCCAACATGTCGCACGAGCTGCGTACGCCGCTCAACAGCCTCTTGATACTCGCCCAGCAGCTCGCCGACAACCCGGAACAGCATCTCGACCCGAAGGAGGTCGAGTTCGCCAAGACCATTCACGGCTCCGGCAACGACCTGCTGTCGCTGATCAACGAGATTCTCGACCTGTCGAAGATCGAGTCCGGCACGGTGTCGCTGGATCTCTCGGCGGTGCCGTTCGCGGCGCTGCGCGACCAGGTGGACCGCACCTTCCGCCATGTCGCGCAGAGCCGGGAACTCGGTTTCGAAATCGACCTGGCCCTCGACCTGCCGCCGGTGCTGGTCACCGATGAAAAGCGGCTGTTGCAGGTGTTGAAGAATCTGCTCTCCAACGCCTTCAAGTTCACCGACAAGGGGCGGGTGACGGTGCGCGTGAATCGCGTCGCCGCCGGCTGGAGCAAGGACAACGACAGCCTCAACCAGGCCGGCGAAGTGTTCGCCTTCAGCGTCGAGGACTCCGGCATCGGCATCGCGGCCAACAAGCAGCGCATCATCTTCGAGGCCTTCCAGCAGGCCGACGGCGGCACCGCGCGCAAGTACGGCGGCACCGGCCTCGGGCTGTCGATCAGCCGCGAAATCGCCCGCCTGCTGGGCGGCGAGCTCAGGCTGGCGCGCAGTGCGCCGGACCAGGGCAGCGTGTTCGTGCTCTACGTGCCGCAGAACGGCGGCCGTGGCGGCCTGTCCGTACCGACGCCGGAAGCCAGGCCGTCCCACGTATCGCCCGCCGCCGAGAGCAAGGCGAGCGACAGTGCGCAAGCCGACACGCCGGAACGCGCGCTACGAGCCATGCGCGAGCCGGAGGTGGCCGACGACCGCGCCGCCATCGCGCCGGGCGACCGTGTGCTGCTGATCGTCGAGGACGACCCGGCCTTCGCCCGGATCGTGCTCGACTTGGCGCGGGAAAAGGGCTTCAAGGGCATCGTCGCCATGCGCGGCGCCCAGGCGCTGGAACTGGCGCGCGGCCACAAGCCCGACGCCATCACCCTCGACATCCGCATCCCGGACATGGACGGCTGGACTGTGCTCGACGTCATCAAGCGCGATCCCGACCTGCGCCACATCCCGGTCGACGTCATCACCGTCGAGGACGAACCGCTACGGGGGCTATCCCACGGCGCCTTCCAGTTCCTGACCAAGCCGGTTAACCGCGACCAGCTCGGTGCGGCGCTGGCCGCGACGCGCAAGTTCCTCGACCGGCCCATGAAGGCCCTGCTGCTGGTGGCGGCCGACAAGGACGAACAGAAGCAGATGGCCGACCTGCTCGGCAACGGCGACATCGTCGTCCAGAACGCCGCCAGCGGCAAGGCAGGGCTGGCCGCCATGCGCAAGAGGTCCTTCGACTGCGTGGTGGCCGGTGCGACGCTCGCCGACATGAGCGGCGCCGACTTCGTCGCCACTTTGCGCCAGGACAAGTTGCTGGCCGGCGTTCCCGTGGTGATCTACAGCAGCGCGCCGCTCGCCGCTAGCGAGCGGGCCGCACTGGAAAGACTCGCCGCCGCCGGCGTGCTGAAAAGCGCCGAGTCGCCCGGCCGCCTGCTCGACCAGACCGCCTTGTTCCTCCACCGCGTGGTGTCGCGCCTGCCGGAGGACAAGCGCAAACTGCTCCACCAGATTCAGCAGGCGGCGAACAACCTCGCCGGCAAGAAGGTGCTGATCGTCGACGACGACGTGCGCAACATCTTCGCCCTCACCGCCGCCCTGGAACGCAAGGGCCTGACCGTCGCGTCGGCCGAGAACGGCCGCGCCGCCCTCGACCTGCTCAAGGCCAGTCCCGACACCGACATCGTGCTGATGGACATCATGATGCCCGACATGGACGGCTACGAAACCACGCGCGCCATCCGCAAGCAGGCCCGGTTCAAGAAGCTGCCGATCATCGCGCTCACTGCCAAGGCCATGGTCGGCGACCGCGAGAAATGCCTGGAGGCCGGCGCCTCGGATTACCTCAGCAAACCGGTCAATGTCGAGCAGCTCGCCTCGCTGATGCAGGTGTGGCTGAGCCGGTGATGGTTACGAGCGGCATGGCCGCCGGAGCGTCAAGCATGTTCCTCGCGTCGCCCCAAGCCTTCGGCAATGAAGGCCAGTACCAGCGCATTGAGGGACACACCTTCAGCCTTGGCGCGGGAAGTCAGTTTGGCGTGGATGGACTTCGGCACTCGGGCAACGAACTTGCCGGAAGCGCCGGGCGCGGTCGCGTCGTCCGGGCTGAAGGACGGGGCCGGAATCTCCCGCCCCATGTCATGCAACGCCGACACCACCGCGATGAACGCATCGCGCCCGTTCGCCACCGCCTCGGCCTCGGTTTCACCGTCCGACATGCAGCCCGGCAGATCGGGAAAGGTAATCAGGAACCCGCCGCCTTCCTCGGTGGACAGCGGACTGATGATGTGTGCATAGGCCTCGAACGGCCATGGTGGAACGATGCGGGGAATCCTTTTGACGTCAGCGCTCATGCTTGCGACTCCTTGACTTTATCGACCAGCGCCATGAACTGGCGCACATACACCGGCTTGACGGGCCGATGCGCCGGCACGCTCACCATATCCGGCACCGCGGGATGCGAAAACACATGATGGCTGCCACCTTCACATCGGACAGACACGCCGAACTGACGCGCCACCGTCTGGAGCTGCTCAATGCGCCAATCCCTCGGGTTGCGACACATGGCGTCGAGCAGCTTGGTGGCAGTATTCATGGGCTCGATAGTATCGCCAATGACACTATTTATCAAGCCGAATTTGACGCGACCTCGGCGCGGGCGCAGCCGCATTTTCGAGCCTCCTCGGCGCGCGAGGCTGTGCGATGAACAAGCGCCCCGCAAATATGACGCTTGCCGCCGCCACGCCGCCGCCCGACCTCGAAGACATCGAAGTCCCGCTGCTGGTCGAGGCCATCTACCGGCGCTGGGGCTACGATTTCCGCGACTATGCGCCGGGTTCGCTGAAACGGCGCGTGCAGCGCATCGTCGAACTGGAAGGCCTGGCGTCGGTATCCGCCTTGCAGGAACGGGTGCTGCGCGACCCGGCCTGCCTGCAACGCTTTCTCGACCAGGCGACGGTGAGCGTCACCTCGATGTTCCGCGACCCCTCCTTCTACCGCGCCTTTCGCGCGGTGGCGGTGCCGCTGCTGAAACGGCGGCGCGCGCTGCGCCTCTGGCACGCCGGCTGCGCCGGCGGCGAGGAGGTGTACTCCATGGCCATCCTGCTGCATGAGGAGGGGCTGCTCGGCCGCAGCCGCATCTACGCCACCGACATCGACCAGGCCGCGCTCGACGCCGCCAAGGAAGGCATCTATCCGCTGGCGAAGATGCAGGAATACACGCGCAACTATCAGGCGGCCGGCGGCGCAGCAGAGTTTTCCGGCTATTACCGGGCCGGCCACGGCCATGTCGCCATGCATGCCGATCTGGCGCAGCGCGTCGTCTGGGCGCAGCACAACCTCGTGACCGACGCCTCCTTCAACGAGTTCCACCTGATCCTCTGCCGCAACGTGATGATCTACTTTAACCCGCACTTGCAGGAACACGTCCATCGCCTGCTTTATGCGAGCCTGGCGGAAGACGGCCTGCTGGTGCTGGGCCGGCAGGAAAGCCTGCAACTGACGCCGCATGAAGCGTGCTTTCAAGTCCTGGACAGCCGGGAAAAAATCTACCAGCGGGTGTGCTGAAGCCGCCAACGAACAATGGGAGAGAGACCATGACTGAACACGACGCGCCCATCCCGGTCAGCATCCTGATCGTGGACGACAACCCGGACAAGCTGATGGCGCTGGCTGCGGCGTTGGCAGGCATGGACATCGAAACCGTCACCGCCGCCTCGGGCACGGAGGCGCTGCGCCTGCTGCTGGCGCGGGATTTCGCGGCGGTGCTGCTCGACGTGAACATGCCGATCATGGACGGCTTCGAGACCGCCGAGATGATCCGCCGCCGGCCCCGATCCGAGCACCTGCCGATCATCTTCATCACCGCCGAACGGATCGCCGACGAGGCGCGGCTCCAGGGCTACGCCCTCGGCGCGGTAGATTACATCCTCAGCCCGGTGCTGCCGCAGATCCTGCGCGCCAAGGTGGCCGTGTTCGCCGACCTGTACCGGATGCGCGAGCGCCTCTTGCAACAGGAGGCCATCGTGCGGCAGAACCTGATCCTGGAACAGGCCGGCCGCATGAAGGACGAATTTCTCGCCAACATGTCGCACGAGCTGAGGACGCCGCTGAACTCGATCATCGGCTTCGCCGAGCTGCTCAAAGACGGCGTCATGGGCGCGCTGGCGCCGCAACAGCAGCAGCAGGCGACGCTGATCTTCAACAGCGGCCACCACCTACTGGCGCTGATCAACGACATCCTCGACCTGACCAAGGTGGAAGCCGGCAAGATGACGCTTGAACCCGTCGCCGTCGGCCTGCGCTCGCTGCTCAACGGCAGCCTCGCCATGCTGCGCGAAAAGGCGCTCAAGCACGCCATCCGCTTGTCGCTGGACATCGAGCCGGGGCTGGACATCGTCGGCGCCGACGAACGCAAGTTGAAGCAGGTGCTCTACAACCTGCTCGCCAATGCCATCAAGTTCACCGACGACGGCGGCCGCGTCGACGTGACGGCATGCCGCGTGCACCGCGTCGACGCCGAGGGGCGCAAAATCGCGGCCGTGGAAATCGCCGTCGCGGATACCGGCATCGGCATCGCCGGCACGGATATGGAGAAGCTGTTCCGCCCCTTCTCGCAACTCGACGCCTCGCTAGCGCGCCGCTACGAGGGCACCGGCCTCGGCCTGGCGATGGTGAAGCGGCTGGTGGAACTGCACGGCGGCGGCGTGGCGGTGACGAGCGAAGTCGGCAAGGGCAGTCGCTTCAGCTTCTGGCTGCCGGTGTGCGCCGACCTGGAGCCTGCCGCCACGGAAACCGCCTCCCCCGCGGCTGCGGCGACCGCGCCGCCGAATGGCGCCGAGGGCGACTTCGAGGCCGCCGCCGGGTCCGCGCCGGCAAGCCCGTCCGCCCGCCAGGTGCTGATCGTCGAGGACGACGCGGCGGCGGCAGCCTTGCTGGCCGCACAGTTGGACGCGCACGGCCTCGCCCATGTTCATGCCGCCGGGGCCGCCGCCGCGCTGGCATGGCTGCGCGACCACAAGCCCGTCCTCATCACCCTGGACATCCTGCTGCCCGACGGCAGCGGCTGGGATGTGCTGAGCCGGGTGAAGGCCGACCCACGCCTGGCGGATGTCCCTGTGGTGATCGCTTCCGGCGTCGAAGACGCCCGAAAATCCTACCTGCTCGGCGCCGCCGCCGTGCTACAGAAGCCGGTTTCGCGCGGCCAACTGGAACAGGTGCTGCAATCGCTCGAACTGCTTTCGCCGCCGCCGGCGACGAAGCCGCGCGTGCTGGTGGTGGACGACGACCGGAACGAGACCGCCCTGCTCGCCGCCCAGATGGAGGCGCTGAACTGCGTCGTCCTCGTCGCCAACGGCGGCCAGGACGGCATCGACCTGGCGCGACAGGAGCCCCCCGACCTGCTGGTGCTCGACCTGATGATGCCCGACGTCACCGGTTTCGACGTCATCGAGGCGCTGCGCGCCGACGCGGCGACGCGGGAAATTCCGATCCTCGTACTTACCGCCAAGGACATCACCCGCAAGGAACGCAAACTGCTCAGCACCCGCGTGAGCGAGATCATGCACAAGAGCGGCCTGTCACGCGACGAATTCATCGCCCAGGTGCGCGCGCTGCTGCGTCGCTCCATGTAAAGGAAAAAGCGTGGAACAAACCAGACCAGCCACCATCCTGGTGGTGGACGACGAAGAGAACAACCGCCGCCTGTTGGAAGCGCAGCTCGCCGCCGAAGGCATCGCGGTGCGCAGCGCCGCCAGTGGGGGAGAAGCGCTGGCGGTGGTGGCGGCGCAAGCGCCCGATCTCATCCTGCTCGACGTCATGATGCCCGACCTCGACGGCTTCGAGGTGACACGCCGGCTCAAGGCCGATGCCCGCACCAGTGCCATCCCGATCATCCTGATCACGGCGCTAGAGGACAGTGCATCGCGCATCAAGGGACTCGACGCGGGGGCGGAGGAATTCATCACCAAGCCGGTGAGCCGCGCGGAACTGCGTGTGCGGGTGAGAAACATGCTCCGGCTAAAGTCCTTCAACGATTTCCTCGCCGATCACAACCGCATCCTGGACGAGCAGGTAGCGGCACGCACCGCCGAGTTGCTGGCGGAGCAACAGGCGCTGCGCGAAAGTGCGCAGCAATACCGAAATCTGGCGGACTCTGGCCAGGCGCTGATCTGGACCGCGGATACGGACAAGCTGTGTCGTTACTTTAACCAGGTCTGGCTCAGCTTTACCGGACGCACGCTTGAGCAGGAGGCAGGCAATGGTTGGGCCCAAGGCGTTCACCCGGACGATTTTCGGCGGTGCGGAGATCTGTACATTTCCGCGTTCGATCGCCGTGAAAAGTTCAGCATCGATTACCGTTTGCGTCGTTACGACGGCGTATATCGCTGGATACAGGATGATGGCTGTCCTCGCTACAACAGCGACGGCGAGTTTGTCGGCTACATCGGCTATTGTCTCGACGTTACCGAACGCAAGACCGCCGAAGCGCAGAACCGCAAGCTCTCGCTGGCGGTCGAGCAGAGCCCGGAGAGCATCGTCGTCACCGATCTCGATGCCAACATCGAATACGTCAACGAGGCATTCCTGCGCAACACAGGTTACAGTCGCGATGAAGTTATCGGCCTGAATCCACGCCTTCTCCATTCCGGAAAGACGCGGCCGGATAGCTATGTCGCCCTATGGGATGACCTCACGCACGGCCGCACTTGGAAGGGGGAGTTCTACAACAAGCGCAAGGACGGCAGCGAATACATAGAGTTCGCCAGCATCACGCCGATCCACCAGCCGGACGGGCGCGTCAGCCATTACGTGGCGGTGAAGGAGGACATCACAGAGCGCAAGCAGAACGCCGCTGAACTGGACCGGCACCGCCATCACCTGGAAGAAATGGTCGACACCCGCACGCACGAGCTTGCGGACGCCAAGGCCGCGGCCGACTGGGCGAATGCGGCCAAGAGCGCCTTCGTCGCCAACATGAGCCACGAGATCCGCACGCCCTTGAACGCCATCGTCGGGCTCACTCACCTGTTGCGGCGCGGCAGCACCGACCCAGCGCAGAAGGAGAAGCTGGAGAAAATCGTCGGCGCTTCCCAGCACCTGCTTGCGGTCATCAACGACATTCTCGACTTCTCCAAGATCGAGGCCGGCAAGCTGAGCCTGAGCATCTGCGACTTTGCCTTTGACCGCATGCTGGACAGCGTCGTCTCCATAATCGGCCACAAGGCGCGCGAGAAGCGGCTGGAAATCGTCGTCGCCCGGGAAGACTTGCCGACGGTGTTGGTAGGCGATTCCACCCGGCTGGCGCAGGCGCTGCTCAACTATCTTTCCAACGCCGTCAAATTCACCGCGCAGGGCAAGATTACCGTACGCCTATCCAAGGCAGACGAGACGGCGACCGACCTGCTGGTGCGCTTTGAGGTGGCGGACACCGGCATCGGCATTCCGGCGGATCGAATTACCGACTTGTTTGCGGCCTTCGAGCAGGTCGATGCCACCACCGCGCGCCGCTACGGCGGCACGGGCCTCGGGCTCGCTATCACGCGGCGCCTGGCGCGCCTGATGGACGGCGAGGCGGGCGCGCAGAGCGTGCTCGGCCAGGGCAGCACCTTCTGGTTTACCGCGCGGTTGGGCAAGAGCCAGCTCAGCCTGGCGGAGTTGGCCGCGGCGCCCGCGATCGCCGAACAGAGCATGAAAGACCTGCCGGCGGGTGCCCGCATCCTGCTGGCCGAGGACAACAAGATCAACCAGGAAGTGGCGATGGAACTCCTGGCGGAAGTTGGGCTGAAGGTCGAAGTTGCCAACGACGGTTTTGAGGCGCTTGACAGGGCGCGTGGCGGCGGCTTTGACCTGATCCTCATGGATATGCAGATGCCGGGGATGGACGGTCTGGAGGCAACCCGCGCCATTCGCGCATTGCCCGATGGCGCGACGGTACCGATTCTGGCGATGACCGCCAACGCCTTCGACGAGGATCGCGAGCGCTGCAAGGGAGCGGGCATGAGCGACTTCATCTCCAAGCCGGTCGATCCCGAGCAGCTTTACGCCATGCTGATGCGCTGGCTGCCGAATGGCGCCGTGTCGATAGCGCCGACTTCTGCCGCCGCAGAATCGATTCCCGCCACACTTGCAGCCATCCCCGGTCTTGACGCCAGCCTGGGTCTCAAGGTGCTGAACGGTCACCTGGCCGCGTACCTGCGCCTGCTGCGCCGCTATGCGACTGACCACGCCGACGACATGGAACGGCTGCACGAGCGGATGTCCGAAGGAGATCGCGACGGAGCAGGACTCCTGGCCCATACATTGAAGGGCAGCTCAGGCAATATGGGCGCAACTGGTGTGCAGCATCTGGCCGGCGAACTGGAGACGGCGATCAAGGAAGGTCGCGGCGTGGTTGACATCGAGCGGCTGGCCGGCACCTTGGCAAGCGAGTTGCAGCGCACGATGACATCGATCCTCGCGGCCCTGCCGGTCGAGGCTGCGGCCCCCTATCAAAGCGACGTAGATTGGGCGGTAGTGTGGCAGGTGCTGGCCGAACTGGAGCCTTCGCTGCTGGCTGGCAAGATGCAAGCCAACCAGATTATGGAAACCCATGCCGCGCTGCTCAAGGCCGCGCTCGGCCCACTGGGCGCCGAATTGGAACAGCGGATTGAGCGTTTTCTCTACATCGAAGCACTGGAGACGCTGAAACTGGCGCGACTGGAACACCCGGAACTGGCGGCGCCATGAAAACGGCGGCGGGGAGGGAGGATTGAATGAATACGGACAAACACGTCGAGACGACCCGGGCAGAATCTGATCGTAGACGACGACGCTGGCAATCTTGCTGTCCTCGGCAGCTTGCTCAAATTGCATTACGAGGTATTGGTTGCACCCTCCGGAGAGCGTGCGTTGCAGATTGCCGTTGGCGTACCGACCCCGGATCTGATCCTGCTCGACGTATTGATGCCGAGCATGGACGGCTACGACGTGCTCTCCCGTCTGCGCGACAACCCCGCCACTCTAGATCTTCCGGTCATCTTCGTCACCGGGCAGGACTCAATAGAAGACGAGGAACACGGTCTGGAATGCGGCGCAGTGGATTACATCGCCAAGCCCTACCGCGCACCCATCGTTCTGGCGCGGATACACACCCAGCTTGAACTCAAGCGTGCCCGTGACGAACTGGCGCGGCGCCTGAAAGAAAATCAACAGGTCCAGATTCAACTCCTGCAATCCGAAAAACTGGCGGCCATCGGACAACTGGCCGCAGGCATCGTGCACGAGATCAACACCCCGGTAGGCTTTGTCAAATCCAATTTGGGTTCCATGGACTCATACCTACGGGATATTTGCGAAGTGCTGGATGCCTATGAAGCTTTGGAAGCAGTTTGCCCTGCGGACGATGCCGTGCTTGCAAAACTACGAGAACTGAAGCAGCAAAAGGACATTGGCTTTCTTCGCAACGATATCGGTCAGTTGCTTTCGGAATCGCGGCAAGGGCTGGTTCGTGTGGCCAAAATCGTGAGTGACTTAAAGAACTTCTCCCGCGCGGGAAGTGGCGAATGGTTGTGGACGAACCTGCACAATGAACTTGACTCCACGCTCAATATCATCTGGAACGAGATCAAGTACCACTGCACCTTGCACAAGGACTACGGTGATATTCCTGAGGTTTATTGCGTTCCCTCGCAACACTTCCTGGCTTGCATTACTTCCGACTCGTCGGTGGCATCCATCGGTTCGCACGCCCCGCCGTAAAGAATGCAATTGCCAACATTGTCAAAGCGGCCGAAGAAACCGGACGGTGGATTGACGAGCACGCCGTATTTACGAATCGAATGACAGAACTGGGCTTCCCGCTTGCTTACGGTTCGATCTCGATATCGCCTTACGACTTTATCGCAGACTACTTTCGCGGTGCCACCGGCATGATGAAGGATCTCTATCGCCACCGGGACAAGTTGCTGGAAGTGCTTGAGAAGAGCCAGCGGATACTGCTGGATCAGACCGTTGCTACCGCCCGCGCATCGGGCAACCCGATCGTCTTCATACCCGTCCATTGGGCTGCGGACAACTTCATGTCGCCAAAGCAATTCGAAACATTCTGGT
This sequence comes from Rhodocyclales bacterium, assembly GCA_016235805.1. Classification (GTDB taxonomy): domain Bacteria; phylum Pseudomonadota; class Gammaproteobacteria; order Burkholderiales; family Rhodocyclaceae; genus Sulfuritalea. Next base: position 13,521 of record JACRIY010000108.1, read on the forward strand.
GGCCGCCCTTCCGCAAAATGATGATAGGAATGATCGACGCGGGACTGATACCGATGCCGATGTGGGAAGCCGATTGCACAAAGCGACTCGAAACCATACGCGATATCCCGGCCGGTAAATGCATCTATTGGTTCGAGCGCACGGACATGCAGCGAGCATTCGAAGTTCTTGGCGACGTAGCCGCATTGCGCGGAAATGTCTCGCCGTCACTGATGACGACCGGTACGCCGCATGAAGTTGATGCCGCGGTTCGGGGGCTTGTCGAAAACGTTTGGAACAAAGGCGGCAATCTGATTCTCGACACCGCTTTCGGCATACCGGATGAGGCGCCTGTCGAAAATGTCCGCGCCATGTACGCGGCTGGACGCAAGTATGGAAGCTAAAGCAAATGAGCGAATCTCGCCACCAATTCCGCAAGCACGTGGACCGACGCATGATTGCTCGGCGTCGTGCCGCCACCTTCTTCCGCTCGCTTAGAAGACCGCACCGATTGTATCCAATACATCAATCAAGGCAACGAGCAACGATGCCCTAACAACAAGCCATATTGCAATCTCTAATAGGATCTTCTGCCATCTACAGCGATCGCAGACGGGTCTGAGTTTCTTCGCTAGCGTGTTGACATTTGGCCGCATTGGATACAATATAGAAACAAAAATAGCCTTGAGCGAATTGACCGTCCAAGGCAGTTATGGAGGGGGCAAAGTCGATGAAACACGTGCTGATCGCAGGCGAGCATGGTTGGATGGGTTGCGTTTGCGCAGCCCAGATGCCCCTTACAGGAATGGAATAGTCGAATGCTCACCCTGCGCCGCTGGTCGGTGCGCCATGCGCGCGGCCTGAACGCGCTCTACGGCATCGCCGAGCGCGTCATCGCCCTGCTCGGCCCGCTGGTCAAGCGCATCGGCCCGGCGCGCGTCGAGGCCGTGCTGCATCCGCTCGAACGC
>JACRIY010000109.1 GCA_016235805.1 Rhodocyclales bacterium
CCGCACCGGCTGATCAAGCACGAACTGCTGGAGGATTCCGCCGGCGCCGGCGAATGGCGCGGCGGCCTCGGCGTCGAGAGCTACGAAAGCCACAAGCAGGCCCTGTTCGACGCCACGCGCAAGATGACGGAAGCCGAGATCGCCAAGATCCCCAACGGCAACTACTCGGGCGAGGGCTACGTGTATTTCGACGGCCGCTTCGTCGGCTCGAAATATACCATCCGCGTGGACATCGAAGTCAAGGACAAGAGCATCAAGTTCGACTACTCGAAGACCGATCCACAGACCAACGGCTTCGTGAATGGCACCTTCACCTCGAGCGCTTCGGCCACGATACTCACCCTGCTGCAAATGGTGAATCCCGACATCCCGCACAACGAGGGCATGGTGCAGCCGATCGAAATCGTCATTCCCAGCGGCACCATCCTGAATGCGGCCTACCCGAAGGCCACCACCTTCGGCAATCACCTCTGTCCGCCCAACGCTGATGCCATCCAGCGCGCCCTGGCCCCGGTGATGCCCGATCGCGTCACCGCCGGCTGGAACAACCTGCTGGCCTCGCTGACCACCGGCCTCGACCCGAAGAACAACGAGAAGTACGTGGATATCGGCTTCATGGGCCTCAAGGGCGGATCCGGCGCAATGCAGGGCACCGACGGCTACGACCACATCGGCATGATCGATGCCTCCGGCGGCGTGCTCGACCAGGACTACGAGATGTTCGAGCAGCAGACGCCGCATACGCTGATCCGCCACGAACTGCTGACCGACTCGGCCGGCGCCGGCGAATGGCGCGGCGGCCTCGGCGTCGAAACCATTTTCAGGATCGGCTCCGACGACACGCAACTGGTGACCTTCGGCGACGGCGACTTCGAGCCGGCCTTCGGCCTGTTCGGCGGCGGCGAAGGCGGTTTGAACTTCATCCGCCTGCACTACCCCGATGGGCAAACCGTGGTGCCGAAAAACAAGGACCTGATCACCGGCGTGCCGATGGGCACCACCTACCACCAGGTCGCCAGCGGCGGCGGCGGCTACGGCGACCCGAAGAAACGCGACCGCAAGCTGCTGGCCGAAGAGATCAGGAACGGCGTGATCACCCCGGAAGCGGCCAAGCGCGACTACGGCTACGAGGCCGCCTAGAACAATGAACTTCGAACTCACCGAAGACCAGCAGCAGATTCGCGACACCTTCGCCCGCTTCTGCGACGAGCGCATTGCGCCGCAGGCGGCCGCGCTGGATGAAGCGAAGCAGTATCCGCACGCCCTGTTCCAGGAACTAGCGGCACTCGGCTTCTTCGGCATGCGCTATCCCGAAGAAGTCGGCGGCAGCGGTACGGCGCTGACCGAGTTCTGCCTCGCCCTGCAGGAAATCGCCCGCGGCTCGATGTCACTGGCGGGCGCCGTGGCCATGCAGTCGCTGATGGGCACCAAGTTCCTCCACCTGCTGGGCAACGAGGACATCATTGAGCGCCTGTTCAAGCCGGCCTTGCGCGGCGAGAAGATCGGCGCCATCTGCATGACCGAACCGAACTCGGGTTCCGACCTCGATTCGATCGCGACCACGGCGAAGAAGGTCGATGGCGGCTACGTCCTCAACGGCCAGAAGACCTGGATCACCTCGGCGCCGGTGGCCGACTTCTTCACCGTATTCGCCAAGGCCGGCGAGGAAAAGAAGCTGACCATCTTCCTCGTCGAACAGCATTTCAAGGGCATCACTGTCGGCCGTGAAATCCACAAGATGGGCGTCTGGGCGCTGCCGACGTCCGAAGTTGCCTTCGACGAATGCTTCGTTCCGGACAGCCATCGCCTGTCGCAACAGGAAGGCGACGGCGAGGGCCACCTGCGCAAGACGCTGGGCGAAATCCGCATCATCACCGGCGCCATGGGGCTGGGCGTGGCGCACGCGGCACTCGCCGAAGCGGTACGTTATGCCGGCGAGCGCAAGCAGTTCGGCAAGGCGATCAACCGCTACCAGGCGATCCAGATGAAACTGGCCGAGATGGCCACCGACCTCGAAGCCGCCGAGCACCTCGTCTACTACGCCGCCTGGCGCCGCGACGCAGGCAAGCCGTATCACAAGGAAGCGGCGATGGCCAAGCTGTTCGCCACCGAAACCGCCTCCACCGTCTGCGACAAGGCGGCGCGCGTCTTCGCTTCCTACGGCTATGCCATGGAATACCCGGTGCAGCGCTACCTGCGCGACGTGCGCTTCACCCTGATCGGTGGCGGCACCAGCGAAATCCTCAAGTTGATTATTGCGAAGGAAGTTTCCGCATGACAGACAGCAAACGCCCGATCAAGATATTGCTCGGCAAACCGGGGCTCGACGGCCACGACCAGGGCGCGAAGGTCGTCGCCCGCGCCATGATGGACGCCGGCTTCGAGGTGATCTACACGGGATTGCGCCAGACACCGGAACAAATCGCGCGCATCGCCCTCGAAGAAGACGTCGACGTGATCTCGCTGTCGTCGATGGCCGGCTCGCACATTCCCTTCTGCCGCAAGCTGAAGCCGCTACTCGAAGCCAACGGCCTGACCGACAAGCTCTGGGTGATCGGCGGCAACCTGCCGGCACAGGACCACGACGCGCTGCGCGAACTCGGCTTCAAGGGCATCTTCCCGTCCGGCTCGAAGCTCGACGCGATCTGCGACTACATCCGGAGCAATGTGAAATGAACGCCCCGCAGAAACCGACCATGAAGAAAGTCATCAACGAATCGGGAATCGAGGTCAAGCCGCTGTACACCGCGGCAGACGTCGAGGCCAGCGGCGGCATGGAAATGGTCGGCGAGCCCGGCCAGTATCCCTTCACGCGCGGCATCCACCGCGAGATGTACCGCAAGCAGCCATGGACCATGCGCCAGTACGCGGGATTCTGCAATCCGCAGGAATCGAACCAGAGCTTCAAATACCTGATCGCAAACGGCCAGACAGGCCACAA
>JACRIY010000111.1 GCA_016235805.1 Rhodocyclales bacterium
GACGACTTCGCGCAGGCGTTCGATAGTGGTGTTGGTGTCGTCCTTCAACTGGCCGAAGATGCCCTGGTAGTCGGCATCGATCTTCTGCGTCAGATCCCCGCCGGCCACCCGCTGCAGGATTTGCGCGACGTCGGTGAGGCCGGTCTGGGTAACTTCGGACAGCTTGTTCAGGCCTTCGGAGAGCTGCTTGAAAAATCCTTCCTTGCCTTCCAGCGAAAGCCGGGTCTTGAAGTCACCGCGCAAGGCGCCATCGACCATGCCGGCGACTTCGCGTTCGATGCGGACTTCATTGGTTCGGTCCAGCCATTCCGCGACGGAACCGAGTCGCTCGTTGTTTTCATTGATTACCGGGCTGGCGGACACCCGCATGTGCCGGTCGCTGATCTCGAGGTTGGCGACATACGTGCTGGTGAAAGACGACAGCAGTTTGGCCTGGTGCGAGGGATTCTTGTGGAAGCCGTCGATGTTGACACCGATCATCCTGTCGGCGTCGAAGTTGGGCAACTGCTTGCGTATCGCCGGCTCCGCGCCCTTGAGGATGCGCTTCACCGCATGGTTGGCGTAGATGATGGTGCGTTCGTTGTTGGCGATCATCACCCCGGTCGAGACGTTGTCCAGCGCGATCCTGATACGCAGATTTTCCGCCGCCTGACGGCGTTCGGCCTCGATACTGGCGAGCAGGCGGGTCTGCATCGCTTTCAGTGCCGCGAGCAGGGTCGCCATTTCGTTCCGCCCGTCTTCGGCGATGTCGTTGTCGAGCCTGCCTTCGGCGATCGCATTCGCCACGTCGACCGAGCGGCGCAGGGGCAGGGTGATGCCGCGTGTCACGAGGTAGCCGAAGGTCACCATGAAGGCCGCCGCCAGCAGGGCGATGCCGAGTATAAGATTGCGTTCCAGTGCGAAATCGCGCAGGCCTTCCTCGTAGTCACCCTTGCCCTCGTTGGTGATGTACTTGGTATAGGCGTCAGCCGTGCGGGTCGCCTCGGCATAGAGCGGATTGACCTTGGTGACCAAAGTTCGAAAGCTGCGCTCGAAGTCTCCGGCGAGGATGGCTTCGCGTGCGGGATTCAATCCTTCTGCGACGTATCTTGCACGTGCCGCGGCGTATTCGTCGAACAACTTCTTCTCATCGCTTTCCATGGCATGTTTCTGCATCTCCGCGACGATTGCGCTGATCTCGTCGCGGTTCTTGACCATCTGGTCGAGATGCGTGGCAAGCGGGTGGTCATGGAGCTTCGCGTACTTGCTGGCCGGATCGTGTTGCAGCGAAAGCATGATCTGGGCGCGGTTGTCGCCCATCAGCCACAGGATGCGACCGATTCGTTCCGTGGTCACGAGGTTGTGGGAGTACAGTTCCTCTATCGAGCGCAGCATGGTCGAAATGCCGCTGATGCCTACCGCCGCCGCGGCACTGAGCGCCAGAACGGCAACGGTGACTAGGATGGTCAGGCGCTGGCCGACGTTGAGATTCTTCATGGTTTGGTTTTCATTCAGGCCAGGGATTCATCGACCAATGCCATCTCGGAGGACAGCATCAGGCGTTCGATGTCGACCACGATCAGCATGCGGTCGTCTAGTGTGCACAGCCCCCTGATGTAACGGGTGTCGACACTTGCGGAGAATTCGGGCGCCGGGCGGATGCTGTCCTGCCGCAGCATGGTCACGTCGGAGACGCTATCCACCACCATGCCCACCACGCGGGCGCCAAGGTTGAGGATGATGACCACGGTGAAGGGCGTGTAATCCGCGTTGCCGACGCCGAACTTGATGCGCAGGTCGACGATGGGGACGATGGTGCCGCGCAGGTTGATCACGCCCTTGAGGAAGGCGGGGGCATTGGCGATCGTCGTCGGCGACTCGTAGCCGCGGATTTCCTGCACCTTGAGGATGTCGATCGCGTATTCCTCGGCGCCCAGCGTGTAGGTCAGATATTCGTCGGAATCCGCGCGTGCGCTTCCGGCGGCATTGCCTTGTCCTGCTTGCTCCTGAACCATCATTGCGTCGTGCTCCCTTTCAGCGGGTGGTATTCATGCCGCGGCGGGCAGGGCGGTTCTTGCCATCTGCACCAGCGCCGCCACATCCAGTATCAGGGCCACGTGACCGTCGCCCATGATGGTCGCGCCGGAGATCCCCGCGACCTTGCGATAGTTGGATTCAAGGCTCTTGATCACTACCTGGTGCTGCCCCAGCAGCGCGTCGATGAACAGCGCCGCCTTGACGCCATCGGCTTCCACCACCACCATGATTCCCTGGTCCAGGCGCAGCGCGGTGTTCGCGATGCCGAAGACTTCGTAGAGGGCCACCACCGGCAGGAATTCGCCGCGCACCTGGATCAGGCGCTCGACCCCGGCGATGCTGCGGATCATGGCGCGCTCGACCTGCAGCGACTCGACCACGTAGCCCAGCGGGATGATGTAGGTTTCCTTGCCGGCGGCGACCGACATGCCATCGAGAATCGCCAGGGTCAAGGGCAGGCGGACCGTCATGCGGGTTCCGATTCCTTTCATGGACTCGATCTCGACGCGACCGCCCATGGCGCCGATGTTGCGCTTGACGACGTCCATGCCGACGCCGCGCCCGGAGACTTCGGTGACCTGCTCCGCGGTCGAGAAGCCCGGTTCGAAGATCAGTTGCCAGACTTCGCCGTCGCTCATCTGGTCATTCACCGCAATGCCCTTTTCCCGGGCCTTGGCCAGGATCCTCGCGCGATCGAGGCCGGCGCCGTCGTCGCTGACTTCAATGACGATGTTGCCGCCCTGGTGGTAGGCCTTGAGCGTGATGCAGCCGACGGCCGATTTGCCCTTGGCGATGCGATCGTCCGGCATTTCGACGCCGTGGTCGATGCTGTTGCGCACCAGGTGCGTCAGCGGGTCGCTGATGCGCTCGATCAGTCCCTTGTCGAGTTCCGTGCCTTCGCCTATGGTTTTCAGTTCGATCTGCTTGCCGAGTTTCTGCGCCAGATCGCGCACCACGCGCGGGAAGCGGGAGAACACCATGGAGATCGGCATCATGCGAATCGACATCACCGACTCCTGCATGTCGCGCGTGTTGCGTTCCAGTTGCGCCAGGCCGTTGTAGAGGCTTGCATATTTGACCGGGTCGATGTCCGACGCCGATTGGGCGAGCATGGCCTGGGTGATCACCAGTTCCCCGATGAGGTTGATCAACTGGTCGACCTTGTCGACGTCGACCCGGATCGACGTTTCGCCCGAAGCGCCGGATCGCGGCGTGGCGCGCCGGTCGGCCCGCGTCGCGTCGCGTCGTTCGACGGGCGCGGGAGTCGGCGCCGGCGCTACGGTGACGGGGGCTTCCGGGGCTGGCAGATCGATGAACAAGCCAAAGGAATCGTCGGTGGCGGCCGCGGGCGATGGTGGCGCGGCGGGCGTGTCCTCGAACAGGCCCCAGGCGTCGTCAGGCGGGGGCAGCGCTGCGACGGGGGTGGTGTCGAAGAATCCGAAACTGTCGTTGTCGGTGCTGCCCGAGTTCGAAGCGTTTGCCGGATCGACGCGAATGCTGTCGCTGCGCGCAAGGAATTCCAGCATTCCGCGCAGCAGGTCCAGGTCGGCGTCGGCGCCCACGCGCAGGCGCCAGCGCGCATCCGGGCTTGCCGCGCGATCGACGACGGAGGCCTGCCACCCAGGGTCAAGTTCGGCAAGCAGGTTGTCGATTGCCGCGTCCGGTTCCTGCGTCCCCTGTTCCAGCACGAAGCTGACGTCGGTCCAGTTCGCCGCCGGCAGCAAAGCCGGAACAGGCTCGTCGGTGTTGCGTGCCGTTGCCGTTGCGCCGGGGCCGCCGCCGGTACCGTCGCCGGTGAGGGTCGCCAGTCGCTGGCACAGCGCTTTCGCCTCTGCCGGATCCGCGCTGCCGCTGCCGCGGTGCGCGCCGAGGAGTACCTTGAGTACGTCGCCGGCATCGAGAAAGGCATCGATCATGTCGGGGCGCAAAGCCAGTTCTCCCTTGCGCACGCGATCGAGCAGGTTCTCCAGTACGTGAGTGACTTCTGCCAGATCGGTGAAGCCGAAGGTGCCGGCCGAGCCCTTGATCGAATGCGCCGCGCGGAAGATGGCGTTGAGTTGCTCCGGATCGGGTTGCTCAACGTCAATATCCAGCAGCAGCGCCTCCATGCTGTCAAGGTGTTCCTGGGCTTCCTCGAAAAAAATCTGATAGAACTGGCTGAGATCGACGGACATCGCGCTTCCTGCCTGGGTCTGGTGGGTGTGTCAGCCGATGACCTTCTTCACCACATCGAGCAGCTTTTGCGGGTCGAAGGGTTTGACCAGCCAGCCGGTGGCGCCAGCGGCCTTGCCCTGGGTTTTCATCGCGTCCGACGATTCCGTGGTGAGGATCAGGATCGGCGTGGTGCGGTATTGGGCGATGGCGCGCAAACTCTTAACCAGGGTCAGTCCGTCCATGCGCGGCATGTTCTGGTCGGTGAGGATCAGGTCGAATCCGCGTGTCTTGGCTTTGCTCAGGCCGTCCATGCCGTCGGCGGCTTCCACCACGTCATAGCCGGCACTTTTCAGGGTGAATGCGACCATCTGGCGGATGGAGGCGGAATCGTCTACGGCAAGTACGGCTTTGGGCATTTTTTGCTCCCTCGGAGTTTGCTGGCGTATCGTTCAGAACAGTTCGATGTCGCCGCGCTTCATTTCGGTCTGGCTCACCGGGCAGTTGGCGGTGTCCTGTGCCATGCTCTGCAGTCGCTCGGATACGCGGCGGGTTTCGGATTTCAGGGACTCAAGGGCATGCGCGGCGTCGGGTAGCTCCGCGCTGCCGTGAAGCGATTGCGCCAGTGCGCCGAGGTGCCGCGATACGTCGTCGATGGCGTCCGCGCGGCGACCGACATGGCTGAGAAGCTGCGAAACGATGTCCTGGAATTGCAGCGCGGTGACGGCGCGCCCGACCTGGACATCGACCTGGTCGGCGATCGCGCCGAGTTGTCCGATGGCCAGTCCGCGCTGCTGGTTCTGGCTCTCCATGGCCTTGATCACCCGCTCGACGCTATGCTTCGATTCCAGCGCAAACGTCATGTCGTGGCTGGCCATTTGCTGGATTGCCGTTTCGGTCTGCTTCACCGTGACCTGCATGTTCTGGATCACCGTGTTGATCTGCTGGCTGAACTGCGCGGTTCGTCCGGAAAGGTCGCGCACTTCGTCGGCAACCACGGCGAAGCCGCGTCCGGCCTCGCCGGCCCGTGCCGCCTCGATCGCGGCATTGAGGGCCAGCAGGTTGGTCTGCTTGGCGATCGAGCCTATTTCGGAGAGGAACGACTGTACGTCCTTGGTGCGCGCAGCGATGTTGTCGGTCAGTTCGACCAGTTCCATGCCGATTTTGCTGTTGTCGATGATGCTGTCGACCACGCGCTGCATCACGGACGAGGTATCCTTGACGAAGTCATCGAACTTGAGTTGCCCCATGCCGCCGTCGTCGCCGCCGCGGGTGACAGAAACGGTCACGTCACGCTGCTGGCGCGTATGTTCCTGCATGTTGGTGAAGCTGTCGGTCAGGCTGATGATGGCTTCCGACAACAAGGTCTGCACCTGGCCCAGTTCTCCGCGCAGGGATTCCACTTGCGCGGAAAACTGGATCGAACATTCGTTCAGCAGGCGATGAAACTCTTCCAGCAAGTCCTGCTCTTCCCGCTTCGATGCTTGCCGGTCGTCGGCGCTCCGGGCCGCCTGCTTCGCGGAAACCACAGCAATGGCTTGCCAGCCGATCGTGGCCAGTACCAGGGCGGTCCACACGGAGAGCCCGTGCCCGGCGCGGTCGGCCAGGGAGGCGCCGGTGCCGACCAGCAAGATCCAGCCGAGTCCGAGAAGGGAGTTCTTGTCCAGGAATTTCATGATTGAAGTGGCCTGCCAAAAGATACGCGGATACTCATCCGACTCGACGCTACCTCTGGCCAACCCTGCCGGCCGCCGATGTCGTTCGATTGAAAGCCTTGCGGGTGCTTGTAAGCCGAGTCGGGTAGCAACTGGTTTGTGCCCATGCAGCATCCAAAGATGTACGAAAGTTTGAGGTTTCAAGCCTTTCCGCGACTCGAACACGAATGTCCGCGTATCCCGGGCACGCATCGTCTCAAACTGCGGGTAATTTGTTTATCCGTGAAATACGCGACGATTTGCGGAATCTACGTAGCCAGGTGTCCACGCGCGCCGCTTTGTTGCATCATTCGCGCAGGACATATCATGGAGATTCGTCATGCAAATAACACTGAGGGCGGAAGACAAGCGGGCGATCCTGCGCCTGACCGGCCGGTTCGAATTCAGCATGCATAGGGAATTCCGCGAAGCCGTGGATACGGCCCTGCAGAACAAGGATGTCGAGTCGGTGGTGATCGACCTGGCAGGGGTGGAGTACCTCGACAGTTCGGCGCTGGGCATGCTGCTCATGCTGCGCGATCGGGCAAACACCGCCAAGAAGTCGTTGTCGCTCGCCAGTCCGCGCGGGATGGTCAAGCAGGCACTGGAAATCGCCCGCTTCGACAAGCTGTTCTCGATCGCCTGATCCGGGCCGCTCGGAAATCATGGATGCATCGGTCGGTTCCGGGATCAAGGTGCTTGTTGCCGACGACCAGAAGGCGAATCGGCATATTCTGGAAGTGTTCCTGCGCAGGGAAGGGCATACGGTAGTCGTCGCCAACGATGGTGCCGAGGCGGTGGCGCTGCACCGCCAGGAACGCCCGGATCTCGTGCTGATGGACATCATGATGCCGGTCATGGACGGGCTGGAGGCTGCGCGCCTCATCAATGCCGAGTCCGGCGAGATCCACACGCCGATCCTGTTCCTGTCCATGCTGAACGACCGGCAGACCATGCTCGATGGTCTCGAACTGGCGGATGACTTCATACCGAAGCCGATCAATTTCGGCCTGCTGCGGGCCAAGTTGCGCGCCTTCATCCGGCAGGTTCAGATCCATCGCACGTTCAGGGTGCAACAGCGGCGCATCGAGCTGTACAACGAAGAAATGCGGCGTGAAAGCGAGGTCGCATCATTCATCCTCAATCGCGTCCTGGCGCACACGGAGCCACCCAACGGCAATGCGCTCCAGTACAAGGTTGTTCCTTCCGCCTTGTTCAGCGGCGACGTGGTCTTCGCCCGACGCACGCCCAGCGGACGATTGCATGTGCTGCTCGCCGACGCCGTTGGCCACGGCCTGCCGGCAGCGATAAACATCCTGCCGCTTTTCTTTCCTTTCGACGGAATGTCGCGCAAGGGCTATCCGATCTCGACCGTGGCGCGGGAACTCAACCGGCGCATACGCGATTTGCTGCCTATCGATCGCTTTGTCGCCGCGACCCTGGTCAGCATCGACGCCGAGGCGGGGGTCGTCGAGATCTGGAACGGGGGCAATCCGCCTGCTTTGCTGGTCCGGCCGGACGGACGGATCGCGGAACGCGTCGATTCGATGCAGGTGGCGCTTGGCATCAACGAGGACGATCCGGCGCTGTTTGTGACACAAAGGCTGCCCTTTTCGGCGGGCCAACAACTGATCCTGTTCTCCGATGGCATCTGGGAAAACCCGGCTTTTGCCGGAGAGGATCCGGCGACGCCGATGGAGGCCCTGCTTGCCGCCACGCCTGCGGCCGAGCGGATGGATGCCCTGGTCGCGGCGGCGATCGCCGCCGGGCAGGGCGACGACTTGTCGGCCGGGGTTTTGACCCAGCGCGAAGCAGTGTCAGGGAGGGGGCGCCCAGCCGGTGCCCCGGCTAAGCTGACGACCGACCGCCTGTCCATGCAGCTCGGTGTCGAGTCGCTGCGTTCCGCGGGCATCGTCGAAGAGATTCTGGCAATGGCCGGCGCATTGGGCTTCGTCGCGCATTTCCCCAACCTGCCGAGCATATTCTCCGAATTGTTCGCCAATGCGCTCGAACACGGGATCCTGAACCTGCCGACCGGGAACAAGTATCGATCAAGTGAAGGCTACCTCGAGTATTTCGAGGAAAAGGAAAGGCGCCTGGCGCAGCTGGCTGACGGCTTCATCGCGGTCGAGATGGCGCTGGACTGCGTGGGCGGCGAACAGGCATTGCGATTGATCGTGGCGGACAGCGGCAGCGGCTTCAAACCGGGCGACCTGCCGGCCGACGTGGTGGCGGATGCGGCTGGCGCGGCCCAGCGAGGCCTGCGGCTGGTCAGCGACATGGCACTGCACCTGTCGCACAACAAGCAGGGCAACGAGGCCATCGTGCTGATCGGAAGCGTGTCGCATGAAGAAATGACGATGCAGCCTTCTAGTTCGTCCGCGCCATGCGAAAGGCCCGAACCGGAGAGGGCGAGATGACCTCGAGCCTGTTAATCGTTGACGACGATCCGCTGATCCGCATGGTGACGCTGGAATTGCTGGAGTCCGCCGGCTACCTGCTCGAAGCCGTGGCCGACGGCGTGGCGGCCTGGGAACTGCTCGATGGCGATCCTGCCCGGTTCGACCTGGTGCTGCTGGACAAGCAGATGCCGCGTCTGGACGGAATCTCGCTTCTGAAACGCCTCAAGGCGGATCCACGGTTCAAGGACCTGCCGGTGATCATGCTGACCAGCGACGATCGCCAGGAAGACATCATCGAGGGCCTCGCGGCCGGAGCGCATTACTATCTGACCAAGCCGTCCACCGAAGACGTGCTGAAGGCGGTCATCAACAGCGCCCTGGACGGATTGCGCCAGAAGCGCGAATTGCGTGACATGGTCGGGCGCCAGGCGAACAAGCTTACCTTGCTGCGCCGCGCCGAGTTCAGTTGCAGGACCCTGGACGAGGCGCGCGACCTTGCGCTATTGCTGGCCGATGTCAGCATGAGCCCGGACCGCACGGTGACCGGATATTCGGAACTCCTGATCAATGCCATCGAGCACGGCAACCTGGAAATCTCCTATGCCGAGAAGGGCCAGCTGCTGAGCGAGGGGCGTTGGCTGGAAGAAGTCGAATCCCGTCTCCAGCTTCCCGAATACGCCGGTCGCCGGGTCGATGTGACGCTGGAGAAGGGGGCCACGAAGTGCTGCGTGACGATTGCCGATCAGGGCCCGGGCTTCGACTGGCAGATGTACGTCGATTTCCGGCCGGAGCGGGTCTTCGATCTCCATGGCCGCGGCATAGCGATGTCCAGGGCCATGAGTTTCGACAGTCTCGAATACCTCGGCAACGGCAGCCGGGTGGTGACCATGGTGCGCCTGCCCGGAGCGGTTTCGGAACCGCAGCCGGGCGACGCGTGACTGCATGCGCGGCGCCCGGCGCCGGTCCGTTGGCGCCAGAGGGTCGGGCGCAAACGGTCAGAGCGCCTTGACCAGAACTTTGGAGCGTCGCTGCAGGTTGTAGAGCTCGCGCCGCGCGGCCGGCAGTTCGTCTACGCCGGCTTCGGCAAAGCCGCGCTCGATGAACCAGTGCGCCGTGCGCGTGGTGAGAACGAAGAGGCGCTTCAACTTCAATTTTTTGGCGCGGGCCTCGATATGGGTGCACAACTGTTCGCCGTAGCCGCTGCGGCGAAAATCCGGCATCACCGCCAGGCAGGCGAGTTCCGCCGCTTTCTCGGTCGAGAAGGGATAGACGGCGGCGCAGCCGACGATCACGCCGTCGTGCTCGACCACCGAAAAACGCGTGATCTCCATTTCCAGGCGCTCCCGGCCGCGCTTGACCAGGGTGCCGTCGGCCTCCAGCGGCTCGATCAGGCCAAGTATCGCCCCGACGTCGTCGATGGTGGCGTCGCGCAGCCGCGCCAGCGGCGCGCTGGTCATCACCGTGCCGACGCCGTCGCGCGTGAAGAATTCCATCAGCATCGCACCGTCGGCCTGGCGGTCGAGAAAATGCACCCGGCCGATGCCGGCGCGGCAGGCGCGCACGGCGCTGGGCAGCACGCGCGCTACTTCCGGCGCCTGCGCCGCGAGGTGCCGGCTGGCGAGTTTCTGTGCTTCGTCGGCGGTTAGCGCGTCGAGCAGGGCACCCTTGGCATTGACCAGGCCGGGGGCATCGCACAGGTAGATCAGTTTGTCGGCCTTGACCGCCACGGCCACGGCTTCCGCGACCTCCTCCCAGGCCAGGTTGAAGATCTCGCCGGTGGGCGAGGCGCCGATCGGGGTGATCAGGACCACGTTCTCCTGCGCCAGGTCGGCCTGGATTTCCTCGGCGATCACCTTGCGCACGGCGCCCGTGTATTGGAAATCGATGCCATCGACCACGCCGACGGGGCGCGCGGTAATGAAGTTGCCGCCGGTGACGCGCAGGAAGGCGCCGGCCATCGGCGTGTTGGGCAGGCCCTGCGAGAGCAGCGCCTCGATTTCGATGCGCGTGACGCCCATCGCCCGTTTGACGCATTCGAGCGCCTCGGCATCGGTGATGCGCAATCCCTTGTGGAACTTCGGCGTCAGTCCGCGCGAGAGCATCTCGGTATCGATTTGCGGCCGGGCGCCATGCACCAGCACCAGGCGGATGCCCATGCTGTCGAGCAGCGCGATGTCATGGATCAGCGCCTGCGCCGCGCCGGCCTGCAATACCTCGCCGCCGAAGGCAATGACGAAGGTGCGGCCGCGGAAAGCGTGTATGTAAGGGGCGGCCTGGCGTACCCAGGCAACCAGGCGGGCGTCGGTATCGGGCTGGCTGCTGCGGGTCTCCAGGGTCATTGGGCGGGTTTGCCTTTCTTAGGAGGGGCCTTTGCGGCCCGCGCGGGTTTCACGGGAGCGGTCGGACGCGGCGGATTCTTGGCGGCGGCGGGTTTTGTCGCCGGCTTCGGCGCGGCGGTGGTCGCCTTGCCTTCCGCGGGCTTGGCGGCAATGCTGCCCGGCTTGGCGGATTTTTTGGCCTTCGAATCCCTGGCCGGCTTTTCTGGTTTCGGCCGCGGCGCCGGGCGACCATCTAGTTCGGCCTCGAGGCGTTCGCAGATGGTGCGAAGCACCTTGACCCGGGCATAGCCCTTGTCGTTGGCCTCGACCAGGGTCCACGGCGCGATGCCCGTGCTGGTGCGGTCGACCATGTCGCAGATGGCCTCCTGGTAGGCATCCCATTTCTCGCGGTTGCGCCAGTCCTCCTCGGTGATCTTGAACCGTTTGAACTCGATCTTCTCGCGCTCCTTGAAGCGCTTCAGCTGTTCTTCCTGGCTGATCTGCAGCCAGAACTTGACGACGATGACGCCGGCATCGGATATGTCGTGCTCGAAATCGTTGATTTCGGAATAGGCGCGCAGCCAGTCGGCTTCGGCGCAAAAGCCCTCGACGCGTTCCACCAGCACGCGGCCGTACCACGTGCGATCGAAGATCGCCACCCGGCCCTTGCGCGGGATGTGCCGCCAGAAGCGCCAGAGGTAGGGCTGGGCGCGTTCCTCCTCGGTCGGTGCGGCCACCGGGATGATCTGGTAGTCGCGAGCATCCATGGAGGCGGCG
Organism: Rhodocyclales bacterium; assembly: GCA_016235805.1. Lineage (GTDB taxonomy): Bacteria > Pseudomonadota > Gammaproteobacteria > Burkholderiales > Rhodocyclaceae > Sulfuritalea. Next base: position 11,359 of record JACRIY010000111.1, read on the forward strand.
ATGCGGCGGATGGCGCCGCCCTTGCCGGCGGCATCCGCGCCCTCGAAGGCACAGACCAGCGAGCGGCCCTTGAAGCGCGGGTCGCGTACCAGTTCGGACAGCTTGCCCTGCCATTTCGCCAGTTGCTCCTCGTAGTCTTTTTCGCTCAGCGCATGTTTCAGGTTCAGCTCGGACAGCACGTTGCGGCCGTCGATGTTGACCCGCATCGGCGGCGCCACCGGCGTCGTGTGCTTGTCGGCGCTGCCCAGGCGCTGGCGGATCGATTCAAGCAGGATCTTGCCGGTCGTCATCGAGCGGTAGCGGTCATCTTCGCCCTCGATGATGGTCCACGGCGCCCAGGGCGTGTTGGTCATGCGCAGCACGTGGCCGACCACGTCCTGCAGTTTGTCGTAGGTCTTGAGCCGGTCCCAGTTCCACTTGGTGACGCGCCATGCCGTCTTCGGGTCCTTCTCCAGCGCCTTGAGGCGCCGTTTCTGGCCATCCTTGGTGAGGTGGAACCAGAACTTCAGCACCAGCGCGCCTTCATTGACCAGCATGGCCTCGAAGCGGTTGATCTGGTCGATGCGCGCGTCCATGTCGGCCTTGCTCATGGTGCCGTCGAGCCGGTCGTGGATCGGGCTCGAATACCACGAACCGGCGAAGATGCCGACGCGCCCCTTGGGCGGCAGCGCGCGCCAGTAGCGCCACATGAAGGGGCGCGCCTGTTCTTCGTCGGTCGGCGCCGAGAAGGCCAGGGTGGAGATGAAGCGCGGGTCCATCCACTCGTAGAGGATGTTGATGGTCTCGCCCTTGCCGGCGCCATCCTGGCCGCTGACCAGCACGATGACAGGAATCTTTCCGTTCTCCTTGAGGTCGTATTGCGCATCCTGCAGGGCCGCGCGCAGCGCCGGCAATTCCTTCTTGTATGTTCCCTTGTCGATCTTGTGACCGATTTCCGCAGATTCGAACATCACCAATCTCCCCAAAGTGCCATCATTGCCGCCACCGCGCCGGGTCCGGCGGTCTCGGTGCGCAGCACCCGTGGTCCCAGCCGTATGGCATGGAAGCCGGCGGCGTGGGCTGCGAGCAATTCACCTTCTTCGAAGCCACCCTCCGGCCCCACCAGCAGGCTGATCGGCGCATCGGGCAGCGCGAGTTCGCGCAGAGACCCGCTGGCGCCTGGCGCACAAATGAACCGCAGCCCATTTTCCCGCGCCGCCATGCCAAGGTATTGCGGCAGATCAAGGATAGGCGCCACGGCCGGGATGCGATTGCGGCCGGATTGTTCGCAGGCGGCGATGGCGACGTTGCGCCAATGCTCGACGCGGCGCTCGGCCCGTTCGGCGGAGAGCCGAATCACGCTGCGTTTCGCCGCGACCGGCTGGATGCGCGCGACCCCGAGTTCGACGGCCTTCTGCACCACGAAGTCCATCTTGTCGCTGGCGGGAAGGCCCTGCACCAGGGTCAGCGCCAGCGGCGGCTCGCATTCGGCGTCGTCGAACTCGATCAGGGTCGCGCGCAGGGCCTTGCCGGCCGGGTGCAGCGTCGCGCGCCATTGGCCACCGCGCCCGTCGAACAGGATCGCCGTGTCGCCAGCGCCGACTCTCAGGACTTTCAGCGCATGGTGGGCGGCCTCGGCCGCCAGTTCGACCGTGGCGCCGGGGTGGAGCGGGAAGGGACAGAAGAACCTCGGTATCATTGCCGGATTATCGCCAAAACGCGAGGCAAGTGCTGCTTCACCCGTGCAGGCGGCGCACACGCGAATTCAGGGCCTTCGATTCAGTGTCGGCCGAGCCGCGAATCGTCGGCCTCGCGTTGCGCGACGGAAACCAGGAATCGGAGACAATCCATGGTCAGTCTTTCCCCGCCCGTCTGCGACTTCGGTCGCCCGGCGATCGATTTCAACCTGCCCGGCGTCGATGGCAGGCGCCACACACTGGAGAGCGCGCGGGGCCCGCAGGGCTTGCTGGTGATGTTCATCTGCAACCACTGTCCCTACGTCAAGGCCGTGCTCCATCGCATCCTGCGCGACGCGCGGGAACTCGCCACGCTGGGCGTCGGCAGCATCGCCATCATGAGCAACGACCCGACCGACTATCCCGAAGACTCCTGGGAAAACATGCAGCGCCTGGCGCGCGACCTGGCCTTCCCCTTCCCCTACGTGCTGGACGCAACGCAGGAGGTGGCGAAAGCCTACGGCGCGGTATGTACGCCGGATTTCTTCGGCTACAACGCCTGTCTCGAATTGCAGTACCGCGGCCGACTCGACGAGTCGCGCAAGGAAACCGCGCCCGAAGGCGTCCGCCGCGACCTGTTCGAGGCGATGCGGCAGGTGGCCCTGACCGGGCAAGGTCCGGCGCAGCAGATGCCGGGCATCGGCTGCTCGATCAAATGGACGGCCTAGTGCGAGCCCTTGCGTTCATCGTCGCCCTGACGCTGGCGAGCGTGGCCGGCGCCGCGGACAACGTGCTGCTGATCCAGTTGCGCACCGGCGGCGGCTTCACGGTGTGGCATACCGAGGGCGAAAGCCAGTTGTCCGACGAGGAGGCGATGGAACTCGAAGCGACCGCGAAGCCCTCGGGCGGCGCGGAGATGCAGACCGGCGCCGGCCCGGCCCGCGCCTACGAGACTCCGGATGGCGTGATGATCCGCCTGCCTGCCGCCCGCACCGACAAGACGCTGCTGCTGGACCGTGACAATTGCGGGCACATACGGCTCTGGCATGGCTCCGGGACGACCGCGCTGAGCGATGACCAGATTGCCGACGTTTTCATGAGTGCCTTGCCCGGGGGCGGCAAGCGCCTCACTGTCGGCGATATGCATGTCAAGGCCTTCATCACGCCGCTCGGGGTGACCGCGACGCTGTGGAAGGTGCCGACGAAATAGCCTGGCGTCAGGCTCGGCCGGATTGCGCCGCAGCCTGGTGGCTGGGCGCCGGTTCCGGCTTGCCGACCTGGGCTTCGATCAGTCGCGAGCCTTCGCTGTCCATGAACTCGACGAAGGCGGTCGCCGCTGGCATCAGGCGCTTGTCGGTGCGGTAGACCAGCCGCCACTGTCGCTTGACCGGCGTGCCGGTCACGTTGAGCCTGACCAGGCGGCCGACCGACCGCTCGAGGCCGATCGTGTGCTCGGAAATGAAGGACAGGCCGAGGCCAGCCATGACGGCCTGCTTGATGGTTTCGTTGCTGCCGAGTTCCATGAATGCCGCGGGCACCACCTTGTGTTCATCGAGGAAGCGCTCCAGCGCACCGCGCGTGCCGGAACCGGGTTCGCGGATCAGCAGGGTCTCCTCGACGAGTTGCTTCGGGTCGATGCGGCGCTTGACGGCAAGCCGGTGGTCCGGCGCCGCGATGAAGACCAGCGGATGCTCGGCGAATATCTTGGCCACGGTTTCGAATTCGCCAGGAGGCGTGCCCATGATGGCCAGGTCGATGTCGTTATCCGCAAGGTGGCGGACGATGGTGCCGCGGTTGCTCACGGTCAGGCTCAGTTCCACCCCGGGATGGCGGCGGCGGAATTCGGCCAGCAGGGACGGCGCGAAATACTTGGCGGTGCTGACCACGCCGATCTTCAGGCGGCCGGACTCGACGCCCTTCAGCGCCGCCAGCGCCTCGCCGGCTTCGCGCAACTGTTCGGCGATGCGTCGGGCCTGGCGCGCGACCTCCTCGCCGGCGGCGGTGAGGCGGACCTTCTTGCCGGCCTGCTCCGTGAGCGGCAGCCCGGCCTGGTCTTCCAAAGCCTGGACCTGCATCGATACCGCGGGCTGGGTCAGGTGCAGTTCCTCCGCGGCGCGCGAGAAGGACAGGTGGCGCGCCACCGCCTCGAAGATCTTCAACTGGCGCAGGGTAACGTTCTTCATGTTCGGTCCCGGACGTGGGCGGATGACGGGGCGGCCAAGAAAATTCGGTCGACAGCGGCACGCGGTTTTTCGTGAATCTTATCACCGGCATAAGAAACCGTGACTGTTGCTTATGGGTGATTGGAGGCTATCCTGCCGCCATGCTTGAAGCCCTGATCTTCGATGTCGATGGCACGCTGGCCGATACCGAGCGCGATGGCCATCGCCTCGCCTTCAATGCCGCGTTTCGCGATGCGGGTCTGCCCTGGCACTGGGATGTGCCGCTCTACGGCGAACTGCTGGCCGTGACCGGCGGCAAGGAGCGGATGCTCCACTATGCCCGGCGCCATGCGCCGGACCTTGCAGCCAAGCCCGACTTCGACAATTTCCTGCGCAAACTGCATGTGCTCAAGACCGAGCATTATGTCCAGCTGGTGCATGCCGGACGGGTGCCGCTGCGCCCGGGGGTGGGGGCGCTGCTGCGTGCGGCCCGTGCCGCCGGGCTGCGCCTGGCGATCGCCACCACGACCTCGCCGGAAAACGTTTCCGCCCTGTTGCAGGCCAGCCTGGCGCCCGATGCGGAATCCTGGTTCGAGGTGGTCGGCGCCGGCGACGTGGTGCCGGCCAAGAAGCCGGCACCCGACATTTACCTCTGGGTGCTGGAGCGGCTCGGGCTGCCGGCCGACGCCTGCCTGGCCTTCGAGGACTCCGGCAATGGCCTCAAGGCCAGTCTCGGCGCGGGACTGGCCACCGTGGTCACCGATGGCGAATACACGCTGAACCATGATTTCAGCGGTGCCTTCGCCGTGCTCTCCGACCTCGGGGTGCCGGAGCGTCCGGCGCAGGTGCGCCGCGCAGACATGCACGGCAAGTCATTTGTCGACGTTGATCTGCTCAGAACCTGGCATGCCGAAGCCATCAGTAAAAACTGATGATGATGATAAAAAAACGTGACTTGAGATTATGGTTATCGCTGTCTAAGATTCCGGTCAGCCCAAAGCCGAACGCATCAATCGAACGCATTTAACGCACTGTTGAGAACGAGGAGAATCGAATGGATCAATCGAACCGCTACGCCGACCTGAGCCTCAGGGAAGAAGACCTGATCAAGGGCGGCAAGCACATCCTGGTCGCCTACAAGATGAAGCCGAAGGCCGGAACCGGCTACCTGGAAGGTGCCGCCCACTTCGCCGCCGAGTCCTCGACCGGCACCAACGTCGAAGTGTCCACCACCGACGAATTCACCAAGGGCGTCGATGCACTGGTCTATCTGATCGACGAGGCGACCGAGGAGATGCGCATTGCCTACCCGATCGACCTGTTCGATCGCAACATCACCGACGGCCGCATGATGCTGGTCTCCTTCCTGACGCTGGTGATCGGCAACAACCAGGGCATGGGCGACATCGAGCATGCCAAGATGTACGACTTCTACATGCCGCCGCGCGCGATCCAGTTGTTCGACGGCCCGGCCAAGGACATCTCCGACCTGTGGCGCATCCTCGGCCGTCCGGTCAAGGATGGCGGCTACATCGCCGGCACCATCATCAAGCCCAAGCTCGGCCTGCGTCCCGAGCCCTTCGCGGCGGCGGCCTACCAGTTCTGGCTTGGCGGCGACTTCATCAAGAACGACGAACCGCAGGGCAACCAGGTGTTCTGTCCGGCGAAGAAGGTCTATCCGCTGGTCTACGACGCGATGAAGCGCGCCATGGACGAGACCGGCGAGGCCAAGATCTTCTCCGCCAACATTACGGCCGACGATCATTACGAAATGCTGGCCCGCGCGGATTTCATCCTCGAAACCTTCGGCCCGGACGCCGACAAGGTGGCCTTCCTGGTCGACGGCTACGTCGGCGGCCCCGGCATGATCACCACCGCGCGGCGCCAGTACCCGAACCAGTACCTGCACTACCACCGCGCCGGCCATGGCGCCGTTACTTCGCCCTCGGCCAAGCGCGGCTACACGGCCTACGTGCTGGCCAAGATGAGTCGCCTGCAGGGTGCGTCGGGCATCCACGTCGGTACCATGGGCTACGGCAAGATGGAAGGCGACGCCGACGACCGCGCCATCGCCTACATCATCGAGCGCGACAGCTACACCGGCCCCGCCTACCACCAGGAGTGGTACGGCATGAAGCCGACCACGCCGATCATCTCCGGCGGCATGAACGCGCTGCGCCTGCCCGGCTTCTTCGAGAACCTCGGCCATGGCAACGTGATCAACACCGCCGGCGGCGGCTCCTACGGCCACATCGATTCCCCGGCGGCCGGCGCCAAGTCGTTGCGCCAGGCCTACGAGTGCTGGAAGTCGGGCGCCGACCCGATCCAGTACGCGAAGGAGCACCGGGAGTTTGCACGCGCCTTCGAGTCCTTCCCCAAGGATGCGGACAAGCTGTTCCCGGGTTGGCGCGACAAGATCGGTTCGCACAAGTAAAACGCTTGCGCCAGAATCCCCGCTGCGGCGGGGATTTTTCACCGCTCATACCTGACTCTTTTTATCGGATAAAGCCATGTCGAACAGAGAGCAATTCCTGGTCAAGGTGGAACCCTTCTACCAGGCGCAGGGACGGGAGGTCGAGCTCTACGCCGCCGCCTACGCGGCGCGCCTGCCGGTGATGGTGAAAGGGCCGACCGGCTGCGGCAAGTCGCGCTTCGTCGAGCACATGGCCTGGAGGCTGGGCAAGCCGCTGATCACCGTCGCCTGCAACGAAGACATGACGGCTTCCGACCTCGTCGGCCGCTACCTGCTCGACGCCAGCGGCACGCGCTGGCTGGACGGCCCCCTGACCACGGCGGCGCGCATCGGCGCCATCTGTTATCTCGACGAGATCGTCGAGGCGCGACAGGACACCACGGTAGTGATCCATCCGCTGACCGACCACCGGCGCACCCTGCCGCTGGACAAGAAGGGCGAACTGATCGAGGCGCACCCCGATTTCCAGCTGGTGATCTCCTACAACCCCGGCTACCAGTCGCTGATGAAGGACCTCAAGCAGTCGACCAAGCAGCGCTTCACCGCTTTCGATTTCGACTATCCCGAGGCCGCGCTGGAGGCGCAGATCGTTGCGCGCGAAACCGGGATCGACGCGGGCGTCGCGGCGCAGTTGGTCAAGGTCGCGCGTGCGGCGCGCAACCTGAAGGGCCACGGGCTCGACGAAGGCGTATCGACGCGCCTCGTCGTGTACGCCGCGACCCTGATCGGGCACGGCGTGACGGCGCAGGATGCCTGCCGCATGGCGATGGTGCGGCCCATCACCGACGATGCCGACATCCGCGCCACGCTCGATCACGCGATCGATGCGAGCTTCGACGCGGCCTGAGGGCCGCCGCCAAAAGTCGGCGCTGGCGATACGGCGAAACACGGCCCCCAACGGCTAGGGAACCACCATGGCGAACGGCTTCCGTCCCGTGATCGATGCCCGCCAGCGGCAGATGGCGCATCCCCAGGTGCAGGCCTGGTGGCAGGCGCTCGACTGCGGCTTCGCGTCGGTCGCGGACGTCTTCGAGGAATGCGTCAGCGAAGCCCTGGGCAGTTTCGACAAGCGGCGGATGGATGCCTACATCGAGGCCGCGCGCGTGATCGGCAAGCTCGGCCGTGGAGCGGAGCCGCTGCTGGCCTTCCTCGAGGAATGGCCGGCGGTGGCGGCGGCGGCCAGCGGCGACCAGGAGCCCCTGCTGCCGCAGGTGATGGGCGCCATCCGCGTCATGCAGAAGTCGCCCAACAGCAAGGCCATCACCCATTTCCTGCAAACCCTCGCGGCGGTGGCGCGGCGCCTGCAGTCGGCGGAGCAGGTCGAGATCTATATCGACATCGCGCTGAACCTGATGGCGCGTACCTCGGGCTCCGTCCATGGCCATCACACCACCTTCCCCAGCCCCGCGCTGCCGCATTTCTTCGACCAGGCGCCGCGCCTGCTCGGCCTGCTGTCAACGGCGGGACTGAGGAACTGGACCGAGTACGGAATCCGCAACTACGACCGGCATCCCGAGCGCCAGGCCGATTATTTCAGCCTCCAGTCGGCCGACAGCCAGGCCGTGCTGCAGCGCGAGCGCCACGGCACGCTGTTCGCCGACGTCGAGCGAAAGCTCGAGCTCTACCTGCGTGCGCTGTGGCGCGACAGCGAATTGCTGGTGCCCTATTCGACCGCCTTTGACCAGCTGCGCAAACCGGTGCCCTATTACGACAGCCAGGGCATGCGTGTGCCGGATGTGCTCGACGATGCGGCAGGCATCAGCGGACTCGACCGCTACCGGGCCGTGCTTGCGCACATGGTCGGCCATCGCCGCTGGAGCCAGGCGCAGGTCGCCGACAACTGGAGTCCGTTCCAGCGCATGGCGGTGGAGTTCTTCGAGGATTGCCGCATCGAGATCCTGCTGATGCGCGAATATCCGGGCTTGCGCCGGATATTCCTCGCCTTGCATCCCAGGCCGCAGGAAGGCGCCTGCGACGACGAAACGACTTCCTGCCTGCGTCACCGCCTGGCGATGCTTTCGCGCGCCCTGCTCGATGCGGACCACGGTTACCGCGATGCCGATCTGCTCGATTTCGTCGCACGCTTCCAGCGCCTGCTCGCGACGGGGGAATCAAGCACCGCCGAGGTCGCTGCGCTGGCGCTGGCCTATGTCGCGCGAACCCGTCGCCAGAGCGACCAGCTGGCAAAGGTGCATTTCGACGATACGGTGGTCGATTACCGCGACGACAACCGCCAGTTGTGGAAGTTCATCGAGGAGGGCGACGAAGAACAGGCCTTTGACGAGGAACGCAGGCTTGAAGCGGCCGAGGAATTGCGCGGCCTGCCGCCGCGCCGCTATCCCGAGTGGGACGACAGCAGCCAGACCTATCGCCCGGACTGGGTCAGCGTTTACGAGGCGCTGCATCCCAGCGGCGATGCGGCGCGGATCGACCTCCTGCTGGCGCGGCACGCGGCGCTGGCCAGTCAGCTCAAGCGCCTGCTCGATTTGGTAAAGCCGCAGGACAAGGTTCGCATCCGCTACCAGGAGGAAGGCAGCGACCTCGACCTCGATGTCGCGCTCACGTCCCTGGTCGATTACCGCAGCGGCGCCACGCCCGATCCGCGCATCAACATGAGCCATCGCACCGACGGCCGCAACATCGACGTTCTGCTGCTGCTCGACCTGTCCGAGTCGTTGAACATGAAAGTCGGCGCCGGCGGTACGGCGGGGCAGACCATCCTCGAACTCAGCCAGGAGGCCGTTGCGTTGCTGGCCTGGGCAATCGACTGCCTGGGCGACCCCTGCGCCATCGCCGGGTTCCATTCCAACACCCGGCACGACGTGCGCTACCACCACATCAAGGGTTTTTCCGAACGCTGGGACGAAACGGTCAAGGCACGCCTGGCGGCGATGGAGGCGGGCTTCTCGACGCGCATGGGCGCCGCGCTGCGCCATGCCGGGCATTACCTCGACCACCGTCGTGCCGACAAGAAGATCCTGCTGTTGTTGACCGATGGCGAACCGGCGGACATCGACGTTGCCGAGCCGGGCCACCTGCGGGCCGACGCGCGTCGGGCGGTCGAGGAACTTGCGTCGAAGGGAGTGACGACCTTTTGCCTCAGCCTCGATCCCAAGGCGGACGAGTACGTGCGCGACATCTTCGGCAAGAACTGGCGCGTTCTTGACAGGGTCGAGCGCCTGCCGGAAACCCTGCCCAGCCTGTACCTGCAGCTGACGCGCTAGTGCCTCCGGCGGCGCCGGCCGGCGTTGTCCGGTCCGGTCATTCGACGCGCAGCCAGGTCTGGGTGCGGCCGATGAACAGGAAGGAACCGCGCATCTCCAGCTTGCGCCCCCCGTCGATGACGGTCACCCGTGCCGCATAGACCTTGCCATTGTTCGGATCGAGGACCTTGCCGCCGCCATAGACGCCATCGCCTTCCTTCTTCAGGTTGGTGAGTATCGTCATCCCCGTGACCGGCTGGCCCTTGCGCGGGTCGTCGTCTGCGCACTCCTCGCACTTCGCGTCGCGCTTGGCCGGATCGAGGACCTTCTCAATGGTCCCGGAAACGATGCCGTTCCGTTCCGAGATCCGAACCAGGGACTTCGGCACTTTCGTTTCGTCATCGATGGTTTGCCAGAGTCCCGTCGGGGATGGCGACTGGGCCGAGGCTGCAACGGAAAAGGCGGAAAGCGCCGTGAAAAGCACGCGAAACGGAAGCGATGGCATGGCGATCTCCGGTTGGACGCCCTCAGTATATGTGGCCGCTTTTGCCTCCGGCTCGGCAAATAGCGGGCTTATTAAAAGGATAAGAAAAAGTGAATGGTGCTTATAGATCGATGCGATTACATTGTCCGCTGAGGAAACGGGGTTATGCGGCCCGCCGGGTGGCTGCGCATACGCCGGCACACATTCAAGGAGCGGGACTCATGCATCAGGGACGCATCACGCTGACGCGCTACACGATCGAGGCGGAACACAAGCACCCGGGAGCCTCGGGCGAATTTTCCGGCCTGCTGAATTCCCTGGCCACCGCGATCAAGATCATCTCCAACCAGGTGAACAAGGGCGCCCTGATCGGGGCGCTGGGCAATGCCGGCGGCGATTCGGCGGCCGTGAATGTACAGGGCGAGGTGCAAAAGAAGCTCGATGTACTCAGCAACGAGGTGATGCTCAAGGAAAACGAATGGACCGGCCACCTCTCCGGCATGGCCTCCGAGGAAATGGAGGACGTGTACAACATTCCGGCGCATTGCAAGCGCGGCAAGTACCTGCTGGTCTTCGATCCGCTGGACGGCAGTTCCAACATCGACGTCAATCTGACGGTCGGCAGCATTTTTTCGATCCTGCGCGCGCCCAATCCCGGCAGCGACGCGAAGCTGGAGGACTTCCTGCAAGCGGGAACCGCCCAGGTCTGCGCCGGCTTCGCCCTTTACGGCCCGGCCACCATGCTGGTGCTGACCACCGGCGACGGCGTCGATGGCTTCACCCTGGACCGCGACATCGGCGCCTTCATCCTGACCCACCCGCAAATGCGCATTCCCGCCGATACCAACGAGTTCGCCATCAACACATCGAACGAGCGTTTCTGGGAGCCGCCGGTGAAGCGCTATGTGGAAGAGTGCCTGGCCGGCAAGACTGGCCCCAGGGGCAAGGATTTCAACATGCGCTGGGTCGCGTCGCTGGTGGCGGAAACCTTCCGCATCCTGACCCGCGGCGGAATCTTCATGTACCCGAAGGACAACAAGGATCCATCCAAGCCCGGGCGCCTGCGCCTGCTCTACGAGGCCAATCCGGTGTCGTTCATCATCGAACAGGCGGGCGGCGCGGCGACCACCGGCCGTGCCGCAGTCATGGAATTGACGCCCACCGACCTGCACCAGCGGGTACCGCTCATATTCGGCTCGAAGAACGAGGTCGAACGCGTCGCCGGCTACCACCAGGAGTACGCAAAGGGCAAGGAACCGGAAACCTTCAATTCGCCACTGTTCTCGTCCCGCTCGCTGTTCAGGACGCAGTAACCCGCGTCACGGAATTCAATCCTCCAGGAGACTCGCATGTCGGTCAAGCACCCCATTGTCGCCATTACCGGATCCTCCGGTGCCGGCACCTCCACCGTCACCAAGTCCTTCGACCTGGTGTTCCGCCGCGAAAAGCTCAAGGCCGCCATCGTCGAGGGCGACTCCTTCCATCGCTACGACCGCAAGGCCATGAAATTGGCGATGGAAGAGGCTAGACTCAAAGGCAACAACCATTTCAGCCATTTCGGACCGGAGGCGAATCTCCTCGAGGAACTGGCCGGCCTGTTCAAGGGCTATGGCGAGAACGGCAAGGGCAAGGTGAGGAAGTACCTGCACAACGCCGAGGAAGCGGCGCCGTATGGCCAGCAGTCGGGGGAGTTCACTCCCTGGGAGGATATTCCGGCCGGTACCGACCTGATGTTCTACGAGGGTCTGCACGGCGCGGCGGTGACCGATCGCGTGAATGTGGCGGAGCATGCCGACCTGCTGGTGGGCGTGGTGCCGACGGTCAACCTCGAATGGATCCAGAAGCTGCATCGCGACAAGAACCAGCGCGGCTATTCGACCGAAGCGGTGATGGATACGATCCTGCGCCGCATGCCCGACTACATCAACTACATCACGCCGCAGTTTTCGCGCACCCACATCAACTTCCAGCGGGTGCCGACCGTCGACACCTCGAATCCGTTCATCGCCCGCGACATTCCCACGGCAGACGAGAGCTTCGTGGTGATCCGCTTCGCCAATCCCAAGGGCATCGACTTTCCCTACCTGCTGTCGATGGTGCATGACTCGTTCATGTCGCGGCCGAACATCATCGTGGTGCCCGGCGGCAAGATGGAACTGGCCATGCAGCTGATCTTCACGCCGCTGATCCTGCGCCTCATGGAGAACCGCAAGCGGGCCTGAGTTGGCGGGGGACGACCGCCGGGTGCAGGAGTCGGGTTTCCAGCGGCGCATCGCGCCGCGAATTCCACTGTCCGTCGTCGTCGCCCGCTGTTTGCGATCCGCCCGGTTTCGCCGATAATACCGGGCTACCCAGACGGAACCCGTTCCGTCTTTCGACCTATAGAAGCCGCCATGACAACGTCGCCGTCCTCCGTCCCTGTTGGTTCCAATCTCTCCAACGCCATCCGCGCCCTCGCCATGGACGCGGTGCAAAAGGCCAATTCCGGCCATCCGGGCGCTCCCATGGGCATGGCGGAAATCGCCGAGGTGCTCTGGAACCGCCACCTGCGCCACAATCCGGCGAATCCGAAATGGGCCGACCGCGACCGCTTCGTGCTGTCCAACGGCCACGGTTCGATGCTGATCTATGCCCTGTTGCACCTGACCGGATACGACCTGTCGATCGACGACCTGAAGCAGTTCCGCCAGCTGCACAGCAAGACGCCCGGCCACCCGGAATACGGCTACGCGGCCGGCGTCGAAACCACCACCGGTCCGCTCGGCCAGGGCATCACCAACGCCGTAGGCATGGCCATGGCGGACAAGCTGCTGGCCAACGAGTTCAACCGGCCGGGCCACGAGATCGTCGACCATCGCACCTATGTATTCCTCGGCGACGGCTGCCTGATGGAAGGCATTTCCCATGAGGCCTGTGCGCTGGCCGGTACCTGGGGGCTGCACAAGCTGACCGCGTTCTGGGACGACAACGGCATTTCCATCGACGGCCACGTCGAAGGCTGGTTCACCGACAACACCCCGGAACGCTTCCATGCCTATGGCTGGCAGGTGATCCGCAATGTCGACGGCCACAATCCTGCCGCAATCGACATCGCCATCCGCGAGGCCATGGAGGACAAGACCCGGCCGACCCTGATCTGCTGCAAGACGGTGATCGGCATGGGCGCACCGAACAAGCAGGGCACCCACGACGTGCATGGCGCGCCGCTGGGCGATGCCGAGATTGCCGCCGCCCGCGCCAACATCGGCTGGGCGCACGGCCCGTTCGAGATTCCGCAGGAAGTCTATGCCGGCTGGGACGCGAAAAAGAAGGGCGCGGAACTGGAAGGCGGCTGGCAGCAGAAGTTTGCCGCCTATGCCCAGGCCTTCCCGGCCGAGGCGGCGGAATTCAAGCGCCGCATGGCCAGCGAGCTGCCGGCCAACTGGGCCGAACATGCGAAGAAGGCCATTGCCGCCGTGAATGCCAAGGCCGAGACGGTTGCCACGCGCAAGGCCTCGCAGATCGCCATCAATGCCCTGGCTCCGGCGCTTCCCGAGTTCCTCGGCGGCTCCGCCGACCTGACCGGCTCCAACCTGACCAACTGGACGGGCTGCAAGCACGTCTCCGGCCGCACGCCGGGCAACTACATTTCCTACGGCGTGCGCGAATTCGGCATGGCGGCGATCATGAACGGCATGGCGCTGCACGGTGGCGTGCTGCCCTTCGGCGGCACCTTCCTGATGTTCTCCGAATACGCGCGCAACGCGCTGCGCATGTCGGCGCTGATGAAGCAGCGCGTGATCTACGTGTTCACGCACGATTCGATCGGGCTGGGCGAAGACGGACCGACCCACCAGCCGGTGGAGCAGACGGCGACGCTGCGCATGATCCCGAACATGGATGTCTGGCGTCCCTGCGACACGGTGGAAACCATGGTGGCGTGGATCGCCGCGGTGGAAAAGCTCGACGGTCCCAGTTCGCTGTGCCTGTCGCGGCAGAACCTTCCCTTCGTGGCGCGCGACGAGGCGGCCATCGCCGGCATCGCGAAAGGCGGCTACGTCATTTCCGAGGCGAAGAACGGCAAGCCCAAGGTGGTCATCATCGCCACCGGCTCGGAAGTCGACCTGGCGCTCAAGGCGCAGGCGGCGATGGAAGCCGAGATCCCGGTGCGCGTGGTGTCGATGCCCTGCACCAATATCTTCGATCGGCAGGACGCGGCGTACCGCGAATCGGTGCTGCCCAGGGGCGTGCCTCGCGTAGCCATCGAAGCCGGCGTCACCGATGGCTGGCACAAGTATGTCGGGGCCGTGGATGGCGGCCAGGGCGCGGTGATCGGCCTCAACCGCTTCGGCGAGTCCGCTCCGGCCGGCGCCCTGTTCAAGGAATTCGGATTCACGGTGGCAAACCTCGTGAAGACCGTCGAGCAATTCATTTAAACGCAACCAGGAGATATTCACATGGCTATCAAAGTTGGCATCAATGGTTTCGGTCGCATCGGACGCATGGTGTTCCGTGCGGTTGCCAAGGAAGCGGAGTTCGCGGACATCGAAATCGTCGGCATCAACGACCTGCTGGAGCCTGACTACCTGGCCTACATGCTGAAGTACGATTCCGTGCATGGCAACTTCAAGGGCGACATCGCCGTCGACGGCAACAACCTTGTCGTCAATGGCAAGAAGATCCGCCTGACGGCCGTCAAGGATCCCGCCGAGCTGAAGTGGAACGAAATCGGCGCCGACCTGGTGATCGACTCGACGGGCCTCTTCCTGACCAAGGAAGGTTGCCAGAAGCACATCGCCGCCGGTGCCAAGAAGGTGGTGCAATCGGCGCCGTCGAAGGACGACACGCCGATGTTCGTCTATGGCGTGAACCATACCAAGTACGCCGGCGAGACCATCGTTTCCGCGGCGTCCTGCACGACCAACTGCCTGGCTCCGGTGGCCAAGGTGCTGCACGACAACTGGGGCATCAAGCGCGGCCTGATGACCACGGTGCATGCCGCCACGGCGACGCAGAAGACCGTCGACGGCCCGTCGAACAAGGACTGGCGCGGCGGCCGCGGCATCCTCGAGAACATCATCCCGTCCTCGACCGGCGCCGCCAAGGCGGTCGGCGTGGTGATTCCGGAACTCAACAAGAAGCTGACCGGCATGTCCTTCCGCGTTCCGACCTCGGACGTTTCGGTGGTCGACCTG
This sequence comes from Rhodocyclales bacterium, assembly GCA_016235805.1. GTDB lineage: Bacteria > Pseudomonadota > Gammaproteobacteria > Burkholderiales > Rhodocyclaceae > Sulfuritalea. Next base: position 26,510 of record JACRIY010000111.1, read on the forward strand.
ACCGTGGAACTGGTCAAGGAAGCTTCGTACGACGATATCTGCAAGGCCATGAAGGCCGCCTCCGAAGGCGCCATGAAGGGCATCCTCGGCTACACCGAGGAGAAAGTGGTTGCCACCGACTTCCGCGGCAATCCCGCGCCCTCGACCTTCGACGCCGAAGCCGGGATCGCGCTCGACTCGACCTTCGTCAAGGTCGTGGCCTGGTACGACAACGAGTACGGCTACACCTGCAACATGCTGCGCTTCGTCAAGCACGTCGCGAAGTAAGTCGCCAGGGAGACTCGCAATGACGTTCATGCGTCTTTCTGATTTCGACCTGACGGGCAAGCGGGTCTTCATCCGCGCCGACCTCAACGTGCCGGTCAAGGATGGCAAGGTCACCTCGGACGCCCGCATCACGGCCTCCATGCCGACCATCGAGTTCTGCCTCAAGGCCGGTGCGAAGGTGATGGTGACCTCGCACCTCGGGCGACCGGAAGAAGGGATCTACGCCGAGGAGAACTCGCTCAAGCCGGTGGCCGACGTCATGACCGCCAAGCTGGGCAAGCCGGTGCGCGTGATCCGGGATTGGGTCGACGGCGGGTTCGATGTCGCCGCCGGCGAAGTCGTCTTGCTGGAAAACTGCCGTTTCAACAAGGGCGAAAAGAAGAACGTCGAAGCTACGGCGCGCAAGTACGCGGCGCTGTGCGACCTGTTCGTCATGGACGCCTTCGGCACCGCGCATCGTGCCGAGGCTTCGACCTACGGCGTTGCCCAGTACGCGCCGGCGGCCTGCGCCGGCCTGCTGGTGGCCGAGGAGCTCGAAGCCCTGACCAAGGCGCTGGCGACTCCGGCGCGGCCGATGGTGGCCATCGTCGGCGGTTCCAAGGTATCGACCAAGCTGACCGTGCTCGAAGCGCTGTCGGAAAAGGTCGACCAGATGGTGGTCGGCGGCGGCATCGCCAACACCTTCCTCAAGGCTTCCGGCAAGAACGTCGGCAAGTCGCTGTGCGAGGATGATCTGGTTCCCACGGCGCAGGCGCTGATGAAGAAGATGACGGCGCGCGGTGCGACCATTCCGATCGCGGTCGACGTGGTCTGTGGCAAGAAGTTCGATGCCGCCGAGCCGGCCGTGGCCAAGGATGCGGGCGCAGTCGGCGACGACGACATGATCTTCGACATCGGCCCGAAGTCGGCGCAGGAACTGGTGGACATCATCATGAAGGCCGGCACCGTGGTCTGGAACGGGCCGGTCGGCGTATTCGAATTCGACCAGTTCGGTGAAGGCACCAAGGCCGTCGCCATGGCCATCGCCAACACCAAGGCATTCACGCTGGCAGGCGGCGGCGATACCATCGCCGCGATCCAGAAGTACGATATCTACGACAAGGTGTCCTATATCTCGACCGCCGGCGGCGCCTTCCTTGAGTTCCTCGAAGGCAAGAAGCTGCCTGCCGTGGACATGTTGGAGCAACGCGCCAAGGGCTGATCGTGACCCAAACCACCGTGCAACAGACCACGCCACCCCTGCAACGCTCAACAAAGATCGTGGCGACGCTGGGGCCGGCATCCAGCAGCCCCGAAAGCATGCTGGCCCTGGTGACCGCTGGGGTCGACGTGGTCCGCATCAATTTTTCGCACGGCACCGCGGACGACCATCGCAAGCGCGTCGAGGCGCTGCGGACGGCCGCCCACGATGCCGGACGCACGGTGGGCGTCATGGCCGACCTGCAGGGCCCCAAGATCCGCATCGGCAAGTTCGCGAACGGCCCGATTGCGCTCAAGGCGCAGCAGAAGTTCATCCTCGATGCCGCCTGCACTGTCGGCGACGAGGAGCGGGTCGGGCTCGACTATCCCGACCTGGTCAATGACGTTCGTGCCGGCGACGTGCTGCTGCTCGACGACGGTCGCACCGTGTTCGACGTGCTGCAGGTGCGTGGTAAGGAAATCCACTGCCGCAACCGCCACGACGGCGAACTCTCCAACAACAAGGGCATCAACAAGCAGGGTGGCGGCCTCACCGCCCCCGCGCTGACGGCCAAGGACATGGAGGACATCCGCACCGCGGCGAGCATCGGCATCGACTATGTCGCGGTGTCCTTTCCCAAGTCCGGCGACGACATGCGCCTGGCGCGCGCGCTGCTCAAGGCGGCAGGCTCGAATGCGCTGCTGGTGGCCAAGATCGAGCGCGTCGAGGCGATTGCCAACCTGGACAACATCCTCGAAGCCACCGACGGGGTCATGGTGGCGCGTGGCGACCTGGCGGTCGAAGTCGGCGATGCCGCGGTGCCGGCGCTGCAAAAGCGCATCATCCGCACCGCGCGCGAGTTCAACAAATTCGCCATCACCGCAACGCAGATGATGGAGTCGATGATCCACAGCCCGGTACCGACCCGCGCCGAGGTTTCGGATGTGGCCAACGCGGTGCTCGACGGCACCGATGCGGTCATGCTCTCGGCCGAAACGGCCACCGGCGACTATCCGGTGCAGACGGTCGAGGCGATGGCGCGCATATGCGTCGAAGCGGAGAAGTCGTCCGATTTCCCGCTGGACACGCATTTCCTCAACCGCGTCTTTACCCGCATCGACCAGTCGATCGCCATGGCCGCGCTGTTCGCCGCGCATCACCTGAAGGTCAAGGCGATTGCCTCTCTTACCGAATCCGGTTCTACCGCACTGTGGATGTCGCGCCTCAACACCGGCATCCCGATCTATGCGCTGACGCAGGAAGTTCGAACGCGCTACAAGGTGAGCATTTTCAAGGGGGTGTTCCCGGTGATGGTGCCGCAGAGCGGGCACGACCGCGACCGCATCCTGCTCGATGCCGAAGGGGCCCTGATCGCCGCGGGGGCCGTAGAGGTCGGCGACCTGATCGTAATGACCATCGGCGAGCCGATCGGCAAGCCCGGCGGCACCAACACCATGAAGATCATCAAGGTGGGCGAACATCGTTCCAACCATTAGCCCGCCGTCCCGTCACGAACCGTCCATTTTCAGGAGATAGCCATGCCACTAGTTTCGATGCGTCAACTGCTCGACCACGCCGCCGAAAACGGCTACGGCCTGCCGGCCTTCAACGTGAACAACCTGGAGCAGATCCAGGCCATCATGGAAGCCGCCCAGGAGACCAACAGCCCGGTCATCATGCAGGGCTCGGCGGGCGCGCGCAAATATGCGGGCGAACCCTACCTCCGCCACCTGATCGAGGCGGCGATCGAGACCCATCCCGACATCCCGATCGTGATGCACCAGGACCACGGCGCCAGCCCGGCGATCTGCATCCAGTCGATGCGCTCTGGCTTTTCCAGCGTGATGATGGACGGCTCGCTGCAGGAAGACGCCAAGACCCCGGCGAGTTTCGAGTACAACGCGCGCGTCAGCAAGCACGTGGTCGACATCGCCCACGCCATAGGCGTGTCGGTCGAGGGCGAACTGGGCTGCCTCGGCTCGCTGGAAACCGGCATGGGCGAGAAGGAAGACGGCCACGGCGCCGACGGCAAACTGTCGCACGACCAGTTGCTGACCGATCCCAATGAAGCCGCCGAGTTCGTCAAGGCCACCGGCGTCGACGCGCTGGCGATCGCCATCGGCACCAGCCACGGCGCCTACAAGTTCACGCGGCCGCCCACCGGCGCCGTGCTGCGCATCGACCGTATCAAGGAAATCCACGCCCGCATCCCGAACACACACCTGGTGATGCATGGTTCGTCCTCCGTGCCGCAGGACTGGCTGAAAATCATCAACCAGTACGGTGGCACCATGGGCGAAACCTACGGCGTGCCGGTCGAGGAAATCGTCGAGGGCATCAAGCACGGCGTGCGCAAGATCAACATCGATACCGACTTGCGCATGGCCTCCACCGGCGCGATCCGCAAGTACATGGCCGAGAACTCGAAGGAC
>JACRIY010000110.1 GCA_016235805.1 Rhodocyclales bacterium
CACGTTTGCTGTGGTGGTGCAGGTAGCGCGCGAACAATTCCTTGCCGGTGCCGGATTCGCCGGTGATCAGGACGTTGCAGTCGGTCGGCGCGACCTGCCGCGCCATGTCCAGCAGGCCCTGCATGTCGGCGTTCTGGGTGATGATGCGTACCTTGCCCTGGTAACTCTCGACCTGCTCGCGCAGGGCCTGGTTTTCGCGGCGCAGGCCGACCTTGACCAGGGCCTCGGCGACCACCTTGCGCACCTCGTCGAGCCGGTAGGGCTTGGCGATGTAGTAGTAGGCGCCGTGCTTCATGGCCTCGACGGCGGATTCCAGAGTGGCATAGCCGGTGATCAGGATCACCTCGGTATCCGGATGGCTGGCGCGACATTTCTGCAGGATCTGCATGCCATCGACCTTCTCCATGCGCAGGTCGGTCAGCACCAGGTCGAACTCCTGCTTGTCGAGGTGGGCCAGGGCGTTGCCGCCGCTTTGGGTGGCGATCACGTCGTAGCCTTCCTTCTTCATCACGTGTTCGAGGTTGCGCAGGGCGACCTTTTCGTCATCGACGATGAGTAACCTGCCGGGTGTCGTGCTCATGGTGCGGTGTCCTGTGCGGGGAGTCGAAGAAGGAAGCGGGTGCCCGCGCCGGGCAGGCTCTTCACGGCGATGCTGCCGCCGTGTTCCTCGACGATTTCAAAGACGATAAAGAGGCCCAGGCCGAGGCCGTGGCCGACTTCCTTGGTGGTGAAAAACGGGTCGAATATGCGCGGCAGGGTCGCGGCATCGATGCCGTGGCCGTTGTCGGAAACTTCGATCTCGATGCGCGGCTCGCGGGCGTCGTCGGCACCGAAGACCAGCGCGTCGGCGGGATTGGCGCCGCGCGCCGGCCGCGCCGCGATACGCAGTTCCCCGGCGCCTTCGAGCGCGTCGATGGCATTGCCGACGAGGTTGAAGATCGCCTGCTGCAGGCGCTGCTTGTCGCCGGCGAGCACGAACCCGGTGCCGACGTCGACATTGATGCTGACCTGGGCGGGAATCCGGCCGCGCACCAGGCGCAGGCTCTCCTCGATCAGTGGTGCCAGCGGCACGGCCTCGCGGCGGAAGGCGCGGTCGCGGGCGTAGTCGAGCAGGGAGCGCACGATGCGCCGTGCGCGCCAGGTTTCGGCGTCGATCTGGTCGAGCAGTTCCTTCTGGAACGCCGTCCCGCCAGCGCCGACTTTCGCCGCGGCAATCTCCTCGGCGAGGATCTCGCAGGAGGTCGAGATGTTCGACAGCGGGTTGTTCAATTCGTGGGCCACGCCGGAGAGCAGGGTGCCCAGCGCGGCGAGCTTTTCCGAGCGCAGCAACTGGCCCTGGCGGGTTTCGAGCTGTTCCAGGACATGGTTGAAGGCGGTCGTCAGCGAGGCGATCTCGCGGTCCTGCAGGCCGAGGTCGAGCTTGGCGAGGCGGCCTTCGGCCACCGCCGCCATGTTGTTTTCCAGTTCGCGCAGCGGTCGCGCCACGCGCCAGGCCAGCATCTGGCCGACGGCGACGACCAGGATGACCAGCGCGGCGATCGAGCCCAGCAGCCAGCGACGGTGGCTGTCGAGTTGTTGCTGGAGGATGCCGCGTTCGGTGCGCGACCATTCCTCGGCGATGGTGACGATCTCCTTGCCGGCCTGGCGCAGGCGCGCGTCGCCGGCCGCATCGCGTTTGCCGGGCACCCGCGCGCTCATCAGGCGGTCGTAGTTTTCCAGGGCCAGGAGCATGGCGCCGATGCGCTGCGCGCTTGCCACCGCAGCGAAGCTGGTGCCGTGCTCGGCCAGCAGGCGGCGGCCTTGGGCGACATAGCCGCGGTTCTCGTCCAGATCGGCGTTCTGGCCGTAAAGGAAGTAATTTTTTTCGAAGCGACGGATCTCCAGGGCGATGCCGAGGAACTGGTGCACCCGTTCGCCACTGGTGATCTGCTCGGCCAGCAGGCGCGTCTCGATCAGCGAGAACGCCGACAGCGCGATTACCAGCGTCGCCACCGCGCCGTAGCCGATGACGATTTTCCGCCGCAGGGAATCCATGCGGAGTTGAATAGGGAGCATGGGTTGCATTATGCAACTGTGGCGCAGTCGGCTGCAACACCTTGGAATCAGGGTGCCTTGGGCCTGGCAATGCGGTTGTGGATGGTGTTGTTGCACTATGAAACGTCGTAATTGGGCGGCGGTCCGCGATGGTTTTTCAACCCGTTGATTTATTGGGATTCAGCTTGGTCTGACCGGTGGCACGAATGCTGCGATGGTCCTCGGCCATGGACTCCCGCAAGTCGCCCCGCAAAATCCTTCTCGCCGTGCGCGAGGGCTGCGTCGATGCCCGCCTGCTGGCCTCGGCACGCAGCCTGTGCCAGCGCATGGACGCCGAGCTGGACATACTGGTGCGCGCCGGTGGCGAAAACCTGCCCGCCGAGCTTGCACGGTTTATCCG
>JACRIY010000112.1 GCA_016235805.1 Rhodocyclales bacterium
AAGCCCTTCTGGAACTTGCCGCTCTTGGCGTCGAGCACGTAGAAGAAGCCGTTGCGGTCGGCCTTGCCGCCGAGGTGCTTGCCGTCCTTGCTCTTGAACGTGACGAATTCATTCACGCCGTCATAGTCCCAGCCGTCGTTCGGCGTACCCTGGAAGTGCCAGACGATCTTGCCGGTGGCGACGTCGATGGCGACCGTGGAGCAGGAGAAGAGGTTGTCGCCGGGACGCAGCGCGCTGTTCCACGGCGCCGGGTTGCCGGTGCCGAAATAGGCCAGGCCGGTTTCGGGATCGTAGGTGCCGCCGAGCCAGGTCGCCGCGCCGCCGGTCTTCCACAGGTCGCCCGGCCAGGTGGCGTTGGTGGTCCCGGAAATACCGTTGTCCTTGCCGTCCTTCATGCCCATGTGGCCTTCGACGGTGGGGCGCATCCAGACCATCTTGCCGGTCTTGGCGTCGCGCGCTTCGACACGGCCGACCACGCCGAATTCGCCGCCGGAGACGCCGGTCAGGACCAGGCCCTTGGCGATGATCGGAGCGGCCGTGGCCGAATAGCCGGCCGAGTATTCGTCGATCTTTTCCTTCCAGACCACCTTGCCGGAGTCCTGGTCGAGGGCCACGAGTTGGGCGTCCAACGTGGCGAAGATCACCAGGTTGTCGTAGAGGGCGGCGCCGCGGTTAACCACGTCGCAGCAGGGCATGATGCCGTCGGGCAGGCGATGCTCGTATTGCCAGAGCTTCTTGCCGGTCTTGGCGTCGAGGGCGAACAGGCGGGAATAGGAGCCCGTCACGAACATCTTGCCGTTGTGGATCACCGGCTGCGATTCCTGGCCGCGCTGTTTTTCGCCGCCGAAGGAGAAGGACCATACCGGCACCAGATCCTTGACGTTCTTGGTATTGATCTTGGCCAGCGGGCTGTAGCGCTGTCCCTGGGTGCCGAGGCCCCAGGACAACACGTCTCCGGTCGACTTGGCGTCGTTCTCGATGTCCTTGTCAGTGACTGCGGCGGTTGCCGGAGCGCCAGCCAGCGAAAACAGGGCGCCTGCAACCAGCACCGATGTCAGGGTACGTTTCATCAAATCCACCTCCTGGAATTTATGGTTCATCGAACATGCCCTCGCACGTCCGTCCGGAACCTCTTAGCAAGCTCGATGCCAGGCAAAAACAACTCATGAAAAGCCGCAATCCGGGGTTTTTTGGACCTGCCGGAAAAATGCTGCGTTGCATCGTGGTTCAAATGCATGCAGGTGTTTCAGAATGCGACAGCCGGTTTGGTTCGGCCTAGCGCGAACGCCTCAAGGTCTCGCTTTCGTAGCGGCGATACAGATGTGCCACCGAGCGCGCGAATTCCTCGCGGGCGAGTGGCATTGCGGCAAATTCTGCGGGCACCGCGAGGTTGTACAACTCGCTCATTTCGTCGCCGCGTTCCGCCGCCCGGCGCAGGGCATCTTCCAGCCACACCAGGTAGCGGCGGGTCTGCTCAATCGCACGGCCGTCGCCGACCGGCTCGCCATGGCCTGGCACCATCAGTCGGTAAGGCAAGGCCGCAAGGCGATCCAGCGCCGCAAGCCATTGCGCGATGCTCGCATGTGGCGTGGTCGGCGCGCGCTGGTAGAAGACCAGGTCGCCGGCAAACAGGACGCCGGTGCTGCGATCGAGGACCACCAGGTCGCCTGAGGTATGGCCCGACAGGGAAATCAATTCCAGCTCATGGCCGCCGATCGACTGCACTCCCGGCCGCAGCGCTTCGCCGGCAGGCACCGGCTCGGTTCCCTTGATCCAGTCGCCGGACAGGCGATAGACGTTGTCGGTGAAGGCGCCGCCCTCCTCCCGCTGGCCGGCGATGGTGGCCGCCAGGGCGGCCGTCGGAATCCCGGCAAATGCCTGGTTGCCGAGAAAATGATCGGGATGGTGGTGCGTATTGAATACCCGGATCACCGGCTTTTCGGTGACGCGGGCGATCGCCGCGCGCATCTGCTGCGCATAGCGGCGCGAGGGGCCGCTGTCGATCACCACCACGCCGGCGGTCGTGACGATGAACGCCGTATTGACGATGTTGCCGCCGTTGCTGCGATTGAAATCCTCGGTCTTGCCGATCAGGACCCAGGTGTCGTCGGCGATCCGCTTCGGTACCAGGCCGTAATCGAGATCGTCGGCGGCCACCGCGGCCTCCGGCAGCAGGCCGCACAGCAGCACGGCGAACCATAGGCCGACAACGCGGCGCAAGCGCCTCGAATTCATTGCGCCACCCGCGCATTGATCCGGTTGCCGTTGTTGTCGCGGCCGACGAGGCTCAGGCCGGGCGGCGGCGTGCCGGGAAAGTCGAAGGAAAAGACCGGATTCTCGGAAACCGGCTCGAAGGTGTCGATGCGCATCCACTCGCGCCCGCTGGCATCCTGCAGCGCCAGGCGCTCGATGTAGAAGGCCGGAATGCCCGGCGCGAGGCCGGTGTCCATCGGATGCATGATGTTGATCTTGACCCTGCTCTGCTGCTCGCCCGGCCAAACCCGCGACTGGACCTGGCCGAGCGTTTCGTGCCAGTTCGCGGTACCGCGGCCGACGCTGGGCGCCGTGCAACCACCGCCGCTGGCATCGATCCAGATGCCGCCGACGTGCCAGACGCCATCCGCCGTCTCCGCCATGGCGCGCACCGGGCTGCCCTGCTGCAGCTTCATGCGGAAATGCAGGGCCGGCAAGGCGCCCTGCGCGGAAAACTCCAGTACCTTGACGATGGGGTTGAGGTCGGCCACCACCAGCACGCGGCGCACGTCGGCCAGGCCGGATATCTTCACGCCCACCGGCACGTTCATCGAATCTTCCGCCACCTTGGGGCCGGTGACGACCACCCGCGGATCAAAGACGACCCTGGCCGCGCCGAGGTAGCGCTGCTTCAGGTCGGTCCATTGCGGAGACTGCAGGGGATCGTCGCCCATCGCGGCAAGCGCCGAACCCGATGCCAGGCAGGCGCACCACAAGCACGACACCAACAGAAATCTTCCCACCTGATACATCGGCCACTCCCGCGACAGTCCGCAACATCGACCCGTCGCTATTGCAAGAATGATGCCGATCAGAACCCGTAGCTGGCGGAGAACCCCAGGAGGTAATTGCGCTCCGGGGCCGGCTCGAAGAAGCGGCTGTTGCCCTCGTTCACGATCACCGAGCCGGAATACTTCTTGTCGCCGAGGTTGTCGATGCGCAGGAATTCCTTCAGCGTCCAGCCCGCCGATTTCTGCTCGAATCCGAGGCGCAGGTTGGCGACCGTGTAGGCTTCGGCGGCGTCGGTATTGGCGTCATTGACGAAAACCTTGGCCACGCGCCGCGCATCGACCACCGCCATGAAGCCGCTCGCCGGGTGGCGCCAGGACAGTTCGGCGAACAGTGACGAGCGCGGAATGCCCGGAATCAGGTTGCCCGCGGCGACCGCCGTGTTGGGCACGGCGCAGGGCGTGCCGGTACAACTGCGGAAAGCCTCGGCATACCAGGCGTTGAGATAGCTGTAGGCGACGGCGGCCTGGAAGTGGCTTCCGAGATCGGCCGTGCCCGACAGTTCCAGTCCGTTGCGACGGGTGCCGCCGACGTTCTGAAACACCGCCCGGCCGCCGGTGTTCTGCAGCGTGACAAGTTCGTCGCGAGTCTTCACCGTGAAAACGGCGGCATTGAGCTGCGCGCCCTGGCCGACCAGCGCCTTGACGCCGATCTCCAGATTGTCGCTGCGCGACGGACGCAGGCTGAAGTTCGGGCCCGAGGCGCCGGCGCGGTAGGAAAGTTCGTTCATGGTCGGCGTTTCGAAACCCCGGCCGGCCGAGGCGTACACGTTCAGCGCCGGCGACAGGCGCCAGGTCGCGCCGACCACCGGCGTGGTCGCCGCGTAGTCGACCGAGCCGCTGTCGTCCACGTTGCCCACGGCTATGTACTTGTCCTTGGAACTCACCTTGACCGCGCTGTGGCGCGCACCGGCCATCAGCAGCCAGGCCGGAGACGGTTCCCACTGCGCCTGCAGGTACTGGTCGAAGCTGTGGATGCGGTTGTCCTCGTTGCGGCGCAGGGCGCCCAGCACCCCGGTCTGCGCGCCAATGAAGTTCTGGAAGCCCTTGCGCGCCTCGTCGAGGTCGTCGTAGCTGATGCCGCCGGTCACGATCACCGGACCGGCGCCAAGACGGCCGCGATGGGTCCAGCGCGCGTCGATGCCCCAGTAGTCGCGCTTGAGGTCGATCACGCCGCCGGGGTGGGAGGCGACCTGGGCGCCGACGGCGATCGCCTGGTACTGGGTGGTGTCGCGATGGCCGCGATAGAGCGCAACGCTCACCGTGTCGTCAGCGCCGACTTTTCGCTCGAGCGTCAGGCCGAGCTGCTGCTGGCTGGAACTCTTGCGGGTATCGAAGACGTAGGCGTTGGCGGTAGCCTGGCGCGGGTTGGCGTTGTAGCTTGCGCGGTCGAGGCCGAGCGGATCCTGCAGGTCGGGCATTTCCATGCTGTTGGCGGTGAAGCTCAGGCCGGTATCGGCGGACAGCTTCCATTTCAGCTTGGCGTTCAGCGTCTGGCGCGTGGCGGAACTGTGGTCGCGGTAGCCGTCGGTGCGGAAGCGGGCGCCATTCACCACATAGTTGAGCGTTCCCGTGTCGCCGGAAAGCTTGGTCGCGATGCGCTCCGTGCCGTAGCTGCCGACGCTGAGCGATGGCTCGATGCGCATTCCCGGCGCGCCATCCTCGGTGAACACGGCGATCACGCCGCCCGAGGAATTGCCGTAGAGCGCCGAAAACGGCCCGCGCATGACTTCGACCCGCGCCGCCGAACCGAGGTCGATATGGGACACCTGGCCCTGCCCGTCGGGCATCGTCGCCGGAATACCGTCCGCATAGAGGCGCAGGCCGCGCACGCCGAAACTGGCGCGGGCGCCGAAGCCGCGCGAGGAAATCTGCAGGTCCTGCGCATAGTTCTGCCGGTTCTGCGCGACGATGCCGGGGATGCGGGCCAGCGATTCCGAAAGGTTCACCTGCAACTGGCCATCCTGCAGTTGCTGCCTGTTCAGGCTGTCGATCGAAACCGGCAGATCGAACCCGGATTGTTCGACCCGCGTCGCCGTCACCACCACCGGAGCCGTGGTCAGGGTGGCATCGGCGGCGAGCGCCAGGGTCGGCAGCGAGCCGAGCAGGACGGGCAGCAGCAGGCGACCGGAGTTGGGCAGTGACATGGAAGTTCCACAGGAAATCGACGAAGGTCGCATTGTTGCCGGGATGCGATTGCAGCGCAGCCGTCAATTCGCGCGGCGCCCTCTCATGATTATCATGAGACGGCGAACGGATCAGACGTCGATCAGCCCGTTGCGGATGGCGATCAGCGTCAGTTCGGCCGAATTCCCGGCGCCGAGCTTCTGCTTGATGTTGTAGAGATGGGTGCCGACCGTGCGCGGACTGAGGAACAACACCTCGGCGATCTCGGTGACCGACTTGCCGCGAGCGAGCATGACGAAAACCTCGAATTCGCGCGCGGACAACGTTTCCAGCGGATTGCCGGTGCTGCCCACCTGCTCCACCACGATTTCCTGGGCCAGCGCCGGCTCGAGGAAGAGCTTGCCGGCGGCGACCTGGCGGATCGCCTCGATCAGCGCCTCGGCCGCGCTGCGCTTGGTCAGGTAGCCGAGCGCGCCGGCCGCCAGCGCACGGCGCGGATGCGCGGTGTCCTCGTGCGCCGAAAGCACCAGCACGCGCACGCCGGGCCATTTCGCCAGCAGGCGCGAAAGCGTCTCCAGGCCGCCCATTCCCGCCATGGACAAGTCCAGCACCACCACGTCCGGATTGACCTCGGCGAAACTCTTGAGCGCCTCTTCTCCGCTGCCGCATTCCGCGACCACGCGCAGGTCGGCGGTGGTGTCGAGTAGCAGGCGAAAGCCCATGCGAACGACCGCATGATCGTCGACCAGCATGATGCGCAATGTCGGATTCAACCGGAGTCTCCTGGCAGCGGAAGCACCATGCTAACGCGGAACCCGCCCCCGGGGCGGGCCGTCGCCTCGAGGCTGCCGCCCAGCGCCTCGACCCGCTCGCGCATGCCGACCAGGCCATGGCCGGACGCCGCGCCGCCGATCGCCGGCCCTTGTCCGTCATCGTCGATGATCGCTTCCAGGCCGTCGTCGCGGCGGCGCACCGAAACCTCGACGCGGCATGCACCGGCATGTTTCAGCACGTTCGTCAGCGCCTCCTGGACGCAGCGGAACACGCCCAGCGTCACCGCCTCGCCGAGATCACCGAGGTCGCCGTCGAGTGTCAGCGCCAGGTCGATCTCCGGATGCCGCGCCCGCCATTCGCGCCCGAGGTCGGCCAGTGCGGCGGCGAGGTCGGGCTGTTCGAGGACCGCGGGACGCAACTCACGCACGATGCGATGCACGCTGTCATAGAGGCCGGCAGCGATCTCGTTGATTTTGGAAGCACCCTGGGTGGCGCCGGTCGATTCGCCGCTACGCGAAATCGACGCCGCGATGAGGCGGATCGCGGTCACCGACTGGCCAAGTTCGTCGTGCAGTTCCCGAGAAAGGCGCTTGCGCTCCTCCTCGACGCCGGCCTGGATCAGGCGCGTCACCTCGCGGTTCTCCGCGAGCTGCCGGGTGGTCGCCACCAGGCGCAGCGCATCGGCCTCCGTGGGGCGCAGCAGGCGGCGCAGGAACAGCAGCAGCGCGACATGGAGCACGGCGACGAAGCCGAGCCCGAGCAGGAACACGGCGGTCACGTTGTCCCAGGCGTCGAGCACCGCGCGCGACGCATCCGGCACGATCTCGATGCGTGCCCCGGGCAGTCCGATCACGGTGGCCTCCAGTCGGTGACTCATCAGCGACGCGAACCAGTCCGGCGCGCGGCGCCCCGCCTTGTAGGTGCTCGGCGGCGATTCGTAACGCAGCACGCCGTCGGCCGAATAAAGGCGGATCTCGTTGGCGCGCACCCGGCCCAGGCTTTGCAGGTAGTCGGCCATCACCGCCGGCGCCGAACCGAAGACGCGGCTGGTCTGCGCCGCGGTGCCGAGCATCTGCACGGTGACACGGTGCGCGGCCTCGATTTCCTCCTGGATGGAATTGCGATGGCTGTCCACCATCAGCCAGGTCAGGGCGACAAGGAAACCCAGGTTGAGGCCGGCCACCAGCAGGTTGAGGCGCAGGCGCAGGCTCATTGGACTACCCTCCCCCCATCCCCCTGCCCATGGCAGGGGGTGACATTGGTTCGCCGCGACGCGGCTCCATGGGTTGACTGGCGCCCCTTCGGGCGGCCGCGCGGGCGCTCATCTTCTTGCCCCGCCACCGTTCAGGTCGTCGCGCTCGATCTCGAAATAGACGTGCTGCACGTTGCGCCCGTGGCGCTCCGCGTAGCCCTGCCAGGAGGAAAACTCGGGCAGGTCGGCCAGCGCGATCGCTTCGTCGGCGCTGCGCCCGTCGCGGTAGGCGGCGGCCACGCGCTGGCGCAGCTGCAAAAGGTAGCGGCCAATCGGCGCCAGGTCGGCGGCGGTGCCCACCGGGCCGCGACCGGGCACCAGCGTCCGGACCGGCAGTTCGCGAAGCGGTTGCAGGCTCGCCAGCCATCCCGCCGTATCGGATTCCGAAAGGTGCGGCACCTGGCCGCGATACACCAGGTCGCCGGCGAACAGCACGCCGCTCGCCGCGTCGAACAACACCAGGTCGCCTTCCGTATGGCCGTGCCCCGCATGCAGCAACGTCAGGCGCCGCCCCGCCACCTCGCGTACCTCGCTGGCGGCCACCCGGTCTGGAAGCTGGATCCGGGTCGCGGCCATGACCTCGGCGCCGACACTGCGCTCGAGGCTGCGCAGGCAGTCAGGGCAGCGTGCGCGCATCGCCGCAGCGGTTGCTGCGGTGGCCAGGATCGGGATGCCGCGCGCGGCGAAAGCCGAGTTGCCGAGCACGTTCTGCGGATGTGGGTGGCTGTTGATCAGCAGCGCCACCGGCTTGCCGGTGACGCTCGCCACCGTGGCGAGGATGGCCTCGCCGTGACCATGGTTGGCGCCGCTGTCGACCACGATCACCCCGTCCCTGCCGACGATGAATCCGGTATTGACCACGCGTCCCCGGTTGGCCGACGAGGCGTCGGCCAGGACGCCTGGAATTACATAGACATCGTCTGCAACGCGCTGCACCGGCAGCGACCCGGCGGCTGCCAGCGAACTGGCGAAGACAAAGGCCGCGGCGAGCAGCTGCCGCGACGTCCGGCGCATCGGCAGGGGCTCAGGACGCGATGCGGAAAACCACCGGAACATCGACGGTGAGCGGCCGGCCGGCGAGGGCCTCGGGCAGGGACGGCAGGGGGATGGCTTCGCGCACCATATCGAGTGCCTGCCGGTCGAGTGTGTCATGGCCGCTTGAGCTTATCACGCGCACTCCGAGCAGCCGGCCGTCCGCCGCCATCTCGAGTTGCAGCACGGCGGTGCCCTGCCACTGGCGCATCAAGGCGACGCGCGGATAGCGCTGGTGGGTGGCGACCGCGCCGGCCAGCTCGCGTCCGTAGGCGGCGAGCGCGACCGCATCCACCGCCGCGGCACGCGGCGCGACCGGGGCCGGGGCCGGATTGGCGCGCGGCATTTCGACCGGCGCAGCGGGCGGCGGTACTTCACGCCGAATCACCGGGGCATCGGCGCCCGGCTCCGGCATGGACCGCGCGAGTATCGGCGTTTCTCGTTGCGGGACGGGCTCCGGGGCGCGCCGCGCCGTTGGCGCAGGAGGCTCAAAAGTCGGCGCTGGCGACACGGCGATCGGCGGCTGTTCGAGCGGCGGCGGCGCAAGGCGCACCTGTACCGGACGCAGTTCCGGCGCTTCGGTGCGGCCGGACAAGCCGGGCAACCAGCCCAGCGCAAAGCCGTGAATCAGCAGCGAGGAAAGGACCGCAGCGCCGATGGGCCAGCTTCCCCGACCGGACGGCAGGGACATCGCGGGAAAGCTGGCGGGATGGGCGAGTACGGCGGAATTCATGCGGCAAAGTTAGCGCATCCGCTTGCCGCCCGCCAGCATCGGCCGGTATTTCATGAAAATCATGACCGCCCGGCCGGAAGGTCTCGATGACCACCCAAGAAGATTCTTCTGGCCCTATCCTTGCTTAAGGTTTCAAACTTTTTACGGGCCGCGACTCCGCCCGGCCATCGGGAGACAGCTTGAAACAACCGCACCAGGCGCAATCAACGCGGCCAGAACCGACCTCACCCATGCCGATGCGCCCCAATAACATCTTCGCTGGCCTGGTGGTCAGGCTGGCCTGCCTTCTGTCGGCTGTCCTCGCCTGCCTGCCGGCGCTGGCCGGCGACCTGGCCCGGGCCGACATCGAGCGGCGCTTCCAGCGTCCCCTGCACGTCGGCGAAAAACTGCGCGAGGTGCCCGCCTGGCCGCTGACCAGCGAGCTCAAGCCGGATGCCGGCCCGGTCGGCTACGTCTTCGAGTCGATCGACCTGGCGCCGATCCCGGGCTTCGAAGGCACGCCGATGAACCTGCTGGTGGCGATCGATTCCGAAGGCAAGTTCCTCGACGTGGAAGTGCTGCGCCAGCACGAACCGGTGTTCCTCGGCGGCCTCGGCCCGCTGCCGCTGCAGGAATTCGTCAAGCAGTACCAGGGCAAGAGCCTCAGGCAGGAAATCACGGTCTCCAGCGCTTACGGCAACACCCGCTCCGGTGGCGGCGGCAATCGCGTCGTGCTCGACGGCGTGACCAAGGCCACCGCCTCGGTACGCATCGTCAACCAGTCGGTGCTCGCCGCCGCGCTCGCGGTCGCCCGTTCCCGCCTGGGCTTCGCCGACGCCGGCGACGGCGCGCCGCCGGCCGTGGCCAAGCCGCTGCCCTTCGAGCGCATGGACCTCGCCACCCTGCTCCAGCGCGGCTACGTGCAGCGCGTCGCGTTCAGCAACGCCGACATCGAGAAGCTTTTCGCCGGCACCGACGGCGCCGGCACCGACGATCGCGCAGCGAGCCATCCCGACGAGACCTACGTCGAAGTCTTCGTCGCCTACCTCAACGCGCCCAACATCGGCCGCAACCTGCTGGGCGACGCCAGTTGGGAGAAGTTCCGCACCTACATGCTGGACGACCGCCCCGCCTTCTGGGTCGCCACGCGCGGCCGCTACGCGCTGGTCGACGACAACTTCGTGCCGGGCACGCCGCCGCCGCGCCTGGCGCTGGCGCAAAGCGCGCTCCCGGTCGAGCTGCGCGACGCCAACCGTGATTTCGCACGGCTGGCGGGCTTCGGCGAACTCAGCGCGGCGCTGATCCTGACCGCGCAGGCCCACACCGGGCTCGATCCGGGCCGGCCGATGGATTTCCAGTTCACCGTCAGCCGCGCGCGCGGCTTCATCCTGCCGGTGGTCACGCAAAAGCAGGTCAGCCTGCGCTATGTCCCGCCCACCGGGCTGTTCGACTACCCGCCCAAGCCGCTGCCGGAATGGCTGCAGGCCTGGCAGGGACGTCTGCCCGACCTGATC
Organism: Rhodocyclales bacterium; assembly: GCA_016235805.1. Taxonomy (GTDB): domain Bacteria; phylum Pseudomonadota; class Gammaproteobacteria; order Burkholderiales; family Rhodocyclaceae; genus Sulfuritalea. The sequence continues at coordinate 10,453 of JACRIY010000112.1, forward strand.
GTCATCGGCCTGGCGCTGGCGCTGCTGGGTGGCGTGCTGCTGCGCCCGCGCGCCGTGTCGATCCGCCCGCAGGTCCTGCTCCGCTTCCGCCTGGGCTTCCTCGCCTTCACGCTGCTGTTCATCGGCTGGTATGCGCAAGGGCAGCTTTCCATCGTGCAGATCACTGGCGCGATCAAGTCGCTGGCCGCCGGCGCCGGCCTCAAGAGCTTCCTCTACGACCCGGTATCCCTGCTGCTGATCGCCTTCACCCTGGTCAGCCTGGCGGTGTGGGGTCGCGGTCCCTTCTGCGGCTGGCTCTGTCCCTTCGGCGCCCTGCAGGAGTTCGTCGGCCTCGCCGCGCGCGCGCTGCGCGTCCCGCAATGGCGCCTGCCGGATCGACTCGCACGCCTGCTCGCGCGCGGCCGCTACGCGCTGCTCGCCGTGCTGGTCGGCAGCGCGGCCTTCGCCCCGGCCGCCGCCGAGAAACTGGTGGAAGTCGAACCCTTCAAGACCGCCATCACGGTCGGCTTCCAGCGCGAACTGCCCTTCCTGCTCTGGGCCGTCGGCCTGCTGCTGGCAGGCGCCTTCGTGTACAAGTTCTTCTGCCGCTTCGTCTGCCCGCTGGGCGCGGCGCTGACGCTGGGCGGCCGCCTGCGGCGCTGGAACTGGCTGCCGCGCATCGAAGCCTGCGGCCAGCCCTGCCAGCGCTGCCGCATCGCCTGCCGCTACGACGCGATTGAACCCGGCGGTGCCATCGACTACGACGAATGCCACCAGTGCCTCGATTGCGTCGGCATCTATCACGACACGCAGCGCTGCGGTCCGCAACTGCTGGCCGCGAAGGGCAAGGTCCTGCGCATCCATCCGGTGCCCGCGCCGCGCCGGTAAGGTTCACCGCCTGCTATGCCCCACCCGTTGCAGGGTTGATATTCGACCTGTGCGCAGGTAAAACGCCGTGGCGCCGGCGCCGACTCTTGAAGCGGCCGGCTGCGCATCCCATATCCCCGGCACCGCACCATGAACCACGTTCCGCCTCCCCCATCTGGCATGGCCCCGCTGCTCGACCTCTGCGATCCCGCGCTGGCCGAGCGCTTCGACAACCGCTTCGTGCGCGAACTGCCGGCCGATCCGCTGCGGCGCGACGTGCCGCGCCCGGTGCGCAATGCCTGCTACAGCCGGGTCGAACCGGCGCCCGTCGCGGCGCCCCGGCTGCTGGCATGGAGCGACGCGGTGGGCGCCCTGCTCGGCCTTGCCCGCCCGGCCTCGGCGACGGCAGCGAGCGTCGAAGTCCTTGCCGGCAACCGCGTGCTGCCGGGCATGCAGCCCTACGCCGCACGCTATGGCGGGCACCAGTTCGGAAACTGGGCCGGCCAGCTCGGCGACGGCCGCGCCACGACGCTGGTGGAACTGATCGGCGCCGACGGCCGGCACCATGAACTGCAACTCAAGGGCGCCGGCCGCACGCCTTACTCGCGCCACGCCGACGGCCGCGCCGTGCTGCGTTCCTCCTTGCGCGAATTCCTCTGCAGCGAGGCCATGCACCACCTCGGCGTGCCGACCACGCGCGCGCTGTCGCTGGTCGCCACCGGCGAACCGGTAGAGCGCGACATGTTCTACGACGGCAACGCGAAGGACGAACCGGGCGCCATCGTCTGCCGCGTCGCGCCTTCCTTCCTGCGCTTCGGCAATTTCCAGATCCACGGCGCCCACGACGAAACCGAGGAACTTCAGCGCCTCGCCGACCACGCCATCGCCGCCCACTTCCCGCAACTCGGCGCGCCCTCGCCCGAGGTGTATGCGCAATGGTTCGCCGAGATCTGCCGCCGCACGGCGCGCATGGTCGCGGAATGGATGCGCGTGGGCTTCGTGCATGGCGTGATGAACACCGACAACATGTCCATCCTCGGCCTCACCATCGACTACGGGCCCTATGGCTGGCTGGAACGCTACGATCCGGACTGGACGCCGAACACCACCGATGCCCAGATGCGGCGCTACTGCTTCGGCCGCCAGCCCGCGATCGCGCAATGGAACCTGCTGCGCCTGGCCGAGGCCCTGCTGCCGCTGATTCCCAACCACGCCGACCTCGAAGCCGGCCTGCGCGAATTCGGCCGGACCTTCGCCATCGCATCGAACCGCATCACGGCCGACAAGCTCGGGCTGGTCGCCATCGACGAAAGCGACGAAGCCCTGCTCGACGATCTGGAGACCCTGCTGCCGCAGGCCGCAGTCGACATGACGCTGTTCTACCGCCGGCTGGCCGACCTGCCCGCCGACCAGGCGGCGGACGACCTCGACGACGAGTCCCTGCTGGCGCCGCTGCGCTGCGCCTTCTACGAGGGCGACGACGCCGGCGCGCGCCTGCTGCCCTGGCTGCGCCGCTACCTCGACCGGGTGCGGCTCGACACGGAACCCGCCGCCGCGCGCCGCGCGCGGATGAACCGAGCCAATCCGAAGTACGTGCCGCGCAACTATCTGGCCCAGTTGGCCATCGACGCCGCGGAACTGGGCGACACCACTGTCCTCGAACGCCTGATGAAAGTGCTCGAACACCCCTACGACGAACAGCCGGAACACGAGGACCTGGCCGCGCGCCAGCCCGAATGGGCGCGCAACAAGGCCGGCTGCTCGGCGCTGTCGTGCAGTTCCTGAAAGCCAGGCGCGGTATTTTTTGGGAGCGGTAAACGGCAAAAAGCCTGTTTCGGCAGCATCGTCAAAACAGGCTTTTTGCTTGTCGCTTTAGCGGTATTTGTCATGCGCCCGCAAGCTGAAACTCAACTCGGCGCGCCCATTCGGGCTGAAGTCAGAAAGACTTCCGGTTGCAGCGAAGAACGATGGAGCGGTTGGTGGTGTTCAGCGCTAAGTTCCTCCTTGAGATGCCTTCAAGTTGAACGCAGTTTCAATGTATGCCCTCGCGCGGCGAAAGTCAAATTTCTATCAGCGACCGGCACAAATCGTGGATGGCGCGGGCGGTGACGAAGCCTTCATCCCGGTAGGGGTTGTACTCGACTATCTCCAGCGCCAGCAGGCGTTCGTCGCCATCGGCCAGCGCCAGCGCGGCGGCCAGTTCGGCGCGCGCCAGCCCGCCGCCGACGGGGGTGCCGACCCCGGGTCCCTCGGCCGGATCGAGCGCATCGAGGTCGATGCTGATGCCGTAGCCGGCGGTGTCCCGCGCGACCCGCTGCAGCGCTTCGCCGAAGACCTCGGGCAGGCCGCGACGGCGGACTTCGTCCATGAAGTACACCCGTACGCCGAGTTCGCGCAACAGCGCCGCCTCGGCCGCCTCGAAGCTGCGCACGCCGATCAGGCAGACGTCGGCCGGCAACAGCTTCGCGCCGGCCGGATCGATGCCGGTCAGGCGCGGATCGCCGTGCCCCAGCAGGCAGGCCAGCGGCATGCCGTGGACGTTGTGGCTGGGGCTGGATTCGAGGGTGTGGCTGTCCATGTGGGCATCGACCCAGACCAGGCCCAGGCGCCGCCCCGCTTCGAGGCTGCGGCGCATCCCGCTCCAGGTGCCGATGGCGCAGGAATGGTCGCCACCGATCACCAGCGGGAAGTCGCCCGCGGCGCGATGGGCGGCGACGCGCTCGGCCAGCGCGAGGGCGATCCGGCGCACGGCCTCGACCGCGTCGTCCGGAACCGGCGGCGCCAGGCGCAGCGCCTCGTCCCAGGCGAGGCCGCCATCCGCGCCGGCCAGGTCGTCGAGGAAATGCAGCGCGCGCAGCACTTCCGAGCCGTCCTGGCACTCCGGAATGCCGGCCCCGTAGCCGCTGGCCACGCCGACGACCCTGATCCTGCGCGATGCCATTCCCCAAGCTCCGATCTGTAGTCTAATGTGGCGCCGTTTCACGCTGCCACCATGGCCCTCAAGTCGACAATCTACAAGGTCGAGCTGCAAATCGCCGACCTCGAACGCAACTACTACCAGAACCACGCGCTGACGGTCGCCCGCCATCCTTCGGAAACCGACGAGCGCATGATGGTGCGCGTGCTGGCCTTCACCATGTACGCCGACGAGGCGCTGGCCTTCGGCAAAGGCCTGTCCTCGGAAGACGAACCCGACCTGTGGCGCAAGGACCTGACCGGCGCCATCGAGCTCTGGATCGACGTCGGCCTGCCCGACGAAAAGCGCGTGCGCCGCGCCTGCGGACGATCGGAAAAGGTCGTGGTGCTGACCTACGGCGGCCGCGTCGCCGACATGTGGTGGCAGCAGAACCAGGTCGCACTGCGGCGCCAGGACAAGCTCACGGTGCTCAACCTCGCCACCGAGGACACGCGCGCGCTGGCGGCGCTGGCCGAGCGCGGCATGCTGTTGCAATGCACGCTGCAGGACGGCGAGCTATGGCTGATCGTCGATGGAGAAAGCACCCGCATCGTGCCGGAAGTGAGGATGGCGCCCGCGCCGGATTGACGTCGTCATTGCGGCTGGCACCGCTCCAGCGCCGCCAGCGCCGCATCGACCCCGCCCTGCACCAGTTGCAGCGGCACCGCCAGCATCAGGTTCAGCGGCAGGCCGAAGTCTTCCACGAAATTGCCCGCACTATCCCGGTAACGGCCGTCGGCGCCGGGACCGGTCGCATGCAGGCGTTCGCGCAGGGGGCGCAGGTCATCGGCGTAACCGACCACCGGCTTGCCCAGCGCCAGGGCGTAACCGATCTCGACGCAGGTGCCGGAATCCGGCTCGTCGCCGCGAAACGGATTGAGGTTGGCCAGCACCACGTCGGCCTCGGCGATCAGGCGCAGGTTGTTGCGGTAGATGTCGCCTGCCGTGGCGTGCGCTTCGTCGAGGGGAACCAGCGCCTGATGGCCGCACTCGCGGCAGCGGGCGACGACCTGCGCGGCCCACGCGACGGCATCCGGACGAAACACGTCCGGCCCGGCCAGGTACAGCTTACTCAAGCGCATCCTGCCCGAGCAGGATCAATTCGCGGATGCCGGTCGGCGTTCCGGGTAGCTGGGCGATGTCGACCACGGTCAGTCCGTCGACGCGGGTGACGTCCATGTCGGCGCCCACCGCCAGCAGCAGTTCCACCGGCGCGGCATGGCCATGCAACACGGCGGTGATCAGCGGCGTGTTGCCATCCTCGTCCTGGGCGTCGACCTCGCAGCCGGCGCTGACCAGGGTCGCCGCGATGCTCTCGTGGCCGCCGGCCGCCGCCGCATGCAGGGGACGCTCCCGCTTCGGGCCGAGCACCTCGACATTGGTGCCGGCCTCGCACATCACCTTCACCGCCGCGAGACAGCCGAGCTTGGCCGCGACGTAGAGCGGCGGACCGTCGCGCGCCAGCAGCGCCTCGGTGAGGCTGATGTTGACCCAGTCGGCGGGGGTCAGCTCGGGTGTCGGCACGATTAACTCTGAAACAGCATGGTGGGAGTGCCGTGAAATAGACGCGCGCAGCGCGCCAATTGGTAACCCCCCGCGAGGGGGGATGGGGGGTGGGCGACTAATTGGCTTTTCGCGGGTTCAGTCTTTGACGGGATGGCTCTCGCGGCCATGAGATTTAGCCCAGATGCTTGGCAAGAAAGCCTGCCATGCGCTCCCAAGCCTGGTTGGCGCAGGCCGCGTCGTAGACTTCGCCGCGCCGTTCGTTGAAGAAGGCGTGGTCGGCTTCGTAGCGGAACAGTTCGGGCGGATTGCCGGCGGCGCGCATGGCCGCCTCCAGCGCGTCGGCGGCGGCCGGCGTGCACCAGTCGTCCTTGCTGGCGAAATGGCCCTGGAAGGGGATCCGGATGCTGGCGGGATCGGCGAATTCCTTGGGCGGAATGCCGTAGAAGCAAACCGCCGCCGCGATGTTCGGCACATGCACCGCCGCCGCGATGGTGAGCGCGCCGCCCATGCAGAAGCCCATGGTCGCGACCTTGCCGCCCATGCCTTTCAGATGGTCGACCGCGCCGCGAATGTCCTGGTGCGTGGCGCCGGGAAAATCCAGGCCGTTCATCAGGTGGCTGGCTTCGTCCGGCTGTTGCGTGACGCGGCCCTGGAACAGGTCGGGCGCGAGCGCGTTGTAGCCGGCACGGGCGAAGCGGTCGGCGATGCCGCAGATCTGGTCGTTGAGCCCCCACCATTCCTGGATCACCACCACGCCGGGGCGTCCCTGTCCCGCGCTGGCCAGGTAGCCGCGGCAGACGCTGCCGTCCGGGCGCTTGAAATCGATCATGTGTCCCATGTGTTCCTCCATGTTGTTGGCCAGAGGGCAATTTACCGGAAATCGGCCGCCATCGATGCGGGGGTCGCCTCGTATAATGCGGCCTTACCCAATTTGCCATGACAGACGTGAATCCCGACCTCGACCGACTGCAGCCTTATCCCTTCGAAAAGCTGCGCCACCTGTTCGCCGCCGTGACGCCGGCGCCGACTTTCAAGGAAATCAAGCTTTCCATCGGCGAGCCGCAGCATCCGACGCCGCCTTTCATCCAGCGGGCGCTGGCCGACAACCTCGCCGGACTGGCCAACTATCCGACCACCCAGGGCGGCGATGCGCTGCGCCAGGCCATCGCCGCCTGGGTCGCGCGCCGCTATGCCGTACCGGCGCCCGATTTCGCCACGCAGGTGGTCCCGGTCAATGGCTCGCGCGAGGCGCTGTTCGCCTTCGCCCAGACCGTGATCGACCGCAGCTCCGGCCGCGCCAAGGTGGTCTGCCCCAATCCCTTCTACCAGATCTACGAAGGCGCGGCCCTGCTTGCCGGCGCCCAGCCGGTGTTCCTCAATACCGTGCCGCACAACGATTTCGCGATGGACTGGAGCGAACTGCCCGAGTCCATCTGGCAGGACGTGCAACTGGTCTATGTCTGCTCGCCGGCCAACCCGACCGGCAAGGTGATGGATCTCGCCGCATGGAAGGCCTTGTTCGAACTTTCCGATCGCCACGGCTTCGTCATCGCTTCCGACGAGTGCTACTCCGAGATCCATTTCGACGAGGCCAAACCGCCGCTGGGCGGGCTCACCGCCGCCGCGCAACTCGGTCGCGGCGACTACCGCAACCTGGTGATCTTCTCCAGCCTGTCAAAGCGCTCCAACGTGCCCGGCCTGCGCTCCGGCTTCGTCGCCGGCGACGCGGCGATCATGAAGAAATTCCTGCTCTACCGCACCTATCACGGCAGCGCCATGAACCCGGCGGTGCAGGCGGCCAGCATCGCGGCCTGGAACGACGAGGCCCACGTGCGCGACAACCGCCGCATGTACGCCGAGAAATTCCACGAGGTGACGCCGCTGGTGGCGCGCCACCTCAACTGCCGCATCCCCGATGCCGGCTTCTACCTGTGGGCGAAGACGCCGATACCCGACACCGATTTCGCGCGCGAACTGCTGCGCCAGAAGAACGTCGTGGTGCTGCCCGGCAGCTACCTGGCGCGCGAGGCCAATGGCATCAATCCGGGCGCCGACTTCATCCGCATCGCGCTGGTCGCCGGCCACGAGGAATGCCTCGAAGCGGCGCACCGGATCAACGATTTTTGTCAATCCCTCTGAAAGAAACCGCCATGAACGAACTCCAGCAAATCATCGAGCAGGCCTGGGAAGACCGGGCCAACCTGAGCCCGGGCAAGGCGCCCGCCCGCATCGGCGACGCCGTGGCCCACGTCCTCGGCGAACTGGATGCCGGCACGCTGCGCGTCGCGGAAAAGATCGACGGCGCCTGGACCACGCACCAGTGGATCAAGAAGGCCGTGCTGCTCTCCTTCCGCCTCGAGGACAACGTGCTGATGGACGGCGGCCCGATGCGCTACTTCGACAAGGTGCCGACCAAGTTCGCCAACTACGACGCGCACGCCTTCCAGAAGGGCGGCTTCCGCGTCGTGCCGCCCGCCGTAGCGCGGCGCGGCAGCTTCATCGCGAAGAACGTGGTGCTGATGCCCAGCTTCGTGAACATCGGTGCCTACGTCGACGAAGGCACCATGGTCGACGCCTGGGCCACCGTCGGCTCCTGCGCGCAGATCGGCAAGAACGTGCACCTCTCGGGCGGCGTCGGCATCGGCGGCGTACTGGAACCCTTGCAGGCCAACCCGACGATCATCGGCGACAACTGCTTCGTCGGCGCCCGCTCGGAAGTGGTCGAAGGCGTCATCGTCGAGGACAACTGCGTAATATCGATGGGCGTGTATATCGGCCAGAGCACCAAGATCTACGACCGCGCCACCGGCGAAGTCATGTATGGTCGCATTCCGGAAGGCTCGGTGGTGGTGAGCGGCAACCTGCCCTCGGCCGACGGCAAGTACAGCCTGTATTGCGCCGTCATCGTCAAGCGCGTCGATGCGCAGACTCGGGCCAAGACCGGCATCAACGAACTGCTGCGCGACTGAAAAGCCGGGCGACAGGCACAGGAGATTACCCATGGGCACGATGCAGAGGCTGTTCCAGTTGATGGCGGACAAGAAGGCGTCCGACCTGTTTGTTTCCGTCGGTTCGCCAATCCACATCAAGATCAACGGAAATTCGGTGTCGGTCAATCAGACGATCATGGACTCGGCCACCATCATGAATCTGTTCGGCGAGATCCTCACCGAAAAGCAGATGAGCGAGTTCCTCGAGGACCTGGAATTCAACGGCGCCTACAACATGCCCGGCACCGGCAACTTCCGCCTTTCCTGCTTCCGCCAGAAGGGCTCGCCCGCCCTTGTTGTGCGCTACATCCCGAGCGACATCCCGGATTTCGACACGCTCAACCTGCCGCCGGTGCTGACCGAAGTAATCATGGAGAAGCGCGGCCTGATCCTGATGGTCGGCGCCACCGGCTCGGGAAAGTCGACCACGCTGACGTCGATGATCGACTATCGCACCGCGCGCAAGACGGGACATATCCTGACGCTGGAAGACCAGGTCGAATTCATATTCCAGAACAAGAAATCGATCGTCAACCAGCGCGAGGTCGGCTCCGACACCAAGGCCTTCCACATCGCCCTCAAGAACGCCCTGCGCCAGGCCCCGGACGTCATTTTCATCGGCGAGGTGCGCGACAAGGACACCATGAGCCAGGCTATCGCCTACGCGCAGTCGGGCCACCTGTGCATGGCCACGCTGCACGCCAACAACAGCTACCACGCGATGAGCCGCATCATCAGCTTCTACCCGCTGGAAAACCGGCCGGCCCTGCTCGCCGACCTCGGCGTCACGCTCAAGTGCGTGATCTCCCAGCGCCTGGTGAAGAAGCCCGACGGCGGCCGCGCGCCTGCCGTGGAAGTGCTGCTCAACTCGCGCTACATCGCCGAACTGATCGAAAAGGGCGACCTCGGCGAAATCAAGGACGCCATGGAAAAATCCATGGTGCCCGGCAGCCAGACCTTCGAGCAGTGCCTGTTCCAGTTGTACAGCAGCGGCGTCATCACGCTCGAAGAGGCGCTGGCCAATGCCGACTCGGCCAACAACCTGCAGCAGGTGATCAACAACGCCGCCGCGCCGGGAGCGGCGACGGCGGCCGACGGCGCCGCCGCTCAGCCCGAAAAGCCGGGCGCCGCCCCCGACTACACCAAGTCCGCCGCACCCGGCTCCTTCAGCGACTTCAAGCTGGACATGGGCAGCTGATGCCGGTGCTGGAAAAGACCCGCGCGCTGATCGCGCGCCCGTCGGTCACGCCCGACGATGCCGGCTGCCTCGACCTGATCGCCTCGTGGCTGGTGCCGCTCGGTTTCAGCATCGAACGCATCGATGCCGGCGGCGTCTCGAACCTCTGGGCGCGGCGCGACCCCGCTGGCAAACCCGCCGGCCGCCTGATCTGCTTCGCCGGCCACACCGACGTGGTGCCTACCGGCCCGCTGGATCAATGGACCTCGCCGCCCTTCGAGCCGACGCTGCGCGACGGCTACCTCTACGGGCGCGGCGCGGCGGACATGAAGACCTCGATCGCCGCCTGCATCGTCGGCATGGAGCGGCTGATCACACGCCGTGGCGCCAGCGCCGACTCTTTGGCATTGCTGCTCACCTCCGACGAGGAAGGCGACGCCATCGACGGCACGGTGCGCGTGGTCGAAGCACTGAAGGCGCGCAACGAGACCATCGACTTCTGCATCGTCGGCGAGCCGACCTGCGTCGACCGGCTGGGCGACACCATGAAGAACGGCCGCCGCGGTTCTCTCACGGCCAAACTCACGGTGCGCGGCGTGCAGGGCCATGTCGCCTATCCCCACCTGGTGAAGAACCCGGTGCATCTGGCGGCGCCGGCGCTGGCCGAACTCGCATCCACCACCTGGGATGCCGGCAACGACTACTTCCCGCCGACCAGTTTCCAGATTTCCAACGCCCACGCCGGCACCGGGGCTGGCAACGTGGTGCCCGGCACGTTCGTGATCGACTTCAATTTCCGCTTCTCCACCGCCAGCACCGTCGACGGCCTGCAGTCGCGCGTGCATGCCCTGCTCGATCGCCACGGCCTTGACTATGACATCGCCTGGACGCTGGGCGCCAAGCCATTCCTCACCCCGCGCGGCGAACTCTGCATTGCGCTCGCCGCCGCGTCGGCCGAGGCCACCGGCGTCGCCACCGAACTGTCCACCACCGGCGGCACGTCCGACGGCCGCTTCATCGCCGACATCTGCCCGCAACTGGTGGAGTTCGGCCCGGTCAACGCCAGCATCCACAAGATAGACGAACGCGTCGCGGTGGCGGACCTCGAACCGCTGGCGCGCATCTACGAACTGACTTTCGAAAAGTTGCTATCCGCATGATCAACAGCGCCACCGACGATCTGATCACCCTGCGCGACTGGCTGCGCTGGGCCGTCAGCCGCTTCAACGAAGCCGGCCTCAGCTACGGGCACGGCACCGAGAACGCCTGGGACGAGGCGGTCTGGCTGGTGCTGGCCACCCTGCACCTGCCGCGCGACACGCTGGAACCCTGGCTCGACGCGCGCCTGACCCACGGCGAGCGACTGGCGGTGCTCGACAGATTGCAACAGCGCGTCGCGCATCGCATGCCGACCGCCTACCTGCTTCACGAGGCCTGGCTCGGCGAGTTCCGCTTCTACGTCGACCAGCGCGTGATCGTGCCGCGCTCCTACTTCGCCGAACTGCTGGAGGACGGCTTCGCACCCTGGATCGAGGATCCCGACGCGGTCGGATCGGCGCTCGACCTGTGCACCGGCTCCGGCTGCCTCGCCGTCCTGATGGCCCACGCCTTTCCCAATGCCGCCATCGATGCCATCGACATCTCGCCGGACGCCTTGGTGGTGGCCTGCCGCAACATCGCCGACTACGGCCTCAACGAGCGCGTGAATGCCATCGAATCCGACCTGTTCGCCGCCGTGCCGGACAAGCGCTATGACCTGATCGTCTGCAATCCGCCCTACGTCACGGCGCAGGCGATGGACGCCCTGCCCGCCGAATACCGCCACGAACCCGCGCTGGCCCTGGCCGCCGGCGCCGACGGCCTCGACGTGGTGCGTCGCATCCTCGCCGAGGCGGGTGCACACCTGAACCCGGGCGGCGTCATCGCCATCGAAGTCGGCCACAACCAGGACCTGGTGACCGCCGCCTTCCCCGATCTCAATGCCGTCTGGCTCGATACCGAGCACGCCGCGGGCAAGATCTTCCTCGTCACCCGCGAAGACCTGCCGGCCGCGCCGTAGCGCCGGCGCCGACTTTCACGACAATCGATTTCGTCGCGGCTCGCGGCGAACCGCGATGAATCAGGATTGCTACTGTCCCGGAAAGCGCTTGCGAACCTCCGCCAGCCGGCCCGCCGGTCCCGCCAGCAAGCGGCGCAGGTCGGCGTCGCGGCCTTGCGCGGCATACAGGTTGGCCAGGTTCACGGCGGCGAATTCGTAGCCCGGGTCGATCGCCAGCGCCGCCGAGAACGCCTGTTCGGCGGCTGCCGGATTGCCCACTCCGTTCTTCATCGCGCCGATGCTGTTCAGCGCGGAAACCCTGAGGTGGCGCGGCGTCATCGGGTCGTCCACCACCTCCTGATACGTCGCCAGGGCCGCGTCGTGTTTTGCCTGCCGGCTGAGTGCCAGAGCCAGGTTGTAACGGGCATCGGCCCGCTCGCCGGCCGCTATGCCACGCGAATCGATCAGCGCCCGATAGATCGCCTCGGCCTGGGCCGGCAGGCCATAGGCGAAGAAGCCAAGGCCGAACATGCTGCCGACCTGGATATTCCCCGTGACGAGTTCGCCCTCAGTCTGCAGGACCCGCGCGGCAAACGCCAGCCATTCCTGTTTGCCTGCCTGCTGCTGCAAGCGCCGGCTCTCGATCCGCAGTTCCAGCATCCGCCGCTCGACCGGGCGGGCAATTCGCGCCGCCGCTGCAAACGCTTCATCGAAGCGCCCGGCCGGCAGATACACCGTGTCGACCACCGCCTCCTGTATCGCCATCGCGCCGCTCGCGTGCTTCGAATCGTTTATCAGAAGGGCCTCGGACGAGCGCCAGTCATAACTGCGCAGCAGCGACAGGCCGATCAGCGTCGCCGCCAGCCCGCCGATCGCCGCGCGGCGCCAGGTCGCCGCCGGGATGCGCGACAAGCCGACGGCCGCCGCCAGCGCCGCACCGAACACCGGCAGGAAAGCAAACCGATCGGAAAACAGCGACCAGGTGCGGGTCGGCACGATCTGCAGGTAGGGCAGCAGGAACACGCAGAACCAGATCACGCCGAAGGCCCACAGCGCCTTTCGGCGCCAGTACGCGTGCAAGGCCACGACCGCGCCCAGGCACAGGATCAGGCCCAGCGCCGAATGCATGCCGAAGCCCGGCACGATGGCGGGAAACAGTTCGTCGTAGACCAGCCGCAGGTCGATCGGCAGCAAGGTTTTCCACAGCGCCATGCCGCCGATCCGGAGCAACAGCGCCAGCGGATTCCATGAGCTCAGGTCGGATATCGACGCGAAGCCGGTCTTGGCGCGAATCGACATGTCGAGCAGCAGCGCGCCCACCGCCAGCACCGCGAGCAGTCCCAGGGGTGCCAGCACGTTCAGGGTCCGGCGGCGATCCCATCGCCACCACAGCGCGAACGCGACCACAGGAAATGCGATGGCCGTCGTCTTGCCGGCGAGCGCCAGCAGCAGGCAGGGGAGCGCCAGCCAGGTCAAGGCAACCCGGCGCAGTGCGATGCCTTGACACCAGAGCGCCGTCGCCAGCAGGACGAAGGTGCCGGAAACCAGATCCTTGCGGCTGGCGACCCAGGCCACCGGTTCCACGTGCAGCGGATGCAGCGCGAAGATCGCTACCGCCACCAGCGCGACGAGGGTGTTGCGCGAGTCGTCCGGCGCATGAAGTTCGGCAAGCCGATACGCAGCGAACCATGCCGCAATGCAGGCTGCAAGGTACCAGGCCCAGTTGTGCAGGCGAAAGGCCAGCGGCGAGGCGCCGAACAGTTGCCAATCCAGCCAGTAGGTCAGGTCGCGCAGTGGCAGGAATTCGAAGGCGTTGACGCGCTGCGACAGGATCTGCCAGAAGGTCGCGCGTTGCAGGGCCGGATTCGCAACGACATAGACGAAATCGTCGCTGAAGAAATCCTTCGAAGCGAAGGCCGGCCAGAATATCGCCGCCGTCGCCACGGCGAGAACCAGCAGCATCCACGGGACATTGCCGCGTTCCGGACGGAATCGGACGGCAAACGAACGATCAACCATAGCGGTAACGGCGCTGCGCCTCAGGGCTTGCGCGCGATGAAGCCGATCAGTGCCGAGCGGCCCTTGTGGCCGTGGCCCTCGACGATCTCGTCCTCGTACTCGACCAGTTCCTCGATCTCCCAACCGGCGAACGACTCGCGCAGGATGTCGGCGGTATAGAGGTTCTCCAGCACGCCGGGGCCACCGGTACCGTACTCGAGTTGCTTCGGCGTGTAACCCTGCAACAGGATGCGCCCGCCGCGACTGGTCAGTTGCTTCATCGCCGCGAACTGCCGCGCGCGATCCGCAGCACCGGTGAACTGGATGAAGACGCCGATCACCCAGTCGAACAGGCCATGCAAAGGCGCCGGCGGCCAGCCCGGCGCCAGCATGTCGGCCAACAGGAAATCGATCTCCACTCCGCGCCCGGCCGCCAGGCGGCGCGCCTTCTCCACGGCAAAGGACGAAATCTCGACGGCGGTGACTTCCAGCCCCTGCTCCGCCAGCCAGACCGAGTTGCGGCCCTCGCCGTCCGCCACGCAAAGGGCCGTGCGGCCGTTGCGCAACAGGTCGGCGCGATGCGCGAGAAAGCGGTTCGGCTCGGTGCCGAACAGGTACTCGTCACCGGCCTCCTGGTAGCGCGTGTTCCAGCGAAGTTCCTGGCTCATGGGGCGATTCCGTGGCATGGATGGAAGTGCGGATATTACTTCGCCGGACCGTTCACCGCGGCGCGAGCCGGAATAACGGCCCCTGCGATATTTCAAATATAATCATTTCGAACTGCGGCTTTCCCGCCTGTCGCGCGCGCCACGCCGTGCGGCTCGGCGGCCACCGACCACCATCCATCCTGCCCGGAATCCATGGCACCCCGAGAGCCCAGCCCCTCCGGATTTTTCGCCCACTGGCGCGGCGACCTTGCCGGCCCGTTGACGGCGGCGATGGTCAGCATCCCGGTCGAGGCCAATTACGGCGCGATTGCCCTGGCCCCGCTCGGTCCGCACTACATGGCGCTCGGCGCGCTGGCGGCGATTTATTGCTCCATCATCTCCAACCTGGTCGGCGCGCTGCTCAACAGCCGCCCCGGCCTGCTCGGCGGCACGCGTCCGGCCCTGGTGCTGGGCGTCGCCGCGCTGATCGCCAGCCTGGCGCAGGACCTGCGCAGCGGCGACGGGCCCGACGTGCCGCTGATCATGGCCTTCACCATGCTGACCCTGTCGTTCACCGGCGCCTTCCAGGTCCTGCTCGGCTTCGCGCGCATCGGCCGCATCGTCAAGTACCTGCCCTATCCCGTGCTGGTCGGCTTCGTCAATGGCGCCGCGGTACTGATCCTGCTCTCCGCGCTGCGGCCGCTGATCGGGCTGCCCAGCACGCACTCGCTGGACGGCTTCCTCGATCAACTGCCGGGCGCCAGCCCATGGACCCTGCTGGTCGGCGTGGTCACCCTGGCCGTGGCGCTACGGCCACCGAAATTCACCTCGCGCACGCCGCCGCTGCTGGTGGCGATGGTGGTCGGCACCCTGCTGCACCAGTTGCTCGCGCTGTTCATCGAGCCGTCGCGCCTGAGCGGTTCCCTGGGCCACCTGGTGCCAACCCTGCCCGACCTCGACGTCCTGCGCGGCTTCGCGCGCATCCTGGGCGATCCCGAACTGCGCGCCCGGGTGCCCACGCTGTTTGCCCCGGCGATCGGCCTGGCCGTGCTGGCAACAGTGGAAACCCTGCTCACCGCCTCCGTGGTCGATGGCATGCTCAACTCGCGCCACCATTCCGATCGCGAACTGGTGGTGCAGGGAATCGCCAACACGCTGTCCGCCTGCTGCGGCGGGCTGACCAGCGCCAGCGGCCTCTCGCGCTGCACCAACAGCGTCAAGGCCGGGGCCCGCGGCCGTCTGGCGTCGCTGGTCTATGCCGGGCTGGGCATGCTGATGCTGGCCGGCATCGGCTACATCGGCAGCATGCCGCTGGCCGTGATGGGCGGCATCATCGCCGCCGTGGCCTGGATCATGGTCGACGACTGGAGCAAACAGGTGCCGCGCCAGTTGCTCTCGCGCCACCGGCTCACCCGCGCCCAGCGCAAGACCCTGCTCGCCAACTACCTGGTGATGCTGCTGGTGGTCGCCACCGCCGTGGTCGCCAACCTGCTCGCGGCGGTGTTCGTCGGCGTGATCGCCGCGGCCTTCCTCTTCGTCCGCCGCAACAGCGGCAGCATCATCCGCCGTGAACTGGTCGGCGACCGCCAGCGCTCGCTGCGACGGCGCAGCCTGTCGCGCATGCGCGAACTCGAACGCGAAGGCTGGCGCATCGTGGTGCTCGAACTCGAAGGCGCGCTGTTCTTCGGCACCGCCGACCAGCTCGCGCGCGAGGCCGAACGCGTCGCGGCCAAGGCCGATTACCTGATACTCGATTTCCGCCGCGTCACCGAGATCGACGTCACCGGCGTACGCATCCTGCTGCAGGCCGCGCGCCAGGTTGCCGCGGCACGCTGCCGCACGCTGTTTGCCGCGATCCGCCCCTACGGCGCGCGTGGCCGCATCCTGAGCTCGGCCGGCATCGATGCCGTCGTGCCGCATGGCCACTGGTTCGAATCCGCCGACGCCGCCATGGAATGGGCGGAGGACGACCTGCTGCAGCGCTTCGATCTGCCCGAGCCCCGCGAACGCGTGCTGGAACTGCGCGAGACCCAGCTCGCCTGGGGCATCAAGGGCGAGGAAGCGGCGCAGCTCATGGCGGCGCTGGTCGAACTGAAGTTCGCCCCCGGCGAGGCGGTGTTCCATGCCGGCGACGCGGCGGACGGACTCTTCGTGCTGCTCAGCGGCTGCGTCAGCGTGGTATTGCGCGGCAGCCCGAGCCACAAGCGCCTCGCGTCCTTCGCGCCCGGCGTGATGTTCGGCGAACTCGGCCTGCTCGACGGCCGGCCGCGCTCCGCCGACGTCTATGCCGACGAGGACGCGATCGTGCTGAAGCTGACGCAGCGGGCATTCGAACAAATCCGCGCGCAGAACCCGGACCTCGCCGCCAAGGTCCTGTTCAACCTCGGCGTCGAAATCGCCACGCGGCTGCGCTACACCACCCTGGCCCTGCAGCAGGACGCATCCTGAACCAGCGCCGTGCCGCCGGCGCCGACTTTTGTGCCGACGCTGGCTGCGGAGTGGAAGCGACAATGCCAGGCGACGCGGACGCGATGAAGGGCGCAGGATCGATTTTGCGCTGAAGGGCGCGCAGTGTGGTCCAGAGAATTCGCGGGCGTCGCGGCATATCAGGTGCTCGGAAAGTCAAATGTCTCTGACCCCTTTAGCTGTTCGTGCACCACGCTCGACTTGTAGCGGCCCTCCCACAGGCTGCCGGTGCGTCGGTACTGGCGATTGACATACTGCACATAGCGACGGCCCAGCGATTGCATCAGTCGCACCGGCGCGCCCGGCGTCGCCGGGGTGAGCAGCACATGGACATGGTTGGTCATCAGCGCATAGGCATGGATAGCGCAGCCGCAATCGCGAGCCGCTTCTTCCAGCCAATGGAGGTAGCACTGGTAGTCCTCCTCGGCGAAGAAGCAGGGCTCGCGGTTGATTCCGCGCTGAAC
>JACRIY010000113.1 GCA_016235805.1 Rhodocyclales bacterium
CGTCGCACCCCCTTTTAGTCTGGTGTCCATAGCGTCTTGGTACCACCCCTTCCCATCCCGAACAGGACCGTGAAACGAGACCGCGCCGATGATATTGCACTTCACCGTGTGAGAAAGTAGGTCAACGCCAGACTCCCCCTCATAAACCCCCTCCCGGATTACCGGCAGGGGGTTTTTTATTGGATGATCGGCGAGGGGGGAATCCAATTCCCCTGGCATTTGATCCGGGAAGTGCCTCCGGTCGATTGCAGGGCCGGACAGGCAAATCACCGAACTTGAACCGATAGGCCCAAAGGCAGGGTTTTCGTGTTGTGAGAAAACGACAATATCGAAGCCGCGCTGCTTGAAAATTGCGACGGCAATTGCTCCGCTGGGCCCCTTAAAGCAAAATGCCACCAGCTTCCCGATTCGGGTAGTGACAGCGAGCAGTGACCGACCACGTGGTGTCATTGCAGACTGTACAAACCAACTCTCTTTTTGGAGAAATCTATGCAAAAGAAAATTATCGCTCTCGCCGTTGCCGGTCTGATGTCCGGTGCCGCTTTCGCCCAGTCGAACGTGACCATCTCCGGTCTGATGCGCATGTCGGTCGAGCAGTACAAGCTCAACAGCGTTGTCGCCGGTTCCCAAGCCTCCGCTGAAAACCGCGTTTCCGATCAGTCCTCGATGCTGGTGTTCTCGGGCAAGGAAGATCTGGGCGGTGGCATGTACGCCGGTTTCGTCCTCGACAGCCGTGTTGGATCTGACGTGACGGGCGTGTCCGCCGCTACTGGCCAAACGGGCAACACTTTGGTTAGCGGCAATAGCAACATGCACATCGGTGGCAACTGGGGTCGTGTTTCCGTCGGACGCCAAGATCTGCACTACGGTTCCGCGATCGAGTCCTACAAGGCTTACACCCTGCAGAACATTCTTTCCAACGGCATCTTCGCCCAAATGGGCACTGGCGCCTCCATCGCCAACGCCACGCGTACGCCGAACGTCATTATGTACGACAGCCCGAACATGTCCGGCTTCAGCGGACGTCTGGCCGTTTCGACTTCCTGGAATGCAGCAGCTGCGGCTCCGGGTGCCAACGAAGGTACTGGCAAGAGCCTCGTCGGCGTCTCCGATCCCGGCAAGGGCAGCGCCACCAACCTGGCCCTGAACTACGCCAACGGCCCGATCAAGGCTGGCTATAGCTACTGGCGTGCCACGGTGGAAGGCGGCAAGACCGCTGCTGCCGCCGACCAGCGTGGTGACACGCTGCAGTTTGGCTACACCTTCCCGATGGGCTTGGCTATTGGTCTGGGCTGGAACAAGTCGAAGCAGGATTTCACCACCGGTGAAATTTCGCGTACCGCTTGGGTGTTGCCGGTTTCCTACACCTTCGGCGCGAATCAGGTTGCCTTCACTTATGCCAAGGCTGGCAACACCAGCACGATCGCTGATTCCGGCGCCAGTGCCTATACTCTGGCCTACGGCTATTCGCTGTCGAAGCGCACCAACATCGGCGTCAGCTACAGCAAGATGGATAACAAGACCGGCGCCAGCTATGACCTGTTCGGTCTCGCCGCCAACGGTGCTACCGGCACGGCCGCAGGTGAAGATTCCAGCCAGTTCGCTGTCAACATGAACCACTCGTTCTAATCGACTTCCGTCGATGTGAAACGAAAGCAGTTGCAGTAAAAAACGGCCACCTTCGGGTGGCCGTTTTCTTTTGGTGTCAGGGCAACGTGGTACACGATTGAACGCCGAGTGTGAGGACGCGCGCAAGCCTGGGTCGATTCGGATAAAGCAGGAAAGGCCACCCGCTAACGGGCGGCAAGGACTGCAGGGTCAGAGCAGGACCAGGTTATCCCGATGGATCAGTTCCGCGCTGTCGATGTAGCCCAGCAGGGCTTCGATGTCCTGCGTGCCGTGGCCGGCGATGCGGCGGGCTTCGGAACTTGAATAATTGATCAGGCCGCGCGCGATTTCGCGGCCATCCGGAGCGCGGCAGGCAACCGCCGCGCCACGCTGGAAGTCGCCATCGACGCGTACGACGCCCACGGCCAGTAGGCTGCGACCGCCAGCGAGCGCCTGCACGGCACCCGCATCGAGTGTCAGCGCACCGACCAGCTGCAGGTGGTCGGCCAGCCATTGCTTGCGCGCCGCGAGAGGTGATTCGGCGGCATAAAGCAGCGTGCCGATGTCTGCACCACGTGCCGCGGCCAGCAGCGAATCGGGTTCGCGGCCGCTGACGATCAGGGTATGGGCGCCACTTTTCGCGGCACGCTGGGCGGCGCGTATCTTGGTGATCATGCCGCCTTTGGAGATGCCGGAGCCGGCGCCGCCGGCCATGGCCTCGAAGCGACGGTCGTCGGCGCGTCCTTCCTCGATCAGGGTGGCGGCGGGGTCCTGGCGAGGATCGGCGCTGTAGAGGCCTTTCTGATCGGTGAGGATGACCAGCGCTTCGGCCTCGACCAGGTTCGCCACCAGCGCGCCGAGCGTGTCGTTGTCGCCGAACTTGATCTCGTCGGTAACGACGGTGTCGTTCTCGTTGATGATCGGCACCACGCCGAGGTCGAGCAGGGTCTGCAGGGTCGACCTGGCGTTGAGGTAGCGGGTGCGGTCGGCCAGGTCTTCGTGGGTCAGGAGGATTTGCGCGGCCTTCAGGCCATGGTCCAGAAAGGTCGTTTCATACGCCTGGGCGAGGCCCATCTGACCGACGGCGGCGGCGGCCTGCAGGTCATGCATGGCGTGGGGTCGTGTCGTCCAGCCCAAGCGTTGCATGCCGGCAGCGATGGCACCGGATGACACCAGCAGCACCTGCCGCCCGTCGGCATGCAGCAGCGCGATCTGGCGCGCGCATTCGGCGATGAAGCCGTAGTCGAGGCCCTGGCCGTTGTTGGTGACCAGCGCGCTGCCGACCTTGACGACGAGGCGCCTGGCCTCAGCTATCTGCCTTCTCATGATTGCGGTGTTGTTCCAGATAGTCCATTACGGCAAACGTGACCTCGCGACAGCCGTCGCCGGAAATGGCGGAGATCACGAAATGCTTCTTCGGCTTGTAGCTCTTCACCAGCGCCGCAATGCGTGCCTCGCGCTCGTCCTCCGGCACCAGATCGATCTTGTTGATCAGCAGCCAGCGCGGCTTCTTGTAGAGCGCCTCGTCGTACTTCTTCAGTTCCTTGAGGATGGCCTTGGCGTTCTTGGCGGGATCGGCATCGGGATCGAAGGGAGAAATGTCGACGAGATGCAGCAGCAGGCCGGTGCGCTGCAGATGCTTGAGGAAGCGGTGGCCGAGTCCGGCACCTTCCGCCGCGCCCTCGATCAGGCCAGGGATGTCGGCGATGACGAAGCTGCGATTGTCGTCGACGCGTACCACGCCGAGGTTGGGGTGCAAGGTGGTGAAGGGATAGTCGGCGACCTTGGGCTTCGCCGCAGAGACGGCGCGAATGAGGGTGGATTTGCCGGCATTGGGCAGGCCGAGCAGGCCGATGTCGGCCAGCACCTTGAGTTCGAGCTGCAGTTCGCGCTTTTCGCCCTCCTGTCCCGGAGTGCTCTGGCGCGGCGCACGGTTGGTGCTGGACTTGAAGCGGGCATTGCCAAGGCCGCCATTGCCGCCCTTGGCGACGAGGAAGCGCTTGCCGTCGGTATCGAGGTCGGCGACCAGTTCGCCGGTGTTGCTGTCGGTGATCACCGTTCCCACCGGCATGCGCAGAATCAGGTCCTCGCCACCCTTGCCGAAGCGGTCGGAGCCGTGCCCCTGCTCGCCCTTCTGGCCGCGAAACACGCGGGTGTAGCGGAAATCGATCAGGGTATTGAGGTTGCGGTCGGCGACCGCCCAGATGCTGGCGCCCTTGCCGCCGTCGCCGCCGTCCGGGCCGCCGAGGGGAATGTACTTCTCGCGGCGAAACGAAACCGAGCCGTTGCCGCCGTCGCCGGCAAGGACTTCAATGCGCGCTTCGTCGAAGAATTTCATGGATTTCCAGGGACCAGAAACGCGAAAGCCCTATCGAGCCGATAGGGCTTTCGGCGCGAAAGGATGAGGCTTAGGCTGCCGCCGGAACGATGCTGACGGTACGACGCTTGGCCGGGCCCTTGACGGCGAACTGCACGGTGCCATCGACCTTGGCGAACAGCGTGTGGTCCTTGCCCATGCCGACGTTGTCGCCGGGATGGAACTCGGTGCCGCGCTGACGCACGATGATGCTGCCGGCGGAAATCAGCTCGCCGCCGTAGCTCTTGACGCCCAGGCGTTTCGATTCCGAGTCGCGGCCGTTACGCGAACTGCCGCCTGCTTTTTTGTGTGCCATGTTTTAGCTCCTGATTCTCGTCGGGCTCAGGCGGCGATGCCGCTGATCTCGATTTCGGTGAAGTTCTGGCGATGGCCCTGGTGCTTCTGGTAGTGCTTGCGACGGCGCATCTTGAAAATGGTGACCTTGGGATGACGGCCCTGAGCTATCACTTTCGCCGTGACCTTGGCGCCGGCGAGCATGGGGGAACCGATCTTGACCGATTCGCCCTCGCCGACCATGAGGACCTGGTCGAGAGTGATTTCAGTGCCTACATCAGCCGGTATCTGTTCTATTTTGAGTTTTTCGCCGGCAGCGACGCGATATTGCTTGCCGCCGGTTTTTATGACCGCATACATGATGGAGACTCCAATGGGATGACGCAAAGAACCGCGCAGTATACCGATCGTCCGGGCCGCGGTCAATGTGTTTTCGGCGTCGGTTTCGGGGCCTGGTAGCCGATCGCCAGCGATATGGCGTCGGCGGTTTGCTTGACGCGCTCGACCCAGTCCGGGCTGTGACGCTCGGTCGGGGCTGACACCGACAGGCCGGCCACCAGGTCGCCGGTGTCGTCGCGCACCGGCGCGGCGATGCAGCGCAGGCCCTGCTCGATTTCCTCGTTGTCGAAGGCCACGCCGTGGCGTCGCGCCCGGTCAACATCGCGCTCCAGCGCGGCGACGGTGGTGAGCGAGGTCGGCGTGAAGCCGGGGAGTCCGGTGCGCCTGGCGTAGTCGCGGAGTTTCTGCGGGCCATCCTCGGCCAGGTAGAGTTTGCCCACGGCGGTGACGTGCAGCGGCGCCCGCGCGCCGACCAGATGCACCACGCGGATCGACGAGCGGCCGCTGGAGGTGCGTTCGACGTAGACGATCTCGTCGCCCTGGCGCACGCCGAGGTTCACGCTTTCGCCGATTTCGCGGTGCAGGCGTTCCATCAAGGGCATCGCCGCCTTGCCGATGCTGATGCGCGACTTTACGACGTTGCCCAGTTCCAGCAGGCGGATGCCGAGGCGGTAGGTGCCGGGATCGGCCCGCTCGACAAAACCCGAAGCCGCCATCGCGGCCAGGATGCGGTGCGCCGTCGACGGATGCAATCCCGTCTCCAGCGCCAGTTGCTTGAGGCTCACCGGATCGGGATGGTAGGAAAGCACATCGAGCAGTTTCATCATGCGCTCGATGACCTGGATGCCGCCGCGGGGTTCCGGTGCGACATCCGTGCGAGGTGTTGGCACGGCAATCTCTTCGTGACGACGGGAGTTCGGATACTATAGCAAAAGCCATCGTCGGCCATCGGCGATTAATAACAACGACATACGGAGTGGAGCCTTGGCAAACATGCGCGTGGGACTGTTCGTGACCTGCCTGGTGGACCTGATGCGCCCGAGCATCGGTTTCGCTGCCCTGAAACTGCTGGAAAACGCCGGTTGCGAAGTTGTCGTGCCCGACACGCAGACCTGCTGCGGCCAGCCGGCATGGAACTCCGGCGACAAGCCCGGAGCGGAAGCGCTGGCGAAGAAGACCATCGCCGAATTCGAGGGCTTCGACTACGTCGTGGTGCCTTCCGGATCCTGCGGCGACCACATCCGCACCGAATACCTGGGCATGTTCGCCAGCGAACCCGAGTGGCGCGACCGCGCCACGGCGATGGCGGCGCGCACGTACGAACTCACCGATTTCCTGGTCAGCGTGCTGAAGGTCGAGGCCGTTCCCGGCACTTACAAGGGCAGCGTGACCTACCACGATTCCTGCACCGGCCTGCGCAGCCTAGGCATCAAGGCGCAGCCGCGGGCTTTGCTGGCCAAGGTCGAGGGCGTGGAACTCAAGGAGATGAACGGTTGCGAGGAGTGCTGCGGTTTCGGCGGCACCTTCTCGGTCAAGTTCGGCGACGTCTCGGCGGCGATCGCCGAGCGCAAGTGCGACTTCATCCACTCCAGTGGCGCGCGGGCAGTGGCCGGCGGCGACCTCGGCTGCCTGCTCAACATCGAGGGCAAGCTGCGGCGCATGGGCGACGAGACGACGCGCGTGCTGCACGTGGCCGAAATCCTCGCCGGGGAGGTCTGAACCGTGGAAATCAAATCGATGCGCTTCAAGGCCAACGCTTCGGCGTCGCTGGCCAACGTGGTGCTGCAGGGTAACCTGAAGAATGCCAAGGGCAAGTTCGTCACCAAGCGCGCCGAGGCGCTCAAGGACCTCGACGATTTCGAGGGCACGCGCGATGCGGCGAAGGCGATCCGCAACAAGGTGATCGACAACCTCGACCTGTGGCTGGAACGCTTCGAGCGCAAGGCGCTGGATACCGGCGCCCACGTGATGTGGGCCAAGGACGGCGCGGAGGTTTGCCGCCTGGTAACCGAGATCGCCAGGAAGCACGGCGTGAAGAAGGTCACCAAGTCGAAGTCGATGCTCTCCGAGGAGGCGGGACTCAACCAGGCGCTGGAAGCGGCCGGCATCCAGCCGGTGGAAACCGATCTGGGCGAATACATCCTGCAGGTGGACAACAACGAGCCGCCCAGCCACATCATCGCACCGGCGGTGCATAAGAGCCTGGACGACGTCGCCGACCTGTTCCACAAGGTGCACGGCACGCCGCGCAAGACCGAAATCCCCGCGCTGACGCGCGAGGCGCGTGAGGTGCTGCGCGAACATTTCATGACCGCCGACATGGGGCTTTCCGGCGGCAACTTCCTCGTCGCCGAGACCGGTTCGGTGGCGTTGGTCACCAACGAAGGCAACGGCCGCATGGTGACGACGATGCCCAAGGTGCACGTGGTGATCACCGGCATCGAAAAGGTGATCCCGACCCTGGAAGACCTGTCTACGCTGATGCGCCTGCTGCCGCGCTCGGCCACCGGGCAGTCGATCTCGAACTACTTTTCGATCCTCACCGGCGTCAAGAAGCCCGAGGAGCACGACGGTCCCGAGCACCTGTATTTCGTGCTGGTCGACAGCGGCCGCGCCGACGTGGTGGGCGGCGACTTCCACGAGATGCTGCGCTGCATCCGCTGCGGCGCCTGCATGAACCACTGCCCGGTGTACCAGACCATCGGCGGCCACGCCTATGGCTGGGTCTACCCGGGGCCGATGGGTTCGGTGCTGACGCCGCTTTACGCGGGAATCGAGAATTCGATCGACCTGCCGCACGCGGCGACGCTTTGCAATCAGTGCGGCGTCGTCTGTCCGGTGGGCATTCCGCTGCCCGAACTGCTGCGCAAGCTGCGCGAGAAACAGACCGACGCCGGCCTGCGCCCGCTCACCGAACGCATCGGCCTGCGGGTGTGGGCCTGGGTGGCGCAAAAGCCGACGCTCTATGCGCTGGGCGCGCGCTTCGGTGCGCGCTACCTCAAGTGGCTGGCCGGCAAATCCGATCGCATCAGCCTGTTGCCGATGGCCCCGGAATGGACCCGCGGCCGCGAGTTCCCGGCTCCGCAGGGCAAGACTTTCCGCGAAATGTATGCCGCAAGGAAAGGGACCGCAGCATGATGACAGCCATCCCCCCATCCCCCTTCCCGAGGAAGGGGGTGACGTGTGTTCGCGGGCGTGGCCCGCTCCGGTTCAATGACTTGCTGCCTCCTTGGGGCGGCCCGGCGGAGGCAGCATGAGTTCACGTGACGACATCCTGGGCCGCGTCCGCGCCGGCCTCCAGCGCAATGCGGGCAATGCCGCCGCCGGGCGCGAGATCATGCAGGCCGCGATGGCGAGTCGCAGCGAAGGCCCCAAGCCGGCCATGGATACCACGCCCGCGGCGCTGCTTGAACGCTTCCGCCTCAAATCGGAACTGCAGTCCAGCACCGTGGAGGTGGTGGCGCAGGAGTCCGACGCGCCGGCGGCGATCGCCCGTTACCTGGCAGCGATGAAGCTGCCGACGACGGCGGTCGTCCAGCCGGCGCTGGCGGCACTGGACTGGGCCGCCGCCGGCCTGAAGGTCGAGGCGCGCGGTGCGCGCGACGCGGACCTGGTAGGCATCACCGGTTGCTTTTGCGCCGTCGCCGAAACGGGCACGCTGATGATGTGCTCCTCGCCCGACACCCCGGCGGCGGTCAGCCTGCTGCCGGAAACGCATGTGGCCGTGGTGCGCGCCGCGCGCATCCTGCCTTACATGGAAGATGCCTGGAACCTGGCGCGCGCCGAACTTGGCACGCTGCCGCGCGCGGTGAATTTCATTTCCGGACCGTCGCGCACCGGGGACATCGAGCAGACCATCGTGCTCGGCGCGCACGGGCCGTATCGGGTGCATCTGGTAATCGTCGAGGGCTGAAATGCGCGGCCTTTTGCTGGCATTGGCCCTGTTATTCGCCGTATCGCCAGCGCCGACTCTTGCGCAGATCGGCGACGAAGTCCTGCCGCCTGCATTTGTCGAAACCCTGCTCGAACTTCCCGACGATGCCGCCCAGGCGGCGAAATTGGGCAAGCGCCTGCTGCTCTATTTCGGCCAGCAGGGCTGTCCCTACTGCAAGGAGCTGATGCAGACCAGTTTCACGCAGAAGGACATCGTGGACAAGGTGAACAAGCATTTCGTCGCCATCGCCTTCAATCTTTTCGGCGACCGCGAGGTGACCTGGTTCGACGGCAAGGCACGCAGCGAGAAGGAGTTCGCCAAGTTCCTCAAGGTGCAGTTCACGCCGACGCTGCTGCTGCTCGACGAGAAGGGCAACATCATCGCCCGCATCAACGGCTACTACCCGCCGCATCGGTTTTCGGCAGCGCTCGACTACTCGGCGCAGCGGCTGGAGCGCAAGCTCGATTTTGCCGAACACATGAAGGCGGTGCCGCAGACCGGCGCCAGCGCCACGCTCAACGAGCAGCCCTTCTTCGTCAAGGCGCCCTTCGACCTGGCACGCAAGTCCGGCGGCAAGCCGCTGGCGGTGCTGTTCGAAACCCGCCATTGCGCGCCCTGCGATGAGCTGCACAAGGAAGGCTTCAAGCGCGACGCGACACGGGCCGCGCTGGCGAGCTTCGATGTCGCGCGCTTTTCGCTCGCGGGCCGCGAGAGCCTGACCACGCCTGACGGCCGCCGCATGACGGCGGAAGCCTGGGGCCGCGAACTCAAGATCAGCTACACGCCCAGCGTGGTGTTTTTCGACGAACGGGGCAAGGAAGTGTTCCGCCTCGAAGCCTACCTGCGGCCCTTCCACTTCGCCTCGTCCTTCGAGTACGTCGCCAGCAGCGCTTACAAAAAGGAACCGGAGTTCCAGCGCTTCCTGCAGCACAAGGCCGAGCACATGAAGGAGCGCGGCGAGAAGCTGGAGCTCTGGAATTAGTTAGCGCCGCAGGCGTTTTTCTATCTCGATGACGACCATCGCCCCCAGCGCGATGGCGCCGATTTCGCCCCAGGCGCGCGCATCGATCGCGGTAGTTGCAAAGGCCGCATTGAGCGGCGCCCAGTAGGTGATCGCCAGTTGCAGCAGGATCTGCAACCCGGCCCCCGCCCACACCCAGGGATTGGAGAAGGCCGGGACCGCCGTCACCGGCAGGCGCAGCGAGCGACAGCTGAACAGATAGACGATCTCGATCGCGACGAAGACGTTCATCGCGATGGTGCGCGCCTCGGCCATGTCCTGCCCGCGCTCCACGGCCAGCAGGAACATGCCGAACGAACCGGCCAGCATCAGCACGCCGACCAGCACGATGCGGCCGATCAGCACACCGTCGAGCACCGGCGCACCGGGTGGGCGCGGCGGGCGGCGCATGATGCCATGTTCGGGCGGCTCGAAGGCCAGCGGCAATCCCAGCAGCACGGCGGTGGTCATGTTGATCCAGAGGATCTGCAGCGGCGTGATCGGCAGCGTGACGCCGGCGACGATGGCGGCGAGGATCACCATGCCTTCGCCGAAATTGGTCGGCAGGGTCCAGGTGATGAACTTCACCAGGTTGTCGTAGATGCCGCGGCCTTCTTCGACCGCCGCTTCGATGGTGGCGAAGTTGTCGTCGGTCAGCACCATGGCCGCCGCCTCCTTCGCCACATCGGTGCCGCCCAGGCCCATGGCGATGCCGATGTCGGCCTGCTTCAGCGCCGGCGCGTCGTTCACGCCGTCGCCGGTCATGGCCACCACCTCGCCCTGCGCCTGCAGCGCGCGTACCAGGCGCAGCTTCTGCTCCGGTTCGACGCGGGCGAACACGTCGACGCGGCCGGCGGCGGCGCCGAGCATCGCGTCGTCGAGCAGGGCCAGGTCTCGGCCGGTGAGCACTTCGGCCGCCGCGGCATCCTTGACGATGCCGATCTGCCCGGCGATCGCCCGCGCGGTTTCGGCGTGGTCGCCGGTGATCATCTTCACCCGGATGCCCGCGGCATGGCAGGCGCGCACCGAACTGACGGCGCGCGGCCGCGGCGGGTCGATCATGCCGACCAGGCCGAGGAAGACCAGTTCGGCGCCGATTGCCGCGTCATCCAGCACCGCGCCAGTGGTGGCGTGGTGCCTTGCCAGCGCCAGCACGCGCAGGCCGCGACCGGCCATCTGCGCCGCGGCGGCCTCCACGGCGGCCGTATCGAACGCCGCTTCACCGCCGTCGGCGGCCAGCGCCGTGCGGCAGGCCGGCAGCAGTTTTTCGATGGCACCCTTGACGTACACGACAGACCGGCCTTCGCTCGCGTGTCGCGTGGCCATGGTTTGGCGTGCCGAATCGAAGGGCAGTTCGTCCTCGCGCGGGAACGCCTTTCGCAGCGTGGTTTCGTCCAATCCGCCCTTGCGCGCCACCACCAGCAGCGCCGCCTCGGTCGGGTCGCCGGTGATCTGCCATTGCCGGTGTTCGTGGTAGAGCGCGGAATCGTTGCACAGGGCGCCGGCGACCAGCACCTCGCGCAGCGGGGCAAAAGTCGGCGCTGGTGATACGGCGTTTTCGCCGGTCCGTTGAATCGCGCCCTCGGGTTTGTAGCCCAGACCGCTGACACTGAAGCTTTCCCCGGCCGCCCACAGTTCGGTGACGGTCATCGCGTTTTCGGTCAGCGTGCCGGTCTTGTCCGAGCAGATCACCGTGGTGCTGCCCAGCGCCTCGACGGCGGGCAGGTGGCGGATGATGGCGCGGCGCTTGGCCATGCGACTGACGCCGATGGCCAGAGTAATGCTCATGGCCGCCGGCAGTCCTTCCGGGATCGCGCCGACGGCCAGCGCCACCGCCGCCATCAACATTGCCGTCATCGCCTCGCCGCGCATGACACCGATGACGAAGGTGAGGGCGGCGAGGCCGAGGATCACCCACAGCAGCAGGCCGGCGAACTCGCCCATCTTTTTTGTCAGCGGCGTGGCGATTTCGGGCGCACTGGCGATCAGGCCCGAGATGCGTCCGGTTTCGGTGACGTCACCGGTGGCGACGACGAGGCCATGGCCCTGGCCGGCGACCACGGTGGTGCCGGCGTAGGCCATGTTGCGCCGGTCGGCGAGCTGGGTGTCCTGCGGCAAACCGTCGTGGTGCTTGTCGATCGGCGCGGCCTCGCCGGTCAGCGGAGCCTCGACGGTGCGCAACTGGCGGCCGGAAATGATGCGCAGGTCGGCCGGCACCTTGTCGCCGGCGGCCAGCCAGACCACGTCGCCAGGGACGAGGTGCACCGCATCCATGCGCCGCCGGCGGCCGTCGCGCAGCACCGTGACCTCGGTCGCCACCGCGCGCGCCAGCGCTGCCAGTGCCGCCTCGGCCTTGCCTTCCTGCAGGTAGCCGATCAGCGCATTGATGACCACCACGCCGAAGATCACCGAACTGTCCACCCATTCGCCCAGCGCGGCCGTCACCGCGCCGGCGCCGATCAGCACCAGCACCAGCGGCTCCGTGAACTGGGCGAGGAAGCGCGAGAGCGCGCTGCGTCCGGGTTTCTGGCTGGGGCGGTTGGGGCCGTGGCGTGCCAGGCGCGCCGCCGCGTCAACCTCGGTCAGGCCGTGGTCCGGTTGCACGCCGTGATCGGCCAGCGCATCGGTCGCGGACAGGGCGTGCCACGCCCGCGCGTCAGACTCGCGTTGTGGGCTGGGGGGGAGGTTCATGCGGCGATTATCCGACGCCCCGTGCGCCGGCTAGTTGATCGCGGGCAAATGCAGGCTGACGACGAGTCCGCGGCCGTCCGGCCCGTGCTCGAGCAGCAGGCTGCCGCCGTGGAGTTCGGCGATGCGGCGCACGATCGACAGGCCGAGGCCGCTGCCCGGAACGTCAGTTGCCTGTGCATCACTGCCGGCGAGGGCCGCCGAAGAGTCGGCGCTGGCGCCACGGCGAAAGCGTTGTTGCACGGCCTCGATTTCCGCCTCCGGAATGCCTTTGCCGTCGTCGCGGACGCTCAGCACGGCGCGATGGCCCTGCTGTTCGATGGCGACGTCGATGCGGGAAGGCGCGGCGTGGCGCAGGGCGTTGTCTACGAGGTTGCGCAGCATGGCCTGCAGCAGCGCAACGTCACCGCGCACCCGCGCATCGCCGTCGGCCAGCACCAGGTCGCAGTGGCGCGCGATGGCGCCGCCGGCGGCATCCGCCAGCACGTCGGCGGCGATCGGGCGCAGGGCCAGTGGCTGCAAGGCCTGCCCGCTGTCGGCGTCCAGCCTTGCCAGGGTCAGCAACTGGGTGAGCAGATGCGTGGCGCGGTCGCAGCCGACCAGGATCTGGTCCAGCGCGTGGCGGCGCTGGGCTTCATCGGTGGCGGCCAAGGCGACCTGGGCCTGGGCCTTGAGCGCGGCCAGCGGCGTGCGCAATTCGTGCGAGGCATCGGCCGTGAAGCGGCGCTCGTTCTCAAGGGCCCGGTCGATGCCGGCGAAGAGTTCGTTCAGGCGCTGCACCAGCGGCAGGATCTCGCGCGGCGTGTCGCTGTCGGCGATCGGCGTCAGCCGGTTCGGCGCGCGGGCGGCGACGTCGTCCGCAATGCGGCGCAAGGGCCGCAGCGAAATGCCGACCGCGACCAGCAGCACCAGCGCCAGTCCCGGCAGGGCGTAAAGCATCGGCGTCAGCAGGTGCTCCGCAATTTCGCGGGCGAGGTCGGCGCGCTCCTCCAGCATGTGGCTGGCCGTGGCGGGCGGGTGGTTGAGCAGTTCCTCGACCTCGTGCAGCGCCGAGCGCCAGGTGAACGCGGCGGTAACCAGCCACACCACCGCCACCGCGGCGGTAGTCAGCAACACCAGGCGCAGCAGCAGGGAGCCGCCCGGCTTCATGCGGCGTCCTTCGCCATCACGTAGCCGATGCCGCGCAGGGTGCGGATCGCGTCGGCGCCGAGCTTGCGGCGCAGGTGGTGAATGTAGACCTCGACCGTGTTGCTGCCGATTTCGTCGCCCCAGGCATAGAGATGTTGTTCAAGCTGGGCGCGCGACAGGGCGCGTCCAGGTTGCTGCATCAGCGCGTGCAGCAGCGCGTACTCCTTGGCCGACAGCTCGACCTCGCTGCCCCCGTACTCGACGCGCCGGGTTGCCGGATCGAGCGTCACGCCGGCGGCGGCAAGCACCGGCGACGACTGCCCGCCGGCACGACGCAGGAGGGCGCGCAGCCGGGCCGCCAGTTCGCCGAGGTCGAAAGGCTTGACCAGGTAGTCGTCGGCACCCGCGTCGAGGCCCTTGATGCGGTCATCCACGGTATCGCGCGCGGTGAGAATCAGGACCGGCAGGGTCTTCCTGCGCGCGCGCAGGTGGCGCAGCACGTCGAGTCCATCCATGCGCGGCAGGCCGAGGTCGAGCACCACGGCGGCGTAGTCTTCGGCGATCAGCGCGGTTTCGGCGCTGACGCCGTCCTTGACCCAGTCGACGGCGTAGTCGGCCTGGCGCAGGCCGACCTGCAAGGCATCGCCGAGCAGGGCATCGTCTTCAACCAGCAGGACTCTCATGGGCGGGATTTTAGGTTGGGTTGCAAATGAATCTGTTCGACAAGGCACGGAACTGCAAGAAAACGCGCGGCACCATGCACGTTGCAATAAGCATACCTTGAACAAGGTTAAGGTTTCCTTAAGCATCGGGGCGCAGTCTTCGCTTCGATTGATGTAGATAGCTTGCACGCCACCCGGGAGCGCGTTTCGCATCAGATAGCGCGAGTTCCGGCCCAGCATGTTTGACGCCCGTACGGGACCATGAACTCACTTTCCCTGCTGACCTGGATCGCCTTCGGCATCGCGCTGCAGGTGGCGTTGTACCTGGGCATCGGTTTCTGGCGCCACTGGCAGGACTATCTGGCGCTGCGGGGGCGCGACGACGAACTGAAGCTGCCGCCGCCGCAACCGGCAAGCGAGGTGGATGAGCCGGCGTTACCGGCGTGGCAGGGTTTCCGGCCCTTCCGGGTCGAGCGCAAGGTCTTCGAAGATGCGCAGCAGTCGGTGTGTTCCTTCTACCTCGTGCCGGACGATGGGCAGCCGTTGCCGGCCTTCCTGCCGGGGCAATTCCTGACATTTCGCCTCGATGTACCGGCTGCGAACGGCGGCACTGAGCAGATAATTCGGTGCTACTCGCTGTCGGACGCGCCCCGCCCCGAGGCCTACCGCATATCGGTCAAGCGGGTGCCAGCGCCCCCCGGAAGCGGGTTTGCGCCCGGACGCGCATCGAGCTTCCTGCACGACCAGATGGAGGTCGGCAGTCGCCTGCAGGTTCGCCCGCCCGGCGGGCATTTCCACATCGACCGCAGCGACGCTCCGGTGGTGCTGATCGGCGGCGGCATCGGCATCACGCCCATGCTGAGCATGGCCAACTGGTGCCTTGCCGAACAGCCCGGGCGCGAAGTCTGGCTGTTCTATGGCGTGCGCAACAGCAGCGAAATGATCATGAAGGCGCGACTCGAAGGCCTTGCGGCGGCACATCCGAACTTCCACCTGCGGGTCTGCTTCAGCGATCCGCTGCCCGGCGATGTCGCGGTGCGCGACTACCAGCACCGTTCGCGCGTCGACGTGAATGTGCTGCGCATGCAGTTGCCGATCAAGCCCTATCACTTCTACATTTGTGGTCCGGGCCCGATGATGGAGGCGCTGGTTCCAGCGCTGGAAGACTGGGGCGTGCCCGACGCGCGCATCCATTTCGAAGCCTTCGGTCCGGCCTCGGTGAAGCGCCGCGGCGCGGCCGTGGCGCCGGTGGCCGGCGACGCGACCGCAATCACGGTGAACTTCGCCAGGACGGGCAAGACACTGAACTGGCAACCGGCTTCCGGCAGCCTGCTCGAGTTCGCCGAGGCCAACGGCATAACCGTCGATTCCGGCTGCCGTGCCGGTAGCTGTGGCAGTTGTCAGACCACCATCCAGGCCGGCGAGGTCGCCTACCGCGAGGCGCCCGATTTCGATCCCGAGCCCGGCAGTTGCCTTCTCTGCGTCTGCACGCCGAAATCCAACGTGACCCTGGAGGCGTAAATGGCCCTCTCGCTCTGGCACCGACATGTCCTGCCCTTCGCCCTGCTGGCCGGGTTGCTGGCCGCGGCCACACTCGCCGGCGACTACTTGCTGCACCGGCTCAACCTGGTCTGGGTCGGGCGCTATCTCGGCATTCCCGGCACGCTGTTGATTATCGGGTCGATGGTGTATTCGCTACGCAAGCGCAAGATGATCACCTCCGGGAACCCGAAGACGCTGCTGAGCCTCCATGAATTCAGCGCCTGGCTGGGTTCGCTCATGGTGCTGATCCATGCCGGCATCCACTTCAATGCCATCCTGCCCTGGCTGGCCACGGTAGCCATGGGCGTAAACGTGATCAGCGGCATGGTCGGCAAGCTGCTGCTGAATCGTTCGCGCCTCTATGTGCAGGGCAAACGCGATGGCTTCCAGCTGCGCGGGCTGTCGAAGCCGGAAGTCGAGCAGGCGGTGTTCTGGGACGCCGTCACTTTCGACACCATGGCCAAGTGGCGCAAGGTGCATATCCCGATCTTCATCGTGTTCGCGGTGCTGGCGCTGGGACACATCATCAGCATTTTCCTGTTCTGGGGCTGGTCATGAACCGCGTGCTGAAGTTCGTGCTGTTCGCCAACCTCGCCGTGCTGGCGATCCTGGCCTTCGTCTATCCCCACCTGATGGTCGGGCCGGGAAAGCTGATCCCGGGCCACGTCAAGTTGGAAGCCGATTGCTTCGCTTGCCACGCCGCATTCACCGGCGCCGATTCAGCGCGCTGCGCCACCTGCCACAAGCCCGCCGACATCGGCCGCCTGACCACCACCGGCCAGCCGGTGGCCAAACCGCTCACCACGACTCCGTTCCACCAGAAGCTGATCAGCCAGGATTGCGTCGCCTGCCACAGCGATCATGCGGGGGTCAAGCGCTACTACCAGCAGGGACGTTTCGAGCATGCGCTGCTGCAGAAGGACGCTCGCGACAAATGCCAGGACTGCCATAAATCCCCCACGGATTCGCTGCACCGGCAGATCAGCGGCAACTGCTCGCAGTGCCACAGCCAGGACAAGTGGCTGCCGGCGACCTTCGACCACAACCAGCATTTCGAGCTCGACCGCGACCACAATGCCCGTTGCATCACCTGCCATGCCGGCAACGACTACAGCCGCTACACCTGCTACGGCTGCCACGAGCATTCCCTGGCGGGAGTCCGGCGCAAGCACATCGAGGAAGGCATCCGCGACTTCGACAACTGTGTCGAATGCCACCGCAACGCCGACGAGCACGACATCCGCAGCCCCGGCGGCGGCAAGGCTAACGGTGGCGAATCGCGCGGCAAGGAGCGCAAGAAGCATGACGATTGACGGCGGCCCGGCTTCCCGTCAAACCATTAAACTTGATCGCATGATGAATACGCACCCGCAGTGCGCCGCCCGCCTCGACGCCGGGCAGACGCTGTCGCCGGTGCGAGGAGCCTGATCGTGGAAACCGCAGGCGCATTGCGCCCATCTCTGACCCGCTACGCCTGGCTGTCCATCGCCGCGGCGCTCGCCACCATCGTGCTCAAGGGCGTGGCATGGAAGCTGACCGGTTCGGTCGGCCTGCTGTCGGATGCCATCGAGTCCTTCGTCAATCTCGCCGGCGCGCTGATGGCGCTGTGGATGCTGACGCTGGCGGCCTTGCCGGCGGATGACGACCATGCGCACGGGCACGGCAAGGCGGAGTATTTTTCCAGCGCCTTCGAAGGCTTCCTGATCCTGCTGGCTGCCGTGAGCATCGGCTATACGGCATTCGAACGACTGCTCAATCCGCAGCCGCTCGAAGCGGTGGGAATAGGCCTGCTGGTTTCGGTGGCGGCCTCCGCGATCAATTTCGCCACCGCCCGGGTGCTGCTCGACGTGGGCCGCAAGCACAACTCGATCACGCTCGAAGCCGATGCGCACCACCTGATGACGGACGTATGGACCTCGGCCGGTGTCATCGTCGGCGTCGGGCTGGTCTGGGTCACGGGAGCGCTGTGGCTCGATCCGCTGGTCGCGATGCTGGTCGCGGCCAACATCGTGTGGACCGGCTGGCAGCTCATGCATCGTTCGGCCGCGGGCCTGATGGATATTTCACTGCCGGCGGAAAAGCGGCAGCAAATCGAGTCCCTGCTCGCCGGCTATCGCGCGCAGGGGCTGGACTTCCATGCGCTGCGCACCCGCCAGGCCGGCAGCCGCACCTTCGTAACACTACATGTGCTGGTGCCAGGGCAATGGACGGTGAAGCAGGGCCACGACTGGGCCGAACGCATCGAAGCGGACATTCGCGCCGCCCTGCCCCATGCCCATGTCACTACCCACCTGGAGCCGATCGAGGATCCCCTGTCCATGATCGACAAGGACCTGGACCGGCCGCCGGGTTGAGTCCGGGCCCTTGTCCCGTTTTTGTTGCCGTGTCACCAGCGCCGACTCTTCAGGATGCAACATCCTGGCGGCGCAGTTTCTTGAAGCCCGTGATCATGGCCGCGACCAGGTTTTAGTTTCGGCCGCTGCGCTTAACGTCGAGAAGGCCGACGTTAGCCTGCACTGAAACCTGGTCATGTGCTGCGCTTCTTCCATCCGGTGATCATCGCCGTGACCAGGTTTTCACCATGCAGCCAACTGCTGACGACCACGCCGGCCAGGTGGATCACGACCATTGCCATCATGCCGTTGGCGGCGGCTTCATGGACTTCTTCCATGAAATGCCCGCCGAATTCGTTGTAGGTGGCATAGCCGCTGGCGGCGGCGGTGATGCCGAAGCCGAGCAGCAGGAAGATCGCCACCGCGCCGGCGGGATTGTGGCCGACGTAGTGCCGCGGCGTTCCGGCCAGCAGTGACTTCAGGTAGTCGATGACCTTGGTCGGCGTCGGAACGAAGTCGGCGAAGCGCGAATGGCCGCCGCCGACTAAGCCCCACAGGATGCGGAAGGCGATCAAGCCGGCCATGGCGTAGCCGGCCAGGACGTGGATGTCGCGCAGCTTCTCGGATTCCGAGGTGACGAAGGCGACGACGAAACTGGTCGCCAGCGACCAGTGGAAGATGCGCGTCGGCAGGTCCCAGACGCGAACCCGTGTGCCATCAGTGCCGGCATCGGCCGGCTCCAAAGCTGCGCTTTGCTGTGCGTTCATGGCTGTCCTCACTTGGGAATGTTGATCGAACGTTCGTTGTAGTCGCCGGCCGCTGCCCGCGCATGGCAGGCCGTGCAGTTGGCCGGACTCTTGATCGAAGCGCGCTTCCAGGTTGCGGGAGCGATCTCGCGATGCTTCTTTTCGAAGCGCGCGGTCTCGGTGATGCGCAGCAAGGGTTTGCCGGAGGCGTCTCGCGTGGTGCCGGTCTTGCGGCCGCCGGCGTGGGTGACCAGGAAGTCGGTGATGGCGGCACGGCGCTTTTCGTCGATGCTGGCATCCGATCCGAAGTGGTGCGAGAGGTCGCCCATCATCGCGCGCCAGGAGTCGGCGTGCAGCATCTGCGGCGGAAAGGCCATGTGGCAGGAAGCGCATTCTTCCTCGAAGACGGCATGCTTCGGCAGGCTGTAGTTGTCGGCATGGGCGCTCACGGCGAGCAGCAGCAGGGCGGCGGGAATCAGTCGTTTCATGGGAATCTCCGGGTTACTTGATGGTCAGCAGCCAGGCCATGACGTCGGCCTTTTCCTGCGCGCTGCAGAGGCGGTTCACGGTGTCGTTGCAGTTGCGGCGGAACCACTTGTCCACCTTGGCGGCGTCGGTGAAGCGCTCCGCATTGGCCGCCGGCGCCAGCGCCGCGATCGGCTTGTCGGTCTTGGCGTGGCGCCCGGCCTGGGTCGGCTTGTCGGTGTGGCAGGAAGCGCAGCTCCATTCGCCGCCCTGCTTGGTATTGAAGAAGCGCGCGCCGCGCTCGGCGGAGGCGGCGGCGCCGGCTTCCTTTTCGAAGCGCGTCAGGAAATCGCGCGGGGTTTCGGCCTGGGCGCCGGTGGCGGCGAGCAGGGCGGCGATGATGAACAGCTTGCGCATGTGAACCTCCATGGGTGATCAGTGCCGCGGATCATGGAGGGCGCCGCTTAAAGCGCGCTTAACGCTCATGGATCGGGATGCACCCGCCGATGATGAAACACGCGAAAGGCGAATTGAAGGCCCCCCACCCCCATCCCCGCCCCAGGGCGGGGCTACCAACTAGCTCGCTTCGCTCGATGGTCCCCGGGGACTTCGTTGGTGGCGTTGTTTCAAGTCAAGGATGTCGGATTGCCGGCTATTTCTTCGCGGGCCGGTAGAACTCGCGCAGCGAGGCATAGCGAGCGGCGCGGACTTCGCGCACGTGCTGGATTGCGTGCTCCATCGGGATACCGGCCTGGACCAGGGTTTCGGCGGCGATCAGCAGGCTGCTCTCGAGCACTTCCGGAATCACCTCGGTGGCGCCGGCGGCCTTGAGGCGGGCGACGTCCTTGTCGTCGGTGGTGCGCACCACGATCGGAATGTCGGGCCGGGTCGCGCGCACGATGCGCACCACGCGTTCCGCCGAGTGCGCGTCGGGGTAGGTGACCACCACGGCGCGCGCGCGGGCGATGCCGGCGGCCTGCAATACCTCGCGGCGGTCGGCGTTGCCGAAGACGACATTGATGCCTTCGGCACGTGCGTCGGCGATGCGCTGCGGATCGACGTCCAGCGCGATGAAGGGAATGCTTTCGATGGCGAGAAATTCGGCGATACGCCCGCCGGTACGGCCGTAGCCGCAGATCACCACGTGCTCACCGAGGTCGATGCTGTGCACCGCGATGTCGTGGATCACGGTGGCCTTGTGCGCCCAGTCGCCGCGGCCCAGGTCGCCGGAGGCTCGCGCGGCGCGGGCGATCAGGAAGGGCGCGATGAACATGGACAGCAGCATCGCCGAAAGCGTGATCTGGAAGGCGCTGCCGCTGATCAGCTGCAGCTGCCGCGCAAGTTCGATCAGCACCAGGCCGAACTCGCCGCCCTGCGCCAGTTGCGCCGAGGTGCGCAGGCTGGCGGCCAGCGGGGTTCTCGCCGCCCGGGTGATGATCAGCACCACCAGCGCCTTGCCGCCGATCAGCAGGACGACTGCGAGGGCCAGTTTGTGGGCGTTGGCAAGGACGTACTGGACGTCCAGCAGCATGCCGACGGTGACGAAGAACAGGCCCAGCAGGATGTCGCGGAAAGGCCGGATGTCGGCTTCGACATGGTGGCGGTAGACGGTTTCCGAGATCAGCATGCCGCCGACGAAGGCGCCGAGCGCCAGCGACAGTCCGCTGCGGGCGGTGAGGAAGGAGAGGCCGACGACGATCCATAGCGTGGTCAGCACAAGCAGTTCGTTGGAGCGGACTTTCGCCGCGGCGTCGAAGATGCGCCCCATCAGCTTCTGCCCGACCCAGATCAGCAGCGCCAGCACGGCGACCATCTGCGCCGCGGCCACGGCCAGCGAACGCCACAGGTCGTCGCCGGAAGCGGCGAGTGCCGGCAGCAGGATCAGGCAGGGCGCCACGGCGAGGTCCTGGAACAGCAGCACGCCCATGGTCTGCCGTCCGGAACGCGAGTGCAGCTCGAAGCGGTCGGAAAGCATCTTGGCCACGATCGCGGTCGAGGACATCGCCACGGCCAGCCCCACCGCGATGCCGCTTTTCCAGCCCTGGTCGTAGGCCATGGCGGTGACCAGTCCGGTACCGAGCGCGGTCAGCGCCATCTGCGCCGGGCCCAGCCCGAACACCAGCGAGCGCATTGCCTGCAGGCGCTTCAGGCTGAATTCGAGGCCGATAGTGAACATCAGGAACACCACGCCGAACTCGGCGAAGCCTTCGACTTCGTCAGTCTCCGTCAGGAGGGCGAGGCCATGCGGCCCCATGACGATGCCGATCGCCAGGTAGGCGAGCATCGAGGGCAGCTTGAGCCGGCGAACCACCGATACCGCGCCGACGGCGGCGGTGAGCAGCAGCAGGATCGCGAAGAGGTGCTGGTACATGCGGCAGGATGATACCGGGGTAGTGACCGGCAACAGCGGTAAAATCGACCGAGTCGAAACAGTCGGCGCCGGTGCGACGGCGTCCAGCCAGTGATCCCATGATTTCCGATGGCAATACCGACGAAGTCTTTCGCCGTGCGCGCCTGTCGATAGGAATCGCGCTGCTGGCGTTTGCAGCGATCATGGCGGCCGGAACGGTCGGCTACAAGCACTTGGGTGGCGCCGATACCGGCTGGCTCGACGCCTTCTACATGACCTTCCTTATGGTCGCCACGATCGGCTATGGCGCGGGCGTCGAGATCTGGCGCCGACCGGAGGTCGAGATCTTCACCATGGCGATCTCGTTCTCCGGCATCGCCGTGATGACCTATTTCTTTTCAAGCGTGACGGCCATCGTTCTGGCCAGCGATTTCGACAAGTCGATGCGGAGAAGGCGGATGGACAAGATGATGAAGAAGCTGCACGGCCACTACCTCGTCTGCGGCTTCGGCCGCGTGGGGCGCAACGTAGCCCAGGAGCTGGAAGCCACCAACCGCCACTATATCGCCATCGACGAAAAGCTCGAACAGCTGGAGACGCAGGCAGAAAAAAAGCCTGGCCTGCTCTACCTCCACGGCGACGCGGTCGACGACGACGTGCTGATCGAGGCCAACATCGCCGGCGCCCATGGCGTCTTCGCCATCACCGGCGATGACAGCCGCAACCTGATGATCGCCCTGACAGCCAAGCAACTCGCGCCGGGCGTGCGCGTGGTCGCGCGCTGCAACGACATGCGCAACGTGGAGAAGATGCGCAAGGCCGGGGCGGACGCCATCGTCTCGCCCAACTTCACCGGCGGCATGCGCATCGCTTCGGCCATGATCCGTCCGCACGTGGTGTCCTTTCTCGACGAGATGCTGCGCACAGAGCACAAGCTGCGCGTCGAGGAAGTGGTGGTGCCGAAGGGTTTCAAGCCCATGCCGCTGGGCGAACTGGGACTCAAGGGCACCGGCTATATCCTGCTCGCCGTGCGCACGCGCGGCGACTGGACGTTCAATCCGCCGCCCGAGTTCATCGTCGAGCCGGGTCACACCGTGATCGCGATGGCCTCGCCGCATGGCCGCTTCGAAATCGAATCGGCCCTGTACCTGATGGACGAGTAATAGTCAGCGTTTCTGGATCGGTCGTGCCGTGGTGACGAAGAGCAGGGTGCGTGCCTCGCGGATGTCGGCGTGCAGTGCTTCCACGATGGGCGGGTTGATCGGCTTCTCGGCCGTCCATTCGATGATGAAGTTGGCGCCGGAACCGCCCGAGGAATCCGAACGCGGGACGTAGAGCTCGTAGGTGCCCAGTGGTGGGACCGCCTGCGGTTTCTGCAGGAATTCGCGCAGCAGTTTGCCATCCGTGTTGTAGTAGCGTGCGCTGACGACCTTCATGCCCGCGGCGGGATCCGTGTTGCGGATGCTGATATGCGTAGATACCAGGGTTTCCGATGGCTTGCCGGTCCGTGGATGGACATCGCCGTGGTAGAGGTGCGAGTAAATCGGCAGGTACAAGGACTGGCCGGCGGACAGTGGCGGGGCCTCCTGCGCCGCGGCAAGGGCGTGCAGGCAGAACAGCGCGATGGACAACAACTTGCGGGCAGGCAAGCGCATGGCGGGTCTCCCTCAATACGGTATGGGCGCCACTATAGCCGACCCCCGAGGGCCCCCGCCTTTACTATAATCGGCCGAATTCCTCAGGAGCCAACATGTTCGGCATACCCATCGAGTTCATCCTGTTTGCGCTGACCCTGTTGGGCGTTGCACTGTTCCACAACCAGACCTTCTATGTCGCGCTGACCGGTGTTGCCGCGGTCGCCGTCTACAAGATCGCGGTGACCGGATTCAAGACCGGTACCGGAGTGGGCGGCTTCGTAGCGCACCTGGGCCATGAGTGGGTCACGCTGGTCAACCTGTTTGCGCTGCTGATGGGCTTTGCCATCCTCGCCCGGCATTTCGAGAAGAGCCACGTGCCGGTAATCCTGCCGAAGTACCTGCCGACCGACTGGAAGGGCCCCTTCGTGCTGTTGGCCATGGTCTGGGTGATTTCCAGCTTCCTCGACAATATCGCTGCAGCCATGATCGGCGGCGCGATGGCGCACCAGTTGTTCAAGGCCAAGGTGCATATCGGCTACCTTGCCGGCATCGTTGCCGCATCCAACGCCGGTGGCGCGTTCTCGGTGGTGGGCGACACGACGACGACCCTGATGTGGATTGCCGGCGTCGCTCCGAGCCAGGTGTTCGAGGCCATAATCGCCTCGGCAGTGGCGCTGCTGATTTCCGGCTACTTCGCAGCCAAGCAGCAGCACGCCTATTCGCCCATCCTCAAACACGCCCACGAACACACTCGTATCGACTGGGGCCGCATTTTCATCGTGGTGCTGATCCTGGTCTTTGCCATGGCGACCAACATCGTGGTGAACTCGAAATTCCCGGCCCAGGCCGACCTGTTTCCCTTCCTTGGCGCCGCGGTCTGGGTGGCGATCCTGGTCACGATTCCGGTGCGGCGGCACGACTGGGAAGTGCTGGGCGACTCGCTCAAGGGCAGCCTGTTTCTGGTCTTCCTCGTCACCACGGCCTCGATGATGCCGGTCGAATCCCTGCCTGCGGCATCCTGGCAGACGGCCTTCGGCCTCGGCTTCGTTTCGGCCGTGTTCGACAACATCCCGCTCACCGCGCTGGCGCTGAAGCAGGATGGCTACGACTGGGGTTTCCTGGCTTTCGCCGTGGGCTTCGGCGGATCGATGATCTGGTTCGGCTCTTCGGCCGGCGTCGCCCTGTCCAACATGTATCCCGAGGCCAAGTCGGTGGGTCGCTGGCTGTACCACGGCTGGCACGTGGCCGTGGCCTATGTGGCCGGCTTCCTCTGCCTGCTGGTTTTGGTCGGCTGGCATCCCCAGCCCTTGAACAAGGGCGGCGCGGCGGCTTCACCGGCTGCGGTTCCGGCGGCGGCCGTAGCACCGGCGCCGACGTCCTCGTCACCACCCGCGATCGGCTCGCCGGGCTATCAGTAGGAGTTCGTCAGGCGGTCGCCGGGCTCCAACTCACCGGTGCCTTGCGGATCGCCTCGACCGCCGGGTGGCGGATGCGCCGCTCGTTGGAAATCGCGTAGTACTGCTCGCGGACTTCGTCCAGCACGCCGACTGGTTCGGCGCCAAGCTGCGCCGCGATGTCGGCGCCCAGCACCGAAGGCGCCGGGAAGAGGCCGATGCCGGCGCGGCCGAAGGTGGTCAGCAGCGCGCTGTCCTCGAATTCGCCGACCACCAGCGGCGCCACGTCGTGGGTTTCCAGCCAGCGTTCGATCTGCCCGCGCAGGGCGTTGCCGCGCGTGGGCAGCAGCATCGGCGCGCCGCCGAGGCTTTGCGGAAATTCCTTGCGGTAGCGGCTCGCCAGCGCCGGCGCGCCGAACAGCGTGATTTCGAAGTCGCCCAGCGCGTGGCTGAACACCTTGAGGTTGCCGCCATGCGGCGCCGGGCGGTCGGTCAGCACCACGTCGAGGCGATGCAGCGCGAGTTCGGCGAGCAGGGTGTCGAACTCGCCTTCGCGGCAGACCAGCCGCACCTGTTGCGGCAGGTGGAACACGGCTTCCATCAGGCGATAGGCGATCAGCTTGGGCAGGGCGTCCGAGATGCCGACCGCGAGGCGCAGCGTGTTTGCCGCGTCGGTTTCACGCAGCGCGGCGTCCATGCGCTCGCCGAGCTGGAAGATCTGGTCGGCGTAAGCCAGCGCCAGCCGCCCGGCTTCGGTCGGCACCAGGCGGCGGCCCTGCGGCACCAGCAGCGCCTTGCCTAACGACTGTTCAAGCCGGGCAATCTGCACGCTGATGGTCTGTACTGCGACCCCGAGGCGGCGCGCCGCGCGCGTGACGCTGCCTTCGCGGGCGACGATCCAGAAATAGCGCAGGTGGTGGAAGTTCAGCGCGGCCGATTTCATTTTCGTATTTTACGAAGTTAACATCATTTATTGTTCGGTTTGTAGGAAGCTTGAATTTCCGTAGAATCGCTGCATCTAAGCCTTCACAATGAAGGCCACAGGTGCCGTCGGCCGATCCCGGCCGGCGTGCGGCTCCGGCCAAGTTTTTTCGGGAGATAGAAATGAAACGCATCGTGCTGTTCCTGGCCACCAACATCGCCGTGATGCTGGTGTTGTCGATCGCCGCCAGCGTGCTGGGGGTGAACCGCTTCCTCCATGCCAACGGCCTCAACCTCGGCATGCTGCTGGTGTTCGCCGGACTCATGGGTTTCGGCGGGTCCTTCATTTCGCTGATGATGTCGAAGATGATGGCCAAGTGGTCCACCGGCGCGCGCATCATCGACAGCCCGTCGACCTCGACCGAGTTCTGGTTGGTCGAGACCGTGCGCAAGCAGGCCGCAAAGGCCGGCATCGCGATGCCGGAGGTCGCCATCTACGAGGGCGCGCCGAATGCCTTCGCCACGGGGCCCTCCAGGAACAACTCGCTGGTGGCGGTGTCCACCGGGCTGCTGGAGGGCATGAGCAAGGAAGAAGTCGAGGCCGTGCTGGCGCACGAGGTCAGCCACGTCGCCAACGGCGACATGGTGACGCTGACCCTGATCCAGGGCGTGGTCAATACCTTCGTCATCTTCGTCTCGCGCATCGTCGGCTACCTGGTCGACAGCTTCCTGCGTCGCGGCGACAGCCAGTCGTCCGGCCCGGGCATCGGCTACACGATTACCGTGATCGTCTGCGACATCCTGTTCGGGATACTGGCCAGCATCATCGTCGCCTGGTTCTCGCGCCAGCGCGAGTTCCGTGCCGATGCGGGCGCCGCCGGCCTGATGGGTTCGCCGCGGCCGATGATCTCGGCGCTGCAGCGACTCGGCGGTTTGTCGGTGGAGCCCTTGCCGAAGAGCCTGGCGAGTTCCGGCATCGCCGGTGGCCAGGGACTGATGGCGCTGTTCGCCAGCCACCCGAGCATGGAAGAGCGGATCGCTGCGCTCTCCGCCCAGGGCCGGTGATTTCCGCCCGGCTCGTGAGCCGGATGAGGCCTCCGCGTTTCGCGGAGGCCTTTCTGCTTTGCTTCGCCGCCGCGCCGGCCTGGGCGGCAGGCTCCGAGGTGGTCGGCATCAACCTGCTGTGGCTGGCGCTGATACTGATGAGCGCGCGCCTGTTCGCGCCGCTGGCGCAGCGCATCGGTTTTCCCGCCGTACTCGGCGAACTGCTGCTCGGCGTGGTGCTGGGCAATCTTGCGCTGGTGGGCTTTTCCGGCTTCGAGTCGATTCCGAAGGATCCGATCATCGCCTTCATCGCCGAACTCGGGGTGATCGTCCTGCTGCTGCAGATCGGCCTGGAAACACGCCTGGCCGACCTGATCAAGGTCGGGCCACGGGCCTTCGCCGTGGGCACCGTGGGCATCATCGTGCCGTTCGTGCTCGGCACCTGGGTGGTCGGTCCGTGGCTGCTGCCGGGGCTCTCGCACAATGCCTATCTCTTCCTCGGCGCGACGCTGTCGGCCACGTCGGTCGGCATCACGGGGCGCGTGTTTCGCGACCTGGGCAAGCTCGATACGCCGGCGGCGCGCATCGTGCTCGGCGCCGCGGTGATCGACGACGTGCTGGGCCTGGTGATTCTGGCCGTGGTCTCCAGCCTGGTGCAGGCCGGTTCGGTCAGCGTCGGCCAGGTCGGCGGCATCATCGCCCAGGCGGTGATTTTCCTTGCCGGCTCGATCTGGATCGGGCGCAAGATCGCGCCGCATTCCAGCCGCTGGCTGGCGCAACTCGATGCCGGACCGTCGATGCTGTTCGCCCAGGTGCTGGCGACCGGCCTGTTCCTCGCCTGGCTGGCGCATGCCATCGGCCTGGCGCCGATCATCGGTGCCTTCGCCGCCGGCCTCCTGTTCGAGCCGATCTTCCTGCGCGACTTCGACCGGCCGGCCATCGTGCGCGAAATCGAGCCGCTGCTGCCAAAGGGCGAGCCGGGCCTGGTCGAGCGCCTGCGGCCGATACTGATCAAGCACGGCGGCCACCAGCACGAACACATGATCGAACCCATCGGCTACTTCTTCGTGCCGGTGTTCTTCGTCCTTACCGGGATGCAGGTGGACCTGAAGACCCTGGCCGATCCGACCGTGCTGGGAGTCGGCGCCGGCGTCACGGTGGCCGCGATCGTCGGCAAGCTCGCGGCGGGCCTGGCGGCCGGGTCGTCGGGGCGCTGGCTGGTGGGCTGGGGCATGGTCCCGCGCGGCGAAGTCGGCCTGATCTTTGCCATGGTCGGCAAGCAGCTGGGCGTCATGAACGAGGCGATGTTCTCGGTCATCGTCATGATGGTGATCCTTACCACGCTGGTCACGCCGCCGGTACTGACGGTCCTGCTCAAGCGCCGGCA
This sequence comes from Rhodocyclales bacterium, assembly GCA_016235805.1. Classification (GTDB taxonomy): domain Bacteria; phylum Pseudomonadota; class Gammaproteobacteria; order Burkholderiales; family Rhodocyclaceae; genus Sulfuritalea. The sequence continues at coordinate 27,829 of JACRIY010000113.1, forward strand.
GTAGGGGCGGCCTTGCCCGCGCCGCTATAATCCGCGCCTCCTTTCCGCGCCGCCGCCAACGTGTCCGATCGCCTCGCCGTCCTGCCCCAGTACCTCCTGCCGAAGCAGGCCCTCACCTTGCTCGCGGGGAAGTTCGCCGCGGCGCAGGCCGGGGCCGCCACCACCTCGGTGATCCGCTGGTTCGTCGGCCGCTACGGCGTCAATATGGCCGAGGCCGCGAATCCCGAGATCGCCAGCTACGCAAGCTTCAACGAGTTCTTCACGCGGCCGCTGAAAGCCGGCGCCCGCCCGCTGGCCGCTGCCGATTTCATCTGCCCGGTGGACGGCGCGATCAGCCAGTTCGGCGCCATCGAAGGCGCCCAGATCTTCCAGGCCAAGGGCAACAGCTACTCGACGACCGCCCTGGTCGGCGGCGATGCCGCGCTGGCGGCCCGCTTCGAGGATGGCCACTTCGCCACGCTGTACCTGAGCCCGAAGGACTATCACCGTATCCACATGCCCTGTGCCGGGAAACTGACGCGCATGATTCATGTGCCGGGCGAGCTGTTCTCCGTCAATCCGGTGACCGCTCGCGGCGTGCCAGGGCTCTTCGCGCGCAACGAGCGCGTGGTCTGCGTTTTCGAGGGCGAGCAGGGGCCTTTCGTGATGGTGCTGGTCGGCGCCACCATCGTCGGCAGCATGGCCACGGTCTGGCATGGCGTGGTGAATCCGCCGCGCCCCGGCCACTTGCGCGACTGGAGCTATGAAGGGCAGGACCTGCGCTACGCTCAGGGCGATGAAATGGGCCGTTTCCTGCTCGGTTCGACCGTGGTGATGCTGTTCCCCCGCGCCACGCTGGGCTTCAATCCCGACTGGGCGCCACAACGGTCGATCCGGATGGGCGAGGCGATGGGCCAGAGCCTGGGCTGAGCCAGGTTGACCGCGCCGCGGCGCGGTTCGTCGATGCCGTTCCGGGCATCCCGAAACGAGAATCTCACCGCCGTCGTGCGCCGTGATCGGCGAGGCATCCGCCCGGCATCGCCTCTTCTCACAAATCACATTCAGTATGCCTTGTATCCATACTGATTTTATTGAGAAAAAATTTGACAAAAATTCTCGCGTTCCGCGTCTAAGCCATTGTTGCGCTTGGAAAAATAGCCCTTTTCAACCTTGACCTAGGTCAAAAAGTGTCTTAAAGTGGGTCCTAGTGGGGTTTGGTGGGAAATAAGGGCGATTGACGGCCTGAATCCTGCCGAGGGAGAGGGAATGTTCCAAGGTGCGACGTCGCTGAATCTGGATGCCAAGGGCCGCATGGCGGTGCCCAGCCGGCATCGCGACGCGCTCGCGGTAATCGGTCAGGGTCGCCTGGTGGTGACCGCCCATCCGCACCGCTGCCTGCTGCTCTATCCCGGACCGGCCTGGGAGCCGATCCGCGACCAGATACTGGCCGCCTCCAGCTTGCAGCCCGAAGCCGCCATGGTGCGCCGCCTGCTGGTGGGTTTCGCCGAGGACGTGGAGCTCGACGGCGCCGGACGCCTGCTGCTCTCGCCTTCGCTGCGCCGCTATGCCGGGCTGGAAAAGGAGGTCTGGCTGATCGGCCAGGGCCGCCACTTCGAAATCTGGTCGGATGCCGGCTGGAAGGCGCAGCAGGATGCGATCTTCGCCGTCGGCGACAAGCTTCTGCCTCCGGGCCTGGAAAACCTTGCGTTGTGAGTGCCGATGCCCACGTCAGCGTGCTGCTCGCCGAGTCGGTGGCAGCGCTGGCGATCCAGCCCCATGGAATTTACGTCGATGCCACCTTCGGTCGCGGCGGCCACAGCCGGGCGATCCTCGCCGCGCTCGGGCCGCAGGGTCGGCTGATCGCGCTGGATCGCGATCCGGCGGCGATCGCGGCCGGCGCATCGATCGCGGATCCGCGCTTCACCCTGGTCCATGCCGCGTTCAGCGACTTCGACACGGTGCTCGACAAATTGGGCGTGGGGCAGGTGGATGGCGTCCTGCTGGACATCGGCGTCTCGTCGCCGCAACTGAACACGCCCGAACGGGGCATGAGTTTTCGTTTCGATGCGCCGCTGGATATGCGCATGGATACGACGCAGGGGGAGACCGCCGCTGAGTTTCTGGCGCGGGCATCGCAATCAGAAATAGAAAAGGTGATCAGAGACTATGGCGAAGAACGGTTTGCTCATGCGATTGCAAAGGCGCTTGTTGCGGCTCGGGGCGAGCACGGTATTTCAGGGACAGGACAGCTTGCCTCGCTCGTGGCGCAAACCGTCCGCACGCGGGAACCGGGTCAGCACCCGGCGACGCGGACCTTTCAGGCTTTACGGATTCACGTCAATCGGGAGCTTGAGGAGCTGTCGCTAGTCCTGCCGCGGGCCCTTGAGCGACTGGCACCGGGTGGACGCATGGCCGTGATCAGCTTTCATTCCCTGGAAGACCGCATCGTCAAACGCTTCATGCGTGACGCGGCGCATCCGCCGCAGCCGCCGAAGGGTGTACCGCTGCGCGCCGTCGAACTGCCGCAGCCGGTCGCCAGGCTGCTGGGCAAGGCGATTTTTCCTTCCGAAGCCGAGGTGGCGGCCAATCCGCGCTGCCGCAGCGCCGTGCTGCGCGTTGCGCAGAAGCTCGACCCGGTCATCGGGTCGGCTCGGAATGGGAGCAATTAATTGGCGAGATTCAACCTCTTCCTGATCCTGGTGGTGCTCGGCTGCGCCCTGTCGCTGGTCAGTTCCAACCATCGTGCGCGCAAGCTGTTTACCGAACTGGAGGCCGGCCAAAAGCGCATGCGCGACCTCGATGTCGAGTTCGGCCAGCTGCAACTGGAACAGAGCACCGTGGCGGCGCACGTGCGGGTGGAAAAACTGGCGCGCGACAAGCTGGGCATGAAGCAGCCGGCGCCGGGGCAGATCATTTCCGTCGACGTCGGGACGGCGCGGTGATGCGCGAATGAGGCCGATCAAGTTTGCCAGAAGCCCGCTGCTCTCCGAGCGGCTGCCGCCCTGGCGGCAGCGCCTGGTGCTGGTGCTGTTGCTGGGCGCCTTCGCGCTGCTGATCGGGCGTTCGCTCTACCTGCAGGGCTTCAACAACGAGTTCCTCGGCGACAAGGGCCGCGCGCGCTTCGAGCGCCAGATCGACATTTCCGCGACGCGCGGACGCATCACCGACCGACACGGCGACGTGCTCGCGGTGTCCACCCCGGTGCGCTCGATCTGGGCCATTCCCGAGGACGCGCAAATGGCGCCGGCGCAGGCGCGCAACCTGGCGGCGTTGCTGGGCATGGACGTGCACGAAATAAACCGCAAGCTCGCCGCCGAGCGCGACTTCGTCTATGTCAAGCGGCAACTGCCGCCGGAGACCGCGGAGAAGGTCAAGGCGCTTGCGCTGCCGGGCATCCACCAGAAGAACGAGTACCGGCGCTACTACCCGGCGGGCGAAGTGATGGCGCACGTGCTGGGCTTCACCGGCGCCGAGGATGTCGGCCAGGAAGGCATCGAGCTCGCCTTCAATGGCCAGTTGGCGGGCAAGCCGGGCAGCCGCCGCGTGATCAAGGATCGGCGAGGGAACGTGGTGGAGGACGTCGAAAGCATACGGCCGCCGCTGGACGGCAAGGACATCGCGCTGGCCATCGACTCCAAGGTGCAGTACCTGGCCTATACCCACCTAAAGCAGGCGCTGACCGAGCATCGCGCCAAGGCCGGGGGCGTGGTGGTTATCGATGCCGACAGCGGGGAGATCCTGGCCCTGGTCAACCTCCCCACCTACAACCCGAACAACCGCACCAAGCTGGCCGGCGCCCAATTGCGCAACCGGGCGCTGACCGACACCTTCGAGCCCGGCTCGACGCTCAAGCCTTTCACCGCGGCACTGGCGCTGGAACAGGGCAAGGTGCGCTTCGACACGCAGATCCAGACCGCGCCGGGCAAGATGACCATCGGCTCGGCCACGATCCATGACGCGCACATGCACGGCATGCTGACCGTGGCGCAAATCATCCAGAAGTCATCCAACATCGGCTCGGCGAAACTTGCGCTGTCGATGAAGCCGGAGGAAATGTGGGCGATGTTCGACAGTCTCGGCTTCGGCGCGCCGCTCAAGCTCGGGTTTCCCGGCGAAGCGGGCGGCCGGCTGCGCCCGGCGAAGACCTGGAAGCCGATCGAACAAGCGACCATGGCCTATGGCCACGGCATATCCGTCACCCTGATCCAGCTGGCGCGCGCCTACCAGGCCTTCGCCCGCGACGGCGACCTGCTGCCGCTGTCGCTGTCGCGCGTCGATGTGCCGCCGACCACCGGCAAGCAGGTGTTTTCGGCGCAGACCGCGCGCGAAGTGCGGGCCATGCTGGAGATGGCCGTGCGCCCCGGCGGCACCGCGCCCAAGGCGCAGATCCCGGGTTATCGCGTTGCGGGCAAGACCGGCACCGCGCACAAGCTGGAAAGCGGGGCCTACGCCAACCGCTATGTCGCTTCCTTCGTCGGCTTTGCGCCGGTGTCCGATCCGCGCCTGATCGTCGCCGTGATGATCGACGAGCCGTCCAACGGCAAGTACTACGGCGGCGATGTCGCGGCGCCGGTGTTCGCCCAGGTCATGGCCGGTAGCCTGCGCACGCTGGGCATCCAGCCGGACGCACCGCTCAAGCCGCTGCTGATGACTGCCGCCGAGCCGGCGCGGGAAGAGATGTGAGTGCCGCGATGACCCTCCTTGAACAGCTCAGGGCAAAGGGCGTGACGCCGACCCGCCTGACCGCCGACTCGCGCCGCGTGCAGCCCGGCGACGTTTTCGTCGCCTTTCCCGGCGCGCACGTCGATGGCCGCGATTTCATCGCGCAGGCCGTGGCGCGAGGTGCTTCGGCAGTGCTCGCCGAAGCGGGTGGCGGTGCCGCTCCAAGAGTCGGCGCTGGCGCTACGGCGTTCATTGAGGTCACCGAACTCGGCAGGCTGTCCGGCGAGATCGCGCACCTCGTCTACGGCCGGCCTTCCGAGAAACTTTGGGTCGCCGGCATCACCGGTACCAACGGCAAGACCTCGATCTCGCAGTGGATCGCCCAGGCGATGGATGGGCTGGCGTCTCTGCCGCCGGGCCGCCCCAAGGCAGAGACTTCCTTGGGGACGGAGTCGCGCAGCGACGAACCACCGTCACCCCTTTCCATGGGAAAGGGGCCGGGGGAAAGGCCCCATAGGTGTGCGGTGGTCGGCACCCTGGGCAACGGCTTCGTCGATGCGCTGGCCGAGTCGCCCAACACCACGCCCGACGCGATCACCCTGCATGCCGCTCTGGCGGGATTCGTCGAGCACGGCGCCCAGGCCTGCGCGATGGAGGTGTCCTCGATCGGGCTCGACCAGGGACGGGTGAATGGCGTTGCTTTCGATGTCGCGGTGTTCACCAACCTGACGCGCGACCACCTCGAATACCACGGAAGCATGGAGGCCTACGCGACGGCCAAGGCGCGGCTGTTCGCGATGCCCGGCCTCGGTGCCGCGGTGCTCAACCTAGACGATGCCTTCGGCATCGAACTGGCGCAGCGCCTCCGCGGCCGGCTGCCGATCCTGGGTTACACGCTGGGTGATGCGGCCACCGCATGCGACGACGTCCTGCGCGCCGACAACCTGCGCATGGGTGCGGCGGGAATCGAATTCGAACTGCGCGGCATGACGATAGCCGCGCCGGTAGTGGGCCGCTTCAATGCTTCCAACCTGCTGGCCGTCGCCGCTGCGCTCCTCACTCGTGGCGAATCGCTCGACGCGATCGCGGCGGCATTGCGCGGCATTCATCCGCCGCCGGGGCGCATGCAGGCGCTGGGCGGACACGGCCAGCCACTGGTGGTGGTCGATTACGCGCATACGCCGGATGCGCTCGAAAAGGCGCTCGGCGTGCTGCGCGAAACCGCCGCCGCGCGTGGCGGCAAGCTGGTCTGCGTGTTCGGTTGCGGCGGCGAGCGCGATCCCGGCAAGCGGCCGCAAATGGGCGCGATCGCCGAACGCCTGGCCGACCGTGTTTTGGTCACCAGCGACAACCCCCGCAGCGAAGACCCGCAGGCCATCATCGACGCGATCCTGGGTGGCATGAAGTCGCCGCCGCCGGTGCAGGTCGAGCGCGACCAGGCGGTGGCATCCGCCATCGCGACGGCGGATGCGTGCGACGTGATCCTGCTGGCCGGCAAGGGGCACGAGCCCTACCAGGAGATCGCCGGCACGCGCCATCCTTACTCCGACCTCGATGCCGCAAAGTCGGCGCTGGTGGCACGGCGATGATGCGCCTTTCGGAAGCCGGCGCTTCGTTCGGCGTGATGCACGCCGGACCGGATGCGGAATTCCTTGCCGTCGGCACCGATTCGCGCGCCGTGATTCCCGGCATGCTGTTCGTCGCGCTCAAGGGCGAGCGCTTCGACGGCCACGACTATGTGCGCGAGGTGCTGGCCAAGGGGGCCGCCGGCGCCATGGTGGAACGCACCTGGGCCGCGGCCAATTCGGGGCTGCCGCTGATCCCGGTGAATGACACGCGCCTGGCGCTGGGCCAGCTCGCCGCCGCCTGGCGCGGACGTTTCGAGATTCCGCTGCTGGGCATCACAGGCAGCAACGGCAAGACCACGGTCAAGGAAATGTGCGCGGCGATCCTGCGCGCGCAGTTCGGTGGCGCCAGGGAAAGTGTGCTGGCGACCGAGGGCAACTTCAACAACGACATCGGCCTGCCACTGACCTTGCTCAAGCTGCGCGCGACGCATCGCGCCGCAGTGATCGAAATGGGCATGAATCACGCCGGCGAGATCGACTACCTGACGCGCCTCGCGGCGCCCACCGTGGCGCTGGTGAACAACGCGCAGCGCGCGCACCTCGAAGGCCTGGGCACGGTGCAGGACGTGGCGCTGGCCAAGGGCGAGATCTTCGTCGGCCTCGCACCCGACGGAGTCGCCGTGTTCAATGCCGACGATCCCCAGGCCGGGATCTGGCGCGAGCTGTCGCGCGACCGGCGCCAGGTGAGTTTCGGCCTCGACAGCGAGGCGGACGTGCGCGGCCGTTTCGTCGGTCACGGTCTTGGCGGCGACCTGTACCTGGAGACTCCGGCCGGGCCGCTCGCCGTCGTGCTCGCGGTTTCGGGGCGCCACAACGCACGCAATGCCTGTGCCGCGGCGGCGGTGACGCTGGCCGCGGGCGCTTCGGTGGACGCCGTGAAAACGGGCCTGGAGTCCTTCACCGGCGTCAAGGGCCGCCTGCAGCGTCGTGCCGGACGCCATGGCGCGCTGGTGGTGGACGACAGCTACAACGCCAATCCGGATTCGATGCGCGCCGCGATCGACGTGCTGGCCTCGGTGCCCGGCAAGCGCATCTTCGTCATGGGCGACATGGGCGAGGCGGGTTCGGCGGCGGGCCAGTTCCATGACGAGATCGGCGGCTACGCCAAGAGCCACGGCATCGACCGCCTGTTCTGCCTCGGCGAGCTGTCGGTTGCCGCCGCCGCCAATTTTGGCGAAGGTGGCCAGCATTTCACGCGCATCGAGGACCTGCTCAAGGCACTGGCCGGCGAACTCGACGCGCAGACCACGGTGCTGGTCAAGGGTTCGCGCTTCATGAAGATGGAACGCGTCGTTGCCGCACTGGCAGATGAAGGAAATCCGGATGCTTCTTGAACTTGCACAGTGGCTGGCGAAAGACTTTCGGGTCTTCAATGTGTTCGGCTACATCACGCTGCGCGCGGTGCTGGCGACCATGACGGCGCTGGCGATCTCCTTCGTCTTCGGCCCGGCCGTGATTCGCTGGCTGGCGGCGAAGAAGATCGGCCAGTCGGTGCGCAGCGACGGGCCGCAGACCCACCTGGTCAAGGCCGGCACGCCGACCATGGGCGGCGCGCTGATCCTGATCTCGCTCGGCGTGTCGACCCTGCTCTGGGCCGACCTGTCGAACCGCTTCGTCTGGATCATTCTCATCGTCACGCTGGGCTACGGCGCGGTGGGCTGGGTCGATGACTGGCGCAAGTTGGTGTATCGCAATCCGGACGGACTCTCGGCGCGCTCCAAGTTCTTCTGGCAGTCGGTGATCGGCCTGGTCGCCGCGATCTACCTGGCATTCTCGATTTCGGCGCCGAACAACGAGAAGGTGGTCCAGCTGTTCTTCCAGTGGGTGTCGTCCGGCTTCACGCTGGAGCTGCCGCAGCAGACCGCGCTGATCGTGCCCTTCTTCAAGACCGTGTCCTATCCGCTCGGCATGTTCGGCTTCATCCTGCTGACCTACCTGGTGATCGTCGGCACCAGCAACGCGGTGAACCTGACCGACGGCCTCGACGGCCTGGCGATCATGCCGACCGTGCTGGTCGGCGCCGCGCTGGGCATATTCGCCTACGTCGCCGGCAACTCGGTGTTCTCGAAATACCTGCTGCTGCCCTACATTCCCGGTGCCGGCGAACTGACGGTTTTCTGCGGCGCGCTGGCCGGTGCCGGCCTCGGCTTCCTCTGGTTCAACGCCTATCCGGCCGAGGTATTCATGGGCGACGTCGGCGCCCTGGCGCTGGGCGCCGCGCTCGGCGCGGTGGCTGTGGTCGCGCGCCAGGAAATCGTGCTGTTCATCATGGGCGGCGTCTTCGTCGCCGAAACCCTGTCGGTGATGCTGCAGGTCGGCTGGTTCAAGTACACCAAGAAGCGCTATGGCGAGGGCCGCCGCATCCTGCGCATGGCGCCCCTGCACCACCATTTCGAACAAACCGGCTGGAAGGAGACCCAGGTCGTGGTCCGTTTCTGGATCATCACCATCCTGCTGGTGTTGTTCGGCCTGTCGACGCTGAAGATCCGGTAATGAAACTCGCAGGCAGACACGTCCTCATCCTCGGCCTCGGCGAATCCGGCCTGGCCTGCGCGCGCTGGTGCGCGCGGGCTGGCGCGCGGGTGCGCGTGGCGGATACGCGGACGGCGCCGCCCTACCTCGACGAGTTGAAACGCCGTGTCGCCAGCGCCGACTTTCGGCCCGGCGAGTTCGACAAGGACCTGCTGGAAGGCGTCGACCTGCTGGTGCTGTCGCCGGGGCTCTCCGGCGGCCTGATGGTGGTGATCCACGCCCGCGCCGACGGGATTCCGGTGCTCGGCGAAATCGAGCTCTTCGCGCATGCCTTGCGCGACATGAATGCAAGCCGATCCCATGTGCCGCCGGTGCTGGCGATCACCGGCACCAACGGCAAGACCACGACCACGGCGCTGACCGGCCACCTGCTGCGCGCCACCGGGCGTACCGTCGGCGTCGCCGGCAACATCTCGCCGGCGGCGCTGACCGCGCTGATGGACGCGCAGGATGCGCAAGCCCTGCCCGAGGCCTGGGTGCTGGAACTGTCGAGCTTCCAGCTGGAGACCACCGAGACCCTGAATCCGGTCGCGGCAACCGTGCTCAACATTTCCGACGACCACCTCGATCGCTACATCGACATCGAGGAGTACGCGTCGGTAAAGGCCAGGGTGTTCCAGAGCGGGGCCGGCGCGCCGTGCATCCAGGTGCTCAACCGCAATGATCCGCGGGTGTGCCGGATGGTGCTGCCCGATCGCCAGATCGTCAGCTTCGGCCTCGATGCGCCGGCCGCCGCCGAGGATTTCGGCCTGCGCGTGCAAGGCGGCGAAACCTGGCTGGTACAGGGCGCGAACTTCCTGCTGCCGGTTTCGGAACTGCCGCTGGCCGGCCTCCACAACGCGGCCAACGCGATGGCCGCGCTGGCCCTGTGCGCGAGTCTTGGCGTTGGCGCGACGGACCTGCTGCCGGCGCTGCGCAGCTTCCGCGGCCTGCCGCATCGCGTGGAAAAAGTCGCCGAACTCGACGGCGTCACCTGGTACGACGACTCCAAGGGCACCAACGTCGGCGCCACGGTGGCGGCACTGGTGGGGCTGGGCGGTGGCATCGGTCGCAAATCCGTTGTCATTCTTGGTGGGGATGGGAAACAACAGGATTTTTCGCCGCTGCGCGATGTCGTGGCGAGTCACGCCCGCGCCGTGATCCTGATCGGTCGCGACGGCCCGCTGATCGGCAAGGCGATCGCCGGCGCCGGCGTCGCCGTCGAGGCCGCCGCCGACATGGACGTCGCCGTGCGTCGTGCCGCCGCGCTGGCGCAGGCGGGCGATGCCGTGCTGCTGTCGCCGGCCTGTGCCAGCTTCGACATGTACCGCAACTACGAACATCGGGCGCAGGTGTTCGTCGCCGCCGTTCGTGCGCTGGCGGCGACGAGCGAAACCGGGGCGGGACAATCATGAGCCATGCCTACGCTGCTCCCACCCATCGCGTTCCGGCCGAACTCGACGGCCTGCTGCTTTGGCCGGCGCTCGGCCTGCTGCTGCTGGGGCTGGTAATGGTGTATTCGTCCTCGATTGCGATGGCCGAGGGCAGCCGCTTCACCGGCAACCAGTCGGCCTATTTCCTGTTTCGCCACGCGGTCTTCCTCTGCATCGGCCTGGTGGCCGGCGTGATGGCCTTCCAGGTTCCGCTGCGCCTGTGGCAGCAGGCCTCGCCCTGGCTGTTCGTGGCGGGCGTCGCGCTGCTGATATTGGTGCTGGTGCCGCACGTCGGTCGCTCAGTCAATGGCGCGCAGCGCTGGATCGGGCTCGGCCCGATCAACCTGCAACCCTCCGAGCTGATGAAACTGTTCGCGGTGCTGTATGCCGCCGACTACACCACGCGCAAGCTCGACGACATGGGCAGCTTCGTGCGCGGCTTCTTTCCGATGGCGCTGGTGATGGTGCTGGTCGGCGTACTGCTGTTGCGGGAACCGGATTTCGGCGCGCTGGTGGTGATCCTCGCGATTGCCACGGGCATACTTTTCCTGGGCGGCATCAACGCCCGCGTGTTCGCCATCCTGGTGGGAGTGCTGGCGCTCAGCTTCGTGGTGATGATCTGGGTGTCCGATTACCGGCGGCAGCGCATCTTCGGCTTCATGGACCCGTGGCAGGATGCCTACGGCAAGGGATACCAGCTGTCCCACGCGCTGATCGCCTTCGGCCGCGGCGAGTGGTTCGGCGTCGGGCTGGGCGCCAGCGTCGAGAAGCTGTTCTACCTGCCCGAGGCGCACACCGACTTCCTGCTGGCTGTGATCGCCGAGGAACTCGGCTTCGTCGGCGTCTGCCTCGTGGTCGGGCTGTTCGCCTTGCTGGTGCAGCGCTGCTTCGCCATCGGCCGCCAGGCCATGGTGCTGGGGCGGGTCTACTCCGGACTTGTCGCGCAGGGCGTCGGTATCTGGCTCGGTGTCCAGGGTTTCATCAACATGGGCGTTAACATGGGCCTGCTGCCGACCAAGGGCCTGACCCTGCCGCTGATGAGCTTCGGCGGCTCGGGCATCGTCGCCAATTGCCTTGCCTTGGGGATTCTTCTGAGAGTCGACTGGGAAAATCGACAAATGATGAGAGGGCAGCAGGTATGACCGCTTGTCATTTGGCGATTTCGGTGGAGGCTAACTTGCGTCAGCAAGTTAAGTCCCGCAGGGGCGGCCGGCACCAGAACCGTCAGCAAATGATGAGAGGGCAGCAGGTATGAGCCAAACCCTGCTCGTCATGGCCGGCGGCACCGGCGGCCACATCATGCCGGGGCTGGCGGTGGCCGAGCATCTGCGCGCGCAGGGCTGGAAGATCGCCTGGATGGGCAATCCGGATGGCATGGAAGCGAAGCTGACCGCCGGGCGCGGTTACGAAATGGCCTGGGTCAAATTCACGGCGCTGCGCGGCAAGGGCCTGCTGCGCAAACTGTTGCTGCCGCTCAATCTGCTGCGCGGCTTCAGCCAGGCCTGGTCGCAGCTCAAGCGCATCCGGCCCGACGTGGTGCTGGGCATGGGCGGCTACGTGAGCTTTCCGGGCGGCATGATGGCCTCCTTGCGCGGCATCCCGCTGGTGCTGCACGAACAGAATTCGGTGGCCGGGCTGGCCAACCGGGTTCTCGCCGGAGTGGCCGACCGCATCCTCGCCGGCTTTCCCGGCGCGCTGACGAAGGCCGACTGGGTGGGCAACCCGGTGCGCCCTGAAATCGCCGTGTTGCCGGCGCCGACTCTTCGTTACGCGCAGCATCAGGGTCCGCTGCGGATTCTGGTGGTGGGCGGCAGCCTCGGCGCACAGGCGCTGAACGAAGTCGTGCCCAGGGCGCTGGCGCTGATCGCCGAGGACGAGCGTCCGCAGGTGGTGCACCAGGCCGGGGAAAAGCACCTGCCGCTGCTGGAAAGCCATTACCTCGCGGCCGGGGTCAAGGCCAATTGCGTGGCCTTCATCGAGGACATTGCGGGCGCCTATGAGTGGGCCGACCTGGTGATCTGCCGCGCCGGCGCGCTGACGGTGGCGGAACTGGCCGCCGCCGGCGTCGCCAGCCTGCTGGTGCCGTATCCGCACGCGGTGGATGACCACCAGACGGGCAACGCACGCTTCCTCAGTTCCGCCGGCGCCGCGATCCTGCTGCCGCAGGACCAATTGACGCCGCAGCGGCTGGCGGAGATCCGAACACTTTCGCGCGGCCAACTGGCGCAGATGGCGGAAAAGGCGCGGGAACTGGCGCGGCCCGAGGCCACGGCAAGCGTCGCGCAGGCCTGTGCCGAACTGGCACGGAAAGGAAAACCGGAATGAAGCACAAGGTCAAACGCATCCATTTCGTCGGCATAGGCGGGTCCGGCATGTCGGGCATCTCCGAGGTGCTGGCGAATCAGGGCTACGAGGTCAGCGGCTCGGACCTCGGCGAGAGCGCGACGACGCGACGCCTTGCGGCACAGGGCATCCGCATCGCCATCGGGCACGACGCGCAGAATGCCGCACAGGCCGACGCGGTGGTGGTATCCACGGCGGTGAAGGAAGACAACCCCGAGGTGCAAATGGCGCGCCAACGCCGGGTGCCGGTGGTGCCGCGCGCGCAAATGCTGGCCGAACTGATGCGCCTCAAGCAGGGCATCGCGATCGCCGGCACGCACGGCAAGACCACCACCACCAGCCTGGTTGCCTCCTGTCTCGCCGAAGGCGGCTTCGATCCGACCTTCGTCATCGGCGGCCGGCTCAACTCGGCCGGCGCCAACGCCAAGCTCGGCAGCGGCGAATTCCTTGTCGCCGAGGCGGACGAGTCGGATGCTTCCTTCCTCTTCCTCTCGCCCGTGGTCTCGGTCGTCACCAACATCGACGCCGACCACATGGAGACATACGGCCACGATTTCGGCCGCCTGAAGCAGGCCTTCGTCGATTTCCTGCACCGACTGCCCTTCTACGGCGTCGCCGTGGTCTGCGGCGACGATCCCAACGTGCGCGACATCATCCCGCGCGTGGCCAAGCAGATCGTCACCTACGGCATCGATCGCGAGGCGAGCTTTCGCGCCGAGGACGTGGTGGCCGACGGCGGCACCATGCGCTTTACCTGCGTGCGGACCAACGGCAGCGTCAGTCGCCTGCCGATCACGCTCAACCTTCCCGGCCGCCACAACGTGCTCAATGCGCTGGCGGCGATCGCCGTGGCCACGGAAGTCGGCGTTGGCGACACGGCGATCGTCAAGGCGTTGGCGGACTTTCGCGGAGTCGGCCGCCGCTTCCAGCGCTATGGCGAAGTCGCCTGTCCGAGCGGCGGCAGCTTTACCTTGGTCGACGACTACGGCCACCATCCGGTGGAAATGGCGGCGACGCTGGCGGCGGCGCGCGGCGCCTTCCCCGGCCGCCGCCTGCTGCTGGCCTTCCAGCCGCACCGCTATACCCGCACGCGCGACTGCTTCGAGGATTTCGTCAAGGTGCTCGGTGGTGTCGACGGGCTGCTGCTGGCGGAAATCTATGCCGCCGGAGAGGCGCCGATCATCGCCGCCGACAGCCGCGCGCTGATCCGTTCCCTGCGCGTGGCAGGCAAGGTCGAGCCGGTCTTCGTCGAGGACATCGCCGCCATGCCGGGCGCGATCCTGGCCGCCGCGCGCGACGGCGACGTGGTGATCACCATGGGCGCCGGTTCCATCGGCGGTGTTCCCGGAAAGCTCGTCGATGGCTGAACTGCGCGGCCAGATCAAGGCTAACGAGCCAATGGCGAGTCACGTTTCGTGGCGCGCCGGCGGGCCGGCGGCGCGCGCCTTCTTTCCCGCCGACCTCGACGACCTCGCCGCCTTCCTCGGTGGCATGCGGCACGACGAGCCTCTGCTGCTGGTCGGCCTGGGCAGCAACCTGCTGGTGCGCGACGGCGGCTTCGACGGCACCGCGATCTTCACCCATGGCGCGCTCGACACGCTGCGCCGTGAGCCGGACGGCAGCTTCTATGCCGAGGCCGGCGTCGCCTCGCCCAAGCTGGCCCGCTTCGTCGGTCGCCAGGGCTGCGCCGAAGCCGAGTTCCTCGCCGGGATCCCCGGCACCGTCGGCGGCGCGCTGGCCATGAACGCCGGCTGCCATGGCGGCGAAACCTGGCGCTACGTGGAAAAGGTCCTGATGCTGAATCGACAGGGCGAGAAGCTGCTGCGCGGGCCGGATGAGTTCGCCGTTGGCTATCGCCACGTCGGCCTGAAAAGCGCCACGGATGAGGTGTTCGCCGCGGCATGGTTCCGCTTCCCGCCGGGCGATGCCGGGCTTGCGCAGGCGCGCATGAAAGAACTGCTGGAACGGCGTGTCGCGACCCAGCCGCTGGCTTTGCCCAATGCCGGATCGGTGTTCCGCAATCCGCCGGGCGACCATGCGGCGCGACTGATCGAGGCGGCGGGCCTCAAGGGCACACAGATCGAAGGCGCGCAGGTGTCCGAAAAGCATTCGAATTTCATCGTTAATCCCGACGGCGTGGCCAGCGCGAGTGCGATAGAAATGCTAATCGGCCGAGTTCAGGCGGAAATACGGCAAAAGTTCGGGATTTCGCTGGTGCGCGAAGTGCGCATCGTCGGCGCGGTAGGGCAGGGCGGGGAAAGGTCTTGATGGAATTCGGCAAGGTGGCGGTGATGATGGGCGGCAAGTCGGCCGAGCGCGAGGTGTCGCTGAAAAGCGGTGCGGCGGTGCTGGCGGCACTGCGTTCGTCGGGCGTCGATGCCCACGCGTTCGATCCGCGCGAGAAAGCGCTCGAAGCACTGCATGCCGAAGGTTTCCAGCGCGTGTTCATCGCGTTGCACGGACGCGGGGGCGAGGACGGCAGCCTGCAGGGCGCGCTCGACCTCCTGGCGATCCCCTATACCGGCAGCGGTGTGCTGGCCTCGGCGCTGGCGATGGACAAGTGGCGCTCGAAGCTGGTGTGGCAGGCCGCCGGGCTGCCGGTGCCGGATTTCGCCGTGCTCGACGCCGCCAGCGATTTCGCCGCGGTCGAGCAGCGCCTGGGCCTGCCGCTGTTCGTCAAGCCGGCCAACGAGGGCTCCAGCATCGGCATCAGCAAGGTCAAGCAGGCCGGGGGCCTGAAGGCGGCGTATGACATCGCCGCCCGCTACGACAGTTGCGTGCTGGCCGAGCGCTACCTCGCCGGCGGCGAGTACACCGTCGGCATCCTGGCGGGCGCGGCATTGCCGGTGATCCGCATCGTGCCGGCCACCGAGTTCTACGACTACGAAGCCAAGTACCTGCGCGACGACACCGAATACCGGATTCCCAGCGGACTGGGCGATGCCCGCGAAGCCGAGATGCGCGACATCGCGCTGCGTGCCTTCGCCGTGCTCGGCGGTCGTGGCTGGGGCCGCATGGACCTGATGCTCGATGCCGCGGGGCGCGTGTATTGCCTGGAGGCGAACACGTCGCCCGGCATGACAGACCATTCTCTGGTGCCGATGGCGGCGCGCGCGGCAGGAATACCTTTTCCGCAACTGGTCCTGAAGCTGCTCGCGGAGGCCCGCCATGGCTAGCCAGCGCGGAAATGGCACCAGCAGGAGCCGCAATGAGCGCGGCAGCGGCGACGGCTTCTGGGATCGGCCGATGCTGATCAACCTGCTGGCCGACATCCTGTTGCTGGCTGGTGGAGTGCTCCTGGCATGGGCTGCCATCATGGCGGGTCAGCGCCTGCCGATCCTGCCTTTGCGCGAACTGGTGGTGGCGACGCCGGTGGACAACGTGTCTCGTGCGCAGATCGAGCATGCGGCACGCAGCGCGCTGACCGGAAATTTTTTCACCGTGAATCTGGAAACTGCGCGCAGCACGTTCGAGCGCATGCCCTGGGTGCGCTCGGCCAGCCTGCGCCGGATCTGGCCGGATGGCGTCGAATTGCGGATCGAGGAGCATCGCGCCGCCGCGCGCTGGGTACCGCAGGATGGCGAGGCGCGCCTGGTCAGCACGCGTGGCGAGGTGTTCGCTGCCAACACCGACGAGCCGTTGCCGCAGTTCGCCGGTCCGGAAGGTTCCGCCGCCCAGGTCCTCGAGCGCTTCCGCGCGTTTGGTGACGCCCTCGCCGACGCCGGTCGCAAGCCGGTCGCGATCCATCTGTCGGCCCGTGAGGCCTGGCAGGTCAGGCTCGATGACGGCGTGGTGCTGGAACTGGGTCGCGAGCAGGCCAAGCACCCGCTGGCCGAGCGCCTCGACCGCTTCACCCGCCACTACGCCGCGGCGAGCGCCGCGACCAGGGACCGCCTTCATGGAGTCGGCGTGGTGGATATGCGTTACCCCAATGGATTCGCACTGCGGCCGCGGGCGGCCGCCGGACAGAGTTGATGACCAACATGACCCCCATCCCCCCCAGCCCCGCTTGGCGAATAGCTGCGCTATTCCCTGCGGTGAATAGTCTCCCCCCGCCCCCCTTCCCCCGCCCCGGGGCGGGGGTGTGTGGTCACCTCCCCCGCTGGGGGGGGGGGGATGGGAGGGGGGGCCGCCAACTCCAGGCGCGTGCGCCGGACGGCCCGGCGGAGGCTGCATGAGCAAAGAAACCAAACGCGAGCTCATCGTCGGCCTCGACATCGGCACTTCCAAGATCGTCGCCATCGTCGGCGAACTGGACGCCGAGGGACGCCTGGGCGTGCTGGGACTCGGCACCCAGGAATCCACCGGCCTCAAGCGCGGCATGGTGATCAACATCGAAGCGACCGTCAATTCGATCTCGCGCGCCATCGCCGAAGTCGAGATGATGGCCGGCTGCAAGGTGCGCGAGGTCTACACCGGCATCGCCGGCAGCCACATCAAGAGCAAGGATTCCACCGGCATGGCGGTGGTGCGCGACAAGGAAGTGACCCAGTTTGACGTCGAGCGCGCGATCGAGGCGGCCAATGCCACGTCGATCTCCGCCGACGACCAGATCCTGCACACGCTGGTGCAGGAGTTCACCGTCGACGGACAGGACGGCGTCAAGGAGCCGATCGGCATGGACGCGCGGCGGCTCGACGTCAAGGTGCATCTGGTCACGGGCGCGGTGACGGCGGTGCAGAACATCGTCAAGTGCGTGCATCGCTGCGGGCTGGAAGTCGTCGACCTGGTGCTGCAACCCCTGGCATCGGGCTACGCGGTGCTGACGGAGGATGAAAAGGACGTCGGCGTTTGCCTGGTGGACATCGGCGGCGGCACGACCGATGTCGCCGTCTTCGTGCATGGCGCGATCCGTCATACGGCGGTGATCCCGATCGCCGGCGACCAGTTGACCAACGACATCGCGATCGCGCTGCGCACCTCGACCCAGGACGCCGAGGACATCAAGATCCGCTACGGCGTCGCCCTCCAGCAGTTGGCCGATCCGGAAGAGATGATCGAAGTTCCCGGCGTCGGCGACCGGCCCTCGACGGAGTTGTCGCGCCAGACCCTGGCCGGCTTCATCCAGCCGCGGGTCGAGGAGATATTCCAGAAGGTGCAGGAGGAGTTGCAGCGCAGCGGCAAGGAGCGCCTGTTGCGCGCCGGCATCGTGCTCACCGGCGGTGCGGCGCAGATGCCGGGCATGGCCGAGCTGGGCGAGGAGATTTTTCACAACACCGTGAAGCTGGCGATGCCGCATTACGACGGCAATTTGCGCGATTACGTGCGCAATCCGCGCTACTCCACGGCGATGGGTTTGTTGCTGGAAGGGGTGGCGCAACGCCACCGTGGCATGAAGGCGCAGAGCCCGAGAAGCTTCGGGCAGGTTCTGTCGCGGATGAAAGCGTGGTTCACCCGAAATTTTTGAAGCGGTTGGTCTTTTCAGGAGGCGAAAAATGTTTGAACTCGAGGAAGTAGGGGCACCGGAGGCAGATGCAAGCTCGACGGTCATCAAGGTCGTCGGCGTGGGCGGCGCAGGCGGCAACGCGGTCGAGCACATGATTCGCGAAGGTGTCGGCGGCGTCGAATTCATCTGCTGCAACACCGACGCGCAGGCGCTCAAGAAAAGCAGCGCCGACGTCAAACTGCAGCTGGGGCCAGGCCTCGGCGCCGGGGGCAAGCCCGAGAAGGCCAGGGAACTCGCCATACAGGACCGCGCCCGCATCGCCGAGGCGCTCACCGGCGCGCACATGGTGTTCATCACCGCCGGCATGGGCGGCGGCACCGGCACCGGTGCAGGCCCGGTCGTCGCCGAGGTGGCACGCGAACTGGGAATCCTGACCGTGGCGGTGGTCACCAAGCCTTTCGAGTACGAGGGCAAGCGCAAGCGCCTGGCCGAAGAAGGCGTCGCCGAACTGGCGCGCCACGTCGATTCGCTGATCATCATCCTCAATGAGAAACTCGAGGAAGTGCTCGGCGACGAAGTCAGCATGCTGGAAGCCTTCCAGGCCGCCGACAACGTGCTGCGCAATGCGGTCGGCGGCATCGCCGAGATCATCAACGTGCCGGGACTGGTCAACGTCGACTTCGAGGACGTGCGCACCGTGATGGGCGAGATGGGCAAGGCGATGATGGGTTCCGCCGTGTCCGCCGGCGTCGATCGCGCCCGCGTCGCCGCCGAGGAAGCCGTCGCCAGTCCGCTGCTGGAAGGCATCGAGCTGTCCGGCGCGCGCGGCGTGCTGGTCAACATCACCGCAAGTACCACCTTGGGCCTCAAGGAGTACAAGGAAGTGATGAAGACCATTCGCCAGTACACCGCGCCGGAAGCCACGGTGATCTGTGGTGCCGTGTTCGATGAAGGCATGGAAGACCGGTTGCGCGTCACGGTGGTCGCCACCGGACTCGGCGTTGTTGCGACGCGCGAGGCCGCCAAGCCGAAGATGACCGTGGTCGAAACCGTTGGGCTGCGCACCGGAACCGACAACCTGCAGGTCTACGACGTCGCCATGACGCAGGGGGCGGTTGACCTTTCCAGCGTCACCAGCAGTGCCCGTGGCGGTCCGCGCAATGCGCAGGCCGACGCCATGGCGGCTTCCGGCGTCGACAAGTACGACATTCCCGCCTTCCTGCGGCGTCAGTCGGACTAGCAATGCGTTCCGATCCCCGGCCCGGCGGGCGCCTCCTCCCGCCGGGCCGGGCGCTCGTGATAAAATTGCGGCCCTGCAGCAATTACTTGCGAATCGAAATCCAATGCTTCGTCAGCGCACCCTGAAATCTGTCGTCAAGGCCACCGGCGTGGGCCTCCACTCCGGCGTCAAGGTTTCGCTCGTGCTGCGTCCGGCCCAACCCGACACCGGGGTGGTGTTCCGCCGCGTCGACCTGACGCCGCCGGTCGACCTGAAGGCCGACGCGCTGGGCGTCGGCGACACGCGGCTGGCGTCCTGCCTGGAGCGGGATGGCGTGAAGGTGGCGACCGTCGAGCACCTGATGTCCGCCCTGGCCGGACTTGGCATCGACAATATCTATGTGGATGTCGACGCCGCGGAACTGCCGATCATGGACGGTTCGGCTGCACCCTTCGTGTTCCTGCTGCAGTCGGCAGGTATCGAGGAGCAGAAAGCCGCGAAGAAATTCCTGCGGGTGAAAAAGACCGTGGAAGTCAGGGAAGGCGACAAGTGGGCGAAGCTTTCGCCCTACGACGGATTCAGCATCGACTTTTCCATCGTCTTCAACCATCCCGCCATGGATCGTGCCGCCTCGCGCGCGCATATCGATTTTGCCGACCAGTCCTACCTGCGTGAAGTGGCGCGGGCGCGCACCTTCGGCTTCATGCAGGATGTCGAATCCCTGCGCGACCAGGGGCTTGCGCTGGGCGGCAGCCTGGAAAACGCCATCGTGATGGATGAGTACCGTGTCCTCAACAGCGATGGTTTGCGCTACGCCGACGAATTCGTCAAGCACAAGATCCTCGACGCGATCGGCGACCTGTATCTGGCAGGTCATCCCCTGCTGGGCGCTTTTTCCGCACACAAATCCGGACATGCGCTGAACAACCAGTTGTTGCGCGCCCTGTTGGCCGACGCCTCGGCCTGGGAAGCGGTCAGTTTTCAGAACGCCGCGGAAGCACCGGCCGGCGTCGCCCGCCTTTACCCCTTGCTGGCCTGACGGCCGCGACGCCCATGTTCCTGCTCAGGATCATCGGCATTCTCACCATGATCACCATAGGCAGCGGCATCGTCGCCTGGCTGGTCACACGCGATCGCCGCTACCTAGTCTTGTCGGGACGCGTCGCCAAATGGGCGCTGATTTTTACGCTGGTGGTGCTGGTCCTGATGATGGCGGAGCGCCTGATCATTCTTTGACGGTGAGCAGAAGACGCTCCAACGCCCGCTTCAGGGGAGACTCACCGGGCAGTTCCTGAACCAAATTAGTGAGTCCTTGCTTCTGTTTTGCGCCAGGCAGGGTGGGACGCTTGTGCGCCTGACGCGGTGGGAGCGGGTTGCGGGCTTGCACTCGAACCTCTATTTGGGTAACCTTCGCCTCCTTGTTCGATAAATCGCTGGCGAGACTCGGTCCGAGTTGGCGGACTTTCGTAGCGACCGCGCCATTGGCGGCGTGGATAAGTAATTTCCCCAGACGGAAGTTGGCTACCCGGGCATGAGGCCTCAGCGCCTCCGGCAGTGCAACTTCCAGAAGTCGCTGGAATTGGAGCAAGCGTTGGGCGTGGGCCGCAAGCCGCGCCATGCTGTCGCCGGAGTTGAGATGTTCCTGGAGACTGCGCGCTGTCATCTAAATTGAAGTTTCAGTCGTGGCCGGCGCCGCTATTTTCGGGCTCGAAACGGATGGCCAAAACTGATACGTACCTGGAGGGGGAGAAGAGTGCATATTATTCTCGTCTCTGACCGGCTGGCAACTGCGAGAAGCATTACCTTGACTTGGCGTCACGTCCTGATGTTCATGGGCGCCATGTTCGCTTCGGTTCTGATCTTGTCGTCGCTGTTTTCCTATGTCACGGTTCGTCACGCGGCCGAGATCCGCTTGCCTTTCCTGCAGGATTTGCTGCGCTCGGTTAATGCCGAAGAATCGCAGCGTTCCAAGGATTTCGTGCGGGAGAACCTGAATGCGATGGCAGTCAAGCTCGGCGAGATGCAGGCCCAGTTGTTGCGACTGGACACGATAGGCGAGCGCCTTGCGGGCATTGCCGGGGTCAGGCCGCAGGAACTCAAGGCTTTCGAAGCAAAGGCTGACGGTCGGGGCGGCCCGTTGTTGCAGCCAACAGCCATGACCTCGACCGATTTGCAACGCGCGGTGGATGCACTGGCGAACCAGCTCGAAGCAAAGTCTGACGCGATTTCGATGATCGAGTCGCAGATGCTGGAAGATCGCATCCGAAAGAGCCTGCTGCCGACCAGCCTGCCCGTGGATGCCCAATGGAACGCCTCGACCTACGGTTGGCGCGTCGATCCCTTTACCGGGGAACGGGCGATGCATGAAGGGGCCGATTTCGTCGCGATGCCGGGCACCGCCATCAATGCCGCCGCCGCCGGCGTCGTGGTCAGCGCCGAGCGTCATCCGCAATACGGCAATCTGGTCGAGATCGACCACGGCAAGGACCTGACCACGCGTTATGCCCATGCGTCGAAAATCCTGGTCAAGCCGGGACAACTGGTGAAACGCGGGCAGAAGATCGCCGAAGTCGGTTCGACTGGTCGTTCCACCGGGCCCCACCTGCATTTCGAAGTGCGAATCCGCGGTCTGGCGCAGAACCCGGATCGCTTCCTGCGCATGGCGCAGGCGAGCCAACGACCTACTGCGGCTCGGCGCTGAAGCAAGGGGAGGGCATCCTCCCCCGCATGCTAAAATCGCCGCTTGCTTTTTCCGCCCGTTTTGCGGCCGCGGACTCCATGATCTCCGGTATTGGTTCCAGCCGAACGCCCGCATTCGCCGGCATTGGCTTTCCATGACGCCGGTTTCTGAGTGACCTGAATAATGATGACCGGCATCCGTTCCAGCATAACGCCAGCAGTCGCTGGCCTTGGCTTTCGCTGAAGCCGGTCTCCAAACAATATGAAAATGATAACCGGCTTTCTCAAGAAGATCTTCGGCAGCCGCAATGACCGCCTGATCAAGCAGTACACGCAGACCGTGGCGCGCATCAATGCACTGGAGGCGGCCACCCAGACGCTTTCCGACGAGGCCTTGCGCGCAAAGACCGAGGAGTTCCGCGCCCGCCACGCGCAAGGCGAAACCCTGGACGAGCTGCTGCCGGAGGCGTTCGCGGTGGTACGCGAAGCCAGTCGCCGGGTTCTCGGCATGCGCCATTTCGACATGCAGTTGATCGGCGGCATGGTCCTGCACTACGGCAAGATTGCCGAAATGCGCACCGGCGAAGGCAAGACGCTGACAGCGACGCTGGCGGTGTACCTGAATGCGATTCCCGGCAAGGGCGTGCACCTGATCACGGTCAACGACTACCTGGCGAGTCGCGACGCCGACTGGATGGGACGCATCTACCGCTTCCTCGGGCTCAGCGTCGGCATCAACCTGTCGCAGATGCCGCACGACGAAAAGCAGGCAGCCTATGCCTCCGACATCACCTACGGCACCAACAACGAGTTCGGTTTCGACTACCTGCGCGACAACATGGTGTATTCGGCCGGGGAGCGCGTCCAGCGCGGCCTCGCCTACGCCATCGTCGACGAGGTCGATTCGATCCTGATCGACGAGGCGCGCACGCCCCTGATCATTTCCGGCCAGGCCGAGGACCATACCGAGCTCTACGTGCGCATGAACGCCGTGCCGCCACTGCTGACGCGTGGCGATGCCGCGAAGGAGCAGGGCGATGCCGATACCGGCGACTACACCGTCGACCTCAAGTCGCACCAGGTGCTGCTGACCGAGGCCGGCCACGAGAAGGCCGAACAAATCCTTGCCCGCCTCGGAATGCTGGCCGAGGGCAGCAGCCTCTACGAGCCATCCAACATCCTGCTGATCCACCACCTCTACGCCGCCCTGCGCGCGCACACGCTCTACCACCGTGACCAGCAATACGTGGTGCAGGACAACGAGGTGGTGATCGTCGACGAGTTCACCGGCCGCCTGATGGCCGGCCGGCGCTGGTCGGACGGCCTGCACCAGGCCGTGGAGGCCAAGGAGGGCGTGGCGATCCAGTCCGAAAACCAGACCCTGGCCTCGATCACCTTCCAGAACTACTTCCGCATGTACGGCAAGCTGGCCGGCATGACCGGCACGGCCGATACCGAGGCCTACGAGTTCCACCAGATCTACGCCCTCGAAACCGTGGTGATCCCGACCAACCGGCCGATGATCCGCAAGGACGAGAACGACCAGATCTATCGCACGGCGGCGGAAAAATACGCGGCGATCATCGCCGACATCCGCGCTTGCCACGCGCGCGGACAGCCGGTGCTGGTAGGCACCACCTCGATCGAGAATTCGGAACTGCTCTCCGGCTTGCTGGCCAAGGAGAAGATGTCGCATCAGGTGTTGAATGCCAAGCAGCACGCGCGCGAGGCCGAAATCGTGGCCGAGGCCGGCCGGCCCGGCATGATCACCATCGCCACCAACATGGCCGGTCGCGGTACCGACATCGTGCTCGGCGGCAACATCGAGAAGCCGACCAGCGCGATCCGCGACGACGAATCCCTGACGCCCGAAGAGAAAGCGACCCGCACGGCCGCGCTCAAGGCGGAATGGCAGAAGGTGCACGACCAGGTACTGGCCGCCGGCGGCCTGCACATCATCGGCTCCGAACGGCACGAGTCACGGCGCATCGACAACCAGTTGCGCGGCCGTTCCGGTCGCCAGGGCGACCCGGGATCGTCGCGCTTCTACCTGGCGCTGGATGATCCGCTGCTCAAGATATTCGCCGGTGATCGCCTCAACACCATCATGGTTCGCCTCAAGATGCCCGAAGGCGAAGCCATCGAGCATCCGCTGGTGAGCCGCTCGCTGGAATCGGCGCAACGCAAGGTCGAGCAGCGCAATTTCGACATCCGCAAGCAGCTGCTCGAATACGACGACGTTTCCAACGACCAGCGCAAGGTCATCTACCAGCAGCGCAACGAGCTGCTCGACAGCGAAGACATCGTCGAGACCATCGCCGCCATGCGCCAGCGCCAGATCCACGACACCTTCCGCATCTACATTCCGGCCGAAAGCGTCGAGGAGCAGTGGGACGTCGGCGGCCTCGAAGCGGCGCTGGCATCCGAACTGCACCTGAAGCTGCCGGTCGGCGAATGGATCAAGGCGGAGCCGCAGCTTGGCGACGACGACATCCTCAAGCGCCTGCTGGACGCCGGCGACGCGGCCTATGCCGAGAAGACCGCGCAGGTCGATGCCGCCGCGTGGTCCGGCTTCGAGCGCAACGTCATGTTGCAGAGCCTCGACACCCACTGGCGCGAGCACCTCTCCGCGCTCGACCACCTGCGCCAGGGCATTCATCTGCGCGGCTATGCCCAGAAAGATCCGAAGCAGGAATACAAGCGCGAGGCCTTCCAGCTGTTCGAGGGCCTGCTGCAGACGGTTCGCAGCGAAGTTTCGAAGCTGTTGATGACGGTCGAAGTTCGCAACGAAGAACAAATCGAGGAAGTCGAGGCACCGCCACAGCTCGAGAACGTCCAGTACCACCACGCCAATTACGACGAGGCGCTCGGCACCGCTGCGCCGAAATCGGCGCAGCCCTTGGAGCGGCCGGGACCCAAGGTTGGCCGCAATGATCCCTGTCCCTGTGGCAGCGGGAAAAAATACAAGCACTGCCACGGCAAGCTGAGCTGAGGGCCTTGAATTGCTGCCCGACGTGAGCGACGATGCGCCCACCCTGCGCGAGGACGGGGATTGCATCGTCATCCTAGACCAGACCCTGCTGCCGGGGCAGACCCGCTTCGTCGCCTTGCGCAGCCTCGATGACACCGCCCACGCCATACGCGTCATGCAGGTGCGCGGCGCGCCGCTGATCGGCGCCACCGCCGCCTACGGCGTGGCCCTCGGGCTGGCGGAAGATGCCAGCGATGCGCGGCTTGAGCGGGTGATCGAAATCCTGGCGGCAACGCGACCGACGGCGGTCAACCTGCATTGGGCGCTGGGGCGCATGCGGCGCGTGCTGCAAAAGTCGGCGCTGGCGACACGGCGGCAATCCGCATGGAACGAGGCGCGGGCGATCGCCGAAGAAGACAAGTCGGCGAATGCAGCGATCGGGCAGCATGGATTGCCGCTGATAGCCGCGATCCATGCTGCCTTCGGCAACGAGAAGAACAATCCCCCCAGCCCCCTTTCCGGGAAAGGGGGTGACTATTTCAGGCAGGCTGCGCCTGCAACTGTCAATGTCATGACCCACTGCAACGCGGGTCGCTTGGCCACCGTCGCGCACGGCACGGCGCTGGCGCCGGTCTATGCGGCGCATGCCGCGGGCATCCCGGTACATGTCTGGGTGTCCGAGACTCGGCCGCGCAACCAGGGCCTGCTCACTGTCTGGGAACTTCGCGAAGCCGGCGTGCCGCATACGCTGATCGCCGACAACGCCGCCGGCCTGCTCATGACGCAGGGCAAGGTCGACCTGGTGATCGTCGGCGCCGACCGCATTGCGGCCAACGGCGATGCGGCGAACAAGGTCGGCACCTATCTGAAGGCACTGGCGGCGCGCGCGAACGGCGTGCCGTTCTACGTCGCCGCCCCGCTGTCGACCATCGATTTTGCGTGCCCGACGGGCGCCGACATCCCGATCGAGGAGCGCGCCGCGGAGGAACTCGGGGCCGGTCAGACGCCGGTCGCCAACCCGGCTTTTGACGTGACGCCCGCCGCCCTGATCGACGGCATCGTTTCCGAGCGCGGCGTGGCGCTGGCGGGCGACCTGATGCGGTGGAAATCGTGAGCGGCCGCAGCGCCGAACTCGCGGCAACGGTCCTCGCCACGGCGCGTGCAATGAATGCCTCGGGCATCAACCGCGGCAGTGCGGGCAACGTCAGTGCGCGCAGCAAAGGTGGATTCATCATCACTCCGACCGGCATGGCCTACGATGCCTGCTCCGCCGACGACATGGTGAAAGTCGGCGCCGACGGCACGGCGAGCGGAACGCGCAAGCCTTCGTCCGAATGGCGCTTCCACCGCGACATCTATGCCGCGCGCCCGGAGGCCGGTGCCGTGGTGCACACCCATTCTCCGTTCGCCACGGCGCTGGCCTGCCAGGGGCAGGGCATTCCGGCCTTTCATTACATGGTGGCGCGCTTCGGCGGCCGCGACGTGCGCTGCGCGGCTTATGCCACCTTCGGTAGTCAAGCGTTGTCCGATGCCATCATCGTCGCCCTGAACGGGCGCAGCGCTTGCCTGATGGCGCACCACGGCATGGTGGTATTCGGCCGTGACTGCGATCACGCCCTGGCGCTGGCGGTGGAACTGGAAACGCTGTGCGAGCAGTACTGGCGGGTGCTCCAACTGGGTGCGCCGCGGCTGTTGCCGGAAGCCGAGATGAGTCGCGTGCTGGCCCAGTTCGCCACTTACGGCCAGCAGGAGTGAGTGTGCCGGATGCCGCCTAGGCGGCGTGGTAGGACGTTACCCGCTCCACTTCGTTTTTCGAGCCGAGGATGACCGGCACCCGCTGGTGGAGCTTTTCGGGGGTGATGTCCAGGATGCGCCGTCGCCCATCGGTGGCCGCACCGCCCGCCTGTTCGACGATGAAGGCCATGGGGTTGGCTTCGTACATCAGGCGCAGCTTGCCGCCCTGGGCGCGCGTCTTGCTGTCGATCGGGTACATGAAGATGCCGCCGCGGCTGAGGATGCGATGCACGTCGGCCACCATCGAGGCGACCCAGCGCATGTTGAAGTCCTGCCCGCGCGGGCCATCCTTGCCGGCCAGAAGTTCGTCGACGTAGCGCCTGACCGGCGCCTCCCAGTAGCGCGCGTTGGAGGCATTGATCGCGAACTCACGGGTTTCCGCGGGGATCTTCACGTCGGCCTGGGTCAGGACGAATCGGCCGAATTCACGATCGAGCGTGAAGACGTTGACGCCGTCGCCAAGGGTCAGCACCAGCAGCGTGGTCGGTCCATACACGGCATAGCCGGCGCAGACCTGGCGCGTGCCGGGCTGGAGGAAGGCCTGTTCGGTGGGGTCCATGCCCTCGGGGCACTGCAGCACGGAAAAGATGGTGCCGACCGAAACGTTGACGTCGATGTTCGAGGAGCCGTCGAGCGGATCGAACAGCAGCAGGTACTCTCCCTTCGGGTAGCGGTTGGGAATCGAGTGCGGCAGTTCCATTTCCTCCGAGGCCATGCCGGCCAGGTGGCCGCCCCATTCGTTGGCTTCCAGCAGGATCTCGTTCGAAATCACGTCGAGTTTCTTTTGCACCTCGCCCTGCACGTTGTCGCTGCCTGCGCTGCCCAGCACACCTGCCAGGCTGCCCTTGCCGATGGCGATGGAAATGGCCTTGCAGGCACGGGAGACGACTTCGACCAGCAGGCGCAAATCGTGCGAGATCACGTTCTTGTCGCGTTGCTCCTCGATCAGGAAGCGGGAGAGGGTCATGTGGCGCATGCTGGACGGGTACCGACGGAGAGTTGAAGGGGAAATTATACCGGCAGGCCCGGCAGCCAAGTGGCCGCGCAGAGAGGGACGGGAACCGGCCGGAGGCGGCCGCGGAGATGCGGTTCGACGTGCCACGGCGGGCGGCTCCGTGGTCGACACCTGCGCCGGAATGGGTAAGATGCCAGTGCGCGAAGAGGTTCAGTCCGCCAACCAGCGATATACCAAGGAAAGCTCATGACCCGACCGGACTGGTTGTCCGCGGAGCAGTTTCGCAAAACCTGGCAGTTTCTCGCCGTGACTGTGCTCGCCCTGGTCGTGTCCCTTGGCAGCGAGCGACTGGGCTGGTTGCAGGATTACGAGAACATCTACTACGACTACTGGCACCAGCTGGCGGGCAAGCGTCGGGACGCCCAGCATGCCGCCGTGATCGCGGTCGACGACGATACGCTGCTGCAGTACAAGGACGACCCGCTGGCATTCTGGCAGCCGATCTTCGCCGTCGCGATGCAGAACCTGACCGACGCCGGCGTCAAGTCCATCGGCCTCGATTTCATCTACGCGGTCAGTGCCGAAGCCTGGCTGCGCAAGCTGAACCTGCCGGACAGCGAAGTCTCGCGCAACTACGATTCGCCGTTTCGCGGCCAGCTGGCGCAAGGCAACAAGATACTCATCGCGCAACTGGTGGAGACCTCGCAGGGCGACATGGAGGTCATGGGGCCGCCGCAGGAGCACCTGCTGATGCTGCCCAATGGCGCCCATGACACCGGGATCGCCAACCTCTACCCGGACAGCGACAAGCTGGTGCGCACTTTTTATCCGGTGGTGATACCCGATCCCCAGTTTCCGGGTGTCGGCTTCGCCATGCAACTGGTGTTGCGCGCCACCGGCGGCGACAGCCTGGCGGAAGGCTGGACCTTTGCCGGCGAATCCTATGCGCGAACCCGCGAGCGAAGGCGCATCGGCTACGTCGGCCCGCCGGGAACCATGCTCACCGTCTCGATGAGCAAACTGCTGCGCCCGGATGCCCTCGCCGATCCCGACGTGCAGAAGCTGAAGGGGCGTTCGGTGATCATCGCGCCGAACAACATCGGGACCTCCGACCGCCATTTTTCGCCCTACTCGCGCTTGTTGCCCGGGTATGCGACCGAGCCGATGATAGGCGGCGAGATCCACGCGAACGCGATCGAGACGATCCTTTCCGGAATCTATCCGCGCAACCTTTCCCTCTGGGTGGCCTGGCCGGCACTGGTCCTGGTCCTCGTCGGAGCGGTAGCGCTGTTCCTGCGCCTGCATCCGGCGGGCGGGCTGGGAGTTGGCATCGGGTTCTCGCTGCTGATATTGATTCCCGCCTATGCGCTTTTCCAAAAGGATCTGCTGCTGCCGGTGGCGCCGTTTCACTTGGCACTGGCGACGGCCTACCTGGGGACGCTGGCACTGCGCCTGACCGGCGAGGAAAGGCAGCGCGCCCATCTCAAGTCGATGTTCGGACAATACGTTTCCGACGTGGTGGTCGATAAGCTGATCGCCGAGGGGCAACGCCCCAACCTGAGTGGGGAAAAACTCGAAGTGACGGTGCTGTTCTCCGATATCCGCAATTTCACGACGATCTCGGAAAAACTCGACGCCGAGGAAGTCGTCGAAATGCTGAACGCCTACTTCGGACTGAGCTGCGAACCGATTCTGGAACAGGGAGGCATGGTGAACAAATTCATCGGCGACGCCGTCATGGCGGTGTTCGGTTCGCCGGTGCATTACCCGGACCACGCGCGCCGCGCGTTGCTGGCGGCGCAGGGGATGGCGCGCGAGGCGGAAGGCTTCAAGGACTGGATGAAGCAGCGCTTTCCCGACCGGGGCCTTCCCGAGTTCGGCATCGGCATCGGCGTACACACAGGGCTGGCGGTAATGGGCGACATCGGCTCGGTCAAGCGCCGGGAGTTCACGGCGATCGGAGATACGGTAAATGCGGCGTCCCGCCTGGAGGGGGTGACCAAGGATCTCGGTTGCGTCGTGGCGGCCAGCGCTGCGGCGATCAAGGCCGGAGGAGAGGGTATCCGCACCGGACGACGGCAGGTTATCCAGGTCAAGGGCAAGGCCGAGCCGATCGAAGTCTTCGAAGTGCTGGTCGATTGACGAATCGGGGAACCGGGAGACGGCGCGGACAGTCGACGCCAGGGAATAGTGGTTGAGGTATTGAATTTCGCAGTTTGAGTGGGATAATCAAACGCCGGATTCGCTGGCTGGACAGTATTTGCGTACACACATCAATGGCGATCAGCAACGATATTCATCGAATGTGGCTTCGGCCGGTTTCCGCGATTCGGCGCTGCATTGGCGTCGGTTTTGCATTGCTGACGCTGCTTGGCACCGGCGGCGTTCCGGCACAGGACAGCAATTCCGGCGGACGGCCAGCGGTCCAGGAAACCCGCGTGGCGCTGATTATCGGCAACTCCGACTACAAGTCGGCGCCCCTTGAGAATCCCGCCAATGACGCTGCCGACCTGGCCAATGCCCTGGAAAAGCAGGGTTTCAAAGTGCTGGTGCGCGAGAACGTCGGGGAACGCGGACTCAAGGAGGCCGTGGAGGTTTTTGCCAAGCACCTGAAGCAGGGCGGGATCGGCCTGTTCTTTTTTGCCGGCCACGGCATTCAGTTGAAGGACCAGAATTTCCTGCTCCCGGTCGATGTAGGATTCGACAGCGAGGCCGACATCAGCTTCAAGTCCATCAGCGCGGAATACGTCCTGTCGCGCATGGCCGAAGCGGGGAACCGCATCAACGTCGTGATACTCGACGCCTGCCGCAACAATCCTTTCCAGCAGGCGCGCAAGAATGTCAGCAAGGGCCTGGGCGTGATGAACGTCGGCCGCGCTGAAAAGGGCACCTTCATTGCGTATGCAACCTCGCCGGGTGCAACGGCGGCCGACGGTAGTGGTCGCAACGGCCTGTACACCAAGCACCTGCTGCGCTCGCTTGAGACCCGGGATTCCGACATCGACAAAGTGTTCGGCCGCGTGCGCACCGGCGTGGTGCAGGATACGGGCGGAGAGCAAGTGCCATGGACCTCGAGTTCCGTGGTCGGGAGCTTTTACTTCGATGTCGCCGAGGACGTTGCGG
Source organism: Rhodocyclales bacterium (assembly GCA_016235805.1). Classification (GTDB taxonomy): domain Bacteria; phylum Pseudomonadota; class Gammaproteobacteria; order Burkholderiales; family Rhodocyclaceae; genus Sulfuritalea. The sequence continues at coordinate 58,512 of JACRIY010000113.1, forward strand.
CCATGCGCGGGGCAACCCAGCCTCTGGCAGCCAGGCATGAGGCGGCGGCCGAGGCGGCCACGGCGCCCTACGATCCGGTGCAGGAACGAGCCTACTGGGACCGCATCAAGGAAAGCCGCGTGGCGGCGGATTTCGTTGGCTACCTGGAAAAGTTCTCCGGGGCCCCCAGGGCGGCCTATGCGCGCTGGATGGCCACCAAGTATGGCGGGGTGGTGCCAGCCGCCGCTGCGCGTCCCGCTCCGGTCGTGGCGCCGGCGCCCGAACGGCTGGCGCTGGCGATGCCGTCCCCGCCGCCGCCAGTACCCGCAGTGAGCGCTGTTTCGGGGGCGATCCCATCGCCCGGCACCCTGATCCATGATTGCCCCGAGTGTCCCGAATTGGTCGCGGTTCCGCCGGGCGAATACACGATGGGCAGCGGGCCGAAGGAAAAGTTGCGCGAGCCCGATGAAGAGCCGGCGCATCGCGTACGAATTGCGGCCTCCATTGCCGTCGGCAAGTACGAGGTCACCCGGGGGCAGTATGCCGCTTTCGTCAAGGAAACCGGGAGGGAGCACAAACCGGGCTGTCATTCGACGCGCGGCGGATTTTTCCACAAGAATCCCAAGGCGACCTGGCAAAGCCCCGGCTTCGACCAGAAGGACGATGATCCGGTCGTTTGCGTCAGTTGGGACGATGCTCAGGCATATCTTGCCTGGCTGGGAAAGAAGAGCGCCAAGCAGTATCGGCTGCTCAATGAATCCGAGTGGGAATACGTGGCTCGTGCCGGCACGACCGGTAGCCAGCATTGGACCGACGCGGATCAGGCGGCGACCTGCCGCTACGCGAGCGTAGCCGATACTTCATTCAAGAGCGTCTCGCCCGGTGCCCCGATGTTTCCCTGCAGCGACGGATTTGCCTTTACCGCGCCGGTCGGCCGCTTCCCCGCCAATCCCTTCGGCATCCATGACATGCTGGGCAATGCATGGGAATGGGCAGAGGATTGCTGGAACGAGGGCTATGCGGGCGCCCCAGCGCTCGCCACGCCGCGCCTTACTGGGTCCTGCACCGAACGCGTGTTCCGCGGCGGCGCCTGGAACAGCGCGCCCTCGACGGTGCGCGCCGCCTATCGGGACCGTGGATCGAAAGACGAGCGGCACGACAACCTCGGATTCAGGGCTGCGCGTTCCCTGCCGTGACCAGCCGCCGAGACGACCTGTCGCGTAGCGGCGATCCGCACAGCAAATTGCGGCGCAGCCTGTTGCTGGGTGGAAGCGCCGGTCTGGCGCTGGGCTCCATGGCGGTCTCCAGGAATCTGCTCGCGCAGACGGGGGGTGATCCGGTTCAGGACATCTACGCACCGCGCGCAAAATATGCGCTGCTGATCGGCAATCGCGACTATCCGAATCGCAAGGACATTGCCCCGGCCCACAAGAATGTCACCGACCTCAAGGACGTCCTTGAGTATTACGAGTTCAAGGTCAAGGATTACCGCGACCTCGATGCACTGGGAATGCTGCGGGTCATGACCGAATTCGCTGCGGAACTGCGCAGCGTCGGCGAAGGCAACCTGCCCGGTTCCGTCGCCGTGGTGTTCTATTTCTGCGGCCACGGTTTCCAGTCAGCCGGCCGCAACTACCTGGTGCCGGCAGGCATTGATCCATCGTCGGAAAAGGCGCTCAGTGCATCGCTGCGCCTGAACGAAGACATCCTGGTGGCCTTGCCGCAGCGCTACCCCGGCATCAGCATCGCGCTGATCGATGCCTGCCGTACCGATCCCTTCATTCGGCGCGGAGTGGACGACTTCAATCAGATCGCCGCCCCCGAAGGAATGCTGGTGTTTTTCGCTACCCGCGCCGGACGTCCGGCTCTGGCACCGATCAGTCCGGATCGCAATACATTCTTTGCCGGCGCCCTGGTTGACGTGCTGCGCGATGCCAATGGCGTGACACCGGTCGACGACTTGTTTCGGATTGCCGCCGTCGAATGCCAGGCGCGCGTCAAGGCCGAGTTCGACAAGGTCAAGCTGACCATTCCGCCCCAGTTTCCGGAAAGCACGGGCAACCTGCGGGGCCGTTTCGTGATTCGTAATCGCCAGCTGGAATTGCTCAGGACACGCAAGGGCCCAAGCTTGATCGGCGTCGATTCGACGCTGATGGAGCGGCGCTGGCAAGCCATCCAGGAGACCCTTCGTCCGGCGAGCCTGATCCGCCTCTGCCAGGACTTCGAGCGGGACTTTCCGGCCAGCGAGTTCAGCCAGCAGATCCGGGTGACCATCAGCGGCGCGCAGCAGGCGCTGGACAGCCAGCGTTCGGCGCGAATCTCGGGCGACCTCTTCGTCGAGGCGGCGGGCGACAAGGGCTATCGTGACGACTTGCTGAAGGCCCTGCGCGGCGACAAGGATGCGGCGCACCGGATCGCGATTGCCTATCGGGACGGCGTTTCGGGCGTTGCCGCCAATCCGCGGCGTACGGAACAATGGCTGCGCTTTGCTGCCGAACTGGGCAACGGCATCGCCAGTTGGGAACTGTCCGAAATTTACAACCAGAGCGACCAGGTCGGCGACGCCGCGCGGTTCGAGAAAAAGGCTCTCGACCTCGGTTACCGCCCGCCGCCGAGGCTGGCGACGCGTGGTTACTGACGGCGAACACGGAATACGGAATCGAAAGGGCCGGAAGTTATCCTTGGCCGCCGTGTCGCCAGCGCCGACTTTCCTCTTCGGGCAATCGCTGTTCCGAGGCGGTATTGCAATATTTCTGGGCTTGGGCATCAGCCAATGGGCAGGGGCCGCGATGGCGCTCGAACCGATCCGCAAGTCGGCTGGCGAAAGCAAGGTCTCGGAATCCCACAAGATGGCCCCGCCCCGCAGGACGGCGCGAAACGTCAAAAAGCCCGTGCAACGCAAAAAATCGGTCGATCCGGCAGGATATCGATCGACGGAACGAGCCTCATTGCCGACGTCGGCAAGCTTCGGATCGTCCGGAACGGACGATTGCTGGGAGCAGCTTCAGGCGGCGCGAAGGCCGGTCCAGGTCCTACGTGTCAGCGAGGCATGCGAAGCGAACCATCCCGGTGGAGAGTTTGCCGGCGAGATGCGGAAGCTTGCCAATGGAGCCGGCAAGGTGCTGGAAATCCAGCAAGCAGTCGGGCTTTCGGGCGACTTCTTCGAGGATCCGGTCGGGAATCCGGCCTATCGCCTCAACCTCGACAAGGCAGCGCGCGGCGACAAGGATGCTGCATACCTTGTTGCGATCGCCTACCGGGTCGGCACATCCGGCGTGACGAGCAATCTGCGGCGGATGGAGCAATGGCTGCACATTTCCGCCGGATTGGGCAATGGGCTGGCGAGTTGGGAACTCGCCGAATACTATAACTACGGCGGGCGGGTCGCCGACGCCGCCCGCTTCGAAAAGCGGGCGTTGGAATTAGGCTACAAACCCGCGTTTCGCCTGCCTACTCGCGGCTATTGAGGCGCCAAGGCTGGCGGTTGGCCATATGCTTAAGCTAGAATCGGCCGCTGTCCGCTGTCCGCTGTCCGCTGTCCGCTGTGTCGGTGTCGCAGGGGGCCGCTACACATTCTTTACTGGTTCGCATTCGAGTGCGGTGATGTATTTCGCAGCCGCTTTCGTCGGCGGACGCGTTGGCTGGAGATAACAAGACTAATGAGTTTGAATCGGGGACGACGGGGAGCTTGCGCGCATGCGGGACTGCGCATACTTCTGTCGTCATCGTTCCTGCTCTTCGTGTCTTGCGGGGCTGCGTTCGGCCAGACGACACCCGATGCCGGCTCCTTGCTGCAAACCCTGCCACCACCTGTATCGCGGCCCGAGACAGTTCCCGAGATCGACGACCGGTTCTCCAAATCGCGGGCCATCGCCGACGTGGAAGGGATGCGCCTTGAGGTCAAGGGATTCAGGATTGTCGGCCTGACGGTTGCTGCCGAGGCGGACTTTGGCAACGCACTCGCCCCGTTTATCGGTCCTGACAAGCGCTTTCAGGATCTGCTCGATGCCGCGGCGGCAGTCAAGCGCGAACTTGCCGCGCGCGGCTATTTCCTGGCAGATGCCATCATTCCCGAACAAAGGCTCAGCGACGGCGTCGTAGAACTCCGCGTGCTCGAAGGTCGCCTGGGCAAGATCCGCCTCGATGTCGACCCCGCGGTATCGATCAGCAGGGCGCTGCTCGAGTCCTATATCGGATCACTCCAGGAAGGTGGTTTGATTCGCACCGAAGACGTCGAGCGCGCCCTGTTCCAGATCCATGACTTGCGCGGCATCGTCGCCACCAGCAGTTTCGCCCCCGGGGCATCGGCTGGTACGGCGGACCTGACCATCCGGGTAAGCCCCGGCAAGAAGCTCGACGCCAATCTGGACTTCGACGCCAACGGATCGGTCTACACTGGCATACATCGCATCGGCGGCGGCGTGGATGGCAACAGCCTGCTGGGCTATGGCGAACTCATCAACGTGCGCGCCACCAACGCCCTTGACGGCAATCTGCGTTTCGCCCGCGCGTCGGCGCTGGTCCCGGTCGGACCGTGGGGCACCAAGCTCGGGGCGGCCTATTCGGAACTCAAGTATCGTCTTGGCACTCCTGTTTTCAACGCGCTCAAAGTCAACGGCGGCGCCTCGGTGGTTTCGCTGATCGCGATCCATCCCTTGATTCGTTCGCGCAATACCAATTTGCTGGTGATCGGCCAGCATGACAAGCGGAATTTCTTTGACGTTCAGCTTTCTACCGGGGCCGAGACGCTGAAGAAGTCCGACGTCAGTTCGCTAGGCTTCTCAGGAGACTTCCGCGACCGCCTTGGCGGCGGCGGCATCAACGTATTCAATCTCGCCTACACGCTGGGTGAACTCAAGTTCGGCACCGCCGGCCTCGATGCGGCCGACCTCGCCGGACGCAAGACCCGGGGGCAGTTCGGCAAGACCAACATCTCGTTGTCACGCCTGCAGGCAATCTCCGAGCGCCTGGCCTTGTATGCTTCCTACAGCCAGCAATTCACCAACAAGAATCTCGATCCCAGCGAGAAGTTCAGCCTCGGCGGTCCGAATGCCGTGCGTGCCTATCCCCAGGGCGAGGGTGCCGGCGACCGCGGCTATCTCGCCAGCCTCGAAATGCGCTACCGGCTGCCCATCGACGAAGACCTTCCTGGCAGCCTGGTGCTGACCGGGTTCTACGATTTGGGGCGGGCCATCCTGATCCAGCAACCGACGGCGGCCGACATTGCGGCGAATGCAGAACGCCTGCGGCGAATCGCTGGCCCCGGCATCGGCCTCAACTGGGAGGTGCCGAACGACTGGTACCTGCGCACCACGCTGGCGTTCCGCGATACCACCAAGGCTACCGCCGACCATCTGCTGCGCTATCCCCGCTTTTACTTTCAGATCAGCAAGTTCTTTTGATTGGCGGGCGACTGCGTTGCCCGCCGATTGCAATTGCCGATTCGATGCACCGCCTTTCGCCGGAGAGATGCGGGCAATTCGCCAAAGGACATCGTCATGTTCAAGCACGCCACTCTGAATCGATCCTATCGTTTGGTCTGGAGCGAGTTGCGCTCGACCTGGGTCGCCGTTGCCGAATTCGCCAGCAGACGGGGCAAGCGGAGTTGCGGCGCGCTGGTCGCCGGCGCAGTGCTCGTGCTGGGTAACGGCGCGGCGGCAGCGGGTGATCCCTTGCCGAATGCGTTGCCCACCGGTGGCCAGGTTGTCGCCGGACAGGTGGGCATCGGCACCAGCGGTGCGCGAATGGATGTGACCCAGTCGTCGAACAGCGCGATCGTCAACTGGGACAGCTTCAATATCGGTAGCCAGGCCCAGGTGAACTTCGTCCAGCCAGGCACTTCGTCCGTGATCCTCAACCGCGTATTGGGCGGTGATGGATCGGCAATCTTCGGCCGTATGACCGCCAATGGCCAAGTCTTCGTCACCAATCCCGGTGGCATCCTGTTTGCACCGGGCGCGCAGGTCGATGTCGGCGGCCTGGTGGCGTCATCGCTCGGAATATCGGACGCCAACTTCCTCGCCGGGAAGTACCAATTCGAAAAAGTCGGCGCTGGCGGCACGGTAAGCAATCAGGGCACGATCAACGCGGCGAACGGCGGCTTCGTCGCCCTCATCGCACCTCAAGTCGCCAATAGCGGCGCCATTACGGCGACTCGTGGCAGCGTCGGCCTGGCTGCAGGCGATTCGGTAAACCTCGACTTCGACCACGACGGCCTCCTCAGCTTTCAGGTCAACGTCGCCACTGCTGCCGCTCGTGCCGACAACAGCGGCGTGATCGTCGCCGATGGCGGGCGCGTGGTGATGGACGTGCGGGCCAAGGATGCCCTGCTCTCCACCGTCCTCAACAACGACGGCATCATTCGCGCCCGCAGCCTCGAATCGCGCAACGGCGAAATCTGGCTCGGCGGCGGTGATTCCGGCGTGGTCAGCGTCAGCGGCACACTGGATGCGTCGGGCACGACAAACGGCCAGGCTGGCGGTACGGTGAAGGTGCTCGGCGACAAGGTCGGCCTGTTCGACCACGCCGGCATCGATGTCTCGGGAGTCGGTGCTGGCGGTACGGTGCTGGTGGGCGGCAACTTTCAGGGCAAGGGCCCGGAACAGAACGCCAGCGCAACCTATGTCGGCAAGGACGTGAGTATCAATGCTGACGCCGTTGGCATGGGTGACGGCGGCAAGGTGATCGTCTGGGCCGATGATGTGACGCGTTTTTTTGGATCCATCTCTGCGAAAGGCGGGGTGCATGGCGGCAATGGCGGATTCGTTGAAACATCGGGAAAGATTTCCCTCATTGTTGATGGCGTCGTCAACACACTGGCGCCCAAAGGAATAACAGGTACTTGGTTGCTGGACCCACAGGACATAGAAATCGTCAACGCGGGTGCTGTCAATTACAGCGCTGGTACCAACAATCTGTTTGCGAACAACCCTGGAGTGACCACTAAGATCAAGGCCTCCGGTGCCAACTCCATCAGCGCACAAACGTCAAACGTCGTGCTTCAGGCGACCCGCGACATCGCATTTACTGATCCGGTTTCGATTACCAACGCGGGCACATCCCTCACGGCTCAGGCCGGCAGGCATATCGACGTGAATGCCGGGATCACCACCAACGGGGGTGCCATCAGGCTGGAGGCGGACTCGCCGCATTCGTCTGCCGGGCCAGCGGACGGAACAGGAACATTGACGGTTGCGAATAGCACAAACATCGCCAGCGGCGGCGGAAAGATCACCTTGATCGGCAACGACGTCACCCTGGGAACAGGCATGACGATCGACGCAGGCGCGGGCGGGATCGATATTGCGCGTTCCCAGTCCGCGGTAATCATCGGTGGCGGCTCACCATTTATTTCAACGGCTGACGTGCAACTGCTCAGGACCACCGGCGCACTGGTCATAGGACAGGCGACGACGGCGGGCAGCGATGGCCAGGGTACGGGCGCCCTTGCCAGAACGGCGACAACCCTCACCTTGGGCGCCAATACGACCGTGAATGCCAACATGGGCGCATCGGTCAGTTTCGTTTCCAGCAATGGTTTCGACGCCAACAACAAGACTCTCACGACCAATCAGACAACCACCATCAATGCCGACTCAGATGCCAGTGGTGCGGGCACGGCGACTATCGACAACACCCTGAGCACTACCGGCAACGCACTGACCGTGGTTGCGGCGACGACGCCTACGATCTCCGGCACGATCAACACCGCTACCGCCAACGTCACCGTGCTGGCCTCGACGGCTGGAGCCACGTTCGGCATTGCGGATGCGACCAAGACGCTGAATCTGACCGACGCGGCGTTGGACTTCATCACCACGACCGGCACCGTCACCATCGGCAGCACGGCCAATACCGGCGGAATCACGATTGGCACGGACGGGGCGCTGACGCAAGACGCGAAGAACTTTGCCTTTGCCACGGCGGGCAACATTGCCGTGGGCGCCAACAACTTCACCACCACGGGCAACGTCGGCCTTACGGCGGACAACGCCGGCAATACTGCCGCCATCAGCAGCGGCGCGGGCGTCATTGCCGCCAATACGATTACCGCGGTGGCGGATGCCGGTCTTGCGCTCAAGACCAACGCCACAACGCTGGCCCTGACCAACAGCACCAGCGGCGCGGTCAGCATTGCCGAGACCAATGGCGTATCCATATCCGGCAGCAATACCGGCGGTGGCGCGTTCACCATCACCACGGGCGCAGGCGCAACCTTGACCGTCAATGGCGGCAATATCAACGCCAATACAGGAGCTGCAACCCTCGAGACCGATACCCTGGTTCTGACCGGAACCGTGACGGGCGATGGTGGCGTGGTGCTGAAGCCGGTGACGGCGGGGACGATAGGGTTGGAGGACGGCAGCCTTGGAGTGGGCGTACTGAACGTCACCAACGCGCTGCTGAACAACATCAGCAGCACGGGGACGATCACGGTGGGGGATGCGACGACGACC
>JACRIY010000114.1 GCA_016235805.1 Rhodocyclales bacterium
CCCGTGCCGCCTCCCAGCCCACCTCGCGACCCGCCGGCCGCAAGGTCCTACCTCCCAACATCTCCGATTCCACCGAACAGTGGGAAGAGTTCTGAGATCCGAATCCATCCTTTAGTGAAAGTCGGCGCCGGCGATACGGCGATGGTGCATGCGCCATCGCCCGCCGCACAGCCAAGTACCTGAGACCAACATGGCAAACCCAGTGGAATCACGCGAACGCGAGTTCCATTTCACCGACTCCGACTTCGAGCGCGTCCGCAAGCTGATCTACAGGCACGCCGGAATCTCGCTGGCGCCGATCAAGCGCGACATGGTTTACAGCCGCCTCGCCAGGCGCCTGCGCGCGTTGGGCATAGTCAGCTTCGGCGAGTACCTTGCCCACCTCGAGGCGAACGACGACACCGAACGTGAAACCTTCGTCAATTCGCTGACGACCAACCTCACCTCGTTTTTTCGCGAAGCCCATCACTTCGACATCCTGCTGCGCCACCTGCAGGGACTGGCGCAGCGGCCGATCCGCATCTGGTGCTCGGCGGCCTCCACCGGCGAAGAGCCCTACACCCTGGCGATGACCGCCTGCGAAGCCTTCGACACATTGACGCCACCGGTCTCGATCGTCGCCAGCGACATCGACACGAACGTGCTGGCCGCCGCCCAGAAAGGTGTTTACCCGATCGAACGCGTCGAAAAGCTGAGCCGCGATCGCCTGCGTCGCTTCTTCCTCAAGGGTGCCGGCGCGCAGGCCGGTTACGCGCGGGTGCGTCCCGAATTGCAGAGGTTGCTCAATTTCACCCGCATCAACCTGCTCGACGCGCGCCTGCCGCTGCAAGGACCGTTCGACGTGATGTTCTGCCGCAACGTGATGATCTATTTCGACAAGCCGACGCAGTATGCGATCCTGAAGAAGTTCGTGCCGCTGCTGCGCGACGATGGCCTGCTCTTCGCCGGTCACTCCGAAAGTTTCCTGCACGCGGCCGATCTCTTCCATTCGCTCGGCCGCACCGTCTATGAACGTGCCGACCGACCCGAACACGGCCGTCGCGCGAGGCTCTGAGCATGGACGCTGCGTACGTCGAACACCTGGCCGGCAATCGGTACTTCGACCCGACTTTCAGCGCGGAGGCGGTGAAAGTGCTGCCCGGCGAATACTTCGTCACCACCACCGACATGCTGCTGGTGACCGTGCTCGGGTCCTGCGTCGCGGCCTGCATCCGCGACAAGACCAAGGGCATCGGCGGCATGAACCACTTCATGCTGGCCGACTCGGGCGAACCTTCCGTGACCTCCGCCTCGGCGCGCTATGGCACCTATGCCATGGAGATTCTCATCAATCACCTGCTGAAGCTCGGTGCCCGGCGTTCCAACCTGGAGGCCAAGGTCTTCGGGGGCGGCCGGGTCATGTCGGCGCTGTCGAGTTCCAACGTCGGCGAACGCAATTGCAGCTTCGTGCTCGAATTCCTGCGTACCGAAGGCATCCCCGTAGCCGCCAGGGACTTGCTGGACATCCATCCGCGCAAGGTATATTTTTTCCCGGCGACGGGCCGCGTGCTGGTCAAGAAGTTGACGCGTCTGCATAACGACACGCTGCTGCGCCGCGAATCCGAGTATGCCGCGCGACTTTCCCAAGCCCCGATCTCGGGCGACGTCGAATTGTTCTAGGGCACGCCATGTCCATCAAAGTACTCGTGGTCGATGACTCCGCACTGATGCGGGCGCTACTGACCGAGATCATCAGCGGCGCACCGGATCTCGAAGTGGTCGGCGCCGCACCCGATCCCATGGTCGCCCGGGAAATGATCAAGTCGCTCAATCCCGACGTCCTGACCCTGGACGTGGAAATGCCGCGCATGGACGGCCTCGAGTTCCTCGATCGCCTGATGCGCCTGCGGCCGATGCCGGTCATCATGATTTCGTCATTGACCGCCGCGGGCTCCGAAGTTACCCTCAAGGCACTGGAACTCGGCGCCGTCGATTTTCTGCCCAAGCCGCGGGCCGACAACATCTCGATGCTGCAAAGCTATGGCGAGGAAATCCGCGACAAGATTCGCGTCGCCGCCGGCGCACAGGTGAAATCGGCGCCGCGTATAGCCCGCCAGGCGGCACCTGCCGCGGCCCCGCCCAGGGCCGCATTTTCGCCCCGCCTGCTCCAGGATACGGTGATCGCCATCGGCGCCTCGACCGGCGGGACCGAGGCAATCAAGGACGTCCTCGCAGCGTTGCCCGCTGAGATGCCGCCCATCGTCATGGTCCAGCACATGCCGGAAACCTTCACCCCCTCCTTTGCGCGCCGACTCGACAGCCTGTCCAGGCTGACGGTAATCGAAGCGCAGGGCGGCGAGCGCCTGCAACCCGGCACGGCCTACCTGGCGCCCGGCCATTCCCACATGCGGGTGCGGAAAAGTGCTCGCGGCCTGGTGCTGGAGCTTTCCCAGGACGATCCGGTAAATCGCCATCGGCCTTCGGCCGACGTGTTGTTCTGGTCGGTCGCCGAACTGGCCCGCAAGAATTCCCTGGGAGTGATCCTTACCGGCATGGGAAAGGACGGCGCCAAGGGACTGCTGGCGATGCGCGGGGCCGGGGCATGGAACCTCGGCCAGGACCAGGCCTCCTGCGTCGTCTATGGGATGCCGCGCGAAGCGGCGGAAATCGGTGCGCTGGACGAAGTCGCCAGCCTGCAATCGATTCCCGAAAAGATACTTTCGCGGTTGCGCGCCCTGGACAATGCATCGGTACGCAACTGATTCGAAGCTCCGCCCGCCCGGCTTTGCGGCAGCGATGGAAGCAATGCTTGCCGGCGGCGCACGAGCACGGAACTCAATGTAAACTGTGCGCCTTCTGTTGCAGTCTTAGCGAAAGGAAACACCGTGGCACGCATGATCAATTGCATCAAGCTCGGACGCGAGGCCGAAGGCCTCGACCTGCCCCCCATGCCCGGAGAAATGGGCAAGAAGCTTTATGAGAACGTCTCCAAGGAAGCATGGCAGCAGTGGATCAAGCTGCAGACCATGATCATCAACGAGAACCGCCTCAGCCTCGCCGATGCCCAGCACAGGAAATACCTCGCGGAACAGGTGACCAAGCATTTCTTCGGCGACGGCGCCGACCAGGTCGGCGGCTACGTTCCACCGAAATGAACGCAGCCTGAGCGCTGCGGATCGGGACGCCGGTACAGCCGGCTGATCCCGCTGGCATCACCGCTCAGCCGGAAGCGACTTCCTTCTCCATCGCTTCGAGCCCGATGTGGCGCACGTCGCGCCCCCGTACCAGGTATACGACGTACTCGGAAATGTTCTTCGCATGGTCGCCGATGCGCTCGATCGAGCGGGCGACGAACAGCAGGTCGAGCGAACTTGAAATGGTGCGCGGGTCTTCCATCATGAAGGTGATCAGCTGGCGCATCGCCGCCTTGAAGCCGGCATCCACGTCGCGATCCTGACGCACCACTTCAGCCGAGGCATTGACGTCGAGCCGGGCGAAGGCGTCGAGCGCCTTGCGCAGCATGGCCACCGCGATATCCGCCGGCGGGCGCAGGTCGACGCGGGGAACGAAGCGGGTATCGCTGCCGTGGATGTCGCGCGCCATCTTGGCGATCTTCTTCGCCTCGTCGCCGATGCGTTCGAGGTCGGTGATGGTCTTGACCACGGTCATGATCATGCGCAGGTCGATCGCGGCCGGCTGCCGGCGGGCGATGACGTTGTTGCAGGCTTCGTCGAGCTCGACCTCGTGCCGATTGACCTGGCGATCGTTGGCGATCACCTGCTCGATCAGGGCCATGTCGCCCGACTCCAGCCCATCCATGGCGCGGATCAGTTGCTGTTCGACCAGGCCGCCCATCGCCAGGACGCGCGTGCGCAATCCCTCTAGGTCGGCATCGAATTGTCGGCTGATGTGTTCCTGGTTCATGGTGCGACCCCGGTTGCAATTTCGCGACTATAGCCGCGGTATGTGACGAAAATGTTTCAGCGCCCGGGTTTCAGCGCGAAAACGTCCGCACACCGTCCTCTGTCGCCAGCAGCAACACGTCGGCGCCGCGCCGCGCAAATAGCCCGTTGGTGACCACGCCGACGATCTGGTTGATGCGATCCTCCAGGCCGACCGGGTCGGTGATCGACAGGCCGTGCACGTCGAGGATCAGGTTGCCGTTGTCGGTGACGAAGCCATCGCGCAGCTTTGGCGTGCCGCCGAGTTTCGCCAGTTCCCGGCCGACATGGGCGCGGGACATCGGGATCACCTCGACCGGCAACGGGAAGCGGCCCATCACCGGCACGCGCTTGGACGCATCGCAGATGCAGACGAAGGTTTCCGCCACGGCCGCGACGATCTTCTCGCGCGTCAATGCGCCGCCGCCACCCTTGACCATGGCCATGCTCGCATCGATTTCGTCGGCGCCATCGACATAGATGCCCATGGCGTCGACATCATTGAGGTCGAGCACGCGGATGCCATGGCCCCGCAAGCGCTGCGCCGTGACCTCCGAACTTGCCACCGTGCCGCCGAGGCGGTCCTTGATTGCGGCGATCTCGTCGATGAAGAAGTTCGCCGTGCTGCCGGTGCCGACACCGAGGATGCCCCCGATCGGCAGCCGGTCCGCCACGTAGTCGCGCGCCGCGCGGGCGACGGCCTGTTTCAGTTCGTCTTGTGTCATTGGCACCTCAGGAAATTCGGGAAAATTCCATGCGATCGTAGTCCGCTCCGTGGTCTAGCAAGGCTTCGAGTCGCACTCGCCAGCGTCCGACTTCGCTGCGCACGTCGACCTCCAGCCGCTCGACGAAGGTCCCGGCGGGCAATACGAGCTGATTGCCGTCGAGGCTGCAGATGATGGCATCGGACCAGCCATCGCCGCCGCCATCGACGACGCGGGCCCATGCGCTTTCCTCACCGACCGGCTTGGCCATGGCGCATATCGACGGCCACGCCAGGGTTTCGAGGCCGATGCTGGGCCGATTGGCGCTGTCGCGACCGATGCGGCGGATCAGGCCAAGGCGCCAGTCGATTCCATCCGACTCTCGCACGCAAACCAGCGCGCCGATGCGATGGCGAGACAACACGGCCGGCGCGATGGCACCCATACCGGTAGCACTGTAGTCGGCCAGTATCCATTGATCCATTTGCGCCTGGGCGCCTGCAATTTCGAGCTTGAGCAGGATGTCCATAGGGCTGGCGATTTCTTCGGGACCCGGCGGCGACACAGCTTTCCCGGATGCGGCGGCGTCCGGTGTGGCAACCCTGCCGAAGCGCGTCTCTTCGAACTGCCGAATCATCTTGGCAAGGTCGTTCCCCTCGTATTTCATGGAACGTCCCTTGCGGGCGAACTGGGCGGCGGCCACCATGCGTCGCGCGTGGTCGAAGCCGAACATCACGCGCAAACTGCCATGTCCGGAGACCCGATCGCCGCCACGCTTTGGCGGCTTCGATGCCCAATGGGTCAGCAGGATTCCGATCGCACGCTCGATCTGCTCCGCGCTGGCGGGCAGCGGGCCCATCCAGACCGGGGCCCCTTCCCTGCTCTTGATCTGTTTCGCCAGGTTCATCAACGCGCCTCGCAGCTTCGGCACGGAGCAGTAACGCAGTTTGCTGCCGCCGGTGTCGTCGCCCCTCAGGCGCTGCGGCCCTCCGCCCAGCGACAGGTCGATGCGATGCGTGCTCTGGCTGTGGGGCTCCGTACTGAGGTCGAGCGCGCCACAGGAACGCAGGAAGGCTTCGACGAATTCCAGTTGCTGCGGTACCAGGTTGCTGATCGGAACAAATTCGAGATAGAGGCCGATCAGGTACTCGCCCAGCGGCGTCGTTTCCGTTTCGTTGCGGTACGGCGTGACGATCGTCTTCAACAGCGAAAAGCGGGCCAGAACCTGCGCCAGATCATGGGCGTCCTGCCAAAGCTCCGCGCCCGGCACGCGGTAGCGGAAGTGCTGCAGCTTCTTGCGCAGCGCCCAGGCCATCATCGCCTTGGCCGCACAGCGCGCCATGCGGAGTTTTTCCTCGTCGGTCGACAGTTCGAGCCCGGCGGTCAGGAACTGCCGATAGCTCCGAAACAGGTGCGCAGCATGCGACTCCAGAGCAGACCAGACCGAATCCGCCAGGTACTCGCGTTCCGTGGGGGAAAGATAGCGCGTCAGCAGGTATTGCGCGGCAGAACGGGAAAACTGGTCCATCCGTTCGAGTGCGCGCAACGCCAGCGTCGGGCCGATCTCTTGAGCCGTCGCCTCCATGTCGGCCAGGCGCCCGTCGATCTCGAACAGAAGCCGCCCCGGATCGGACTCGGGAAGCCCATTGAGCAGGGCGTCAAGGCCCGCGTCCGAAGCCAGTGGATGGTCGGGTACCTTTCTGTCCTGAAACCGCGAGATGAGTTTGGAGAACACAGTACCGACCAGTCTACCGCATGATCAACTCACTTCTTGCGCATCGGCGGCAGGTCGGTGCAGGAACCATGCGCAACTTCCGCCGCCATGCCTATGGTTTCACCCAGGGTCGGATGGGGGTGGATGGTCTTGCCGATATCCACCGCATCGGCGCCCATCTCGATCGCCAGCGCCACCTCGCCGATCATGTCACCGGCATTGGGGCCGACGATGCTGCCGCCGATCACGCGATGGGTTTCCTCGTCGAACACCAGCTTGGTGAAGCCGTAGTCGGCGCCGTTGGCGATCGCCCGCCCGGACGCCGCCCAAGGGAATTTGGCGACGCTGACCTTGCGCCCGGCTTTCTTCGCCTCGTCCTCGCCGACGCCGACCCAGGCCACTTCGGGATGCGTGTAGGCAACACCGGGGATCACCGTGGCGTCGAAGTAGCTCTTCTGCCCTGCCGCAGCCTCGGCGGCGACGTGCGCCTCATGCACCGCCTTGTGCGCCAGCATGGGGTTGCCGACGATGTCGCCGATGGCAAAAATGTTAGGCACGCCGGTGCGCATCTGGCTGTCGACCGGGATGAAGCCGCGCTCGTTGACCACCACCCCCGCCTTTTCGGCGCCGATCTTCTTGCCGTTCGGAGAACGTCCAGCGGATTGCAGGATCATGTCGTAGCACTGCGCCTCGGCCGGGGCCTGTTCGCCTTCGAACTTGACCCAGAGGCCGTCCGGTTTCGCATCCACCGCAACGGTCTTGGTCTTCAGCATCACCTTGTCGAAGCGCTTGGCGTTCTGCTTTTCCCAGACCTTTACCAGGTCGCGATCCGGCCCCTGCATCAGGCCGTCGAGCATCTCGACTACATCCACTTTCGAGCCGAGCGTGGAGTACACCGTCGCCATTTCCAGGCCGATGATGCCGCCGCCGATGACCAGCATGCGCTTGGGCACGAAGCGCAGCTCCAGCGCGCCGGTGGAGTCGACGATGCGCGGGTCGCGCGGAATGAAAGGCAGGTGGAAGGCCGCGGAACCGGCGGCGATGATGCACTTCTGGAAGCGGATCACCTTCTTGGCGCCGGTCTTGTCTTGCGATGTGCCCGTGGTCTCCTCGACTTCGAGATGGTTGGCATCGAGGAAGTGGCCGTAGCCGCGCACGGTTTCCACCTTGCGCGCCTTGGCCATCCCGGCCAGGCCGCCGGTCAGCTTGCCGACCACCTTTTCCTTGTGCGCGCGCAGCTTGTCGATGTCGACCTTGGGCGCGGCAAAGCTGACGCCGAGCTCACTCGCATGCTCGGCCTCTTCCATCACCGCGGCAACGTGCAGCAGCGCCTTGGACGGAATGCAGCCGACATTGAGGCAGACGCCGCCGAGTGTGGCGTAGCGTTCGACGATGACGGTTTTCATGCCGAGGTCGGCGGCGCGGAAAGCGGCGGAGTAGCCGCCAGGGCCGGCGCCGAGCACCAGCATTTCGCATTCGAGGTCGACCTTGCCGGCGAACTTGCCCGCCGCCGGTGCCGCTGCCGGCGCAGCAGCGGGAACTGCCGGCGCGACGGGTGCCGCAATTGGAGCCGGCGCAGCCGCCGTAGCGCCGGCGCCAACCTTTATAAGTGCCACCAGCGTGCCTTCAGCGATCTTGTCGCCGACCTTGATTTTCAGTTCGGTGACCACGCCGGACACCGGCGAGGGCACATCCATGGTGGCCTTGTCGGACTCCAGGGTGATCAGCGAATCCTCGGCCTTGACCGTGTCGCCGACCTTGACCAGCACTTCGATGACCGGTACATCCTTGAAGTCGCCGATGTCGGGAACTTTCACTTCAACGACGTCACTCATTGGGTTTTCCTTCCAGTGTGAACTCATGGACCACGATCGGCGGCCCGGAGGAGGTATCGAACTCGATGCCCGCGGCGACTCCCGCCCGGGCGATATCGGCGGCCGACAGTGCGCCGTCGTATAGTGCATGCATCGCTCCCAACGCAAAGCTGCGACCCGAGCCGGCGGCCCAGACGCGGTCGAACTCGAACACCTCGCGATAGGAATAGACGCCGTAGATGCCGGTGGGATTGGCGATCAGGGCGGTGATCTGCGAACTCTCGTAGGGATCGTCCTCGTCTTCCTTGGGGTTGAGGAAGGCATGCTCCTTGAGGATGGGGTGCAGGCGGCGGAAGGTCTCGTAGACCTCCATGCGCGAACCCAGCTTCACTTCCTCCAGCCTGGAGAAGGCGGAGAGCAGCACCAGATGGTGCGCCGAAGAACCGCAGATCGCGATCTTCGAGCCGGCGATGTCGAGGATCTTGTCGTGCTCGCCCTTGTAGCTGCGCGCGAGACGCGTGTCGCCGAAGGTGGTGAGGCCGTCGGCGGCGATCGCCACGACCTCCCCCTTCTTGACCACGGTGAGCGTGGTCACAACATGCTTCTCCGCATGTCGGCCAGCAGTTGCGCCAGATAGACGTTGAAGCGCGTCGCTAGGGCGCCGTCGATCACGCGGTGATCCGCCGTCAGAGACAGCGGCAGAGTCAGGCGCGGCACGAATTGCTTGCCGTCCCACACCGGCTTCATCGCCGATTTGTTCACGCCGAGGATGGCCACTTCCGGTGCATTGACGATGGGCGCGAAGTAGGTGCCGCCGATGCCGCCCAGGCTGGAAATCGTGAAGCAGGCACCCTGCATGTCGGCGGGCTTCAGTTTGCCTTCGCGGGCCTGCTTGGCCAGCTCGCCGGACTCCTTCGCCAGTTCGAACACGCCCTTGCTGTCGGCGTTCTTGATCACCGGCACCATCAGGCCGTTGGGCGTGTCGGCGGCGAAGCCGATGTTGAAGTACTTCTTCATCACCAGGTTGTCGCCGTCGATCGAGGAGTTGAACTCCGGATATTTCTGCATCGCCTTGACGCAGGCCTTGATCAGGAAGGCGAGCATGGTCAGCTTGGCGCCGCCACCCTTCTCGTTCTCCTTGTTGATCTGCACGCGGAAGGCTTCCAGGTCGGTGATGTCGGCGTCCTCGTGATAGGTGACGGCCGGGATCATGACCCAGTTGCGCGACAGGTTGGCGCCGGAAATCTTCTTGATGCGCGACAGCGGCTGGACGTCAATGGCGCCGAATTTCGAGAAATCGATCTTCGGCCACGGCAGCAGGTCGAGCCCTCCGCCCGACGAGGCGGCAGCGACCGGCGCGGGCGGCGGAGCGCTGAGCACGCCCTTGACATAGGCCTGGACGTCGGCCTGCAGGATGCGCCCCTTCGGACCCGTGCCGCCCACCTTCGCCACATCGACGCCGAGTTCGCGCGCAAAGCGGCGCACCGAGGGACTGGCATGCGCCGCCACGCCCTGCAGGCGCTGCGCCGGTGTCGGCATCGCGACGCGCAGCGGTGCGGCTATCGACTCGGCGGCGCCGGGACGGGTGTCCGCCACGGCGGCCGCCGTCGTTGTCGCTGGCCCAGCGGCGACTGGCGCGGCGGCCGTGGCCGGAGCGCTCGCCGGGGTCGGGGCAGGGGCAGGAGCCGCCGCGGTCGCCGTAGCACCAGCGCCGACTCTTACCAGCGCCAGCACCACGCCTTCCGCCACCTTGTCGCCGACCTGCACCTTCAATTCGGTCACGACGCCTGAAACCGGCGACGGAATGTCCATCGTCGCCTTGTCCGATTCCAGCGTCATCAGGGAATCTTCGGCCTTGACCGTGTCGCCGACCTTGACCAACAGTTCGATGATCGGCACATCCTTGAAGTCGCCGATGTCCGGCACCTTGACCTCGACCACGCTCGCAGCGGCCGCGGGTGCCGCAGCCGCAGGCGCGGCGGCGGCCGCTACCGGTGCAGCGACCGGGGCCGTCGCGGCAGCGGCGGCTGGAGCCGCGACCCCGCCTGCGGCGGCGCTGTCGATCAGCGCCACCAGGCTGCCTTCCGCGACCTTGTCGCCGATCTTCAGCTTCAGTTCGGTGACGACGCCGGAAACTGGCGAGGGCACGTCCATGGTCGCCTTGTCGGACTCCAGCGTGACCAGCGAATCCTCGGCCTTGACCGTGTCGCCGACCTTGACCAGCAGTTCGATCACCGGCACATCCTTGAAGTCGCCGATGTCCGGGACTTTTACTTCAACTATGTTGGCCATGGCTTATACCTTCACCGGATTGGGCTTGCTCGGATCGAGGGCGTATTTCTTGATCGCCTCGGCCACTTTCTCCTTCTTCACCTGGCCATCGTCGGCCAGTGCCGAGAGCGCGGCGATGGTGATCCAGTGGCGATCGACCTCGAAGAAGTGGCGCAGCTTTTCGCGCGTGTCGGAGCGGCCGAAGCCGTCGGTACCGAGCACCGTGTAGTGGCGCGGCACCAGCGAACGGATCTGCTCGGCGAAGACGCGGATGTAGTCGGTGGCGGCGATCACCGGCCCGCGCGTTTCGGCCAGGCAGGCCGAGACGTGCGGCACGCGCGGCTTCTCGGTCGGGTGCAACAGGTTCCAGCGCGCGCAGTCGTTGCCGTCGCGCGCCAGCTCGTTGAAGCTCGGGCAGGACCAGAGGTCGGCTTCGATGGCCCAGTCCTTCTTCAGCAGGGCGGCGGCGGCGATGGCTTCCATGAAGATGGTGCCGGAACCGAGCAGTTGCACGCGCGGGCCGTTCGATGCGGCGCCTTTGCGGAACTGGTACATGCCCTTGAGGATGCCCGGCGCCGCGCCTTCCGGCATCGCCGGATGCTCGTAGTTCTCGTTCATCACCGTGAGGTAATAGAACACGTCCTCCTGTTCGGTGACCATGCGGCGCAGGCCATCCTGCACGATCACGGCGACTTCGTAGGCGAAGGTCGGATCGTAGGTAATGCAGTTCGGCACCGTGCCGGCGAGGATCTGCGAATGGCCGTCTTCATGCTGCAGGCCTTCGCCGTTGAGCGTGGTACGCCCAGCGGTGCCGCCGACCAGGAAGCCGCGTGCGCGCTGGTCGCCCGCCGCCCACACCAGGTCCATGGTGCGCTGCATGCCGAACATCGAATAGCAGACATAGACCGGGATCATCTGCACGCCGTGGGTCGAATAGCTGGTGCCGGCGGCGATCCAGTCGGCCATGGCGCCGGCCTCGTTGATGCCCTCCTGCAGGATCTGGCCGTTCTTGGTTTCCTTGTAGAACATCATCTGGTCGGCATCCTGCGGCACATAGTTTTGGCCGTCCTGGTTCCAGATGCCGATCTGGCGAAAGAGGCCCTCCATGCCGAAGGTGCGCGACTCGTCGACCACGATCGGTACGACGCGCTTGCCGATGACCTTGTCCTTGAGCATGACGTTGAGGCCGCGCACGAAGGACATGGTGGTGGAGAACTCGCGTCCTTCGCCGCCGGCCTTGAGCAGGGCGTCGAAGGCCGACAGCGGCGGCACCGGCAACGCTTCCGCGGTGGCCCGACGCGAGGGCAGGTAGCCGCCCAGCGCCATGCGCCGCTCGCGCATGTATTCCAGTTCCTTCGAGCCTTCGGGGAAGGTCAGGTAGGGCAGCTTTTCCAGGTCCTCGTCTTTCACCGGCAGCTTGAAGCGGTCGCGGAAGGCCTTGACCGAGGTGGTGCCCATCTTCTTCTGCTGGTGGGTGATGTTCTGCGCCTCGCCCGCCTCGCCCATGCCGTAACCCTTGATGGTCTTGGCGAGAATGACCGTGGGCTGTCCCTTGTGCGCCACGGCGGCGGCATAGGCGGCGTAAACCTTGTGCGGATCGTGGCCGCCGCGATTCAGGCGCCAGATGTCGTCGTCGGACCAGGTCGACACCATCTTCAGCAGTTCCGGATACTTGCCGAAGAAGTGCTGGCGCACGTAGGCGCCGTCGCGCGCCTTGAAGGTCTGGTAGTCGCCATCGACGCATTCCATCATGCGCTTTTGCAGCAGGCCGGTCTTGTCCTGGGCCAGCAGCGGATCCCAGTAGCTGCCCCAGATCACCTTGATCACGTTCCAGCCGGCGCCGCGGAAGTCCGACTCGAG
>JACRIY010000115.1 GCA_016235805.1 Rhodocyclales bacterium
GATGGCCGACAGCACCTTGCCGCCGAAGCCGCCGATGCGCATCTTGAGGCCCTTGATGTCGGCCAGCGTCTTGATTTCCTTGCGGTACCAGCCGCCCATCTGGGCGCCGGTGTTGCCCATCGGGAAATTCACGATGTTGTAGCCGGCGTAGAATTCGCGCATCAGCTTCATGCCATTGCCTTCGTACATCCAGGCCGTCATCTGGCGGCTGTTGAGGCCGAAGGGAATCGCGCAGTCGATGGCAAAGGTGTCGTCCTTGCCGAAGAAGTAGTAGGGAGCGGTGTGGGCGCACTCGACGGTGCCCTGCTGTACGCCATCCACCACGCCGAAGGGAGGCATCAGTTCGCCGCCGGCATGCACGGAAATCACGAACTTGCCGCCGGTGGCGTCAGAAACCGCCTTGGCGAAGGTGTCGGCGGCGCCGAAGATCGTGTCCAGCGCCTTGGGGAAGCTGGAGGCCAGGCGCCAGCGGATGGCCGGAGCCTGGGCATGGACCGCCGGCGCGGCACCGGCAGCCAGGATGCCGGCAATACCGGCGTTTTGCAGAAATTTGCGACGTTCCATGTATGAATCTCCTCGTTTGTTGTTCAACCAAAATGGCGCTGCCGGGTTGGCCTGTCGCCGGATACTACATCACCACCTGAAACTATTTCTTGTCCTGGTTCATGGACCGCATCAAGGCCTTGGCGGGATCCTCTTCTTCTTCTTCTTCTTTCTCCCGCGTGGCTTTCTCCTCGACGGTCTCTTCCTTGCCGTCGGCAGTCGGCGCAGCCGCGCCCTGGTCGGCAGCCGGCGCTGCTTCGAGCTGTATGGTCGCGGGATTGGATGCCGCCGCCTTGTCCGGACTGCTGACCAGACCAGGGAAGGCGATCAGCAGGCCGACCATGAGGACCTGGATGATGACAAAGGGCACCGCACCCCAGTAGATCTGCTCGGTGGTCACCGGCGCGATGGTCTTCTTGGTCAGGCGGTCGATGTACTCGCTGTGCGGCGCCACGCTGCGCAGGTAGAACAGCGCGAAGCCGAAGGGCGGGTGCATGAAGGAAGTCTGCATGTTTACCGCCATCAGGACTCCGAACCAGACCAGGTCGATGCCCAGCTTGTCCGCCACCGGTCCCAGCAGCGGAATCACGATGAAGGCCAGTTCGAAGAAGTCGAGGAAGAAGGCGAGGAAGAAGACCAGCAGGTTCACCACGATCAGGAAGCCGACCTGGCCGCCGGGCAGGCCGGTCAACAGGTGTTCGACCCAGATACCGCCATCCACGGCCTGAAAGGTCAGGCTGAACACCGTGGCGCCGAGCAGGATGAAGACGACGAAACAGGACAGCTTCATGGTTGCGTCCATGGCCTGCTTCATCAGGCTCAGGCTCAGGCGGCGACGCGATACGGCCATGATCAGCGCGCCGACTGCGCCCATTGCGCCGCCTTCGGTCGGCGTTGCGATGCCGAGGAAGATGGTGCCGAGCACTAGGAAGATCAGCGCCAGCGGCGGAATCAGGACAAAGGTGACGCGTTCGGCCATGCGCGAAAGCAGGCCCATCTTGGTCACCTTGTTGATCACCGCCAGGCCAAACGCGATGCCGACGCCCACGCACATGGAGACCACGATGTTCTCGTCGAGTGGCATTTCGGCGGGCCTGGTCTGGCCGAACGCGATGGCTGCCGCGCTGGAAACGAGGACCAGCCCGGCAACCGAGGGCAGGCCGGCGCTGCCGTCATCTTCACGGATGGTACGCGCCTCGAGCGGCAGGGCCGGCACGTAAGTCGGCCTGAACAGGCTGACCAGGAAAATGAAGCCGACATAGAAGCTGGTGAGGATGAAGCCGGGAATGAAGGCCCCGGCGTACAGGTCGCCGACGCTGCGGCCGAGCTGGTCGGCGATCACGATCAGCACCAGCGAGGGCGGGATGATCTGCGCCAATGTTCCGGATGCGGCGATCACGCCGCCGGCGATGCGGCGGTCGTAGCCGTAGCGCAGCATGATCGGCAACGAAATCAGGCCCATCGAGATCACCGAGGCGGCGACCACGCCGGTGGTAGCGGCGAGCATGGCACCGACGAAGATCACCGCATAGGCCAGGCCACCGCGGATCGGGCCGAACAACTGGCCGATGGTGTCGAGCAGGTCCTCGGCCATGCCGGATCGTTCCAGGATCAGGCCCATGAAGGTGAAGAAGGGAATCGCAAGGAGTGTGTCGTTTTGCAGGATGCCGAAGATGCGCAGTGGCAGCGCCTGCAACAGGGACTGGGGCAGCAGGCCCAGTTCGACTCCGAGCACGCCGAAGGCGAGGCCGCAGGCGGCCAGCGAGAAGGCCACCGAGTAACCCATCAGCAAGAAGAAAATCAGGCCGCCGAACATGACCGGCGCCATGTTGTGCTGGAGAAATTCGATCATTTCACGCTCCCGTCGTTTCTTTTCTGGTCCTTCACCATGTCCATCGCGTCTTCGACACGGTTGACAACTTCGGGGGCGACCTGATGCTTGAGGATTTCCTCGGCCAGTTCTTCCTCGGCGGTCTTGGTCTGCACCGGCGCCGTTGGATCGACACAAACGCCTTGCAGGAAGCCGATGCGCTTGATCAGTTCCGACAGGCCCTGCAGTCCCAGCAGGATGAAGCCGGCAGGCACCAGGGCGTAGACCGGCCAGCGGATCAGGCCGCCGGCGTTCTGCGACATCTCGCCGCTGTTATAGGCGAGGATCACCAGCGGCCAGACCAGTTCATTGACCTTGTAAACGAAGGGGAAGAGGAAAAACACGATGCCGACGCATTCGACGATGGTCTGGGTGCGCTTGGAGAAGCGTCCGACAATGACGTCGATCTTGACGTGGCCCTGGCGCAGCATGGTGTAGGCCGACCCCAACATGACCACGGCGGCGAACAGGTACCACTGGATCTCGAGGAAGGCGTTCGAACTCATGTCGAAGGCCTTGCGCACCACCGCATTCACCGCCGAGATGACAACGGCGGCCAGGACCAGCCACATCAGGCTGCGGCCGACGCGCTCGTTGAGGCCGTCGATCAGTTGCGAGAATTTCAGCATGGCGTTCATGCGCAGGCCTCCGGGGTTGGTACGCGATCAAGCCCGGCTGGCTGGATTCCGTCCAGGCCATTTCGGGCGGGGCGGCACATATTAGCCTGAGGTTGAACGTGAAAAGGTCGTTGCTTCAAGAGTTTCTCCTTGGTTGCCGCGGCATTGGGGTCTGTTTGCCCTGGTCGTGCGAACGAGCCGCACCCCTTCTTTTGCCAAACTGGATCAATGGTCAGACCAATATTTTTAAAATATTATCGGTCAATGCCTGTTCTGTCAAGTATTTTCATGATGGCTTGTTGTGATTGGGTCGCTATTGATATTGTGGTCAGACCAATGATATATTTTGTCGATGGATACAAAAATGACCGCTCCGCGATTGGCCGATGTCGTCGCGCGCGAGATCGAACAAAGGGTGCTCGAAGGGCGCCTGAAGCCGGGCGACCGCCTGCCATCGGAACGTGATCTGTCGGTGCAACTGGGAGTCTCCCGCGCGTCCCTGCGCGAGGCCATCCACAAACTGGCGGCACGCGGCATGCTGGAAAGCCGGCAGGGAGGCGGCACTTTCGTCACCGACCGGCTCGATTCCAGCTTCGGCAACCCCTGGGAGGCGATCCTGCGCGACCACCCCGGGGTGCATGAGGACATGCTCGAATTCCGCCATATGCTGGAAGCCCGCGCCGCGGAATGCGCGGCGCTGCGAGCGACGGCAGCCGATCGCGAGCGCGTGCGCCATTGCCTGACCCTGCTCGAGGAGTCCTTCGGCGGTCAGGATCTCGACCTTCAGGTGGATACCGACCTGGCGTTTCACCAGGCCATCGCCGAAGCCTCGCACAACGTCATCGTCGGCCATCTGACGGCGAGCCTGCTGCGCCTCATGCGCGACAACCTGCGGCGCAACCTCTCCGAACTCATGCAGGTGCCGGCCGCCCGCGAACAACTGCTGGAGCAGCACCGTGCCGTCTGGCACGCGATCGAGCAGGGTGATGCCGAGCAGGCGCTGGCGGCGGCAGCCAACCACATCGGCTTCGTGCGCCAGAACCTGACGCGCATGTTGCGCAGCGACGCCCGCAACAAGCCTTAAAATAGGCGGCATGACCGCGACTCGGATTACCCGCTTCTGCCTGGTGCGCCATGGCGAGACGGACTGGAACGGCGAAAAGCGCATCCAGGGGCAGATCGACATCGATCTGAATGCGGCCGGCCGGGCTCAAGCCGGCGCATTGCGGTCGGCGCTCGCGGGACATTCCTTCGACGCCATCTACAGCAGCGACCTGTTGCGCGCCCTCAATACCGCCCGCATCGCCACCGCCGGACTCGGAACTGCTGTGTCGCCAGCGCCGACTCTTCGCGAGCGGCATTTCGGCGTGTTGCAGGGCACCACAGCGCACGAAGCCAGCCGGCAGTATCCCGAGGTCCATCGCCATCACCAGGCGCGAACGCCGGACTACGACAACCTGACCGGGGAGTCCCTGGTCAGCTTCGCCGCACGCGTGATGGCCGGTCTGGAGGCGATGGCGACGCGCCATGCCGGGCAGCAGGTGCTGGCGTTTACCCACGGCGGCGTGCTCGACGTCGCCTATCGCGCCGCGACCGGGCGGGCATTGCACCTGCCACGCGATTTCGGCCTGCCGAATGCCGCCCTGAACTGGCTCGAACGCGATGCCGCAGGCTGGCGCCTGGTGTCCTGGGCTGATTGCCGGCATTTGGCCCAGGCGCTGGACGAAGTCTCCGGCTGACGGCGCGCGGCGTGCGGATGCTAAAATCCGGAACCCTTCCCGCCGCGCCGGATGCCACCGTGTTCCGGTCCGGTTCGGCCGTCACCGAGGCACTTTCTAGAAAGCCACTACATGTACTCCAAGCAAAGCACCCTCGCCAAGAGCGATCCCGACCTGTGGGCCGCGATCCAGAACGAAAATCGCCGCCAGGAAGACCACATCGAGCTGATCGCCTCCGAGAACTACGTGTCGTGGCCGGTGATGGAAGCGCAGGGCTCGCAACTGACCAACAAGTACGCCGAAGGTTATCCGGGCAAGCGCTACTACGGCGGTTGCGAACATGTCGACGTGGCCGAGCAACTGGCCATCGACCGGGCCAAGAAGCTGTTCGGCGCCGACGCGGCGAACGTCCAACCGAATTCCGGTTCCCAGGCCAATCAGGCGGTGTTCATGGCCTTCCTCAAGCCCGGCGACACCATCCTCGGCATGAACCTCGCCGCCGGCGGCCACCTGACGCACGGCATGGCGCTGAACATGTCGGGCAAGTGGTTCAACGTGGTGCCCTACGGGCTCGACGAGAGGGAGGAGATCAACTATGCCGAGATGGAAAAGCTGGCGCACGAGCACAAGCCCAAGCTGATCATCGCCGGCGCTTCGGCCTATGCGCTGAAGATCGATTTCGAGCGTTTCGCCAAGGTGGCGAAGGCCGTCGGCGCCATCTTCATGGTGGACATGGCGCACTACGCCGGCCTGGTCGCCGCCGGCTACTACCCGAACCCGGTGCCGCATGCCGACGTCGTCACCTCGACCACACACAAGACCCTGCGCGGGCCGCGCGGCGGATTGATCCTGATGAAGGCCGAGCACGAGAAGGCGATCAACTCCGCGATCTTCCCGGGCCTGCAGGGCGGACCGCTGATGCACGTGATCGCCGCCAAGGCGGCCGCCTTCAAGGAGGCGATGACCCCCGAATTCAAGAACTACCAGGAGCAGGTGATCGACAACGCCCAGGTGATGGCCAAGGTGCTCAAGAGCCGCGGCCTCCGCATCGTTTCCGGACGCACCGAGTCACATGTATTCCTGGTCGACCTGCAGGCCAAGAACATCACCGGCAAGGATGCCGAGGCGGCTCTGGGCAAGGCGCACATCACGGTCAACAAGAATGCGATTCCCAACGATCCGCAAAAGCCCTTCGTCACCAGCGGCGTGCGCATCGGCACTCCGGCCATGACCACGCGCGGCTTCACCGAGATCGAGGCGGAGCAGGTCGCCAACCTGATCGCTGACGTGCTCGACGCACCGCAGGACGAGGCGGTGCTGGAGCGTGTGCGCGGGCAGGTGTCGGCGATGTGCAAGAAGTTTCCGGTGTATGGCTGATCGCGGTCCGCGGAGCCGATAGTGAAATGTCCTTACTGTTCGGAGCCTAATACCCAGGTCGTCGATACGCGGGAGAACGAGGACGGCGACACCGTTCGTCGTCGTCGTCGCTGCCTGTCCTGCGACAAGCGCTTCACCACTTACGAACGGGTCGAACTGCAACTGCCGCAGGTGGTGAAGAAGAACGGCAGCCGTACCGATTACGACCGCGACAAGCTCAAGGCCAGCATGATGCTGGCGATGAGAAAGCGTCCGGTCACCACCGAGAGCATCGACCTGGCGCTGGACCGC
>JACRIY010000116.1 GCA_016235805.1 Rhodocyclales bacterium
CGCGCAACTCGAAGAAGACTTCCATCGCCTCACGCAGCAGGTCCTTCTTCAGGTTGGGGAAATGCACGTCAACGATGCGCCCCATGGTCTCCTTGTCCGGAAACTTGATGTAGTGGAAGAAACAGCGGCGCAGGAAGGCGTCGGGCAGCTCCTTCTCGTTGTTGGAGGTGATGATGACGATGGGGCGCACCGCGGCGCGCACCGTCTGCCGCGTCTCATAGACATGGAACTCCATGCGGTCGAGTTCGCGCAAGAGGTCGTTGGGGAACTCGATGTCGGCCTTGTCCACCTCGTCGATCAGGATCACGCTGGGTTTGCCCTGCTCGAAGGCCTGCCACAGCACACCCTTGACGATGTAGTTGGAAATGTCCTTGACCTTCTCGTCGCCGAGCTGCGAATCGCGCAGGCGGGACACCGCGTCGTATTCGTAGAGGCCCTGCTGCGCCTTGGTGGTGGACTTGATATGCCACTGCAGCAGCGGCACGCCCAAGGCGCCGGCGACTTCCTCGGCCAGCATGGTCTTGCCGGTACCGGGCTCGCCCTTGATCAGCAGCGGGCGTTGCAGGGTGATCGCGGCATTGACCGCGAGCATCAGGTCGGGCGTGGCGACGTAGGAGTTGGTTCCTTCAAAGCGCATGGTGGTCTCTTTCAAGTTTGAAGCAGAAGAATAGCTCAGTGCGGCCCGCTTGTCGCTTTGTCCGCCGTGCGTTCAGCGCCGACTTTTATCCGGTCTTGCGCCGCACGCAGTCGACATAGGCCTCGCCGTCCGGCGGCAGCTTGCTGCGCTGGGCGCGCCAGAGCATTTCGCCGAGGCACTCGAGCACGTCGTGCAGCGCCTCGTGGCGGTTGCCGCGACGGCTTTGCAGCAGCTTGAACGCGGCAAGTATCCCGGGCGGTTGGTCGATCGAAAGCTGTTCCTCGATCGCCAGGTGCATCGACAGGTGCAGGAAGGGATTGGTCTCGCCATCCTCCGGCGTCCATTCGCGCGTCAGCGCATCGGGGGCTTCAAGCAATTCGTGGTATTCGGGATGCAATGCCACCAGGTCGGCGGCGAGAGTGTCCATCGGCGTGCCGGGCAGCCGGTTGCGACGCTTGGCCCAGGCGTCGATCAGGAACTGGCGCGCCTGGTCGCGGGACGGGTTAAACATTTTTCTCCTTCCAGGCACAGAGGTCGAAGACGCCGCAATGCACGCAATCGGGTGAGCGCGCCTTGCAGGTGTAGCGCCCGTGCAGGATCAGCCAGTGGTGGGCGTGCAGGCGGAATTCGGCGGGCACGACTTTCAGCAGCTTCTGCTCGACGGCATCCACGGTCTTGCCCGGCGCGAGGCCGGTGCGGTTGCCGACGCGGAAGATGTGGGTGTCGACCGCGATGGTCGGTTCCTTGAAGGCGATGTTGAGCACCACGTTGGCGGTCTTGCGGCCGACGCCGGGGAGGGCTTCCAGTGCCGCGCGGTCGTGCGGCACGTCGCCGCCGTGGCGCTCGAGCAGCAGGCGCGAGAGCGCGGCGACGTTCTTCGCCTTGGTGCGGTAAAGGCCGATGGTCTGGATGTACTCGATAAGGCCTTCCTCGCCCAGCGTGGCGATCGCCTGCGGCGTCGGATGGTCGCGGAACAGCGCGCGCGTGGCGCGATTGACGCCCTTGTCGGTGGCCTGGGCGGAGAGCACGACGGCCACCAGCAACTGGAAGGGTGTGGCGTATTCAAGTTCGCCCTTCGGTTCCGGGTTCGCCGCGGCGAGGCGGGCGAAAAACTCGCGGACCTTTTTCGGGCTCATGCCGGAAGGGAGTTTGCCGGTGGCGGCTGGTCGTGCTGGCGATGTTCGCGCACGCGCCGGTTGGCGCGCGCTTCGAGCCAGTTGCGGCCGGCGATCAGCAGGCCGAGGACGAAGAAGGCACCCGGCGGCAGGATCGCCACCAGGAAGCCCGGATAGTCCACCGGCAGGATCTGGATGCCTGACAGCGTCGGAAAGATCATTTCGATGCCGGAGAACAGCGTGCCCTGGCCGACGAACTCGCGTACCGCGCCGAGCAGCGCAATCACCCAGACGAAGCCGACGCCCATCATCAGGCCGTCCATGGTCGAGGCGCGCAGGCCGTTCTTGGCGGCGAAGGCCTCGACCCGGGCCAGCACGATGCAGTTGGTGACGATCAGAGGAATGAAGATGCCCAGCACCAGATAGAGGTCGTGGAGGAAGGCATTGAAGGCCAGGTCGACCACCGTCACCAGCGCGGCGATGATCAGGATGAACACGGGAATGCGGATCTCGTAGGGGATCAGCGCGCGCAGCGCGGAGATGGCGAAGTTGGACAGCATCATGACGAGGATGGTCGCCAGGCCGAGGCTCACGGCATTGACCAGGTTGGTGCTGACTGCCAGCAACGGGCACAGGCCGAGCAACTGGGCGAGGATGCTGTTCTGCTTCCACAGGCCGTTCCAGGCGATGTCCTTGTACATGCTCATGGGGTTTCCTTTCCTTCGAAGCGGCCGTCGGGCGGCAGGGCGAACAGGCGCTCGCGGTGTTCCGCGGCCCAGGCCAGGGCGCGGCCGCCGGCATTGGTCACGGCACGGGCCGAGATGGTCGCGCCGCTCATCTGGTCGAAGCGGCCGCCATCCTTCTTCACGCGCCACTTCTCTCGCGGCACCTCGGCAAAGCCGAGACCATTGAACTGGGTGATCCAGGGGCGCGCCTTGTTGCGGTCCTTCTTCGGGTCGATGTAGTCGCCCAGCCCCGGCGTTTCCTTGTGCGTGGTGACGCGCATTGCCAGCAGTTTGCCGTCGCTGCCGACGGCGACGATCAGCCCGATGCGGCCGGAGTAGCCGTCGCGCGCGGCCGCTTCGAATACCAGCGCCACCGGCACGCCGTTTCGCCGCGCGCGCCAGAGCCGGGTGTCGTCGTCCAGCCCGAGCGCGGGTTGCGGCGCGAGGGTGATGGCGTCGGCCATCAGGTCGTTGTCGTAGGCGCCGGGCGGCAGAACCTCGCCGATCAGGCGCAGTTTTTCGGCCAGCGCGCTGGCCGCCACCAGCGGCTCCGTGGCCTTGTAGGTGCCGGCCATCATCGCCGTGAACACCAGGGTGAAGGCCAGCATGATGGCCGCGGTGCGCATCGATATGCGCAGCACGCTGGATTCGCGGCGCGTGACTTCGATCGCTTCGGGCTCGCTCATGGCGGACCTCCGCGCTTGTTCTTGTGGCCGAAGACGGGCGGCTGGGTGTACATGTCGATCAGCGGCGCGGCGATGTTCATCAGCAGCACGGCGAAAGCGATCCCGTCCGGATAGGCGCCGAAGGTGCGGATCACCCAGGTCAGCAGCGCGATTCCGGCGGCGAAGATCAGCTTGCCGCGCGGCGTGGTGCAGCCGGATACCGGGTCGGTGACGATGAAGAAGGCGCCCAGCATGGCGCCGCCGGTGAACAGGTGGAAACTGGGGCCGACGAAGCGGGTCGGGTCGTACAGCGCGAATCCGCCGGAGATCAGGAACAGGGTGGCGAGGAAGGCCGCGGGCATGTGCCAGGTGATGATCCGCTGCTGCAGCAGATAGATGCCGCCGAGGAAATAGCCGGCGGCGACCCATTCCCAGCCCTTGCCGCCGATGTTGCCGAAGGTGGCGTCGTTGCCGAGCACGCCGGCCACCGTGGCGCGCGCGTCGGCCGTGTGCAGCGCGGTACGCAGGGCATCGAGCGGCGTCGCCATGGTGATCGCATCGAGCTGGCGCGTGCCGAAGATCGCGTTCCATTGCGGCAGGAAATCGGTGAAGCCGACCGCCGGCCATTGCGACATCAGCGACGGATAGGCGACGATCATCAGGGCGAAGGCGACCATCGCCGGGTTGAAGGGGTTCTGGCCGAGGCCGCCATACAGGTGCTTGGCGATCACGATGGCGGTCAGCACGCCGATCACGGTGAGCCACCAGGGGGCAATCGGGGGGAAGGTCAGCGCGATCAGCCAGGCCGTGACCAGCGCCGAGCCGTCGCCGAGGAACATCAGCAGCGGTTTGCCACGCGCCTTGAGCATCGCGGCCTCCGCGGCGAGCGCGGTGACCGAGGCCAGCGCGATCTGCACCAGCACGGCCGCGCCGAAGAACCAGACGTAGATCGCGATGCCGGGCAGCAGCGCCAGCAGCACGCGCAGCATCACCGACTGGACGCTGGCGGGCTGGAGGAAATAGGGCGAGTTGTTCATTGGCGGGTCCGGAACCGGTTCAGTCGTCCTGCCGCAGGTGCGGCTTGGCCATTTCGCGAATCTCGGCGCGGCGCGCCTCGATCGCCGCGACTTCGGCCTGCTGTTCGGGAGTCAGGTCGACGGTGTTTTCCGGATGGACCAGTTCCTTCTGGGTCTTCACGCGTTCCAGCGCCGCGGCGATCAGCGCCTTCTTGGCGTCTTCTTCCGGCGTCACTGCGGGCTTCTGGGCTTCGGCCACCGCGGCAGCGGCTTTCTCGCGACCGGCGGCCGTTTTCGCCGCCAGCTTGGCGGCCTTTTCCTGCTTTTCGCGTTCTTCGCGCAGCAGGCGGAACTCGTAGCGCTCACGCGCTTCGTCGGCCGCTTCCTTTTCGACTTCGCGGGTCCAGATTTCGCTCTTGGCGAAGCGGTAGTAGTCGACCAGCGGGATGCGCGACGGGCAGACATAGGCGCAGCAGCCGCATTCGATGCAGTCGAACAGGTTGTACTCCTGCGCCTTGCCGAAAATCCGCGCCCGCGAGAACCAGTACATCTCGAACGGCTGCAGGTCGGCGGGGCAGACCTTGGCGCATTCGCCGCAGCGTATGCAGGGCATCTCGGGCGGCGGAGGCGGGAACAGCTTCTTCGATCCGACCAGGACGCAGTTGGTTGCCTTGACTACCGGAACCTGGTCGGCCGGCATCAGGAAGCCCATCATCGGGCCGCCCATGATCACCCGGTCGCTGTCGGGCAACGGGGCACACAGGGCGATCAGGTCCTTCATCGGGGTGCCGAACAGCACCTGGTAGTTGCGAGCGTGGCCGACATTGCCGGCGACGGTGACGATGCGCGAGATCAGCGGCTGGCCAAGCTCGATGGCTTCGTGGATCGCGTAGGCGGTGCCGACGTTGAAGCACTGCACGCCGTAATCGGTGGAACGCTCGCCGTGCGGTACTTCGATTCCGGTCAGGACCCGGATCAGCTGCTTGGCGCCTCCGGCCGGATAGCGGGTCGGCACTGCCACGACACGGATGGCGTCGTCGCCGCTGGCGGCATTCACGGCCCGGGCGGCGGCTTCCATGGCGGCGACGGCCTCCGGCTTGTTGTCCTCGATGCCGACCAGGACCTGTCCGGCGGCGAGCATCTCGCGCATGATCACGGCGCCCCTGAGGATGGCATCGGCACGCTCGCGCATGAGGACGTCATCGCAGGTGATGAAGGGTTCGCACTCGGCGCCATTGAGGACCAGGGTTTCGAGCTTGCCCTGCTTGCCGGCGTTGAGCTTGAGGTAGGTCGGAAATACCGCGCCGCCGAGCCCGACGACGCCGGCATCGCGCAGGTAATCGCGGGTCTGGGTAGGAGTCGCGGCGCGATAGTCGAAGGCTTGCAGCGCGATCCACTCGTCGCGGCCGTCCGGTTCGATCACCACGCAAAGCGCGGACAATCCCGACGTGTGCGGCATCAGGCACATTTCGACGGCGACCACGGTACCCGAGGTCGAGGCATGCACCGCCGAAGAGACATTGCCGTCAGCGCTGCCGATGCGCTGTCCCTTGAGCACACGTTCGCCGGGTTTCACCAGCGGCCGCGGCGGGCCGCCGATGCTCTGGTGCAGCGGGATTACCAGTCGGGTCGGCGTCGGCGCCACGGCGATCGGTGCCGTGGTCGAAGCTTCTTTGTGGTAGGCAGGCTTTACGCCGCCGTGGAAACCAAACAGGCGTTGCAGCGCGCTCATGCGGTTTCCTTCTGTACCGGATGCAGCCTGACCACAGGATACTTCCACTTCCAGGTCTCGACGCTCTCGGCAAGCGGCTCCATGGTGATGCAATCGACCGGGCAGGGCGGCAGGCACAGTTCGCAGCCGGTGCATTGGCTTGCCACCACCGTATGCATCTGCTTGGCAGCGCCGACGATGGCGTCCACCGGGCAGGCCTGGATGCAAAGCGTGCAGCCGATGCAGGTTTGTTCGTTGATCAAGGCCACGGACTTGGGCTTCTCGATGCCGTGCTCGGCGGATAGAGGCTTGAATTCGCGGCCGAGCAGGTCGGCCAGCTTGTGTATTCCTTCCTCGCCGCCGGGCGGACACTGGTTGATCTCGGCCTCGCCCTTGGCGATGGCCTGGGCGTAAGGCTTGCAGCCGGGGAATCCGCATTGCCCGCATTGCGTCTGCGGCAGGATGGCGTCGATCTTTTCCACCAGTGGGTCGCCTTCGACGCGAAAGCGCACCGCGGCATAGCCGAGTGCGGCACCGAGCACGATGGCGCCCAGCGCCATGACCAGGAGTGCTTCGAGCATGGCTACTTGAACTTGTCCAGGCCGGCGAAGCCCATGAAGGCCAGGCTCATCACGCCTGCAGTAATCATGGCGATCGCGGTGCCCCGAAAGTGGACTGGGACGTCTGCCGCCTCTAGCCGCTCACGAATACCGGCGAACAAGATCAACGCCAGCGTGAAGCCGAGCGCACTGCCGAAACCAAAGAGCAGCGATTCAAGGAAGTTGTGGCGCAGGGCGACATTGAGCAGCGGGATGCCGAGCACCGCGCAGTTGGTGGTGATCAGCGGCAGGTAGATGCCCAGCACCTGGTGCAGCACGGGACTGGTCTTCTGGATCACCAGTTCGGTCAGCTGCACGATCGCGGCGATGGTGACGATGAAGGACAGTGTGCGCAGGTATTCGAGCTGGTTCGGAATCAGCAGCCAGCGGTCGATGATGTAGCTGGCGCCGCAGGCCATGGTCAGCACGAAGGTGGTCGCCGCTCCCATGCCGAGCGCGGTCTCCAGCTTCTTGGAAACGCCCATGAACGGGCAGAGGCCGAGAATGCGCACGAATACGACGTTGTTGACCAGCACTGCGCCGAGGATGATGAATAGGTAGGTCGTCATTGGGCGCGGAATGCCGGTGCCGATTCGCAATAATTGGTGGAGATCAAATTATCTCGCTATTAATGGTGTTTCCGCAAGTGGGACCGGGATGTTACCGCCGCGTGGCGGCATCCGTGGCGGTGATGCATTCGGTGACAAGGCGCGGACCCCGGTAGATCAGGCCGCTGTATATCTGCACCAGCGTTGCGCCGGCTTCGATCTTTGCGCGTGCGCGGTCGCCGCTGTCGATGCCGCCCGCCGCAATGATGGGCAGTTCGCCGGCGAGTGTCTGGGCGAGGCGCCGAATCACGGTGGTCGATTTCTCGAACAGCGGGGCGCCGGACAGCCCGCCGGCTTCGGCGGCCAGCGGCGAGGATTCGACGCCTTCGCGGCCCAGTGTCGTATTGGTGGCGATCACCGCGTCGATCCTGTGGCGCTTGAGGGTGTCGGCGATCGTGGCGATCTGGCCAGGTTCAAGGTCCGGTGCGATCTTCAGGGCCAGCGGAACGTACTTGCCATGCTTGTCGGCGAGCGCGCCCTGGCGGGACTTGAGTGCTTCGAGCAGCGCGTCCAGTTCGGAGGCGCCCTGCAACTGGCGCAGGTTCTTGGTGTTGGGCGAAGATATGTTGACGGTGATGTAACTTGCCGCCGGGTAGGCTTTGTCGAGGCAGATCAGATAGTCATCGACGGCGCGCTCGATGGGGGTGTCGAAGTTCTTGCCGATGTTGATGCCGAGAATGCCTTGGTAACGGGAGTGCGAGAGCGTTTCGAGCAGCGCGTCGATGCCGGCGTTGTTGAACCCCATGCGGTTGATGATGGCCCGCTGCTCGGGCAGTCGGAACAGGCGCGGTCGTGGATTCCCGGGCTGCGGGCGCGGCGTCACGGTCCCTACTTCGAGGAAGCCGAATCCGAGCTGTCCGAGTCCGTCGATCGCCGTACCGTTCTTGTCCAGGCCGGCTGCGAGGCCGACACGGTTGGGAAATCGAAGCCCCATCACATCTACGGCAGCCTGGCTTGGGGGGGGCGTACCCCGAACTCCCAATGAAGCACCTATGGAGAGCAGGCCCAGCGTCAATTCATGGGCGCGCTCGGCGTCGAAAGCAAAGAGAAGGGGGCGGATCAGGGCATACGGAATCATGGCGGGGCATTCTACGTTGCCGGTCAGGAGAACGATTTGTCACAAATCGGAAAGAAAAAATGCACAAGGGGTTTACAGGTGAGAGAAGGGCCCATATAATCTCCTTTCTCTGCTGCTTGCGGAGCCGCCGAAAGGCGAAGTTCTTTAAAAATCAAACAACCGATAGGTGTAGGTGCTTGCTGCGCTGGCGGTGGTGGTGGGTAGCCGTTCCGAGATCGAAGGAACGGATGCTGATCCGGGCTGAAAGGTTTGGGTTAAGTTCTGAGGGTGGTTCGCAAGA
>JACRIY010000118.1 GCA_016235805.1 Rhodocyclales bacterium
GAGGGGAACGAGGATGCTGATGAGCATTTCGCGGTCGACGGCTTCGTTGTCTACGATCAGGATGCGGCGGCGTTCGCCGCCATAGCCGGTATGGCGCGCATGGGCCAGTTCGCGCGCCGCGACCGCCGCATGGACGTGAGGTAGAAAGAGGCGGGCGACGAAGCGACTGCCTTTGCCCGGCGTGCTGCTCACCGTCAGTTCGCCGCCCATGAGGTCGGTCAGCATGCGCGCGATGGTGAGTCCCAGGCCGGTGCCGCCGACGGCGCCGGCGGCGGTGCTGCCGCGCACGAAGGGTTCGAAGATGCGTTCGATTTCCTCGGCGGCGATGCCGGGGCCGCTGTCCTCGATTTCGAAGCTCGCCATTTCGCGCGTGTAGTGCAAACGCAAGGCGATGCCGCCCTGGGCGGTGAACTTGACGGCGTTGCCGAGCAGGTTGATGAGGATCTGGCGCAGCCGCTTTTCGTCGGCGCGCACCACGGCGGGCAGGCCGTCGGCCGGCTCGTAAGCGAACTCGATGCCTTTTTGCCGCGCCTGCACCTCGAACATGCGCACGATTTGCTGCATGAAGTCGGCGAAGGCCAGCGGCTTGACCTGGAGCGCGAGGCGTCCGCCTTCGATGCGGGCGAGATCCAAAGTGCCCTCGATCAGCGACAGCAGGTGTTCGCCGCTGCGGCGGATGACGTTCACCGCCTGGCGCCGGTGGGCCGGGATGGCCGGGTCGCCGTCGAGAATCTGCGCGTAGCCGAGGATGCTGTTGAGCGGTGTGCGCAGTTCGTGGCTGATCGAGGTGATATGGCGCGTCTTCGCCTGATTGGCTTGATCGGCGACTTCCTTGGCTTTCTGCAACTGCTCGTCCGTGCGCTGATGCGACTCGATTTCGCGCATCAGCAAATGGGTCTGGCGGTTCGATTCTTCCTGTGCCACTTGTCGGCTCTTGTGGTTGAGCACCAGCCACCAGGCGACGATGCCGGAGATCAGCAGCAGCGCGGCGTAGGCATTGACGAAGGACTGCCGCAGATGCGGTGCCAGTTCCTCCGTGGCGGCGCCGAGGCCGGCCAGTTCGTGGAAATAGAGCACGCCGAGCAGCAGGGCGAGGAAGGGCACGATCAGCGCCATCAGCAACAGGTAGTGGCCGAGACCCGATTCGACGTAGGGCATCATCGGCGCCGGCAGCAGGCGGCGCAGCACGGCTGCCCACTGCGCCGACAAGCGGCCGGCCGGTTTGCAGAGATCGTCGCAGCGGGCGTCGAGCGCGCAGCAGAGCGAACAGATTTGGCCCTGGTAGGCCGGGCAATGGGCCATGTCCTCGCCTTCGTAGCTCTTGCCGCAGATGCAGCAGGTGGCGGCGTGCGGCGCCGCGTCCGCCTGGCGGGCGAGGTAATAGCGGCCGTGCGTCGCCCAGGCGATTGCTGGCGCGCAGACCAGCGCGGCGACGATGGCGACGAAGGAGGCGTAGGGTTGCAGCGCGACGCCGAACAGGCCGACGAAAGTGGCGATGGACAGCGCCGAAGCGATCAGCATGGCGCCGACGCCGACCGGGTTGATGTCGTGGAGATAGGCGCGGCGGAATTCGATACCGGGCGGCGACAGGCCGAGCGGCTTGTTGATGACGAGGTCGGCGACCACCGCCATCATCCAGGCGATGGCGATGTTGGAATACAGCCCTAGCACCTGGCCGAGCGCCTGAAATACGTCCAGTTCCATCAGCATCAGTGCGATCAGCGTGTTGAACACCATCCAGACGACGCGGCCGGGATGGCTGTGGGTGAGGCGGGCGAAGAAGTTCGACCAGGCCAGCGAACCGGCGTAGGCGTTGGTGACGTTGATCTTGAGCTGCGAGATGACGACGAAGATGGCGGTGACCGCCACGGCCAGAACAGAATTGTCGAAGACGCTGGAGAAGCCGATCAGGTACATCTGGTTGGGATCGACGGCCTTGTCCGGAGGTACCAGATTGCGCAGCGCGAGGTAGGCGAGCAGGGCGCCGCCGAGCATCTTGGCGACGCCGGGCAGTACCCAGCCGGGGCCGCCGACGATGACGCCGACGAGCCAGCGGCGGCGGTTGGCGGCTGTGCGTTCGGGCATGAAGCGCAGGTAGTCCACCTGCTCTCCCATTTGCGTGATGAGCGCGATGCCGACGGTGAGCGCGGCGCCGAACAGGCGCATGTCGAATTCGCCGCCGTTGCCGGCGCTGCCCGGATAGCGCCACAGCCCGGCAAGCACCTCGGGTTGCTGAAAGAGCAGGAAGGCGTAGGGCAGTATCAACAAGCCCAGCCACAGCGGTTGCGTCAGCGTTTGCAGGCGGCTGATGGCGGTGACGCCGTGAGTGACCAGGGGAATCACCACCAGCGCGCAAATCAGATAGCCCCAGGCCGGCGGGATGTGAAAGGCCAGTTCCAGCGCGTAGGCCATGATCGCCGCTTCGAGGGCGAAAAAAATGAAGGTGAAGGAGGCGTAGATCAGCGAGGTGAGGGTCGAGCCGATGTAGCCGAAGCCGGCGCCGCGCGTCAGCAGGTCCATGTCCAGCCCGTAGCGGGCGGCGTAATGGCTGACCGGGAGCCCAGCGAGGAAAATGATGAGGCCGGTGGCGAGTATGGCCCAGAAGGCATTGATGAAGCCGTAGTTCACCAGCAGCGTCGCGCCGACCGCTTCCAGCACCAGGAAGGAGGCAGCGCCGAAGGCGGTGTTGGCGACGCGCAGTTCCGACCATTTGCGGAAAGAGCGCGGCGTGAAACGCAGCGCGTAGTCTTCGAGCGTTTCGTTGGCGACCCAGGTGTTGTAGTCGCGCCGGACCTTGACGACGCGCTGGACGGCGTTGTGCTGACTGGCTGGCGGTAAGGATTCGTTGGCGTTCATCGGAGGGCGAACGCTACCTTATTTCGCCGCGTCTGTGCGACAAACGGCGTTGTCGCAAAGGCCGACAAATTGCCGTCTCCTGTGCTTGTAAGTGTTGGAACGGACGGCTTAAGTACGAAGCGATGAGCGAAGAGGTGCTGACGACGGAAAGCCGTTCAGCCGCCGCTCAACGCCTGGACGATGACGAGCTCGCGCGCGGCGGCCAAGGGTTGCGCGAGGTCGCGCACCTGGACGCCGTCGGCGAAGAAGCGGACGTGGGGCCGTATGCGGTCCTGTTCGTCGATCACGCGGAAGCGGATGCCGGGATAGCTCCGCTCCAGATCGGCGAGGAGCGCCGCCAGCGTCGTGCCGTCGGCCTCGGCATGGCCGCTCTCGACGTAGGAGCGCAGGGCGCCGGGGATGAGGACTTTCACCGCGAACGGTCCGCTATGCCGGTTCCGCTGCTTCCACGGCGTAGATTTCCGGCAGGTGGCGCGCGATGCAGGTCCAGTGCCGGCCCTCGTCGCCGCTCATCCAGAGCTCGCCGCTGGTGGTGCCGAAATAGAGACCCACGGGATCGAGCCGGTCGGTCGTCATGGCCTGGCGCTTCACCGTCCACCAGGCCTGGCTGGCCGGCAGGCCGACGTCGAGCCGCTGCCAGGTAGCGCCGGCGTTGTGGGTCGCATAGACCGCCGGCCGCCCGCCCGGACTCGTGCGCGGCCACACCGTGGTGCCGTCCATCGGAAAAACCCAGGCGGTGTCGGCGTCGCGCGGGTGTACCGCGAGCGGAAAGCCGATGTCGCCGATGTCGGCGGGCATGTTGACGCCGATGCGCTGCCAGCGCTGCGCCGGCCGGTCGAGGCGGTAAATGCCGCAATGGTTCTGTTGATAAAGGCGATCCGGCCGGCTCGGGCACAGGCGCACGCAATGCGGATCGTGGAAGGTCGCGTCGGCGCGGTCGAAGCCTTCGACCACCTCCAGCCCGTCGATCAGCGGCTTGAAGCGGCGGCCGCCGTCGGTCGATTCATGCACGCCGCCGCTCGACATGGCCAGGTAGAGGTGGGCGGGATCGCGCGGATCGACGATGATCGAATGAAGCTTCGCGCCATCCGGCGGGGC
>JACRIY010000117.1 GCA_016235805.1 Rhodocyclales bacterium
GCGGAACTCGAGGAAGGGCGCGAACCATTCGAACTCGAACGCATAGCCGGCGCGCTGCAGGTCAAGCACCACGTCCTTCATGTCCTGGGCGACGAAGTGCGGCAGCATGAAGCGATCATGCAGGCCGGTACCCCAGCGCATTAGGCCCTGGCCGCTGCCGGTGTAGGGCGTCTGCCAGAAGCGCGCCACCAGCGCGCGCAGCAGCAGCATTTGCAGCAGAGACATCTGCGCGTGCGGCGGCATTTCGAAGCCGCGGAATTCGACCAGGCCGAGGCGCCCGGTGGCGCTGTCGGGTGAATAGAGCTTGTCGATGCAGAACTCGGCGCGGTGGGTGTTGCCGGAAAGATCGACCAGCAGGTTCCTCAGCAGCCTGTCGACCAGCCAGGGCTGCAGGGTTTCCTCGCCCGGCTTGAGCCGCGAGGCCATCTGCTGGAAGGCGATTTCGAGTTCGTAGAGGCTTTCGTGGCGCGCTTCGTCGACGCGCGGTGCCTGGCTGGTGGGGCCGATGAACATGCCTGAGAACAGGTAGGACAGCGCCGGATGATGCTGCCAGTAGGCGATCAGGCTCATCAGCAGATCGGGACGGCGCAGGCAGGGCGAGTCGGCCGGGTTGGCGGCGCCGAGCGTGATGTGGTTGCCCCCGCCGGTGCCGGTGTGGCGCCCGTCGAGCATGAACTTCTCGGTGCCCAGACGCGTCAGGCGCGCTTCCTCGTAAAGGATCTGCGTGTTCGTTACGAGCTGGGTCCAACTGCTGGCCGGGTGAATGTTGACTTCGATCACGCCGGGGTCGGGTGTGATGCGGAATTCCTTGAGGCGCGGATCGGACGGCGGCGTATAGCCTTCGAGGCGTACCGGGAGCTTCAAGTCGGCGGCGGTGGCTTCGATCGCGGTGAGCAGCGTGATGAAATCTTCGAGCAAGGGCACGGGCGGCAGGAAGATGCACAGCACGCCCTCGCGCACTTCGGCGCACAGCGCGGTGTGCACGATCTCGCGCGGGTCGTAGCCGGACTTCGGCGTGGCGGGTGGTTGCTCGATCTTGAGCCGCGGCTTGTCTGCTTCCACTGCCGCCGCCGCGGCAACGGGGTCGGCGAGTGGCTCCTGCTCGGCAAACGGATCGCGCGGGTGTTCTTCTTCCTTGTCGCCGGGCGCCACCCAGGGCAGGGAGGCCAGCGGCAGGCGCAGGCCCAGCGGCGAATCGCCGGGGATCAGGTAGAGATGTTCGCGGCGCAGCGGCCAGGGGCTGGAGCGGAAGCGGGATGAAGAGTCGGCGCTGGTGGTACGGCGCTTTTGTGCGGGGGGCATTGCTTTGAGCGGCAGTACATAGCCGGCCGCCTCGCCGAGGCCGCGCTCCAGCAGCTTCGCCACGCGCAGGCGTTCGTCGGGCTTCTTCAGGTCGGCCTTGAGCGGGTCGAAATTCTCCGGCCAGCGTTGTTCCTCGTCGATGATGCGCGTCACGTCCTCATAGGCCGGTATCACCCAGCCGGGATCGAGCCCGAGTTCGCGCGTCAGGCGGCGGATGAAATGCAGCGCGTCCTTGGTCTGGTGCGTGCCGGCGCCGTCAGCGGTGACGAGGAGCTTCGGCTCCCGCCAAAGCGCCTTGCCATCGGTGCGCCAGTAACAGCCGAGCGCCCAGCGTGGGAGCGGCTCGCCGGGATACCACTTGCCCTGGCCGAAATGCAGCATCGCGCCCGGGGCGAAATGGCCTTGCAGGCGGCCGAGCAAGTCGCCCGCGAGCTGGCGTTTTTTGTCCGAGAGGGCGGTGTAATTCCACTCCGCGCCGTCCATGTCGTCGATCGAGACGAAGGTCGGCTCGCCGCCCATGGTCAGGCGCACGTCGTGCTTTTCCAGCTCGGCGTCGACCTGGTGGCCCAGGTCCTGCACCGCCTGCCATTGGGCCTCGGTGTAGGGCTTGGTCACGCGCGGGTCTTCGTGGATGCGCGTTACCTGCATGGCGAAGTCGAAATGCGTTTCGCATTTGCCGGTGGCGCCGATCACCGGCGCGGCGGACGCCGGCATCGCGGTGCAGGCCAGCGGGATGTGGCCTTCGCCGGCCAGCAGGCCCGAGGTCGGGTCGAGCCCGATCCATCCCGCGCCGGGGATGAAGACCTCCGTCCAGGCGTGGAGGT
Source organism: Rhodocyclales bacterium (assembly GCA_016235805.1). Classification (GTDB taxonomy): domain Bacteria; phylum Pseudomonadota; class Gammaproteobacteria; order Burkholderiales; family Rhodocyclaceae; genus Sulfuritalea. Next base: position 2,127 of record JACRIY010000117.1, read on the forward strand.
CGGTGAAGTCGTGGTCGGTGCCGGAAGGGCCGTCGAGCGCCTTCTGGTCGGCCGTGAGCTGGATCAGGTAGCCCGAGGCGAAGCGTGCCGCGAGCCCGAGGTGGCGCAGCGCCTGCACCAGCAGCCAGGCCGAGTCGCGGCAGGAGCCGCGCTTCAGTTCCAGGGTTTCCTCCGGCGTCTGCACGCCGGCTTCGAGGCGCACGATGTAGCCGACTTCTGCCTGCACGCGCTGGTTGACGCCGACCAGCATGTCAATGGTGCGCATCTCCCTGGCCAGAAGTTCCTTGCGTGTGCGCTCGAGCCAGTCGGCCAGCAGCGGTCCGGCCGGATCGACTTCGAGGTAGGGACCGAGTTCGCGCTTGAGGCCCTCCGGATACTCGAAGGGAAAGTTCTCGGCGGACTCGTCCATGAAGAAGTCGAAGGGATTGATCACCGTCATGTCGGCGACCAGATCGACCGTGATCGAAAGCGCTTCCGCCTTTTCGGGGAACACCAGGCGAGCCACCCAGTTACCGAACGGATCCTGCTGCCAGTTGAGGAAGTGGCCGGCCGGTTCGATCTTCAGCGAGTAGCCGAGGATGGGCGTGCGGGCGTGGGCGGCGGGGCGCAGGCGCACCTCGTGCGGCCAGAGCTGGACCGAGCGGTCGAAGCTGTAGCGGGTCTGGTGGTGAAGCGCGACGCGGATGGTCATCGGGAGCCGATCAATGTCTGGATTTCGGTAAAAGAGCGGCAGTCGCGCCGTGCGCGTGCTACCACTCGGGATTGGGCAACTGGGCGAAGGCCCGGCGCACGCCTTCGCCCCAGCTCTGGCGCAGCCTCAGCATGTAGGTGTCGTGCTCGTCGTAGCGATGCATGTTGCCCAGTTGCAGCGATTCGCGGTTGTAGCAGGCGAGGTCGATCGGCATGCCGACCGACAGGTTGGAGCGCATGGTCGAGTCGAAGGACACCAGCACGCACTTGATGGCGTCGTCCATCGAGGTTTCGGCGGTGATCACGCGGTCGATGATGGGCTTGCCGTACTTGACTTCGCCGATCTGGAAATAGGGCGTTTCCGGCGTTGCCTCGATGAAGTTGCCTTCGGCATAGATCAGGAACAGGCGCTGGTGCTCGCCGGCGATCTGGCCACCGACGATGAAGTTGGCGCTGCCGTCGACGTTGTTTTCCATCAGGAACGGGCCGTCGCGATGGCGCACTTCGCGCAGCGCGCTGCCGACCAGTTCTGCCACGTCGTACATCGAATACACGCTCATCAGGTGCGGCTCGGTCGCGCGCCGGATCGCCTGTTCGAGGTGGTTGATGGTGGCCTGGGTAACCGCCAGGTTGCCCGAATTGACGATCACCAGGGCGCGGTCGCCGGGGCGTTCGAAGGTTTTCATCTTGCGGAAGGTGGAAATGTTGTCCACCCCGGCGTTGGTACGCGAATCCGACGCGAATACGATGCCCGCGTCGATCATGGTTGCTACGCAATACGTCATGGTTGCTTCCTCTCCGGGTTCAGCGGGCCATCATCTGGCCGGCGAGGGGCATCTTGAATGATTGTTGGGCCATGGGCAAGGCGGACGGCCATTCATCGGTGGACCAGAAATAGGTGGTGTTGATCAGGTCGCCCAGGTCGTAGATACGTTCGAGGAATTCGGAAAGATATTCGTGCAGGCCGCGCTCGAAGATGTCGTCGATGGTGCCGAAGCGCAGGTCGCCATGCAGCTGGCCGCAGCGCCGCAGCAGTTCGCCGGCACGCGGGCCGTTGATCTCCTGGATCAGCCGGTTGACCTCGTTCAGGCAGGCCATCAGGGAACGCGGCATGTCGGGACGCAGGATCAGCAGTTCCGCGACGCGGCGCGGCGTGATCAGGTCGCGATATACCTTGCGATAGGATTCGAAGCTCGACACGGAGCGCAGCAGCGCGCCCCAGTGGTAATAGTCGGCGGCGCCGCCGATGTCGGCCACGCTGGGCAGCAGGATGTGGTACTTGACGTCGAGGATGCGCGCCGTGTTGTCGGCCCGCTCGAAGAAGGTGCCCAGGCGCAGGAAGCGGAAGATGTCGTCGCGCAGCAGCGTACCGTGGGCGATGCCGCGCGACAGGTGCGAGCGTTCCTTGACCCACTCGAAAAAGGCGGCAACACCGTCTTCGGCGATGCCCTCGCCCTGGATGCGGTGCATTTCCAGCCAGGTGGCGTTGAGCGCCTCCCACATTTCCGAGGTGATCGAGCCGCGGATGGCACGGGCGTTTTCGCGGGCGGCGAAGATGCTGTTGTAGATGCTGCCGGGATTCTTCTCGTCGAGCGCCATGAAACGCATCACGGAGTCGGCGCTGGGCTCGTCGTAGCGCGCCTCGAAATCCTCGTGCAGGCCGCTGATCGACAGCATCGCACGCCATTCGTGGTGCGGCTCGACGACGGTCTGCTTGAGCAGCGACATGCGATAGGTCACGTCGAGCATGCGCGCCGTATTCTCGGCCCGCTCCATGCTGCGGCCCATCCAGTAGAGGTGATCGGCTGTTGACGAGAGCATTTTGCTTAACTCCTTAACGTGAAACGACTCGTTCAGAGCGACAGGCATAAATCGAGCGAAGCGAGCTGATCAGTAGCCTCCCCGTGAGGGGAGGATGGGAGGGGCGGGCCATCAATTTGTCTTTCGCGTGTTTCATTCTCGGGATGCCGTCAACGTGGAATTAGCGTTAGCGTTCCAGAACCCAGGTGTCCTTGGTACCGCCGCCCTGCGACGAGTTCACCACCAGCGAGCCTTCCTTCAGCGCGACTCGCGTCAGCCCGCCGGGGACCATGCTGATCTCCTTGCCGGAAAGCACATAGGGACGCAGGTCGATGTGGCGCGGCGCGACGCCGCTCTCGACGTAGGTGGGGCAGGTCGACAGCGACAGCGTCGGCTGGGCGATGTAGTTGTCCGGCGTGGCGAGGATCTTGGCGCGGAAGGCTTCGATCTCCGCCTTGCTCGACGTGGGGCCGACCAGCATGCCGTAGCCGCCCGAGCCGTGCACTTCCTTCACCACCAGCTCGGCCAGGTGTTCCAGCACGTAGGCAAGGTCATCCGCCTTGGCCAGTTCCCAGGTCGGCACGTTGGACAGGATCGGCTCCTCGCCGCAGTAGAAGCGGATCATCTCCGGGACGTGGATGTACATCGCCTTGTCGTCGGCGATGCCGGTGCCGATGGCATTGGCCAGGGTCACGCGGCCGGCGCGGTAGGCATTGAACAGCCCCGGTACGCCGAGCACCGAATCCTTGCGGAAGGCCAGCGGATCGAGGAAGTCGTCGTCGATGCGGCGGTAGATCACGTCTACCCGCTGCGGGCCCTGCGTGGTGCGCATGAACACCGTGTCGTCGCGCACGAAGAGGTCGTTGCCCTCGACCAGTTCGACGCCCATCTGCTGGGCGAGGAAGGCATGTTCGAAATAGGCGCTGTTGAATTGGCCCGGCGTCAGCACCACGACGTTGGGATTGACCACGCCCTCCTGCGCCACCGAGCGCAGGTTCTCCAGCAGCAGGTCGGGATAGTGCTCGACCGGTGCGATCGCCATGCGGGCGAAGAGTTCGGGGAAGAGCCGCATCATCATCTTGCGGTCTTCGAGCATGTAGGACACGCCGGACGGCGTGCGCAGGTTGTCCTCCAGCACGTAGTACTCACCTTCGCCGGCGCGCACCAGGTCGACGCCGGCGATGTGGGCATAGGTGCCGCCCGGCACGTTGACGCCTGCCATCTCGGCGCGGTACTGCGAGTTGCCCAGCACCTGCGCGGCGGGAATGCGCCCGGCCTTGAGGATTTCCTGGCCGTGGTAGATGTCGTCGAGGAAGGCATTGAGCGCCTTCACGCGCTGGCGCAAGCCGGCTTCCATGCGCTGCCACTCGGCGGCGGGAATGATGCGCGGAATGATGTCGAAAGGGATCAGGCGTTCCTTGCCGGCCTCCTCGCCGTACACGGCGAAGGTGATGCCGACGCGGTGGAAGGCCAGGTCGGCTTCCTCGCGCTTGCGCGCGATGACCTCAGGCGGCGTCGAGTCGAGCCAGGCGGCAAAGCTTTCATAGCTGGGACGAACGCCTCTTGCGGCGTCGAACATTTCATCGTAGGCGGGCTTCATCGCGTTGCGGATCCGGCAGCGGTATGCAGTCTGTACAGCAGAAACCATGCCCGTGAAAAATTGCTATCTAAATCATGTGCTTTTCCCGCGCTCGCGAAATGCCTTGCACCGAATGGGGGCATCGTGCCGCATCATGGTGCGCACCACCATGGGCCGCGCCGTTCAGGCAGCACCTAGCGCTCATGGCAGCGGGATCCTCCCGCTGATGATGAGACACGCGAAAGGCGAATTGAAGACCCACCCCTCCCATCCTCCCCTCGCGGGGAGGCTATTGAACGGCTCGCTGCGCTCGACTATCAGCAGTGACTCCGGGCATGTTGTTTTCCGGTAAACCGAAGACGAAGCTGTCGAGCGCCAGCGCGCCAAGCTGGTAGTCGCTGAAGGCCGTGACGGGCTGCGCGTCGTCGCCGGCCGCGCCGAGGGCGACGAACAGCGGCAATAGATGTTCCGGCGTCGGATGTGCGCGCCGGGCGTGGGGCATCTGGCGCTGCCAGTCGAGCAGGACTTGCAGGTCACGCCGCCGCAGCGCATCGACGAAGGCGTCGCGGAACTCGCGCACATGCGGCAGGGCGATGCCGTCGGCGGCATCCCAGACCACGTCCCCCAGGTTGTGGGTCAGGCCGCCCGAGGCGAGCACCAGCACGCCGTCCTGCGCCAGGGACTGCAGCGTGCGGCCCAGCCGGTAGTGCGCGGCCGCGTCTTCGCGCGGCATCACGGACAGCTGGATGACGGGAATGTCGGCCGCCGGGTACATGGCGCGCAGCGGTGACCAGGCGCCATGGTCCAGCCCGCGACGCGGATCGACATGGATGCCGGGGACCATCGCGGCAAGCTCGGCGGCCAGCTCGGGCGCGCCCGGCGCCGGGTAGTCGAGGTCATAGAGCGCCTCGGGAAATCCGTGGAAATCGTGGATGGTCGGTGGCGGCGCGGCAGCGCTCACGGCCGGCGCCAGGGTGGTCCAGTGCGCGGACACGGCGAGGATCGCGCGCGGGCGCGGCAGCGATCGCGCCAGCGCTTGCCACGCCGGTCCGGCGCGTCCGGGCTCCAGCATCAGCATCGGCGAGCCGTGGGAAATGAAGATGGGAGGGATGGAATTCATGGCCGCAGTCTAGCGGCGCGGTCCTGCTTCACCGAGGGGCGCGGGAGGAAAAGACTGTTACCGGCGGCGCAACACGATGCCACCTATTCCCATGAGGTTTTAAATTGTATACAGTATCCCCAAAATACCCAGCGACTCGCGGAACGGCGACAACACACGGAGGGAGGGCATGGCGCAAGTGGCAGCCGATATTTCCGATCTCGCTTCGATCATCCAGTGGCTCGACGGGCGCGGGCGCCTGGTGCGGGTGCGCTCCGAGGTCGACCCGGCCCATCAGCTCGCGGGCGTGGCCGCGAAGTTCGAACGCGGACCGCGCGCGGTGCTGTTCGAGAAGGTCAAGGGCTCGGCCTTCCCGGTGTTCACCGGCCTCTACTGGTCGCGCGAGCTGCTCGGCGAGCTGCTCGACCGCCCGGTGCTGAGCCTGCCGCAATACGTCTCCGAGTGCATCCGCGACTGGCAGACCAGGCCGATGCCGCCGGTACTGGTGCGCAACGGCCCGGTGCGCGAAGTCACGGAAGACACGGTCGATCTTTCCATCCTGCCCGTGCCCACGCATGCGGAGCTCGACGGCGGCCCCTACTTCGATGCCGGCGTGGTGATCACCAAGGATCCCGAAACCGGCATTCGCAATACCTCGATCCAGCGCTTCCAGGTGGTGGGCAAGGACAGGCTGGCGATCAACATCGACGCCGGTCGCCACCTCGAGCTGTGCCTGGCCAGGGCGGCGGCGCGCAATCAGGTGCTGCCCTTCACGCTCAACATCGGCGTCGGTCCCGGCCTGCATTTCGCGGCGGCGACGCCGGCCGAGGCGGCGCCCTTCGGCACCGACGAACTCGGCATCGCCAGCCGCTTCCACGGGCGGCCGCTGGAACTGGTCGGCAGTTCGCTAACCCATGTCGAGATGGTGGCCGACGCGATGTTCGCCCTGGAGTGCGAAATGATGCCCGGCGAAGTCCATGCCGAAGGCCCCTTCGCCGAGGTCACCGGCTATTACGCGACGGTGGCGCCGCGTCCGCTGGTGCGCGTGCGGCGCATCCACCGCCGCCGCCATCCGGTGTTCCAGACCATCATCTCGGGCGGCGAGGTATTCAACTCGGTGGGCCTGCTCGGCGAGGCCAATGTGCTGGCGCTGCTGCAAAAGCAGGTGCCCGGCGTCAAGGACGTGTACTTCTCGCACGGCGGCTGCGGCTTCTACCACGCCGTGGTGCAGATCGCGCAGAAGCGCGCCGGCTGGGCCAAGCAGGCGCTGATGGCGACCTTCGCCGCCTTCCCGCCGCTGAAAATGGTCACCGTCGTCGACGACGACGTCGACATCCGCAATCCGGCCGACGTCGAGTGGGCGATGGCCACGCGGCTGGACCCGAAGCACGGCATCCTGGTGATCGACAACGTCTTCGGTCACGGCCTGAATCCGACCTTCCCCGACTACCTGGGAAGCAAGGTCGGCTTCGACGCCACGCGCCCCTTTCCGCACACGCCGAACTTCACCCGCGCCCGGGTCAAGCCGGCGACGCTCGACGGACTCGACATCGACGTGCCGGAAATCAGGTAAAACACGCCGTACCCGCCGCGCGGCCGGACGCACGCGCAGACAGATGGAGGAGACAACATGAATCGTCGCAAATCGCTTACCGCGCTCGCCGCCGCGCTGGCCGCCGGCCTGTTCGGCCTGCCGCAGGTCGCATCCGCCGCCGAGGTCACGCTGACCTACGCCTTCTTCGCGCCGGCCAAGACCTTCCCCGCGCGGCAGATGACGCACTGGGCGGAACAGCTCGCCAAACGAACCAACGGCAAGGTCGACGTCAAGACCTTCCCCGGCGGCACGTTGCTCGGCGCCAAGGACATGTATGACGGTGTCACCAAGGGCGTGGCCGACATCGGCCTCGGTTCGCCGTCCTACGACCCTGGCCGCTTCCCGCTCACCTCGGGTGTGGCACTGCCGGTGGGTTTCACCAGCGCGACGCAGGCCAGCAAGACGCTGTGGGCCCTGACCAAGGAATTCAAGCCCAAGGAGTACGAGGGCTTCAAGGTGATCGCGATGTTCACCACCGAGCCCGGCTTCATCCAGAGCAAGACCGCGGTCAGGACCGCCGCCGACCTCGCCGGCATGAAGCTGCGCGCCGCCGGCACCGGCGTGCCGGTGCTCAAGGCGCTGGGCGCGGCGCCGATCGGCATGCCGATGCCGGAAGTGCCGCAGTCGGTATCGACCGGCGTCATCAACGGCACCATGACCTCGCGCGAAGTGCTGCAGGACTTCAAGCTGGCCGAATCGCTGAAGTTCGTCACCGATTATCCGACCGTGGTGGTGGCCTTCGCCGCCGTGATGGACCAGAAGAAGTGGGACAAGCTGCCGGCCGACGTGAAGAAGGTGATCGAGGAACTGGCCGAGGAAATGCCCGGCTGGACCGGCAATTACCACGACAACGAAAACGTCGGCGCCGCCATGGCCTGGGCGCAGAAGGACCACAAGCTGCAGGTGGTGACCCTGGCCGCCGACGAAAAGGCGCGCTGGGATGCCAAGCTCAAGTCCATGGAAGACGAGTGGGTCAAGGAAATGAGCGCCAAGGGCCTGCCCGCTGCCGCCTACCTCAAGCGCCTGCACGAACTGGCGCCCCAGTTCGCGAAGAAGTAATGACTTCCGCCGTTCAGCCGGGCGCAGGCGGCACCTCCGGCGGTGTTACCCACCTGCTCGATCGCGCCAGCTTCTTCCTCAACGAGGGCCTGGCCTGGGCCGCGGCGGCGCTGCTCGGCGTCATGATGCTGTTCTCGGTGGCCGACATGGTGATGCGCGGCTTCGGCGTCACCCTGGCCGGTTCCTACGAGGTGATCGGCTGGCTTTCGGCGGCGGCGATGGCGCTGGCCCTGGGCACGGTGCAGCGCCACAAGGGGCATGTCGCGATGGAACTCGTGGTGGTCAAGATGGGTCGCCGAAGCCGGGCGATGACCGAGGCGCTGATGGCGCTGGTCGCGCTGGCGCTGTTCGCTGTGGTGGCCTTCTACGTGGCGCGCTATGGCCGCGTGCTGCACGAGACTGGTTCGCTGTCGGAGACCCTGCGCGTCATCGTCTATCCCTGGGTTTATGTCGTCGCCCTGGGCTGTGCCGGGCTGACGCTGGCCCTGCTGGTGGATTTCCTGCGCTCGATTGCAGCCCTGCTGGCCGCGCTGCGCGGCTGACGGCGAAAGGATATATGGATCCCCTGATCGTGGCCGTGATCGGCCTGGTGCTGATGTCGGCGCTGATGCTGCTCGGCATGCCCATCGCATTCACCATGCTGGCTGCCGGCCTGCTTGGCAATGCCTACCTGCTTTCCGTCCCCGCCGCGACCCATCTCGCGGCGACCAATGTCTGGGAGCAGTTTTCCTCCTACGGCCTGTCGGTGATTCCGCTGTTCGTGCTGATGGGCCAGTTCGCCTATCGCGCCGGTACCACCGAACGCCTCTATAACGCTGCCTACACCTGGGTCGGGCGCATGCCCGGCGGTCTTGCCTGCACCACGGTGGCCGCCAGCGCCGGCTTCTCGGCGATATGCGGCTCGAACTCGGCGACAACCGCCACCATGGGCACCATCGCCATGCCCGAAATGCGCCGCTACGGCTACGACCCGGCCCTATCAACCGGCGCCATCGCGGTCGGCGGCACGCTCGGCGTGGTGATCCCGCCCAGCGTGGTGCTGATCGTGATCGCGGTGCAGACCGAGCAGTCGCTGCTGCGCCTGTTCGTCGCTGCCGTGGTCCCGGGCCTGATCCTCACCGCGCTGTTCCTGGCGACCATCGTCTGGATGTGCATGCGCAATCCGGCGCTGGGGCCGCTGGGACCGAAAACCAGCTGGGGCGAAAAGCTGCGCGCGCTGTCCGGCGTGGTCGAGGCCCTGCTGCTGTTCAGCCTGGTCATCGGCGGCCTTTACATGGGCTGGTTCACCCCCACCGAGGCCGGCGCCGCCGGCGCCTTCGGCGCGCTGGCGATCGGCCTGGTGCAGCGCAGCCTGGGCTTCAAGGGCATCGTCCAGTCCATCGTCGAAAGCGTGCGCATTTCGGCCATGGTGGTGCTGCTGATCGCGGGCGCCGTGCTCTTCGGCCGCTTCCTCACGGTGTCGCGGCTGCCCTTCGAGCTGGCCGAATGGGCCGCTGCGCTGCCGGTGGCGCCCTTCGTCATCCTGCTGGTGGTGCTGGGCATCTACATCGTCGGCGGCATGCTGATGGATGCGCTGGGCTTTCTCGTCGTCACCATCCCGATCTTCTTTCCGCTCGGCGTCGCGCTCGGCTACGACCCGGTCTGGTACACGGTGATCCTCACCATCGTCACCACCATGGGCGCGGTAACGCCGCCGGTTGGGGTCAATGTCTTCATCGTCCATGGCCTCGCGCCCGAGATACCGATACACACGATTTTCCGCGGGGTGTTCTATTTCCTGGCCTCGTTCGCGATCTGCATCCTGCTGATGTGGGTCTTCCCGGCGACCGTCACCGGTCTGCCGGACTGGATGCTGGGGCCAGGATGAAAGTCGGCGCTGACGGTACGGCACTTCCCGGGACGATTTCATGCGCATAGCCGTTCTGGGCGGTGGCAACGGCTCCTACGCCGCCGCCGCCGATCTTTCCGGCCTCGGTCACGAGGTGCGCTTCTGGCGCCGCGACGCGGCAGCGTTCGGCGAACTGGCGACTACTCGCCGGCTGATGTTGAAGGACATTTCCGGCAGGCGCGAAGTCGAGATCAGCACGGTAACGGCGGACCTCGGTGCGGCGCTGCGCGGTGCCGAACTGATCCTGATCCCGACCCCGGCTTTCGCCCAGGAGGACATTGGCCGCGCGCTGGCATCCCACCTCGCCGACGGCCAGGTGGTCTTCCTGCCGCCGGGGACCTTCGGCAGCGTGGCCATGATGCAGACCCTGCGCCATGCCGGCTGCACGGCCGACGTCGCCTTTGCCGAAACCGGCACCCTGCCCTGGCTCACGCGCAAGCATGGGCCGGCCGAAGTCGCCATCACCATGCGCGCCACGCGACTGCCGACCGGTGTCTTCCCGGCCTGCAAGTCGGAGCCGGTTTTCGCCGTGCTGCGCGCGGCCTTTCCGTCGGTGGAGCCGATCGAGGACGTGCTGGCCGGCGCGCTGATGAATGCGGGACCGATCATCCATCCACCGCTGATCCTGATGAACGCCGGCCCGCTGGAACACTTCGAGCGCTGGGACATCCACAACGAAGGTACCCAGCCGGCCATCCGCCGCGTTACCGACGTGCTCGACGGCGAGCGCATCGCCCTGCGCAAGGCGCTGGGCTACGGGGGCGAACACTTTCCGCTCAGCGACCATTACAACAACGACCGCTGGATGTACGGCGATGCCCACAACCGCCTGGTCGACAGCGGTGACTGGCGCGAGCACATCGTGCTCACCCAACATCGCTACATGACCGAGGACATCCATTACGGCCTCGCCTTCCTGGTCTCGGTGGCCGACTGGGCCGGCGTCAACGTGCCTGTGGCGAGCGGCCTGCTGGCGCTCGCCGCGGCAGTCTGCGAACGCGACCTGCGCGCCGGGCCGCGTACGCTGGAGGCCATGGGACTGGCGGCGCTCGATCGCAAGGGCATGGCGCACTTCATGGAAACAGGCAGCGCCTGATGACGGCAGTCGTTTCCGCGCTCGGCGCCGGGCGCATGGGACGCGGCATCGCCCACGCCTTCGCCTACGCCGGGCATGAGGTCTGGCTGATCGACGCCAAACCGCGCGCGGCGGAGGCGAGGATCAAGCTCGAAGCCGACGCACGGCGCGAGATCGAAGCCAGCCTGCGCACGCTGGCGGAACTCGGCGTGTTCGATGCCGAGCTTATTCCCGCCATGCTGGCCCGCGTGCATTTCGCCGCGCGCGATGCGGCGCCGGATGTACTGGCGCGGGTCGACGTGCTGTTCGAAGGCGTGCCTGAAAAACTCGACGCCAAGCGCGAGGCCTTTGCCTTCGTCTGCCAGCACCTGCGGCCCGACGCGCTGCTCGCCTCGACCACCTCGACCATGCTGTCCACCGAACTGGCCGGCTTCGTCACCCATCCCGCACGCTTCCTCAACGCCCACTGGCTCAACCCGGCCTACCTGATTCCGCTGGTCGAAGTTTCGCCGCACGCCGGCACCGATCCGGGGTCGACGCAGGAGCTGTGTGACCTGCTATCGGCCATCGGCAAGAAGCCCGTGCTGTGCCAGGCCGCCCCCGGCTACATCGTGCCGCGCCTGCAGGCGCTGGTGATGAACGAGGCGGCGCGCATGGTCGAGCAGGGGGTAGCCACGCCCGAGGACATCGACCGGGCGGTGCGCTACGGCTTCGGCCCGCGCTTCGCCAGCATGGGGCTAGTCGAGTTCATCGATTTCGGTGGCCTCGATATCCTCTACTACGCCAGCCATTACCTGGCAAAGGCGCTGGACGATCCGCGCCACGCGCCGCCAGTCATCATCGATCGCTACATGGCGGAGGGTCGCTCCGGGCTGCGTGCCGGGCAGGGCTTCTTCGATTGGTCCACGGTCGACGCGGCGGCCTACCGCCGCGAAGTGATGCAGCGCCAACTCGCAGTGCTGCGCCAACTCGACCTGGTGCCCGCTCCGGCGAAACCGCCAACGCCCAACGGCTGAGCCCGTCCAGGCGCGGCTTGGCGACGCTTCTCGGCTGGGGACGGCATATACTTGGGTCACAATTGTGGCCGGACTCGATCGACGAATCTGCACCGCGATGAATCAAGAGTCGATGGGCCGGCGCAGATTGTCGGCGGTCGCGACCATATTGGATGGAGGCTGAGGGGTGCTGTCAGGCTTGATTTCTGAGGTTCTAGCGCACTTCGCTTTTGCGCGTGGCTGGCGTCTGGTGGCGCCGGCGGCGTTGGCGCTGCTTGCCGCGTGTGCGCCGCCGGAGCCGTTGCGCATCGGATTCCTCGGCGGGATATCGGGTCGCGTCGCCGACCTCGGCCTGGGCGGACGCAATGCCGCGACGCTGGCGGTCGAGATGCGCAACAAGGCCGGTGGCATCGGCGGGCGCCAGGTCGAACTGGTGGTGGAGGACGATCAGCAGGACGCCGATGTGGCGCGCAAGGCATTTGCGCGCCTTGCCGAACGCAAGGTCGAGGCCATCGTCGGGCCGATGACCAGCGCCATGGCTCAGGCGGTGGTGCCCCTGGCCAACGAGGCGAAATTGCTGCTGGTGAGCCCCACCGTCACCACCACGGCGCTGTCCGGCATCGACGACCACTTCCTGCGCGTCATACTCTCGACCACGCCCTATGCGCAAAAATCGGCGGGCCATCACCTGCACCATCAGGGCAGCCGCCGCATCGCCGTAGCCTACGACCTGCGCAACAAGGCCTATTCGGAAAGCTGGCTGGCCGATTACCGGCAGGCCTACGAAAATGTCGGCGGCAAGATCCTCGTCGCCATCGGATTCCAGTCCAGCGACCAGGCCCATTTCGATGAGCTGGCCGTCCGCCTCCTGGAATCCTCGCCTGACGCGGTGCTGCTGATAGCGAACTCGGTGGATGCGGCCCTGCTGGCCCAGCAATTGCGAGCGCGACAGCCGAACCTGCGCCTCAACGCTTCGGAGTGGGCGGCCACCGAGCGACTGATCGAACTGGGCGGCAAGGCGGTTGAGGGCATGACGATGGCACAGTTCATCGACCGTGGCAGCCGGCAGCCTGCCTACCTGGCGTTTCGCCAGGCCTATGTGGATCGCTTCGGTCACGAGCCGGGCTTTGCCGGCCTGACCGCCTTCGACGCGACCAACGTCGTTCTCGACGGACTCGCGGCACGGCGGGAGGGGCAAACGCTGAAGCAGGCGATCCTCGATCGGCGCGAATTCTCCGGGGCCCAGTCTTCGGTGCGTTTCGACGCGGCCGGCGATGCCAGCCGCGAGACCTACCTGACCGTGATTCGCGACGGCGTTTTCGCCCGCATCGACTAGCGAGCGGCGCATGGCACGTTCGCTCCGCTTCTGGCTTTCGCTCGGCTTGTCGACCCTGGTGGCGCTCGCCGTGCTGATCGTGCTCGGCGTCGTGCTCGGGGTGCTGATGCCCCGCCTCAATGCCGAAGTCGAATCGCGCAACCTGGCGCTCGGCGAGGTGGCCGCGCGCCAGGTAGCCGGCCGGCTGGAGGATTTCGCCTCGGACATGTCGCTGCTGGCATCCGATCTCGCCCTGTCCCCGGCGCGCAGCGAGGAACACCGGCGCATCGCGATCGACACCGTGGCGCAAATGAAAAAATCGCTGGATACGCTGTACGTGCTCGATCCCGCCGACCGCGTAATCGATGTCGGCATGCCGGTGGCGCGCCGGGCGTCGCGCGCCAACCTGATGGGCATCGATTTTTCCAGTCGAGAGTACGTGCGCCAGGCGCGTTCCCGCGGGGCGCTGGTCTGGTCCGATACCTACCTGTCGGTCGATGGCCGCATCGTCGTCGCGCTGGCGATTCCGCTGCGTTCGACGCCGGGGGGTGCCAACAACGCCAATGTCATCGTCGGCGAGCTCGATCTGGAGGAGCTCTCGCGTTTCGCCGGCGATCTGAGCCAGGGGGGCGCCCTGCTGCCGATCATCCTCGACGCGCGCAGCCATGTGGTCGGCCACCCGAAGCCGGAGCGCGCCCTGCGGCAGGAAAACCTCGGTCACCTGCCGCTGCTGGCCAAGGGAGTGGCCGCACTTCCGCGCTCCGCGCGTTTCCGCCTCGACGAGGTCGAGTACATCGGCAGCTACACGCCGCTCGGGCAACAGGGCTGGGGCGTGGTGATGGCGCAACCGGTCGACCTGGCATTCGCCACCGTGCGCAAGACCTTGCTGGCGCTGGGGGTCGGCAGCGCGCTGGCGATGGCGCTGGCCCTCATTGCCGCCGTACTTGCCGGTCGCCGCATGACCCGTCGCGTGGCCGAGTTTGCCGCGCAGATCGAAAGCATCGCCGCCGGCGACTACCGGGCGCGCCTGCCGCGGTCGACCACCGACGAGATCGAACGCCTGGTGCAGAGCACGCGGCGCATGGCGGCTGCGGTGCTGGAGCGGGAATCGGCCCTGCGGCGCAGCGAGGCCAAGTACCGCAGCCTGATCGAGACCTCGCACGACCTGATCACGCGGGTGGATATCGACGGTCGGCTGACCTTCGTAAATCCGATGGCGACGACCTACTTCGGCCTGCCCGCGGACCAATGCGCGGGGTTGTCGGCGTTCGAATTCGTCCATCCCGATGATCGCGCCGCGACCGAGGCCGCGTTCGCCAAATGGATCGCCGCCGGCTGCGATGAAGTCTTCGAATTCGAGAATCGCCAGGTGTCGCGCGAGGGCAACGTGCACCTCATGCAGTGGTGCCTGGTCGCAGAACGTGAGCAGGCGAACGGCAACGGCAATGGCAATGGCAATGGCCATGGCAATGGCAACGGGCATGGCAATGGCAATGGCCATGGCAATGGCAACGGGCATGGCAATGGCAATGGCCATGGCAATGGCAACGGGCATGGCGAACTTCGCGCCGGCGGCCGGATGCTGGTCGGCTTTTCGGGCATCGCTCGAGATGTCACGGTGGAGAGGGCGGCAAAGGACGAACTGGCGGCCTCCGAACAGCGCTATCGCGACATGTTCCTGCGCGCGCCGCTGGCCTATCAGTCGCTCGACCTGGATACCCGCATCATCGACGTCAATGATGCATGGCTGGCCCTGCTCGGCGGCTATCGGCGCGAGGAGGTATTGGGGCGGGAAATCACCGACTTCATCGAGGAGGGCTCGTGTGCTGCGCTGGCGAGCAAGTTTCCCGAGTTCTTTTCACGGGGCAGCCTGGACGGTCCGGTGTTCGACATCCGGCGCAAGGATGGGCAGACGCGAACCGTAACCATCAATGGCCGCATCGGCTACGACGCCGCGGGGGCGGCCCGGACCCATTGCATACTCACCGACATTACCGACCGGCAGCGGGCCGCGGAGGCCCAGCGCCTCGCGGCGACGGTGTTCGCCTCCAGCGTCGAGGGCATCTGCATCACCGACGCCGAGCGCCGCATCCTGGCGGTGAATCCGGCGCTCGAAGCGATCACCGGCTACTCGGCGGCAGACGTGGTCGGCAAGACGCCCTCGGTATTCAGCTCCGGTCGGCATGACTCGCTTTTCTATCGGAGCATGTGGCAGGCGATCACGCGCGACGGATTCTGGCGTGGCGAGGTGTGGAACCGGCGCAAGAGTGGCGAGGTCTTTCCCGAACTGCTCACCGTCACCGCGGTTCGCGATGCGTCCGGGAAAGCGACCCACTACATCGGCAGCCTGTTCGACATCACCGAAAGCAAGCGGACGGAAACCGAGCTCGAAAAGTACCGCCACCATCTGGAACGACTGGTCGAGGAACGCACCGCCGCGCTGTCCGTCGCCAAGGAAGCGGCGGAGGCCGCCAGCCGCGCCAAGAGCACCTTCCTAGCCAACATGAGCCACGAACTGCGTACGCCGATGAACGCCATCATGGGCATGACCAGCCTGGTCATGCGGCGCACCATGGATGCCAAGTTGCGCAGCCAGCTCGACCGGATCGACCAGTCTTCCCATCATTTGCTCGGCGTCATCAACAACATCCTCGACATCTCCAAGATCGAGGCCGAGCGCCTTAGCCTGGAAGAGGTCGACTTCACGCTGGACGACGTGCTGAACAACCTGTCGGCACTGATCGGGCAAAAGGTTGCGGAAAAGGGCCTCGGCCTGCACATCGACGTGACGCCCGAGGATGCCCGGCGGCAGATCAAGGGCGACCCGCTGCGGCTGGGGCAGATCCTGCTCAACCTGGCCGGCAACTCCGTCAAGTTCACCGACGCCGGCAGCATATCGGTGCGGGTCCGGGTCGAAGAATTCGGTGGCGAGGACCTGCTGCTGCGGGTCGACGTGCAGGATACCGGGATTGGCATCGCCGCCGAAGACCAGAAGCGGCTGTTCACCGCCTTCGAACAGGCCGACGGCTCGATGACCCGCAAGTACGGCGGCACCGGGCTGGGGCTGGCCATCAGCCGGCGCCTGGCGCGGATGATGGGCGGCGACATCGAGGTCAGCAGCCGGCCGGGGGCCGGAAGCACCTTCCGGCTGCACGTGACGCTGCGGAAGGCCACCGGCGCCGTGGCGCCAGCGCCGACTTCCGCGCCGGGCACGGCGGAAACGCGGCTGCAGGCGCAATTCGCCGGTACCCGGATCCTGCTCGCCGAAGACGAGCCGACCAACCGCGACGTGGCGCGCTGGCTGCTGGAGGACCGCGGGCTGGTGGTGGACCTGGCCGAGGACGGATTGCAGGCGGTGGACCTGGCCGGGCAAACGCGCTACGCGCTGATCCTGATGGACATGCAGATGCCCAACCTCAACGGCGTCGATGCGACGCGGGCGATTCGTGCGCTGCCCGGGCATGAACGCACGCCGATCCTGGCGATGACGGCCAACGCTTTCGCCGAGGATCGCCAGGTCTGCCTCGACGCCGGCATGGACGACCATATCGGCAAGCCGGTCGATCCCGACCTGCTGTTCGAGGTACTGCTGCACTGGCTGGACCGGGCGCGCAGCTGAACGGCGCGCGGCACTCCGCTGCGTCGTTCGCGTACCGCGGCTACTTGCGCTGGATCAGTTCGATCTTGTAGCCGTCCGGATCCTCGACGAAGGCGATCACGCGCGTGCCGCCCTTCATCGGGCCTGCTTCGCGTGTCACCCTGCCGCCGCGCGCCTTGATTTCGGCGCAGGCGGCAAGGGCGTCATCGACGGCCAGCGCGATGTGCCCGTAGCCGGTGCCGATTTCGTAACGATCGACACCCCAGTTGTGGGTCAGCTCCAGCACGGCGCCGTCGGCTTCTTCTTCATAGCCGACGAAAGCCAGCGTGAATTTCCCTTCCGGGTAGTCATTGCGCCGCAGCAGGCGCATGCCCAGGACCTCGGTATAGAACGCCAGCGACTTGTCGAGGTCGCCGACGCGCAGCATGGTATGCAGGATGCGCATGGTGGTTTCCTTTCGGATCAGAGCTTGTGAAGAAATCGTAGCGAGCGGGCCGCAGCGGGGTGCGGCCGGAGCGCAGCTACCGGAACATATGTAGCTATATGTGAGGATAGCGAGCACCGCCCAATCCCCGATCCGGCACGCGCAGTAGATTTATTCACAAGCTCTCAAAGGATGGGCAGGGAGGTGGTGCGTTGCTTGAGTTCGCCGCGCGCGGTTTTCCAGTCGGGGTAGATCGATTCGACCACGGCCCAGAAGCGCTTGCTGTGGTTCATTTCCAGCAGGTGGGCGACTTCGTGGGCGACCACGTAATCGCCCAGTTGCGTGGGCATGTGGATCAGGCGCCAATTGACGCGGATGCCGCCGTGCCGGCTGCAGCTGCCCCAGCGCGTCTGCGCCGAGGACAGGCTTAGCTTCGGCAGGGCGAGGTCGAGGCGGCCGGTGAAGTCGGCGAGGCGCGCGCCGAAATGGTCGAGCGCACGCTGTTGCAGGGCACGCACCGCAAGGCGGGCAAGGTCGGCGTCGGGGCGCGCCGCGAGCACCATCGTGTCGCCGATCCAGCGCACGCGGTTGGCGCCGGGCAGCACGCGCACTTCCGCCTCGCCGTCGAGCAGCGGCAGGCGCAGTCCGTCCTTGACCGTGACATGGCGCGGTTGCGTGGCGTGCGCGAGTTCCGCCAGCTTCTTCAGGACCCAGTCGCCATGGCCGTGCACGAAGGCTTCGATTTCGGTCAGCGGCAGGCGGTGCGGTGCGCCGATGCGCAGGCCGCGTTCGTCGATGGTCATCGACAGCCGCTTGGCGCCGCTCTTCAGGCGGTAATCGACGATGCGCCCGCCGATCAGCAGGTGGCGCGTCCTTGCCTCGGGCGTTGGCGAGGGCAGGCGGAACAGCTTGAGTTGTTCGAGGAACATCGACGCTCAGCCGGTGGCCGTGGGCATGCCGAACAGGTCAAATCCGGCCTGTTGCGGTGGCAGGGCCGCGATGCCGCGGGCGATGGCCTGCTCGATGGCGGGCAGTGGCTGCTGGATCAGGCGCCAGTTGCAGCGCAGGGTGTTTGGCGCCTGCACTTCGACCCAGTGGCCGCGCGCGGCGAAGGACAGCGCCAGGCGCGGCGCGCGCGAACCCGCTGCCGCAGAGCGACGTTCGAGGAATTTCTGGTCGATCACCTGCTGCAGCAGGCGCGTGGCTTCCTCGCGCAGCCAGGCCTCGGCGCGGTCCTGGATCTGGCGCGGGGAGGCTTGCGGGGGTAGCGGCAGGGCCAGCGTGTCGCCGCTGCGCACGGCATCGCGCTGTTCGGTGCCGAGCAGCAGGCGCAGCTTGCCGCCGAGATAGTCGAGCGTTGCACCGTCGTGCCAGACGTCCGCCGGGTCGGGCTGGCCGGCGTCGAGCCGCAGCGCGAACTGCGGATTACGGCGGCCGTTCATGGCGCCGCTCCGTACAGTGCCGGGCTGATGCGCGCCATCTCGGCCTCGATCCAGGCTTCGGCGCGCGCCAGCACCTCGCTGGACGATAGTCCGGCGGGGTCGATGCCCGGGCCGACGCTGACGGTGACCGTGCCGCACTTCTTGAACAGCGCGTTGCGGCCCCAGAACTCGCCCGAGTTCAGCGCCACCGGTACCACCAGGGCGCCGGTCTCGACGGCGAGATGCGCGCCGCCGACCTTGTAGCGGTTCTTCGAACCGGGCTTCGAGCGGGTGCCTTCGGGAAAGATGACCACCGTGTAGCCATTGGCGAGGCGGTCGCGGCCCTGGTCCACGAGGCTCTTCAGCGCGGCCTTGGTCGCGCTGCGGTCGGTCTCGATCATCGGGATCGAGGCCAGCGCCCAGCCGAAAAAGGGGATGTACTTGATCTCCTTCTTCCAGACGAAGACCGTGTCGCGGAACACCTCCTGCAGCATGAAGGTCTCCCAGGCCGACTGGTGTTTGGCCAGCACGATGACGGCCTGCGACGGGATGTTCTCCGAGCCCAGCAGGCGGTAGGGAATGCCCAGCACGTGCTTCACCAGCCAGATCACGAAATTTACCCAGGGCACCACCGAGTGCCGCCGCATCTTGTGCGGCAGCGGGCGGCAGAGGATGACCGCGAGCGTGTAGGGCGGCGTGACCACGATCAGGATCAGCATGAACAGCAGGGAGCGGAACGCCGCCATCGCGGGAGGATCAGCGCGCGATGTGGGCCGCGGCGGCGGCGAGGTCGGGGAACACCAGCGTCTCCGGCGGCAGGGCCGGATCGTCGGCGGTCTTGCGACCCTTGCCGGTCAGCACCAGCATCGGTTGCGCACCGGCCGCCACCGCCGCCTGCAGGTCGCGCAGCGAATCGCCGACGGCCGGCACGCCGGCCAGGTCGGCGTTGAAGCGCCCGGCGATTTCCTTGAGCATGCCGGGTTTGGGCTTGCGGCAGTCGCAGTTGTCGGCATTGGTGTGCGGGCAGAAGAAGATCGCGTCGATGCGCCCGCCGACCTGGGTCAATGCCTTAAGCATCTTGTCGTGGATCGCCAGCAGGGTGTCGGTTTCGAACAGGCCGCGTCCCACGCCCGACTGGTTGGTCGCCACCACCACGCGATAGCCGGCCTGGTTGAGCCGCGCGATGGCGGCGAGGCTGCCGGGGATCGGGCGCCACTCGTCGGGCGACTTGATGTACTGGTCCGAGTCGTGGTTGATCACGCCGTCGCGGTCGAGGATGACTAGTTTCATGGCTAGCGTGAATGACTGGTTCGGAGCGTCTGGTGATGGGCGAGCGCAGCGAGGTGACTGGAAGCCTCCCCGTGAGGGGGCGAGGCGGGAATTCGCGACGCATGCGTCGCGCCGCCGCAGCCGGCTGGCTGTGCAAAGGCAGCCGTGGGCCGCGTAGCGGATGGGAGGGGCGGGTGTTTCATGGTTCTTTGCGCTTCATTCTCGCCGTGGCGCCAGCGCCGACTTTGCCGAACACCGGCGCAAAAGAGGCTTTGTTTGCCATGCCCCGCATCAGGCGGAAAGCCGCGAAATGTCGGCAACGCGGTTCATCAGCCCGGCCAGGCGCCGCAGCAGGGCCAGCCGGTTGGCGCGCAGCTTCGCATCCTCGGCCATGACCATCACGCCGTCGAAGAAGGCATCCACCGCGCCGCGCAAGCCGGCCAGCGCCTTCAACGCGCCGGCGTAATCGCCTGCGGCGAGCTGTGCTTCAATGCCCGGCGCCACGGCTTCGACCTGCAGCCACAAGGCTTTTTCGGCGTCTTCGGCAAGCAGCGCGGAATCGATCGCGTCGCCCGCTTCGGCGCCGGTTTTGCGCAGGATATTCACGATGCGCTTGTTGGCGGCAGCTAACGCGTCGGCCTCGGGCAGCGCGGCGAAGGCCTTGACCGCGGCGAGCCGCGCCGGGACCTGGTCGATGCGCGTCGGATCCAGCGCGAGCACGGCATCGACCGCCCGGTGGTCGTGGCCGGCATCGCGCAGCATGTGGCGCAGGCGCTCCTTGAAAAAGTCGGCGCTGGCGGCACGCCAGTCGCCGCTGAAAAGTTCCGGCGCGAAGCCGGCGGCGGCATCGTCGATCAGGCCGGGCAGGGCCAGCGGCAGCGGCGTATCCATCAGCATGCGCAGCACGCCGAGCGCGGCGCGGCGCAGGCCGAAGGGGTCCTTGTCGCCGGTGGGAATCTGGCCGATGCCGAAGAAGCCGACCAGCGCATCGAGCTTGTCGGCCAGCGCCACGGCGCAGGCCACCTGGCCCTGCGGCAGCGCGTCGCCGTTGAAGCGCGGCTGGTAATGACTCTGGATCGCGTCGGCGACGACCGCCGACTCGCCATCGGACAGCGCGTAGTAGCGGCCCATGATGCCCTGCAGTTCGGGGAATTCGCCGACCATGTCGCTGACCAGGTCGGCCTTGGCCAGCAGCGCGGCGCGCTCGGCCTGCGCCACGTCGGCGCCGAGCCGCTGCGCGATCTTCGCCGCAAGCTTGACCAGGCGGTCGACGCGCTCTCCCTGGCTGCCCAGTTTGTTGTGATACACCACGCGCGACAGCTTGCCGATGCGCGCCGAGAGCGGCGTCTTCTTGTCCGTTTCGAAGAAGAACTTGGCGTCCGACAGGCGCGGGCGAACCACGCGGGCATTGCCGGTGACGATGTTGGTCGGGTCCGCCACCTTCATGTTGGAGACGACCAGGAAGCGGTTGGTGAGCTTTGCACCCGCACCAGCGCCGTCCATCAGCGGGAAGTACTTCTGGTTCGCCTTCATGGTCAGGATCAGGCATTCCTGCGGCACGGCGAGGAATTCGTCGTCGAAGCCGGCTTCATACACGGCGGGGAATTCGACCAGCGCCGTGACTTCGTCGAGCAGGGCCTCGTCCTGCAGCCAGGAGCGACCAGCGGCGATGGCGTCGAGCTGCTGGCGGATCATTTCGCGGCGCTTGTCGAAGGAGGCGATGACGCGGCCTTCCTTCTCCAGCACCGCCTCGTAGTCTTCCGCGCGCAGGATGTCGATCACGCCGACGCTCATGAAGCGATGGCCGCGCGTGATGTTGCGGCTGGGCAGGCCCAGGACTTCGCCCACCACGGTGCGGGCGCCATGCAGCAGGATCAGGCCGTGCACCGGGCGCACGAACTGCGCGTCGCCGTCGCCCCAGCGCATCAGCTTGGCCACCGGCAGCTTCTTCAGCGCCGCCTCGACCATGCCGGCCAGGTATTCGTCGATGCGGCCGCCGGTCTTCCTGATGCGGGCGACGAAATATTCGGCCTTGCCGTCGTTCAGCTTTTCCAGTTGCGAAAACTCGACCCCGGCCGAGCGCATGAAGCCTTCGAGGGCCTTGGTCGCCGTACCGTCAGCGCCGACTCCCGCAGCGACCGCAGGGCCCTTTTTCTCGATGACGCGATCAGGCTGGCTTTCCAGGCAGTCGTCGAATTGCAGCGCAAGTCGGCGCGGAGTGGCGTACCAGCGGCCGGCATTGGCGGCCTCGATGAAGCCGGCCTCGGCCAGCGCCTTCTGCATCTGCTCGCGGAATGACAGGCCGAGCTTCGCCAGCGATTTCGGCGGCAGCTCCTCGGTGAGGAGTTCGATCAGCAGGGTTGCCTTCATGCTGCAACTCCCTTGCACATGGGAAAGCCCAGCCGTTCGCGCGAATCGTAATAGGCCTGGGCGATCTCGCGCGCCAGGGCACGCACGCGGCCGATGTAGGCGGCGCGCTCGGTGACCGAAATCGCGCCGCGCGCATCGAGCAGGTTGAAGCTGTGCGAGGCCTTCATCACCATCTCGAAGCCTGGCAGCGGCAGGTTGAGCCCGATCAGGCGCTTGGCCTCCGATTCGAACTTGGAGAACTGCGCGAACAGCCAGTCGACGTCGGAGTGCTCGAAGTTGTAGGTCGACTGTTCCACCTCGTTCTGGTGGTAGACGTCGCCATAGGTGACGCCCGGCGACCAGACCAGGTCGAAGACGTTTTCCACGCTCTGCAGGTACATGGCCAGGCGCTCGATGCCGTAGGTGATTTCGCCCAGCACCGGGCGGCAGGCGAGCGATCCGACTTCCTGAAAATAGGTGAACTGGGTGACTTCCATGCCGTCGAGCCAGACCTCCCAGCCCAGGCCCCAGGCGCCCAGCGTCGGCGATTCCCAGTCGTCCTCGACGAAGCGGATGTCATGTTCGGAGGTGTTGATGCCCAGCGCGCGCAGGCTGTCGAGATAGAGTTCCTGGATGTTCGGCGGATTCGGCTTGAGCACCACCTGGTACTGGTAGTAGTGTTGCAGCCGGTTCGGGTTCTCGCCGTAGCGGCCGTCCTTGGGGCGGCGCGACGGCTGCACGTAGGCGGCCTTCCAAGGCTCGGGGCCGATCGCGCGGAGGAAGGTGGCAGTGTGGAAGGTGCCGGCGCCGACTTCGATGTCATAGGGCTGGAGCAATACGCAGCCCTGCTTGTTCCAAAAGTCCTGCAAGCGCAGGATGACTTCCTGAAAAGTCGGCCCATGGCCGACTTTCAGTGGAGACTCATGCGCGGGTTTGCGCGTGACGTCGGAACTAAACGTCTGTTCTTTCTTCATCGGGAAACCCCGTAAGTTCGCGAGAGCAGCGATTTTACAGGGTTTCCGCCACGCGCTTGCGCGCGCAGGATGCCCTCAGCAGACCTTTCCGGCGGGACAGGCGGGCTTCGCGCCGTGGTTCGTATGCAACTCGCCGATCATCTTTTCCATCTCGTCGATCTTGCGCTGCATCGAAGCCAGTCGGCCGTTCATGGCGCCGACGTTGAAGAAGGTTTCGCGCTCCACCGGGGCGTCGAGGCGGGAGGCATACCCGAGCCACGACGAGTCATACACCTTGACCTTGTTGAAGCCCAGGGTCTCCAGCACCGCGGCGGTTTCGGCCGCGCGCACGCCGCTCTGGCAATAGACCACGGTTTCCTTGTTCGGGTCGAGCTTGGCGTAGAGCGCCTTCAGTGCATCGGTCGGGGCGAGGCCGGCGCCCTTGTTGTCGGGGACCTGGCGGCGCGACATCTTGGCGTTGGTTTCCGGGTCCCTCCAGTTCTGCTCGTAGGGAATGTTCAGCGCGCCGGGAATGTGGCCGCCACGGATGGCGCGCACGTCGTTGCCGAGGTACTCGCCTGAGGTACGCGCGTCGATGATCTGCACCGCGCCGCTCTTGCTGCGCGTCACTACATCCTCGGTGCTGGCGATCAGTTCCGGTCGCGGCGTCAGCTTGAGCGCCACGGCCGGGCGCTGCGCATCGGCGGTCTCGACCGGATTGCCGGCCTCCTGCCAGCCTTCAATGCCGTCGTGGAGGACACTGACATTGTCGGCGCCGAAGTAGCGCAGCGTGAGTCGTCCGAAGTAGGCAAAGGGGCTGCCCCGGTCGGCATAGACGATGATTTCCCTGGCCGGGTCGATGCCGGCATTGCCGAGGATCTTCTCGATTTGTGCAGTATCGATGAAGTCCTCGGTCACCGGATTGCGCAGCACGGCGCCGGCATCGCCGATGCTTACCGCGCCGGGAATGTGGCCCTTGCGGTAGAGCGGGGTGGCGCGCATGTCCCAGATGATGGCGCCGCGGGCCTGGGCGGCCTTCACGGCGGCGGCGTCGACGATGGCCGCGGCCGCTGCCGGAAAGGCGAAGGCGGTAGCGACGAGTGCAAGCAGCAGGGACAGGAAACGGCGGAAAAACATGTTGGGGCTCCTCGTTGTGGTTGTGGGTCGGCGCATTATGCGGTGGTGTGCGGCAGGGTCAAGTTGCTTTGCAGCAGGAGGGCGTTGCGGCCCGCACTTGCTATGCAGCCGGCACCTTCCGGTATCATTCGCGCCAGTCAGCCAAACAGCCAAGGAGCGGTAGCGTGGATCATGAAGTCAGCGTGGTGTTGAAGAACGGCGAGCGTTTCGATTTTCCCCTCGGCGCGGACGAGCTCGCGGCCGTGGACGCGCGCGAAGCGCGGCATTGGATTGCCGAGGAGTTCGGCAAGGCAGGGCTGGAGAACCCGAATCCGATGGGCAAGATGCTGCTGGTCGACCAGATCCTGCTGCTGGCGGGCAACATCAAGCCCGCCGACCTGCATCCGGCGACGCCGGAGGTGCGACGCTTTTTTTGCGCTGCACTTAAGGCCATGGGCCGCCCGACCCTGACCATCGACCTCGCCGCCTACAAGCTCTAGCTTTTGCCGCGTCGCAGCGCCGCCAGGCAGGCGCCGACGGCGATCAGCAGGGCCAGCGCATTGCCCCAGCGCGCATAGGGCGTCAGCCCGCTGCGACCCTGGGCCTGGACCACCAGCGCGGCGGTGGAGAAGGGCGGCAGTGCCGCCGCGATCGCCCCGTCCGGATTCACCATTGCCGTCATGCCGGTGTTCGTCGCGCGCAGCATCACGCGCCCGGTTTCGATCGCGCGCAGGCGGGCGATCTGCAGGTGCTGCGGTTGTGCCAGCGAATCACCGAACCACGCGGTATTGGACAGGTTCACCAGCAGCGTCGCCGTCGGCAGCGCAGCGAGCAGTTCCTCGCCGAACAGATCCTCGTAGCAGATGTTGGGTGCGATGCGTTGCCCGCCGACGGACAACGCTTCCTGGCGCGGCTGGCCGGCGGTGAACTCGGACATGGGGATGTGCGCGAAGCGGAAGAACCAGGCGAAACCTGGCGGCGGATATTCGCCGAAGGGAACCAGGTGGCGCTTGGCATAGGCACTGGCGGCAAGCTCGCGGGTCAGCGCCACGGCGCCGTTGGTGTAGCCGCCGTCGGTGGTGCCGACGGCGACGCCGATCAGCGCGTCGCCATGGGTCGTGACAGCGCGCAGGACGTCGCGCGGGACTTCGTCGAAGAAGAGCGGCAGCGCCGTCTCGGGCAGCACCGTGAGCGCTGCCGGGTGCGCCTTGGCCAGTTGTACGTAGGTATTGACCGAACGCGGCAGGTGTTCCGGGTCCCACTTCAGGCTCTGCGGCACGTTGCCCTGCAGCAGGCTGACCGTGATCGGCGCGCCCACCGGCTGGGTCCAGTCCATTGCGCGCAGCAGGCCGCCGGCACCGAGCAGGGCGGCGACCACGGCCCAGGTCGCCGGCTTGCGCCAGCCGGTGGCGAGCATGGCGGCGATCAGTGCGACGATGAAGCCAAGGCCATATACGCCGAGCACCGAGGCCCAGCCTGCCAGCGGGCTGGGCGGGCTTTGCGAATAGCCGATTGCCAGCCAGGGGAAGCCGGTGAACAGCGTGCCGCGCAGCCATTCGGTGAGCGTCCAGACGCCCGCAAAGAGCGATGCATCCGCGATCGGTCGCGAAAAGTCGGCGCTGGCAATACGGCGAAACGCGTAGCCGGCGAGCGCGGGAAACAGCGCGAGGTAAAGGCAGAACGCCAGCGTGGCCGCCGCCGCCGCGGGCGGCGCCATGCCGCCGAACTGCGACAGGCTGACATACACCCAGGAGACGCCGACCAGGAAGCAGCCGGCGCCCCATGCCAGCCCCAGCAGCGCCGCCGCGCGCGGCGTGGCGGCGCGCCAGAGCAGGTAGAGTCCGCCCAGAGCGAGAGTCGGCGCTGGCCACACGGCGAACCAGGCATCAAAGGGGGCGAAACCGAGGACGCAAAACGCACCCAGCAGTCCCGCCAGGAGCAGGCGCGGGGCCAGGCGCAGCTTGGCGCCACCTGCCGCAGTTGCGGACAGCGGCCCTCCCGCGTCAGCCATCCGAGAGCGGCAGACCCTTCTGTGGATCGACCAGCAGGGTATGCACGCGGCGGCTGTCGGCGCGCAGGACCTGCATGCGCAAGCCGTCGATGGTCAGCACTTCGTTGCGCTTGGGCAGGCGGCCCAGGTGGTGGATCACCAGGCCGCCGACGGTGTCGAAATGCTCGTCGGAGAACTCAGTGGCGAACGCCGTATTGAAGTCGGCGATCTCGGTCAGCGCCTTGACCCGGTAGCGGCCGGTGTTGTCCCTGACGATGTTGTCCTCGGTCTCGTCGAAGTCGTACTCGTCCTCGATGTCGCCGACGATCTGTTCCAGTACGTCCTCGATGGTGACCAGACCGGCGACCCCGCCGTACTCGTCGACCACGATCGCCATGTGGTTGCGCGACGCCCGGAATTCACGCAACAGGACGTTCAAGCGCTTCGATTCGGGAATGAAGATCGCCGGGCGCAGCGTGTCGCGCAGGTCGAACTCCTTGCCGGCGAAATAGCGCAGCAAATCCTTGGCGAGCAGGATGCCGAGCACGTCGTCCTTGCTTTCGCCGATCGCCGGAAAGCGCGAGTGGGCTGTTTCCAGCACGAGCTCGGCGATCTGTTCCGGCGTTTCCTTGATGTCGACCACGTCCATCTGGGCGCGCGGCACCATGATGTCGCGCACCGCCATGTCGGCCACCGACAACGCGCCTTCGATGATGGACAGCGCGTCCGCATCCATCAGGTGGCGCTCGAAGGCGCCATGGAGCAGTTCCAGGAGTTGTTCTCGGTCCTCGGGTTCGCGCAACAGCAGCGCGGTAAGGCGTTCTATCAGGCCGGGTTTACTGGATGGGTCCATTGCGTAACGAAGTGAAATAACTCGTTCGGAGCGACTGGTGAGAATCGAGCGAAGCGAGCTGCTCAGTAGCCTCCCCGTGAGGGGGCGAGGCGGGGTTTCGCACCGCATGCGGTGCGCCGCCGCAGCCGGCTGGCTGTGCAAAGCCAGCCGTGGGCCGCGCAGCGGATGGGAGGGGTGGGCCTTCGTTCGCCTTTTGCGTGTCCTGTCATCGGTAGACGATCTTCACTGTCATGAAAGTTAGGCGTAGGGGTCGGGGTAACCGAGAGCATCCAGGATTTCGCGCTCCAATGCCTCCATGCGTTCGGCATCGGCGCGCCCGGTCTCGTGGTCATGGCCCTGTAAATGCAGCATACCATGCACCACCATGTGGGCGTAGTGGGCTTCCGGCGCCTTGCCCTGCTCGCGCGCCTCGCGCTCGACGACCTCGCGGCACAGCACCAGGTCGCCTTGCACGCGGTCGCCGCATTCATACGGGAAGGACAACACATTGGTCGCGTAGTCCTTGCCGCGGTAGTCGCGATTGAGGTCGCGCCCCTCGCCGCCATCGACGAAACGCACCGCGACCTCGGCCGGAATCGCGCAACTCGCGCGCACCCAGCGCCGGACCTGCGGCCGGGTCGGCGCACCAGCGCTTCCCGCCGGATACTGCACCGAAAGTTGCAACTCAGACAGGCGCCGGGCGGTTCGCGTCATGCTTCTGGTAGGCATCGACGATGCGCGCCACCAGCGGGTGGCGCACCACGTCGGACGCGTCGAAATCGGTGAAGGCCAGCCCGCGCACGTCGGCCAGGATGCGGCGCGCCTCGACCAGGCCCGACTTCTGCCCACGCGGCAGGTCGATCTGCGTTACGTCGCCGGTGATCACCGCGCGGGCGCCGATGCCGATGCGGGTGAGGAACATCTTCATCTGTTCCGGCGTGGTGTTCTGCGCTTCGTCGAGGATGATGAAGGCATGGTTCAGCGTGCGCCCGCGCATGTAGGCCAGCGGCGCGATCTCGATGTTCTGCTTTTCGAACAGCCGCGCGACCTTTTCGAAGCCCATCAGGTCGTAGAGCGCATCGTAGAGCGGACGCAGGTAGGGATCGATCTTCTGCGCCAGGTCGCCAGGCAGGAAGCCCAGCCGTTCGCCGGCCTCGACCGCGGGCCGGGTGAGGACGATGCGGCTGACCTGGTCGCGCTCGAAGGCGTCCACGGCGCTGGCGACGGCGAGGTAGGTCTTGCCGGTGCCGGCCGGCCCGATGCCGAAGGTGATGTCGTGTTCCTGGATGTCGCGCAGGTACTTGACCTGGTTCGGCGTGCGTCCGTGGAGGTCGCTCTTGCGCGTGACGAGGCCGGCACCGGGCGGGATCGGCGCGCGGGCATTGCGGTTGCGCGAGACCTCAATCAGGCCGAGCTGGACTTCGTCGATCGAGAGCGGTTCCCCCGCCTGTTCGT
Source organism: Rhodocyclales bacterium (assembly GCA_016235805.1). GTDB lineage: Bacteria > Pseudomonadota > Gammaproteobacteria > Burkholderiales > Rhodocyclaceae > Sulfuritalea. The sequence goes on from JACRIY010000117.1 coordinate 30,628, forward strand.
AGAAGTGCTGGAGCGCGGTCGCGGCGAGCCGGGATTGGGCCTGCTCCCCGCCGATGTGGAAGCGCTGGCCGCGACGCCCGATGGTGACGTCGAAGGCGGCTTCGATCTGGCGCAGGTTTTCGTCCAGCGCGCCGCAAAGATTCTGCAGCCGCGTGTTGTCGGTCGGCGCAAGGGTGATGTCGAGCGATCTCGGTTTCGGCGGCACGGCCGGAGTATGCCTCAAGTCGATATCCGGGCTGGCGGATTGGGTGGCCTGAGATCCACGCGCCCTTACGTTGCCGCGGCCGTGACGACTTCTCCGCGCAGGCTGTGCGGCAGCGCGGCGGTGATGGTGACGTCGATGAATTGCCCAACCAGGCGGGCGGCGCCGGCGAAGTTCACGACGCGATTGTTGTCGGTGCGGCCGGCCAGTTCGCTGGCGTCCTTGCGCGCATGGCCTTCCACCAGCACGCGCTGCACGGTGCCGACCATGGCCTGGCTGATTTTGAGCGCCTGCGCCTCGATGGTTTTCTGCAGGCGCATCAGTCTTTGTATCTTGAGCTCCGCCGGCGTATCGTCCGCCATCTCGGCGGCCGGTGTGCCGGGACGCGGGCTATAGACGAAGGAAAAGCTGTTGTCGAAATTCAGTTCCTCGACCAGGAGCATGGTCTTTTCGAAGTCTTCCTCGGTCTCGCCGGGAAAGCCGATGATGAAGTCTGACGAAAGCGACAGATCGGGGCGGGCGGCCTTGAGCTTCTTCACCAAGGACTTGAACTCGAGCACCGTGTAGCCGCGCTTCATCGCCGCCAGGATCCGGTCGGAGCCCGACTGCACCGGCAAGTGCAGGTGCGAGACCAGCTTGGGGACGCTGCGATAGACCTCGATCAGGCGCTGTGTCATTTCGCGCGGGTGGGAGGTGGTGTAGCGGATGCGTTCGATGCCGGGCATGTTGGCCAGGGTCTCGATCAGGAAGGCGAGGTCGGCGGTATCCTCGTCGTCCGTCGCGCCCTGGTAGGCATTGACGTTCTGGCCGAGCAGTGTCACCTCGCGCACGCCGCGTTGCGTCAGCGCCGCAATCTCGGCGATCACGTCGGCGAAGGGACGCGATACCTCCTCGCCGCGGGTATAGGGCACGACGCAGAAACTGCAGTATTTCGAGCAGCCTTCCATGATCGAGACGAAGGCCGAGGTTCCGGTCACGCTGGCCGGTGGCAGCGCGTCGAACTTTTCGATCTCGGGAAAGGAGATGTCGACCTGCGGGCGTCCGCTTTCCCGTCGCGCGGCGATCATCTGCGGCAGGCGGTGCAGGGTCTGCGGGCCGAACACCAGGTCGACGTAAGGTGCGCGCGCGACGATGGCCGCGCCCTCCTGGCTGGCGACGCAGCCACCGACGCCAATCACCAGGTTCGGGTTGAGCTGCTTCAGGTGCCGCACCCGGCCGAGGTCGTGGAACACCTTCTCCTGCGCCTTTTCGCGCACCGAGCAGGTATTGAACAGGATGATGTCGGCTTCCTCGGGGTTGTCGGTCTTGACCGCACCGTCGCTGCCGGCCAGTACGTCGGCCATCTTGTCGGAGTCGTATTCGTTCATCTGGCAACCGAAGGTGCGGATGAACACTTTCTTGGGCATCGTTGCTTGCCGGACGAAGTATGAACAGGAAAAGATTATAGATGACGCAGTCGCCACGCCCCTTTGCTACCATCGCGGCATGCAACCCGCCGTCGTCCTCCTTTCCGGTGGCCTCGATTCCGCAACCGTGCTGGCCATGGCGCGCGAGCGGGGCTACGCCTGCCATTGCCTGTCGCTCGATTACGGCCAGCGCCACGGCGCCGAACTGCAGGCGGCGGCCCGGGTCGCCGCCGCCCTGGGGGCGACGGCGCACCGGGTGCTGAAGCTCGATCTCGGCCAGTTGGGCGGTTCCGCCCTGACCGACAGCTCGATCGCGGTGCCGATCTCGGGCGTGCAGCCCGGCATCCCAGTCACCTATGTTCCGGCACGCAACACCATCATGCTTTCGCTGGCACTGGCCTGGGCCGAGGTGCTCGATGCCCAGGACATCTTCGTCGGCGTCAATGCGGTGGACTATTCCGGTTATCCGGACTGCCGTCCGGAATTCATCCGCGCCTTCGAGGCGATGGCCAACCTGGCGACCAAGGCCGCCGTCGAAGGCCGGCCGCTGCGGTTGCATGCGCCGCTGATCGAGCTGAGCAAGGCGCGGATCATTGCCGAGGGGACCCGCCTCGGTGTCGACTTCGGACTGACGGTTTCCTGCTACCAGGCCGACGCGGATGGGCGGGCCTGCGGCCTGTGCGATTCCTGCCGTTTGCGCAAGGAGGGCTTTGCCGGCGCCGGGCTGGCGGACCCGACGCGATACCGCGCCGGCAATTGATTGCCATTATTTGCGGCCAAAGAACACTGATTCCGGGCGTGGGGCAATGAACTTAGAATTGCCGACCGTTCAAGGGTCCGCCAGCGACCCGGACACAAGGGGGCGACATGGAATTCACGATTCATCTGCAGGTTCTCGGCATCGTTCTGGTCACCGGCATCGTCATGGGCGCGGTGGCCAACAAGACCAATTTTTGTACCATGGGTGCCGTCTCCGACTGGGTAAATATGGGGGACACCGGCCGGCTGCGGGCCTGGCTGCTGGCCATTGCGGTGGCCGTGCTCGGCGTCACCCTGCTCGAAGCCTCGGGCAAGGCCACGATCGGCACCGGCACCTTCCCGCCCTATCGCACACCCAACCTGGCGTGGCTGCGCTACGTCCTGGGCGGCCTGATGTTCGGCGTCGGCATGACCCTCGCGTCCGGGTGCGGCAACAAGACCCTGGTCCGCATCGGTGGCGGCAACCTGAAATCGCTGGTGGTACTGGCGATAGCCTCGGCCTTTGCCTACGCAATGTTGTGGACCAATTTCTACGACACCCTTTTCGGCAGCATGATGTCGGCCACCACCATCAACCTGGCGGCGGCGGGCAAGGCCAGTCAGGCGCTGGGAGACCTCACCGGAGTCGGCAATCTGGCCTTCGGCACCGCACTGGCGGTTGCGCTGATCGGTTTCGCGTTTTCCTCGAGCGATTTTCGTGGCAACTCCGACCATATCCTGGGCGGAGTCGTCATCGGAGTTGCGGTGATCGTCGGCTGGTATGTCACGGGCGGCACCATGGGCGCGGCCTGGAAGGAATTCGCCGATTTCGCCGACGTCAAGCCATTGCGGGTGGAAACCCAGTCGTTCACCTTCATGAGTCCGATGGGCGACCTGGCGCGCTATGTGATGAATCCGGTGGATACCTCGCTGATCAATTTCGGCATCGTGGCCCTGGTCGGCGTGATCTTCGGTTCCCTGCTCTATTCGCTGGTTTCCCGCAGCTTTCGCATCGAATGGTTCGTCAATGCCGGCGATTTCCTCAATCATGCGGTCGGCGCGGTGCTGATGGGAATTGGCGGCGTCCTGTCGATGGGGTGCACCATCGGGCAGGGAATCACCGGGGTGTCGACCCTCGCCCTGGGTTCGGTGCTGACGCTGATCGCGATCGTGGCGGGTTCGGCGGCCATGATGAAGTACCAGTACTGGCGGATGATGCAGGAAGCCTGACCGACCGCAAGGTCGGTATCCGGACTGCGATGGCGCAGCTTCGGTCGATGGATCCGGCAAATTCCTATTTGACACGCCCTTTGGCGATTGGTTAGAATGCTCGGCTTTCCGTGAAGCGCACGGGTCATTTGACTCCCTGCCGCGCTGGACGGGTAATCGAAGCAAGCAAGGAACAGCGAATGAAAACATTTTCCGCCAAGCCGCATGAAGTCCAGCACGACTGGTATGTCGTGGATGCGACTGACAAGGTGCTCGGCCGCCTGGCTACCGAGATCGCCCGCCGCCTGCGGGGCAAGCACAAGCCGATTTTCACGCCGCACGTCGATACCGGCGATTTCATCGTCGTGGTCAATGTCGAAAAGCTGCGCGTAACCGGCAACAAGGCACAGGACAAGATGTACTACCGCCACACGGGCTATCCGGGCGGTATCCGGGAAACCAATTTCATCAAGCTGCAGCAACGCTTCCCTGGCCGCATTCTGGAAAAGGCCGTCAAGGGCATGCTGCCGAAGGGCCCGTTGGGCTACGCGATGCTGAAGAAAATGAAGTGCTATGCCGGTGGCGCCCACCCGCACACCGCCCAGCAACCCAAGGCGCTGGAAATTTAAGGAGCTTTCATGGCAGTCACCCAATATTACGGAACCGGTCGCCGCAAGACGGCCATTGCCCGCGTGTTCATGCGCAGCGGCAGCGGCAAGTTTGTGGTCAACGACAAGCCTGTCGACGAATTCTTCTCGCGCGAAACCGGCCGCATGGTCGTGCGCCAGCCGCTCGAACTCACCCAGCACACCAACACCTTTGACATTCTGGTGAATGTCGAGGGCGGCGGCGAGTCCGGTCAGGCGGGTGCCGTGCGCCACGGCATCACCCGTGCCCTGATCGAATACGATGCGACGCTCAAGCCTGCCCTTTCGAACGCCGGATTCGTCACCCGTGACGCCCGCGAAGTCGAACGAAAGAAGGTCGGCTTCCGCAAGGCGCGCCGGCGCAAGCAGTTCTCGAAGCGCTAAGCTTCAGCGGTATTTGCGCTGTCGCACAAAAAGCCGCCTTCGGGCGGCTTTTTCATCCGTGGGTTACCATCAATCCTTCGCAGCGAGGGGAGTGTCATGATCAAGGCGGGTATCGTCGGCGGTACGGGTTACACCGGGGTGGAGTTGCTGCGCCTGCTGGCGCGTCACCCTGGCGTGGAAATGACCGCCATCACATCGCGCGGCGAGGCGGGAACTCCGGTGGCGGACATGTTTCCGAGTCTGCGCGGCGCGGTCGGCCTGAAGTTCAGCGATCCGAAGGATGCGCCATTGGTGGACTGCGACGTGGTGTTCTTCGCCACACCGAACGGCATCGCCATGCAGCAAGCCGCCGGACTGCTCGACGCGGGGGTGAGGGTGATCGACCTCGCGGCGGATTTCCGCATCAAGGACATCGGTTTGTGGGAAAAATGGTACGGCATGAGCCATGCCAGCCCTGCCCTGGTGGCCGAGGCGGTATACGGCTTGCCCGAAGTCAACCGGGAGCAGATTCGCAGCGCCCGAATCGTGGCCAACCCGGGCTGCTACCCGACCGCCACACAACTCGGCTTTCTGCCGCTGGTCGAATCCGGCTGCGTAGACCCCGCACATTTGATCGCCGATGCCAAGTCCGGCGTTTCCGGGGCGGGACGCAAGGCTGAAATCGGCATCCTGTTTTCCGAGGCTTCCGACAACTTCAAGGCCTACGGCGTGCCGGGTCATCGCCACCTGCCCGAGATCAGGCAGGGACTGGCGCGCGCGGCGGGCAAGCCGATGGACCAGATCGGCCTGACCTTCGTCCCGCATCTCACGCCGATGATTCGCGGCATCCACTCGACGCTCTACGCCCGCATAACGCGCGAAGTCGATTTCCAGGCATTGTTCGAACAGCGCTACGCCAACGAGCCATTCGTCGACGTCCTGCCGCCGAAATCGCATCCCGACACGCGCTCGGTGCGGGCCGCCAATACCTGCCGTATCGCGGTGCATCGGCCACAAGGCGGCGACACGCTGGTCGTCCTGTCGGTTATCGACAACCTGGTGAAAGGCGCCGCGGGCCAGGCGGTACAGAACATGAACCTCATGTTTGGTCTGGACGAATGTTCGGGTCTTTCGCAAGTTCCCGTCTTGCCCTGACGCTGAGGCGGCTGCGCGGCCGCTTCGGCATCTCCGCCCCGCGGGTCGCGGTGCGGACCCACCTGCCGTGGTACTGGCGTGCGCTTTCGGTCATTGTCCTGGCCGGAGCGTCGCTGGCGCTGGCCGGCTGGATCTACGACGCGGGTCAGCGTTTCGCCGGCTTTCATCAGGGCGCCAGCGAGCACGAGATCGCCGAGATGCGCGCGCGGATAGTGCAGTTGGAGGCGGAACTTGACGGTGCGCGCAAAGTGGCGAACGCCAGCGAAAGCCGTTTGCGGATCGAAAGTACGTCGCAAGAACGGCTGGCCACGCAGATCAAGACCCTGGAGGAGCAGAATGCCCTGCTCAAAGCCGACCTGGCGACCTTTGAAAGCCTGGCGGGGGGTGAAACCGGCAATTCCGGGCTTGCGATCAGCCGATTGCAGATAAACCCGGCGGGTGACGGCCAGTATCGCTATCGCCTGCTGCTTGCGCAAACCGGCGACAAGAAGGACAAGGACAAGGAATTCAAGGGCATGATCCAGTTGCTGGCCACCGTGCAACGTGGCAAGGAGACTGCTATGATCCAATTCCCGGCCGCCGGGGACCCTGCGGCGGATCAGTATCAGGTGAATTTTCGGTACTTTCGGCGCCTGGAGGGTTCCTTCAATGTGGGCGCCGGGGCGCGGATTCTGCGCGTCGAGGTACGTCTGGTACAGGACGGGATTGTCAAGGCGACCCAGAGCGTTGCTCTATGACCAGCATCGCGTTGATATCAATTGCAGGCGAGGAGACTTCCAATCATGTTTGGCAAGAAAATCAATAAACCGCAGGGACGCATCGATAGCTTGATCGGTGTCGGCACATCGCTTGAAGGCGACGTGACGTTTTCCGGCGGGTTGCGGGTGGACGGAGAGATCAAGGGCAACGTTCGCGCGGCGGACGGCCAGCCTGCGACCCTGGTCATCAGCGAACACGCTCGGATCGAGGGCGAGATCTCGGTTTCCCATCTGGTAATCAACGGGACCGTGATCGGTCCGGTGCATTCCAGCGACTTCGTGGAACTCCAGGCGCGCGCCCGCGTGACCGGGGATGTCGAATACAGCACGATTGAAATGCATCTTGGGGCCGTGGTTCAGGGGCGGCTGGTGCACCAGGGCCTGCCCGCCAAAGCCGTGGAGTTGAAGCTTGCCGCGAGCAATTGACCTTTCCCGGCATTGAATTCATAATTAGTGGACTTATTTGGTAAACTATTAAAGCCCCCCTCAGGAGAACACCATGAACGCACCCACCGAAATGCCGGCGCCGCTGAATTTCACCGATAGCGCCGCGAGCAAGGTCAAGGAACTCATCGCCGAAGAAGGCAACCCGGAACTCAAGTTGCGCGTGTTCGTGACCGGCGGCGGATGCTCTGGCTTCCAGTACGGCTTCACCTTCGACGAAGTAACCAACGAAGACGATACCGTGATGGAAAAGAACGGCGTCTCCCTGCTGATCGACCCCATGAGCTACCAGTATCTGGTAGGCGCTGAAATCGACTACTCGGAAGGCCTGGAAGGCTCCCAGTTCGTGATCAAGAATCCCAACGCGACCAGCACTTGTGGTTGCGGTTCGTCCTTCTCGGCCTGATTCCGGGTTTCAAAGAAACGCAAAGCCGCGAAGCCCTGGGCTCCGCGGCTTTCTTGCGTTTATTTTGCGGATGTCGGGCATGTTCCCGACCGGTCTTAGCGTGGATAGATGGCGCCGAGTATTCGCGGACCGCGCGCACCGGTAACTCTTGCGAGATTGCCCGGTTCGTTGTTCAGCGTGCGCCAGGCAAGCCAGGCGAAAGCTATCGCTTCGACCCAGTCGGCGCCTTGTCCCAGAAAGTCGGTGCTGGCGACACGGCAGCTGTTCGCGGCGTGATGCTGCAAGCGCGCCATCAGGCCTAGATTGCGCGCGCCACCGCCACATACATACACTTCATCGGGACTACCGCACCAGCGCGCGATTGCCGCGGATGCCGATCGGGCGGTCAGCTCAAGCAAAGTCGCCTGGACATCTTCAGGCTTTTCGCTGCCCGAAAGCCAGCGTTCGAGCCATGAAAGGTTGAATTCCTCGCGGCCACAGCTTTTGGGTGGGTTCGCGGCAAAAAAACTGTTTGCGAGCAGGTTATCCAGCAGGTCGGGCAAAATTTGGCCCGTCGCCGCCCATTGGCCGCTCTCGTCGTAAGGCAGCTCCTTGTGGCGTTCGATCCAGGCATCCATCAGCAGATTCCCGGGGCCGCAATCAAAGCCGCCTGCTGCCTCCCCGGGCTTGAGATTTGTCAGGTTGGCGATGCCACCGATGTTCAGGATCACCCGATGGCGTTGGGCATCTCCAAACACCGCCGCATGAAATGCAGGTACCAGCGGCGCGCCTTGGCCGCCAGCGGCGATGTCGCGGCTGCGGAAATCCGCCACCACGGCGATTCCGGTCAGTTCAGCCAGCAGCGCGGGGTTGTTCAGCTGAACGCTGTAGCCAACTGCCGGTTGGTGGCGGATGGTCTGGCCGTGGCAGCCGATCGCCGCGACCTGCGAGGCATCGACGCCAGCCTTGCCCAGCAGATGCCCGACCGCTTCGGTGTAGGAACGGGCCAGTGCGTTGGCCAGAACTGCCGCAAGGTGGATTTCGTTGTGCTGGGTGCCTTGCAGCAGCAAGGCCTGGCGGCGAACTTCCGGCGCATAGGGCTGCCAGAAGGTCGCCAGCGTTTGTGGCAGCGTTTGCGAAAAGTCCACCAGCGCCGCATCGATGCCGTCCAGACTTGTCCCTGACATCAGCCCGATGACCAGCGGCGGCCTCGATGCCATGTCAGTCTGATTGGGCGAGGTTGAATCCGCGAATCAGGTCTAGGCGAGCAAGGTGGGTACCGGTTTGCGCCTGAAATTGCGCCAGTTGCTGCGGCATCAGTGGCGGCGCGCTGGGCAGGGCGATCGCGAGCGGATTCTGATGCACGTCGCCGACGCGGAATTCGTAGTGCAGGTGCGGCCCGCTGGCGAGGCCGGTGGCGCCGACGAAGGCGATCACGTCGCCCTGGCTGACGCGACTGCCCTTGCGCAGGCCCGACGCAAAACCCGAAAGATGCCCGTAGAGGGTCGTGAAGCGCCCCTGGTGACGCAGGATGACGACCTTGCCATAGCCACCCTGCACGCCGACGAATTCGACGACGCCATTGCCGGTCGCCTTGACCCGGGTGCCGACGGGGGCACCGTAATCGACGCCGCGATGGGCGCGCCATTTCTGCAGCACGGGATGGAAGCGTGCCGATGTGAATCCCGATGTAATGCGCGAGAACTCCAGGGGCGAGCGAAGAAATGCCTTGCGAATGTTCTTGCCCTCGGCGGTGTAATAGCCACCAGTGCTCTCGCCGCCAGCATCATCGGCGAACCAGGCGGCGCGATAGGTCTTTCCGTTGTTGACGAATTCCGCGGCAAGGATGCGTCCGCTGCGCACCGCGCGTCCGAGGTGGTTCACCGACTCGTAGATGACCGCGAATCGATCCCCTTTGCGCAGATCGCGATGGAAGTCGATGTCGCCACCAAAAATATCCGCCAGTTGCGTTGCCACCGAATCGGGAATCCCGGCGGCATCGGAGGCACCGAACAAGGAATAGCGGATTTCTGCGGTCTTCATCACCACCTGGGTTTCCAGCGGCAACGCCTGCTCCGAAGCGAAGAAGCGGTCGCCCTGGCGCTCGACGACGAGCGCCTGATCCTTGCCGCCGTTGAGCGGGAAAACCAGAGACTGCAACTCACCCTGAGGGCCGGTTCGGGCGGAGAGGTTCTTGCCTGGACTCAACTGGCGAAACAGGCTCTGGGTGGTGTTGCTTCCCTTGAGGAAGCCGACCGCCGCAGGATCATCTACGCCGAGCCGTTGCAGCAATTCCATCACGGTGTCGCCGCGCTGCACTCTGTCTTCGCGCAGAAAGCTTTGTCCAGCCTCGGCGGTCGCCGTCAGGGCGGGCAGGGCCAATTGCTCGACGATTTCCTGACGCGGAATGTTTTCGATGCCGGAATCGTTCACGGTACCGAAGGCCGCGACCATGCCGAACAGCGAAACTCCCAGCACTGCGGCACCGGCCCAGAAATGCCCGGTATGGCCGGTTCGGCCGTGGGGGAGTTGCGCTAAAATCTCGCTCTTGTTTTTTCGCAATTGGATGGGGCCGGCGACAAAAAGTCGTGGGAGTGTAGCAAATATCCCCCCTCCGTCAAATCGGGTTTATCACTAATGGTCGATATCGAGTCCCAACTGGCACTCATCAAGCGCGGCGCCGACGAATTGCTGATCGAGTCCGAACTCGTCGAAAAATTGAAATCCGGTCGCCCATTGCGCGTCAAGGCCGGATTCGATCCGACCGCGCCCGACCTGCACCTCGGGCACACGGTGCTGATCAACAAGTTGCGCCATTTCCAGGATCTCGGCCACCACGTGATGTTCCTGATCGGCGACTTCACCGGGATGATCGGTGATCCGAGTGGCAAGAATGCGACCCGGCCACCGCTGTCCCGAGAGCAGATCCTCGAGAACGCGAACACCTATCGCGAACAGGTGTTCAAGATTCTGGATCCGGTGAAGACCGAAGTCTGCTTCAACTCGACCTGGTTCGAGCCACTGGGGGCCGCCGGAATGATCAAGCTCGCGGCACGCCACACGGTGGCGCGCATGCTGGAGCGCGACGATTTCTCGAAGCGCTATGCCGGCGGCCAACCGATCGCGATCCACGAATTCCTCTACCCCCTCTGCCAGGGCTACGATTCCGTTGCAATGAAGGCGGACGTCGAACTGGGCGGGACTGACCAGAAGTTCAACCTGCTGGTGGGGCGCGAACTACAGAAGCACTACGGGCAGGCGCCGCAGTGCGTGTTGATGATGCCCCTGCTGGAGGGACTTGACGGCGTGAACAAGATGTCGAAGTCGCTCGGCAATTACATTGGCATTGCCGAGTCGCCGACCGAGATCTTCGGCAAGCTCATGTCGGTCTCGGATGAGCTGATGTGGCGCTACTACGAACTGCTTTCGTTTCGTGGCAACGACGAAATCGCGCGCTTCAAGCGCGAAGTTGCCGATGGACGCAATCCGCGCGACATCAAGGTGCTGCTGGGGCAGGAAATCGTTGCAAGATTCCATTCAGCCGCTGACGCGGAAGCGGCTCTTGCCGAGTTCGAGGCACGATTCCAGCGCGGCGTACTGCCTGACGACATGCCCGAGATCAGCGTTGCCGCGGGATCGCTGGCCCAGGTGCTGAAAGCAGCCGGCCTGACGCCGAGTACCTCCGACGCGTTACGCATGATCGAAGGCGGCGGTGTGCGAATCAACGGCGAAAAAGTCGGCGATCGCAACACGGCGCTGGCTGCGGGCGATCGCGTAGTGCTGCAAGTTGGCAAGCGAAAATTTGCTCGCGTCACGCTGTTGTAAATATTTCTGAAAATTTTTCGCGGAAGTTGTTGACCGAACATTCGCGATCCGTATAATGCGCCCCTCTTTGCTGCACGACTGATCGCTTGCAGCGCGTTCTTTAAAAATCAAACAACCGATAGGTGTAGGTGCTTGCTGCGCTGGCGGTGGTGGTGGGTAGCCGTTCCGAGATCGAAGGAACGGATGCTGATCCGGGCTGAAAGGTTTGGGTTAAGTTCTGAGGGTGGTTCGCAAGA
>JACRIY010000121.1 GCA_016235805.1 Rhodocyclales bacterium
CTGGTTGGCTTCCTGGAAGCCGCCGAGGCCCATGCCCATGGTGCCGGTTTCGGGGGTGACGATCACCACCGGGCTGTGCGCCCAGTAGGCGGCGGCGATGGCCGTGACGCAGTTGCTGATGCCGGGGCCGTTCTGGCCGATGACCACGCCGTGGCGGCCCGAGACGCGGGCATAGCCGTCGGCCATGTGGCCGGCGCCCTGCTCATGCACCACCGGGATCAGGCGGATGCCGGCCGGGGCAAAGATGTCCATTGCGTCCATGAAGGCCGAGCCCATGATGCCGAACATGTCGGTCACGCCGTTGGCGACCATGGTTTCGACGAAGGCTTCGGAAGGGGTCATGCGGGTGGGGCCTTCGGGCACCTTGCGATTGTCGGGCTTGCTCATGTCGGTTTGCTCTCCTCAATGTGGAATCGATACCCGTTGTTCCGATATTCGTTCCGGTATCCAGAATGGTGGCTGACTTTATGGCCCGAAAAGCCAAAAGTCAATAAAAACTGAAACAGATTGTACCGATAAATGGAATTGGCTATGATGGGCGCACCATGAAACCACGATCGACTCCACCTGCGGAACCGGCGCGCATCGACGGCGACACGCCGGCCTTGCGCCTGTTCGCCCTGCTCGAGGTGATCGCCGGGCGCGACCAGTTCTTCAACCTGCAATGGCTGGTGGATGAAACCGGCCTGCCCAAGCCGACCGTGCATCGCATGCTGCAGCAGCTCGAAGCGGCCGGCATGCTGCAGCGGGAAGGCGACGGCCGCCACTACAGCACCGGCCTGCGCCTGCGCCGGCTGGCCGAGAACCTGCTGCTCAACAACACCGTGCATGGCGCGCGCCATGCCGTGCTGCGCACGCTGGTCGAGGAGGTCGGCGAAAGCTGCAACATCACCGCGCTCTCGGGCAGCGAAGTGCTCTACCTCGACCGCGTCGAGACCGTGGCGCCGCTGCGCTTCTACCTGCACCCCGGCTCGCGCGTGCCGGCCCACTGCTCGGCCAGCGGCAAGCTGTTCCTGGCGCAGATGAGCGCCAGCCAGCGCCGGCGCCTGCTGGAACAGGTGGCGCTGGAACGCTACACGCCGGCCACCATCACCGAGCCGGCCGCGCTGGAAGCCGAAATCCGGCGCATCAAGAAACAGGGCTACGCCTGCGACGACGAGGAATTCCTGCCCGGCCTGTTCTGCGTCGCCATGCTGGTGCCGGCGGCCGACGGCGGGCGGTCCAACACCGGCATCGCGATCCAGGCCCCGGTGATGCGCCTGTCACACGACCGGCTGGGCGAACTGCTGCCGCCGCTGCGGCGCGCGGTGGCGGCGATTGCGGCGATCGATGCCGAGGCCGTGCCGGGCGGCAGGGCCAGCGCATGAGTGAAATGACCGCCATCGGCCCGGACCGCATGGTCTCGGTGCGCGAGACCTTCGGCATCGACGTCGACCTGATGGTGCCGGCCTTCAGCGAGCGCGACGACCATGTGCCGGAAATCGACACGGTGTACCGCTTCAACCCCGAGGTGACGCTGGCCATCCTCGCCGGCTTCAGCCGCGACCGCCGCGTGATGCTGCAGGGCATGCACGGCACCGGCAAATCGACCCACATCGAGCAGGTGGCGGCGCGGCTCAACTGGCCCTGCGTGCGGGTGAACCTCGACGGCCACATCAGCCGCCTCGACCTGGTGGGCAAGGATTCCATCGTGCTCAAGGACGGCCTGCAGGTCACGGCTTTCCAGGAAGGCATCGTGCCCTGGGCGCTGCAGCGGCCGGTGGCGCTGATCTTCGACGAGTACGACGCCGGCCGGCCCGACGTGATGTTCGTGATCCAGCGCATCCTCGAGCGCGACGGCAAGTTCACCCTGCTCGACCAGAACCGCGTGATCAAGCCGCACCCGGCCTTCCGCCTGTTCGCCACCTCGAACACCGTTGGCCTCGGCAACCTCTCCGGCCTCTACCACGGCACGCAGATGCTCAACCACGCGCAGATCGACCGCTGGAACATCGTCGCCACGCTGAACTACCTGCCGCATGACGAAGAAGTCGCCATCGTGCTGGCGCGCGTGCCGGGCAAGGACAACGAGCGCGGCCGGCAACTGGTGGGCTCGATGGTGGCGGTGGCGGACCTCACGCGCAAGGGCTTCGCCGTCGGCGACCTGTCCACGCTGATGTCGCCGCGCACCGTGATCACCTGGGCGGAGAACTGCGAGATCTTCGGCGACACCGCGCTGGCCTTTCGCCTCTCCTTCCTCAACAAGTGCGACGACGCCGAGCGACCCATCGTCGCCGAGTATTACCAGCGCTGCTTCGGGGCCGAACTGGACGAATCGTGGATGCGTTCGGCGCATCCGCAGTGAACACTGTTCGGCAGGCGCAACAAGTCGAGGAACTCTGCGCCGCCACGCTGCGCGCCATGACCGGCGACGGCGAGCTGCATTACGCCGGGCACCGACTGCAGCGCGGCCTGCGCGTGGTGCCGGTTTACGCGCCGCACCTGCAAACCAATGCCGCGGATGACGACTTCGCCGCCTGCCGCGCCGCCGCCGACGGCATGGCGCTGCGCCTGCTGCACAGCGATGCCGACCTGCATCGCCGCCAGTGCCCGGCCGATCCGGTCGAGCGGCTGATCTTCGAACTGCTGGAGCAGTTGCGCGTCGAGACCCTGGTGCCGGACGCGATGCCGGGCATGGCGGCCAACCTGCGCCGGCGCTTCGAGGCCTGGTCGCGCGCCTTCCACGAATCGGGCTTGACCGACAGCAGCCTGGGCATCCTGCTCTACACCGTGGCGCAGGTCTGCTGGTCGCGCCTCAACGACCTGCCGGTGCGGGAAGAGGACCTGATCGAATCCACGCGCGCCGGCATCGCGCCGGTGCTCGGCACGCCGCTGGCCGGCCTGCGCCGCACCCGCAACGAGCAGGACGCGTATGCGGTGCATGCGCTGGCCATTGCGCGCATCGTCAGCGAGCGGGTGCAGGCCGAGATCGAGGACAGCGGCAACGACACCGAATCGGCGCAGGAGGCGGCAAAACGCGGCTTCGCCCTGTTGCTGGATTTCGACCGGGAGGACAGCGAGGCCTTCGCCGCCGCCGCGTCGGGCGCGAGCAAGGCCTTCGCGGCAAGCGAATCGGACTATCGCGTGTTCACCACGCGCTTCGATGTCGAGCTGAATGCGGTTGGGCTGGTGCGCAAGGCATTGCTCAATGAATACCGCGAGCGACTCGATGCGCGCGTGGCGCGGCAGGGCATCAATCTCTCACGCCTGGCGCGGGTGTTCGCCGCGGTGCTGACCACGCCGGAGAAGGACGGCTGGCGCTTCGATGAGGAAGACGGCCGCATCGACGGCCGGCGCCTTTCGCAGCTCGTCAGTTCGCCGGCCGAGCGCCGCCTGTTCCGCCAGGACCACCTGCGGCCACGCGCCACCAGCACGGTCGGCATCCTGCTCGACTGTTCGGGCTCGATGACGGGCCTGAATGAAACCCTGGCGACGCTGGTGGACATCCTGGTTCGCGCGCTTGACATGGCCGGTGTGGACAGCGAAGTGTTGGGCTTCACCACCGGCGCCTGGAACGGCGGCCGCGCCGCGAAGGAATGGCAGGCGCAGGGCCGCCCGCCGCAACCGGGACGGCTCAACGAGGTCTGCCACCTGGTGTTCAAGAATGCAACCCAAAACTGGCGTCGCGCCCGTGCCGGCATCGCCGCGCTGCTCAAGGCCGACCTGTTCCGCGAGGGCATCGACGGCGAGGCCGTCGACTGGGCCTGCGACCGCCTGCTGATGCGCGATGCCGAACGGCGCCTCCTGCTGGTGCTGTCCGACGGCTGCCCGATGGACAGCGCGACGGCCCTGGCCAACGACGCCTTCTACCTCGACAACCATCTGAAGCAGGTGGTGGCGCGGCGCGAACGCCAGGGCGGCGTCGAAATCCTCGGCCTCGGCGTCGGGCTCGACCTGAGCCCCTTCTATCGCCGTAGCGTCAGCGCCGACTTTTCGCAGGGGCTGGACAATGCGCTGTTCTTCGAGCTTGCGGGCTTGATGCGCGACGCGCGTTAGGCCTCGCCTTTCTCGAAGGTCTGCGCCATGTCCGCCGCGGCGCGCTGCAGGACGGGCACGCATTCAAGCGCGCGCGGCAGCGGCAGGCGCGCGACGGGGGCTTGCAGGGCGATGCTGGCGATCATGCGGCCGCGCTCGTCCGTCACCGGCACGGCGACGCCGACCACGCCGGCCTGGAGTTCTTCGTTGTTGACGCCGACGCGCGTCAGGGCGATGTGTTCCAGCTGCGCCTCGAGGGTCGCGATGTCGGTGACGGTGTTGTCGGTATAGCGCTTGAAGCTAAGCGATTCGAGGATGCGCCGCCGTTTGGCCTTGGGCATCTGGCTGAGGAAGAGCTTGCCGCTGGAGGAGCAATGCAGCGGCACGCGCGAGCCGGGCTTGAGGTCGGCCTTGAGCGACCAGTCGGTTTCGATGCGGTCGATGTAGATGATCTCGTCGCCGCCGAACATCGCCAGGTTGCAGGTTTCGCCGATCTCGTCGACCAGGCGGCGCAGGATCACGCGGCGCTCGGCGCGCACCGAATTGTTGGTCATCAGGTCGAGGCCGAAGCGGGCCAGGCGATGGCCGACGCCGTAGGTCTTGCCGGTCGGCTCGCGCTGCACGAGGCCCGCGGATTCGAGCATGGCGAGCATGCGGAAGGCCGTCGGCGCCGGCAGGCCGGACTGTTCGACGACCTCGGACAGCGCGACCGGGCGCTCCGACCGGGCCACGATTTCCATGATGGCGAAGGCCCTCAGTGCGGCGGCCGTCGAGTTGCCGGATTCGGTCATGGAGGCGGGATTCCACGGAATTGCGATGTCGCCAGTATATAAGGATGAAAACAGCTAAGCATATATTTTTACTAAAAATGGAATGATATTTTTCGTTAACTGAAGTTTTTCTGCAAAATACCGGGCAGGTCGCGTATATTTCGACGACGCCAGCGCCGCCGGTTCGTTCGCCGGCCCGGCCGCAGGCCACCGCAATGCACCCGCCAGGTGCACCGACAGGAGGAGACCACCATGCAAGCCACGACCCCGAAACTGTTCCGCGAAATCCTGATTTTCCTTGCCGCGCTGTTCGCCGTCACCGGCGCCATCGGCCAGGAGAAGTACCCGCAGCGCCCGATCGAATTCATCGTGCCCTGGGGCCCGGGCGGCGGCGCCGACCAGCTGGCGCGCAAGCTGGGCAAGCTTCTGGAAGCCGACCTCAAGACCTCCTTCCCGGTGATCAACGTCCCCGGCGCCACCGGCAATACCGGCATGACCAAGCTGCTCAGCGGGCAGTCCGACGGCTATTCGATGGCCATCCTGATCGGCGACACGGCCGCCACGCTGGTTGCCGGCGGCGCGCGCTGGAAACTGGCCGACGTGACCCCGCTGGCCATCGCCATCCGCCAGCCCTCGGGCCTGTTCGTCAAGGCCGACAGCCGCTTCAAGACCTGGAACGACGTGGTCGCCGAAGCCAAGGCCAAGCCGGGCACGCTCAAGGTCGCCATCCTCGGTTTCGGCAGCGCCGACGACCTCACGCTGAACTTTCTCGCCGGCAAGGGCATCAAGATGATCGGCGTGCCTTTCGCCAGCCCCGGCGAGCGTTACAGCTCCATCCTCGGCGGCCATGCGGACATCCTGTTCGAGCAGGCGGGCGACATCCACAGCTTCCTTTCCAGCAAGCAGATGCGGCCGCTGCTCACCTTCGCCGAGGAGCGCATGGAAGAGTTTCCCGACGTTCCTTCGTCCAAGGAAGCCGGCCTGGAAATCTACCTGCCGCAGTTCCGCTCGCTGGTAATGAAGGCCGGCACCGACCCGGCGCGCGTCAAGTTAGTGGCCGACGCCATCGCCCGCGCGGCGAAGAACCCCGAGTTCGTCGCCTTCCTCAAGGAATCGATGGCGCGCAAGGACAGCTTCCTCGGCGCCGCCGAAGCCCAGGCTTTCATCACGGGCGAGATCGACACCATGCAGAAGTTCGCCGGCAAGAAGTAAGGCCGCCGCAACCCGAATGGAATCGCCATGCTGAATCGCCTGCTGCGCGCATCGCCCTACATCGTGGTGCAACTGGCCGCGATGTACCTCTACCAGGTGGCGGGACGCATCGATTTTCCGGCGGCGCCGGGACGGATCGGGCCGGACTTCTGGCCCAAGTCCATCCTGGTGCTGCTGGGGCTGGTCTGCGTCTATGAAATCATCAAGAACCTGCTGATCGGCGAAACCTTCACCGCCGCCGGCCTGCTGGAAAAGCTCATGAAGGACAGCGGCGAAGTCGAAGGCGAGGAGAAGCAGCGCAGCTATCCGCTGATCCTCGTCGGCGGCATCGTCCTGACCATCATCTACGTCGTCACCATTTCCTCGCTCGGCTTCTTCCTCGCCACCATCGCCTACCTGGCGCTGTTCATGGCCATCGGGCGCTACCGTAACTGGACCGTGATCGCCATCTCCAGCCTGCTCGGTGCGCTGGCGCTGGTGTTCATCTTCATGAAGGTGGTCTACGTCTCGCTGCCGCTCGGTGTCGAACCCTTCTCGGTGGTTTCGCTCTGGTTGCT
Organism: Rhodocyclales bacterium; assembly: GCA_016235805.1. GTDB lineage: Bacteria > Pseudomonadota > Gammaproteobacteria > Burkholderiales > Rhodocyclaceae > Sulfuritalea. Next base: position 6,554 of record JACRIY010000121.1, read on the forward strand.
GCGGGTAATGGGAGTCCACTAATGGAAGCGCTGGTCCACCTCGGCAACGGTTTCCTGCAGGTGCTGCAGCCGGCCAACCTGCTGGTGCTGTTCATCGGCCTGGTGCTGGGCATGCTGGTCGCCGTGCTGCCGGGCCTGACGCTGGTGATGGGCGTGGTCCTCGCGCTGCCCTTCACCTACAGCATGGAACTGCTGCCGGCGATCATCCTGCTGACGGCGATGTACGTGTCCGGCACCTACGGCGGCGCCTTCACCGCGATCCTGTTCCGCATTCCCGGCGAACCGATCGACGTGCCGCTGCTGTGGGACGGCTACACCATGGCGCGCAAGGGCCAGCCGGCCAAGGCGCTGGGCTGGACGCTGTTCGCGGCGCTGGGCGGCGGCCTGGTGACGACCACGGTGATGGTGCTGGCCTCGGCGCCGGTGGCGAAGTTCGCGCTGGCGTTTTCGTCACCGGAATATTTCGCCATCATCATCTTCGGCCTCGCCAGCGTGGTCTCGCTGGGCGGCGGCTCGATCACCAACGCCGCCATCAGCCTGATGCTGGGCCTGCTGATCGCCACCGTCGGCGTCGATTCGATCTACGGCGCCGAGCGCTTCGCCTTCGGCGTGCCCTTCCTGCAGGACGGCATCGAGTACCTGCTGGTGATGGTCGGCGCCTACGGCCTGGGCGAGGTATTCACCCGCATGGAAAAGGGCTTCGCCGGGGATGGCGCGCCGGCCGACACCGATCGCAGCATCAATACCGAATTCCCCACCATCGCCGAAATGCTCAAGCTGAAGATGACCTTCCTGCGCAGCTCGCTGGTCGGCATCGTGGTCGGCATCATTCCCGGCGCCGGCGCCACCGTCGCCTCCTTCGTCGCCTACGGCGCCGAGGGCCAGTACGGCAAGCGCGGCAAGGACCTCGGCAGCGGCATCGCCGAAGGCATCGTCGCGCCGCAGACGGCGGCGACCTCCTCGGTCGGCGGCGCGATGATTCCGTTGCTGACCATGGGCATCCCCGGCAGCGGCGCCACGGCCATCATCCTCGGCGCCTTCCTGCTGCACGGCATGCAGCCGGGGCCGCAGGTCTTCGTCACCTCGGGGCCGTTCGTCTATGCCGTGTTCGCCTCGATCTTCCTCGGCGTGATCGGCATGTGCATCATCGGTTACTTCGCCATCAAGCCGCTGGTCAAGGTTCTGGAACTGCCCGAGGCGGTGGTCTCGGCCTTCGTCGTGATGTTCTGTTTCATCGGCGCCTTCGCCGCGCGCAACAACCTCTCCGACCTGTATGTCATCACCGCCTTCGGCATCCTCGGCTACCTGTTCGAGAAGTTCAAATTCCCCATCGCGCCGATGGTGCTCGGCGTCATCCTCGGCCCGCTGGCGGAGAGCTCCTTCATGACCATGATGGTCAGCCACGGCAACGACTGGACGGTGCTGATGGGAAGGCCGATCAGCGCCACGGTGATGGTGCTGGCGGTGATCGCGCTGGTGTATCCGATCCAACGCCAGCTGCGCGAGAAGACCCGGCGCAGCGGAAGCTAGAAAGGCAGCAGAGCAATGGACTCCATCGTCACTTCCCTGATCGCGAAGGCGCGCGCCGCGCAGCGCCGCTACGAAAGCTTTGACCAGGCCGCGGTCGACGCCGTGGTCACCGCCGCCGGCTGGGCCATCATGGAACCCGGGCGCAACCGGGCGCTGGCCGAAATGGCGGTGAAGGACACCGGCCTCGGCGTGGTCGAGGACAAGGTCACCAAGAACCACCGCAAGACGCTGGGCCTGCTGCGCGACCTCAAGGGCGCGAAAAGCGTCGGCGTGATCGCCGAATACCCGGAACTGGGCATCGTCGAGATCGCGCGTCCGGTGGGCGTGGTGGTGGCGATCACGCCCTCGACCAATCCGGGGGCGACACCGGCGAACAAGATCATCAACGCGCTCAAGGGCCGCAATGCGGTGATCGTGGCGCCTTCGCCCAAGGGCGCCTCGACCTGCGCCGCGCTGGTCGGCTACGTCAATGCGGAACTGGCAAAAGTCGGCGCGCCGGAAAACCTGGTGCAGATGCTGCCCGCGCCGATCACCAAGGACGCGACCCACGCCCTGATGCGCGAGGCCGACCTGGTGGTGGCCACCGGCTCGCAGGCCAACGTGCGCGCGGCCTATGCCAGCGGCACGCCGGCCTTCGGCGTCGGCGCCGGCAATGTCGCCAGCATCATCGACGCCTCGGCCAACCTCGGCGACGCGGCGGCGGCGATCGCCCGTTCCAAGACTTTCGACAACGCCACCAGCTGTTCCTCGGAGAACAGCGTGGTGATCCTCGATGTGGTGTATCCGGGTGCCATCGCCGCCCTCAATGCGGCCGGCGGCGTGCTGCTCGACGCGGCGGAAAAGGCCAAACTGCAGGCCGTCATGTGGCCCCACGGCAAGCTGGCCGCGGCGGTGACGGCGCAGGACGCGCCGCGCATCGCCGGCCTGGCCGGTCTGGAGCGCGAGGCCCTGCGCAGCGCACGCTTCCTGATGGTCGAGGAAACCGGCGCCGGGCCGGACTTTCCCTACTCCGGCGAAAAGCTGTCGCCGGTGCTCACGGTGTACCGGGCGCGGGACTTCGACCACGCCTGCGCCATCGTCGCCGAGATCTACGCCTTCCAGGGCGCGGGACATTCGGTCAGCATCCACAGCGCCGACGACGAGCACATCCTGCGCCTCGGCCTCGAACTGCCGGTGTCGCGCGTGATCGTGAACCAGATCCACTGCTACGCCACCGGCGGCAGTTTCGACAACGGGCTGCCCTTCTCGCTGTCGATGGGCTGCGGCACCTGGGGCCGCAACAATTTTTCCGACAACATGAACTACCGCCACTATCTCAACATCACGCGCATCTCGCGCAAGATCGCGCCGCGCGAGCCGGCGCTGGAGGAGATCTTCGGCGAGCATTTCCGCAAGTACGGCAAGTAGGCATGCTGCGCACGATCCGCGCCCTTGTCGATAACCAGGCGCAGCAGCGCCCCGATGCGGCCTACCTGATCGCACCGGAGACGGGGCGGGTGATGAGCTTCGGCGAGCTGCGCGAGGCCTCACGGCGCCTGGCCGCGTATCTCCGGGGCGAGGGGATACGGCCCGGCGCCAAGGTCGCGCTGCTGATGCACAACGGCTACCAGACCTGCCGCCTGTTCATCGGCGCCATGTACGGCGGCTACTGCGTGACGCCGCTCAACCTGCTGGCCCAGCCCTCGCAGCTCGCCTACGTGCTGGAGCACAGCGATGCCGAGATCGTCTTCGTCGCGCCGGACCAGCTCGAGCGCCTGCAGCTGGCCGCGGCAGGACTGGCGAAGCCGCCGCGCATGGTGGTGTGCGACGTCAATGCCGCCGAATTCCTGCCTGCGACAGAGGCGGGTGCCGACTTGCCGGACAGCCCCGCCGAGGAAGATGCCGCGCTGATGATGTACACCTCGGGCACCACCGGCAAGCCCAAGGGCGTCGTGCTGGCGCAGCGCGCCGTGGTCTCCGGCGGGCAATTCGTTTCCGCCGTGCATGAACTCGGCCCCGCCGACCGCGTGATGGCGGTACTGCCGCTGTACCACATCAATGCCCAGGTGGTCACCGCCACTGCGCCGCTGGTCCATGGCGGCAGCCTGGTGCTGCCCAACCGCTTCAGCGCCTCGAGCTTCTGGCAGACCGCGATCGGCCACGGCTGCACTTGGATCAACGTGGTGCCGACGATGATCGCCTACCTGCTCAACGGACCGGACCTGGCCACGCTCGGCCTCGACGGATCGGCGATCCGCTTCTGCCGCTCGGCCTCGGCGCCGCTGCCGCCGGCGCAGCACCTGGCCTTCGAGCGGAAGTTCGGCATCGGCATCATCGAGACCATGGGCCTGACCGAAACCGCCGCGCCCTGCTTTTCCAATCCGCTCGACCCGGCGCGGCGCAAGGTCGGCAGCCCCGGGCCGGCCTTCGGAAACGAAGCGAAGATCATCGATGCCACGGGCGCCACGGCGCCAGCGGGCACCGTGGGCGAGATCATGGTGCGCGGCGCCAACGTCATGAGCTGCTACTACAAGGACCCGGCGGAGACCGCGCGCACGCTGGAAGCCGACGGCTGGCTGCATACCGGCGACCTCGGCTACATGGATGCCGACGGCTTCGTCTTCGTCACCGGGCGCATCAAGGAACTCATCATCAAGGGTGGCGAGAACATCGCGCCGCGCGAGATCGACGAGGCCCTGCTGCAGCACCCTGCCCTGCTCGAAGCCGCGGTGGTCGGCATTCCCGACGACAATTACGGCCAGGAGATCATGGCCTGCGTGGTGCTGAAACCGGACCGGACCTGCTCCGAGGCGGAACTGCGCGAGTACTGCGAAGGCGCGCTGGGCAGCTACAAGACTCCGCGGCTGTTCCGCTTCGTTACCGAGTTGCCCAAGGGGCCATCAGGCAAGGTGCAGCGCCTGAAGATGCTAGAGCACCTGGCGCCCGCGACGCGGGAGGGGCAGCGCTAACTTTCATGCGGAGTTCGGCACCCCTGATGATGAAACACGCGAAAGGCGAATTGAACTCCCCCCACCCCCATCCCCGCCCCAGGGCGGGGCTACCAGTCCGCTCGCTTCGCTCGACTAGCACCGGTCGCTCCGAACGTGCTATTTCACGTTACTCCGTTTGCGGCGGCTCGGCGCCTGACGGCACCTTGTAGCGGTTGTAGCCCCAGAGGTATTGCCCGGGGCACTGGCGGATCAGCATTTCGAGTTCACGATTGAGCTGCGCGGCGCGCTGCATCAGGTCGCCCTCCAGCGGCGCCGACAGCGGAAACAGCTTGAGGTGGTAGCCAGCGCCGTACTGCAGGCGTTCGCCATAGGCCAGCAGCACCGTGGCGCCGGTTTCGGCGAGGCGCGCGGCCAGCGTCATGGTGTAGGCGGGACGGCCGAAGAAGGGCAGCCAGGCGCCCTCGCCATTGCCCGGCACCTGGTCGGGCAGCATGCCGACGGCCTCGCCGCCCTTGAGCGCCTTGAGCAGTCGGCGCACGCCGGAGAGGTCGGCCGGAGCCAGCTTGAGGTTGGCGCCGCGCCCTTCCTCGATCAGCGGCGCCAGCCAGTCCTGCTTGGGCCGGCGGTAGAGCACGGTCATCGGCTTCCTCGCGGCGTAGTACTGCGCGGTGATCTCGAAACAGCCCAGGTGCGGGGTGAGGAACAGGATGCCGCGCTTGGCTTCCCACGCCGCTTCGACCAGTTCCCAGCCGGAGACCCGCACCACCCGCTCGACCACTTCGTCCTGCGGGCGCAGCCAGATTTTCGGCAGTTCCAGCAGCGCCTTGCCGGCTTCGGCGATCGCCTCGGTCCTTGCCTCCATCATTCCGGCCTGCGCGAGATGCACCCGGAAATTGCGCCGGTAGGTGGCCGACAGCAGCCACGCCAGCCAGCCGGCCAGCGCGCCGAGGTTGTGCAGCAGCGGCAGCGGCAGGCGGGCGAGGAAGCGGAAGAGGTTGGGTAACACGACGATTCGCGGCGGTTGGCGGCGGGCAAGGATGCCGGGGAGAAAGTAGAATTATCGCCTATGTCCAAATTCCTCCGTGCCGCCGTCATCGGCGTCGGCTACCTCGGGCGCTTCCATGCCCAGAAATACGCCGCCCTGCCCGACGTCGAGCTGGTCGGCGTGGTCGATCCCAATCCCGAACGTGCCGCCGCCGTGGCCAAGGAACTCGGCACCGCCGCCTTCGCCAGCCATGCCGAACTGGGCGGCAAGGTCGACCTGGTGTCGATCGCCAGCACCACCGAAAGCCACTACCGCATCGCCCGCGACTGCCTCGCCGCCGGGCTGCACGTGCTGGTGGAAAAGCCGATCACGGTGACCGTGGCCGAGGCCGATGAGTTGATCGGCCTGGCCGATGCCGGCAAGCGCATGCTGCAGGTGGGCCACCTCGAACGCTACAACCCGGCCTGGCTGGCGGTACGCGACAGGATAGGCACCCCGCTGTTCATCGAGGCCCACCGCATGGCGCCCTTCAAGCCGCGCGGCACCGATGTCTCGGTGATACTGGACCTGATGATCCACGACCTCGACCTGATCCTGCCGCTGGTGCAAAGCCCGATCGCCAACCTGCGCGCCTCGGGCGTGGCGGTATTGACCGAGGGCATCGACATCGCCAACGCGCGCATCGAGTTCGCCAACGGCTGCGTCGCCAACATTACGGCCAGCCGCGCCTCGACGGCGAGCCTGCGGCGCATGCGCATCTTCCAGCACCACGAATACCTCTCGGTCGACTTCGGCGAGCGCAAGATCGGCTTCGCGAAGAAGCGCGATGCCCTGATCGAAGGCGAATCTCCGATCGACAGCGAAAGCCGCATCGAGCCGCCCGGCGACGCACTGCTCAGCGAGATCCAGGCCTTCGTCGCCAGCGTGCGCGGCGAAGCCGTTCCCGGCGGTCTCTGTACCGGCCGCGACGGACGCGAGGCGCTGGCCGTGGCCCTCGAAATCGAACGACTGATGTCGAAGCAAGGAATCCAATGAACATCCCGATGCTGGACCTCAAGGCCGAATACGCCTTGCTCAAGGACGAAATCGAACCCGCGGTGTGCGAGGCGCTGGCCGCCTGCCAGTACATCGGCGGCCCCAACGTCAAGGCCTTCGAAGCCGAGGCCGCCGCCTACGCCGGCGCGAAGCACGGAATCTCCTGCGCCTCGGGCACCGACGCGCTGCTGATCGCGCTGCGCGCCATTGGCCTGGGGCCGGGCGACGAGGTCATCACCACGCCCTTCACCTTCGTCGCCACCGCGTCGACCGTGGTCATGTGCGGGGCGAAGCCGGTGTTCGTCGACATCGATCCGCGCACGTTCAACCTCGATCTCGACCAGGTCGCGGCGGCGATCACGCCGCGGACGAAAGCCATCGTGCCGGTGCATCTCTTCGGCCAGCCGGTGCACCTGGCGCCGCTGAAGGCGCTGTGCGAGAAGCACAACCTCAAGCTGATCGAGGACGCGGCGCAGTCCTTCGGCGCCGACTACGCCGGACGCAAGTCGGGCGCCTACGGCGACATCGGCTGCACCTCCTTCTATCCGTCGAAGAACCTCTCGGCCTTCGGCGACGGCGGGCTGGTGGTCACCGACGACGACAAGCTCGCCGCGGAACTGCGCGTGCTGGCCAGCCACGGCTCGCGCGTGCGCTACCACCACCACGTGCTGGGCTACAACTCGCGCCTCGACGAAATCCAGGCCGTGATCCTGCGCATCAAGCTGCGCCGCCTGGACGCCTTCAACAATCGCCGTATCGCCATCGCCGACTCTTACAACCATGAACTGGCGGGGCTGGTCGAGACGCCCTTTGCCGATGGCCACGGCCGCCACGTCTACCACCAGTACACGATACTTTCCGACCAGCGCGACACGATTCAGAAGGTGCTGACCGAATCCGGCATCGCCTGCGCCGTGTACTACCCGGTGCCGCTGCACAAGCAGGAGATGTTCGCCGCCACGCATGGCGACGTGACCTTGCCGGTGACCGAGAGCGTCGCCCGGCGCTGCCTGTCGCTGCCCATTTCGCCGATGCTGAAGGACGAACAGATCCGCCACATCGTCGGCGCCATCCGCCAGGCGGTGGCGTGAAGATGGATAGCTGCGCTATCCCCTTCGGTAAATTCTTGCCCCCCACCCCCCACCCCCCGCCCCGGGGCGGGGGTGACCAGTTACCGCCACCGTTCGGTGGCGAAGGCTGTAAATGAAAATTCACTCGACCGCCGTGTTAGCGCCCGATGCGAAACTCGGCGCCAACGTGCGCATCGGTCCGTTTGCGGTCATCGAGGAAGACGTGGTCCTCGGCGACGATTGTGAAGTCGCCGCGCATGCGGTGATCAAGCGCCACACCCGCATCGGCGCGCGCAGCCGCATCGCCGAACACGCGGTGATCGGTGGCGACCCGCAGGATTTCAAGTTCGCGCCGGATTGCGTTTCCTACACCGAGATCGGCGAGGACAACTGGCTGCGCGAAGGCGTCACGGTGCATCGCGGTTCGCGCCAGGGCAGCGTCACCCGGATCGGCAACCACTGCTTCCTGATGGCCTACAGCCACGTCGCCCACGACTGCACGGTGGGCAACAACGTGATCATGGCCAACACGGCGGGCATCGCCGGCGAGGTGGTGGTGGCAGACCGCGCCTTCATCTCGGCGGCGGTGACGGTGCACCAGTTCTGCCGCATCGGCCGCAACGCGATGATCGGGCTCTCGTCCAAGGTGGTGCAGGACGCGCTGCCCTTCTGCATCACCGACGGCAACCCGGGCCGCGCCCGCGGCCTCAACCTGGTAGGCCTCAAGCGCAACGGATTTTCACGCGAGGACATCGCGGCGCTGAAGGAGGCCTACCGCATGCTTTACAGCCGTGTGCCGCTGGAACAGGCACTGGCGGCGATGAGAGAGATGGGCAACGCGCCGGTGAATGAGGTCGCCGAGTTCATCGCCGGTTCGAAACGGGGTTTCGCGCACCCGACACGCTAGCGTTGTTCAAGGGGAACATTGACCATGCTGAGCAACACGGCGGACATTCTCGACGGGCTGGAACTGTTCAAGGATTTCTCCTATCCCGAACTCAATACCATCGGCCATTTCCTGGATCGCACGGCCAGGAAGAGCGGCGACGTCATCTTCAACGAAGGGGATCCGGGTACCTACATGCTGATCCTGGTCGAGGGCCGGCTGTCGATCTTCAAGGGTGGAGAACACGGCACCCAACTCCTGAGCCACGAAGGGCGCGGACGCATCGTCGGCGAAATGGCGCTGCTCGACCAGGAGCGGCGCTCCGCGACATGCGTCGCCGAGACGGACTGCACCATGCTGACGCTCGATGCAGCGGGCATGCACCGCATGTCCGTGGAGCGCCCCCTGCTGGCCTACCGCTTCATGCTGAACCTGGCCAAGCTCCTGTCGCGGCGACTGCGCAGGACCTCGGGCATGCTGGTCGAATACCTCGCCACCTGATCCGGCACGCCCGGCCGCTTCAGGCTTCCAACGCGGGGATCAGCGCGGAAACGTCACCGCGGCAACGATCAGGGAAGCGATCAACAGCGCTATTGGCGGCACAATGCGGGGCTTCTCGCGGACCACCACACCCTTGAGCTTCACCACGGTCGCGCCGATCCTGTTGGCGCGCACATAGAGCTCCGCGATGCTTCCGAGGACAACGAGTAGCGCGAGGCAGAAAATGACTGTACGAAATTCCATGATGGGTCCTTGACTCCGCCCCCTGGACTTCTCGCTGCTTGAGACGCAGCGGGTCCAGAAAGCACCGGCAACCCGAAAGGGGCACCATTCACCCGGGAGACTACTTGAAAATCAGCATTCGATCAGTTCGCCAGCAAACTGATCCGCCAGCGGCTTGAAATCCCCTCAGCGTTTGCCGTTCGCGAGCTTCGCCGCCTCTGGCATGCGTCGCAAGCGCCAGATGGCCACCGGTCCGAGCAGCCCGCCCAGGCCCAGCGTCGACCATGCCAGGCCCCATACCACGTGCTCGGGCAGGCTTGCGCCGGCACGGCCCCAGTCCAGCACCAGGCCGAAGACCCAGGGCGAAATCGCGCCGGCACCGAAGCCGAGCAGCGAACGCAGGGAGTAGGCGGCGCCGAGGTAACGCGGATCTGTGAGTTCGGTCAGCGTCGTCGAATGGATCGAGGAATCCCCGACGCCCGTGACGTTGTAGAAGATCGCCACGGCGACCAGCAGGAACATCGGCAAGCCGACCATCCAGCCGAAGCTGAAGGAGCAGGCCAGGCTGCAGACCGCCATCAGCAGCGTGACCGTCGTGCGCCCGTATCGGTCCGAAAGCGACCCGCCGATCACGCTGCCGACCACGGCCGCGAGGTAGGTCAATGCACTCAAGGTTGCGCCGAGGCTGACCGCCTGCGCGCCGCCGCTGCCGCCAGCCAGGGCCGCAGCGGCGAGGAAGGCCGGAAGCCAGGCCCACAGGCCGAGCAGTTCCCAGGCATGGAAGGTGTAGCCCCAGATCGACAGCATCGCCGGCTTGTTGCGTACCACTTCGACGATGCGGCTGCGCGTGCCGTGGCCATCGGGCAGCGCGTGCACCACGTTGGGCACGTCGCGCAGCGCCCACCAGCCAAGGCCGAGGCCGAGCAGGGGGAACAGCGCGGTGACGACGAAGCCGCCGCGCCAGCCGGCGAGCGGGATCATGGCGCTGGCGATCAACAGGCCAATGGCATAGCCGAGCGAGGCGGCGGCGAGGTAGAAGCCCAGCGCCATACCCTGGCGCTCGCGCATGCGCTGCGCGACGATGGCCAGCCCCGGCGTGTAGGAGCCACCGGAACACAGCCCGGTCAGGCCGTAAAGCAGCATGGCCGAAATGAAACCCTCGGCGAGGAAGGCGAACAGCAGCCCGCTGGCGACCGCCGCGACCCCGGTCGCGAGGTAGATGCGGCGCGCACCGAAGCGGTCGGAAAGGAAGCCGACCGAGAACAGCGAAATCAGGAAACCGACATGGTAGGCGGACTGCACCATGCCGGCCTGCCAGGCCGTCATCTGCCAGTCGGTGCGCAGCAAGGGCAACACCGCCGACCAGGCGGTGAACATGGTGGCGAACGCGGCACGCGCGGCGCAGAACTGGAGCAGCCAGGACATCGGCGCAGTTTAGGGCCTCGGCACCCCGATTTGACGGCTCCACGGCTCCTGGCCTACAATGCGCGCCGATCCGCCGAGTTAAATGACAACTTGCGAGGCGGAGAAGGCTCCCGACAAAGCGGCGGCCGGAAAACAAATTTCGCTAAAGCGTCGCCCGCTCCCGCCCCATAGCCGGCCTCGCCAAGCATGGGGCGTTTGTATTTGGAGCATAAACAATGGCACAGGAATACTTCTTCACCTCCGAGTCCGTCTCGGAAGGCCATCCGGACAAGGTGTCCGACCAGATTTCCGACGCAATCCTCGACGCCATCCTGGCGCAGGACCCCTACTCGCGCGTCGCCGCCGAAACCTTGTGCAACACCGGCCTGGTGGTGCTGGCCGGCGAGATCACGACCAAGGCCAACGTCGATTACATCCAGGTTGCGCGCAACGTGCTGAAGCGCATCGGCTACGACAACACCGACTACGGCATCGACTACCGCGGCTGCGCCGTGCTGGTGGCCTATGACAAGCAGAGCCCGGACATCGCCCAGGGCGTGGATCGCGCTTCCGACGACTACCTCAACCAGGGCGCCGGCGACCAGGGCCTGATGTTCGGCTACGCCTGCGACGAAACACCGACCCTGATGCCGCTGCCGATCTACCTGTCGCACCGCCTGGTCGAGCGCCAGTCGATGCTGCGCCGCGACGGCCGCCTGCCCTGGCTGCGTCCCGACGCCAAG
>JACRIY010000120.1 GCA_016235805.1 Rhodocyclales bacterium
CGACCGGCCCGATCCGGACGCACCTCCGCAGGTTATCGGCAGCAAAGCGCAAAGTTATCTCGCCCGGGGTGTCGGGTGTCCGATTCCCGCAGGTAAAGGAGGAGGGCCGGCGCTTTATCGGCCCGGGGGACACGGAGGGAATCGGACACCCGACGCCCCGGGCGCCGCACACGCCATCAAACATAAACCATGAATTTCGAGCTCACCGACGACCAAAAAGCCATACGCGCTACCTTCGCGCGCTTTTGCGACGAGCGCATCGCGCCGCAGGCGGCAGCATTGGACGAGGCGAAGCAATACCCGCGCGCCCTGTTCCAGGAACTCGCCGACCTCGGCTTCTTCGGCATGCGCTATCCCGAGGACGTCGGCGGCACGGGCATGGCGCTGACCGAGTTCGCCATGGCGCTGCAGGAAATCTCGCGCGGTTCGATGTCGCTGGCCGGGGCGGTGGCCATGCAGTCGCTGATGGGCACCAAGTTCCTCCACCTGCTGGGCAACGCCGACATCATCGAGCGCCTGTTCAAGCCGGCGCTGCGCGGCGAAAAGATCGGCGCCATCTGCATGACCGAGCCGAATGCCGGCTCGGACCTCGATTCCATCGCCACCACGGCGAAGAAAGTCGAGGGCGGTTATGTGCTCAACGGCCAGAAGACCTGGATCACGTCGGCGCCGGTGGCGGACTTTTTCACCGTCTTCGCCAAGGCCGGCGAGGAAAAAAAGCTCACCATCTTCCTCGTCGAAAAGCAGTTCAAGGGCCTCCTCGTCGGCCGCGAGATCCACAAGATGGGGGTCTGGGCCCTGCCCACCTCGGAAGTGGCGTTTGACGAATGCTTCGTCCCCGACAGCCACCGCCTTTCGCAAGCCGAGGGCGACGGCGAAAGCCACCTGCGCAAGACCCTGGGCGAGATCCGCATCATCACCGGCGCCATGGGCCTGGGCGTGGCTCATGCCGCGCTGGCCGAGGCCGTGCGCTATGCGGGCGAGCGCAAGCAGTTCGGCAAGCCGATCAACCGTTACCAGGCGATCCAGATGAAGCTGGCCGAAATGGCCACGGAGCTGGAGGCCGCCGAGCACCTGGTGTATTACGCCGCCTGGCTGCGCGATTCGGGCAAGCCGTACCACAAGCATGCCGCGATGGCCAAGCTGTTTGCCACCGAGACGGCGGCCAAGGTCTGTGACCAGGCCGCGCGCGTCTTCGCCTCCTACGGCTACGCCATGGAATATCCGGTGCAACGCTACCTGCGCGACGTACGCTTCACGTTGATAGGCGGCGGCACCAGCGAGATCCTCAAACTCATCATTGCCAAGGAAGTTTCCGCATGACGGAGCGAACCAGACCCATCAAGATCCTGCTCGGCAAACCCGGCCTGGACGGCCACGACCAGGGCGCCAAGGTCGTCGCCCGCGCCATGATGGATGCCGGCTTCGAGGTGATCTACACGGGATTGCGCCAGACGCCGGAACAGATCGCGCGCATCGCGCTCGAAGAGGACGTCGACGTGATTTCGCTCTCCAGCATGGCCGGCTCGCACATCCCCTTCTGCCGCAAGCTCAAGCCCCTGCTCGAAGAGGCCGGCCTCACCGACAAGCTCTGGGTCATCGGCGGCAACCTGCCGGCGCAGGACCACGATGCGCTGCGCGAACTCGGCTTCAAGGGCATCTTCCCGTCCGGCTCGAAGCTCGACGCAATCACCGAGTACATCCGGAGCAACACAAAATGAACAGCCCCCACGCTCACATTCATTCGCTGCCCCCCGAGGGGGCGGCCGTCCTCCTTGAGGCGGCTCTGCGGAGGACGGCATGAACGCCCCGCAAAAACCAGAAATGAAGAAGGTCGTCAACGAATCCGGCATCGAGGTGAAGCCGCTGTACACCGCGGCGGACGTCGAGGCCAGCGGCGGCATGGAGATGGTCGGCGAACCCGGCCCCCCTCCCTTCACCCGCGGCATCCACCGCGAGATGTACCGCAAGCAGCCCTGGACCATGCGCCAGTACGCCGGCTTCGGCAACCCGGCGGACACCAACCAGCGCTTCAAGTACCTGATCGCAAATGGCCAGACCGGGCTCAACGTGGCCTTCGACCTGCCGACCCAGATCGGCCTCGATTCGGATGATCCCATGGCCGAGGGCGAGATCGGCCGCGTCGGCATGTCGATCGACACCCTGCGCGATTTCGAGATCGCCTTCGACGGCATCGACCTGAAGAAGATCACCGTATCGCTGACCATCAACGGCGCGGCGGCGATCCTGATCGCCATGTACCTGGCGATGGCCGAGAAACGCGGCTACGACATCAAGGAACTGCGCGGCACGGCGCAAAACGACATCCTCAAGGAATTCATCGGCCGCGGTACCTGGATCTTCCCGGTCGAGCCCTCGAACCGCCTGGTCGGCGACACCATCGAGTACTGCGCCAAGGAAGCGCCGAAGTACACGCCGGTCTCGGTCTGCGGATACCACATCCGCGAATCCGGGGCGACGCCGGCGCAGGAAATGGCCTATGCCTTCTGCATCGCCAAGGCCTACGCCGACGATGCGATTCGGCGCGGCCTGCCGGTGGACGAGTTCGCCGGGCGGCTGTCCTACAACTTCAACATCTTCGGCAACATCTTCGAGCAGGTGTGCAAGTTCCGTGCAGGGCGCAGCCTGTGGGCGAAGATCATGAAGGAAGAGTACGGCGCGGAGAAGCCCGGCTCGATGTGGCTGCGCATGATTGCCGCCGGCGGCGGCGGCGGCCTGACCTTCGAGCAGCCCGAAGTGAACATCGTGCGCGGCGCCTACTATGCGCTGATCTCGGCGCTCTCCGGCACGCAGACCATGGCGCTGTGCTCCTACGACGAGGCCTACACCATCCCCACCGAGTACTCAGCCCGCATTTCGCTGCGCACCATGCAGTTGCTGATCGAGGAAATGGGCCTGACCGAGACCGTCGATCCGCTGGCCGGGTCGTTCTACGTCGAAACCATGACCAACGAGATGCGCGCCAAAATGGAAGAAATCATGGCCGAGGTCGATGCCCAGGGCGGCATCGTCAAGATGGTCTCGGAAGGCACGATCCAGGCCAAGGTCTCGGCCCAAGCCTACCAGATGCAGCGCAACATCGACTCCGGCGCGTTCCCCAAGGTCGGCGTCAATTGCTACCGCAACGAGAAGGAAGAAGACCACCCGGTCGAATTCCATCCCTACAACGAGGAAGACGCGCGGCACCAGATCGAAGGCTTGCAGAAGATTCGCGCCGAGCGCGACAACGACGCCGTCGCGGCCGCGCTGGCGCGACTGCGTGCGGATGCGGCAGCAGGAACCAACGTGATGCCGGCCCTGATGGCAGCGGTCAAGGCCTACGCCAGCGTCGGCGAAATGACCAAAGAGCTTGTCAATGTATTCGGACGCTACCAGGAACCGATCAGGTTTTGACTCTGATGCCTCCGACTGCCCCGCGCACAACATGAACCGCCCTCACCTTCACCAAGCCTCGCATGGGCAAGCTCGGCCCGCCCCCCTTCCCGCTTCGAGGCCCACCGCTGGCAATGCACAGCCAGCCGGCTGCGGAGGCGCGACGCAAGCGTCGCGACATCCCTCCTCGCCCCCTCGCGGGGGGTTACTAAACGGCTCGCTTCGCTCGTTAGTGGCAGCGACCCATCCTGTCGCTTCACATCAATCAGGACCCAAGAAATGACCGAACTGAAACACTACTACGCCCCCACCAGCCTCGACCAGGCGGTCGAGTGCCTCAAGGACGGCGACGTAACGATACTCGCCGGCGGCACCGACCTGACGCCGCAAAGCCAGGCCGGGCGGATCAAGTTCAAGCACACGCTGATGAACATCCGCCACATTCCGCAACTCTCCGGAATCACGCTGGAAGGCGACGAGATCCGCATCGGCGCCCTGGCGACCATCACCGAGATCATGGAGCATCCCCTGGTGAAGCAGCACCTGCCGGTGCTGGTCGAGGCCTGCGACCATTTCGCCAGCGACCAGATCCGCAACGCCGGCACCATCGGCGGCAACATCTGCAATGCCTCGCCGGCCGGCGACACGCTGATTCCGCTGCTGGTGCTCGACGCCCGCGTCGAACTGGCATCGATGCCGGAAGACAAGCTCTACCGGCACAGCATGCCGCTGTCGACCTTCTTCGTCGGTCCGGGCAAGACCCGCAAATCGCTGTGCGAACTGGTCACCGGGGTGCGCATCCCGGTTCCCGCCGCAAACCACGTGGCACGCTTCTACAAGCTGGGAACGCGGCCGGCACTGGACATCTCGACCATCTCCATCGGTGTCGCCGGCTGCTTGAATGGCGGCGTCCTGTCGCAGGTGCGCGTCGCCTTCGGCGCCGTCGCGCCGACACCGGTGCGCGCCGAACAGACCGAGCAGGCACTGGAAGGCAAGCCGCTCGACGCGGCCACCATCGAAAAGGCCGCGGCGATCGCCCGCGACGAAGTCCACCCGATCGACGACGTGCGTGCCAGCGCCTGGTATCGCAAGGAAATGATCCACAACATCACCAAGAGGATACTCGGCCATGTCGCTCAAGCATGACATTGAATTTACCCTGAACGGCGTCAAGCGACGCGTGCAGGTGGACGTCACCATGAACGCGCTCGCCATGCTGCGCGACGTGATCGGCCTCACCGGCACCAAGTACGGCTGCGGCGAGGGCGAGTGCGGGGCCTGCACCATCCAGGTCGACGGCGTCTCGCTGAATTCCTGCCTGATGTTCGCCGTCGATTGCGACGGGCGCGAGGTCACCACCATCGAGGGCCTGGCCAACGACCCGCAGGCCGATGCGCTGCGCGATGCCTTCGTCGAGCACGGCGCGGTGCAGTGCGGCTTCTGCACCCCGGGCATGGTGATGCAGGCCGACCATATCCTGCACAAGCACGAGCATCCCGACGAAGGCTGCGTCAAGCGCGGGCTCGAAGGCAACCTGTGCCGCTGCACCGGCTACAAGAAAATCGTCGATGCCGTGGTCGCCTGCGGCGCCACGGAAAAATAGAGGAGCACCCCATGAACACCGTCGCAGAGAAAAAGCACCGCGTCATCGAACCCGATTCGCTGATCGGCAAGCGCATCCGCAAGATGGACGCGCCGGAAAAGGCCAGCGGCCGCACCCGCTACATCCACGACATCAACCTGTCGGGCCAGTTGCACGGCAAGATCCTGCGCTCGGCCCGCATCCATGCCCTGATCAAGTCGATCGACACCTCGGCGGCCAGGGCCCTGCCCGGCGTGCATGTCGTCATCACCGCCGCCGACATTCCCGACCAGCGTCCGATCGGCGTCGCCAAGGACCATTTCCCGCTCAAGGTCGGCCGGGTGCGCAGCCAGCGCGACGAGATCGCGGCCGTCGCCGCGGAGTCCGAGGAAATTGCCGAAGCGGCGCTGAAGCTGATCAAGGTCGAGTACGAGGACCTGCCCGTGATCGGCGATCCGGAAGATGCGATCAAACCCGGCGCGGTCCTGATCCATCCCGAACCGCACGGTGCCGACGGCACCCACATGCACCTCAAGCAAGGCATGTCGATCGCCCACAAGGGCAAGCCCGACAACATCGCCATGCGCTTCGACTACAGCCACGGCGATGTCGTCAAGGGCGAAGCCGAATCCGACGTGGTGATCGAGGACACCTTCAAGCTGCATTACGTCACCCATTGCTGCATGGGCGTCTCGGGCATGATCGCCGAGTTCGACGCCTCCGGCAACGTGCTGATGTACTCCAACACCCAGGTGCCCTTCCTGCACAAGCGCGAGTTCGCCGAGTACCTCAACATCGATCCGGCGCGCATCCGGATCATCCAGCCGCCGATCGGCGGCGGCTTCGGCTCCAAGCTCGACATCTATCCCTTCGAAGTGATCTGCCTCTACCTCGCACGCGCCGCCAAGCGCCCGGTGAAGATGCTGTTCACCCGCGAAGAGGAATTCCTCGCCTCGCCGACGCGCCAGCCGGTGCTGCTAACCTTGCGCTCCGGCTGCAAGAAGGACGGCACGCTCACTTTCCGCCAGGTGCATACCCTGCATGACAACGGGGCCTACACCTCGTGGGGCGCCACGACCCCCTTCGTCATGATGCAAACCTTCTCCTCGCTCTACCGCGTGCCGCACTGCGACTACCACACGGCGGCGGTCTACACGAATAACCCCTACGCGGGATCATTCCGCGGCTACGGCAACCTGCAGGCCACCTTCGCCATCGAACAGCACATGGACATGCTGGCCCAGTCGATCGGCATGGACCCGCTCGAATTCCGCATGAAGAACGCGCAGGACGCGGGCGAAGTCACCGGCCAGGGCATGTCGTTCAAGAGCTGCGGCTTCAAGGATTGCATCCGCACCGCCGCGCAGCGCAGCGACTTCTCGCACAAGTTCGGCGAGAACCAGGCCAACCAGAAGGCGCCCGGCACCGTCAAGCGCGGAATCGGCATGGCGTCGATGCTGCACGTCGGCGGCGGCGCCAAGATCTATCCCTCGGACGGTTGCGGCACCATCCTCAAGATGGACGACTTCGCCAACGTGACGCTGATCACCGGCGCCTCCGAAATCGGGCAGGGCTCGGAGACCGTGCTCTCGCAGTTGGTCTGCGAGGAACTCGGGCTGCCGATCTCGGCCGTCACCGTGGTCAACAACGACACCGCGATCACCCCGTGGGACGTCGGCGTCCATGCCAGCCGCACCACCTTCATCGCCGGCAACTCGGCGATCGGCGCGGCGAAGAAGGCCAAGGCCAAGATCCTCGCCGTGGCGGCCAAGAAGTTCGAAATTGCCGAGGACTACCTCGACCTCCGCGGCGGCTTCGTGATCAAGGCCGACAGCGGCGAGGCCGTCATCGAACTGTCCAAGCTGCTGCGCAACCTGCACTTCCAGGACAAGGCCGAGCTGGTGATGACCACCTTCTATTACGAGCCGCCCAGCGTGCACCAGGACAAGGGCTTCAAGGGCGACGTCTCCGCCGCCTATGCCTGGGGCACCCAGGTGGTCGAGGTCGAAGTCGACACCGAAACCGGCATCGTCAAGCTGATCAAGGTCACCGGCGCCCACGACGTCGGCCGCGTGCTCAACCGCCTCGGCATCGAAGGCCAGATCGAAGGCGGCGTGGTCATGGGCCAGGGCTACGCCTTCACCGAGGACCTGATGATCGAGAACGGCCGCATGAAGAACCCCAACTTCCGCGACTACAAGCTGGTCACCGCGCCGGAGATCCCGGAAATGGACATCGCCTTCATCGAATCCATGGATGGCGAAGGCCCGCAGGGCGCCAAGGGCGTCGGCGAAGCGCCGGCGATCTGCATGGCCGCCGCCGCCGCCAACGCCATCGCCAATGCCACCGGCGTGCGCCTGTTCGAGCTGCCCTTCACTCCGGAAAAGGTGTACCGCGCATTGCACGGCAAGACGCCGAAGCTGTATTGGAAACCGTGGAAGGCGGAATAGCATGAAAACCGTAAATCCAGCCACAGAGAACACAGAGGAAAGCAGGAACGGAAAGGTTTGCTTGTTCACGTGCGCTTTTGCCTTCTCTGTGGTCTCTGTGTCGTCTGTGGCCAACAGGTTTTGCTCATGAAACGCCGTACAGTACTGTCGATGGAGCAGGCGCTTTCGCTGCCCTATGCGACGCTGCGTTTCGCCCAGCTCGGCTGGCGCGTGATCCGCATCGAATCGACGCCAACCGGCGAAGGCCTGCCCGGCGATCCGAACCGCTACATCGGCGGCCGGGTGGCCGACGACGACCGGCGCAGCTATTTCATCGCGCCCAACGTCGGCAAGGAAGCCATCGCGCTCAATCTCAAGGACCCAAAAGGCCAGGAGATATTGCGCCGGCTGATCAAGGATCTGGACGTCGACGTGTTTTGCTGCAACACCGTTCCCAAGCGTTACAAGCAACTGGGCATCGACTACGAAAGCCTCGCGGCGGTGAAGCCCGACCTGATCTGGGCCGGCATCTCGGCCATGGGCCCGGAATACCCCGAGGCCCCCGGCTACGATCCGGTGATCCAGGCCATGGCCGGCTACATGGAGCTGACCGGGCCCGCCGACGGCCCGCCCACATTGTCCGGCGTGCCGCTGATCGATCTCAAGGCCGGTGACGAAGTCTATGCCAATGTGATGATGGCCCTGCTGGAGCGCGCCGAAACCGGCAAGGGCAGCCGCATCGACGTCTCGATGCTGCAGGCGGCGGCCTCCTGGCTGATCACCACCCTGCCGCTGCTCGACTTCGACTGCGACCCCTCCGAGATCACGCGCTGCGGCAACGAGCACCGCAAGTTCATCCCGACCAACGTCTACCCCACCTCGGACGGGTTCATCTACATGGCCATCGGCAGCGACGTGCAGTGGCGGCGCCTGACCGAGATTCCCTGGTTCGCGCCGGTGGCCAACCCCGTCCGCGCCACCAACGAGGGCCGCGTGCGCGAGCGTGTCGCCATCCATCGCGACATGGCCGCCGTGACGCGGCAGCACACCACGGCCGAGATCGCCGCCGACTTCCACAAGGCCACCATCCCGCATGCGCCGATCCACGACATCCCCGCCGTGCGCGACATGGAGGCGGTCGCCCGCAGCCTGACCCGCACGCGGACGCCCGACGGCCGCGAGGTGCGCATGCAGCCGATGGCGGTCAACCTGCCCGGCGCGACCATGGAACTGGGCTTCCCCGCCAAGTACGGCGAGCACACCCAGGCGGTGCTGGGCGAAGCGGGATATTCCGCAGTCGACTGCGCAAGCCTGAGGGACACTGGCATCATCGCCGGATAGCACCGAAGAAGAAATCCACGCAGGCACAACACATCAATCAAGGAGGAACCACAATGCAAAAAGCTCGTACCCTGCTGACCCTGGCCGGTCTTGCGCTCGCCGCCACGCTGCCGGTGCACGCCCAGGTCAAGATCGGCGTCATCGCCTCGTCGACCGGAGCGATTCCCTTCGTCGGCATTCCGCAGAAGAATGCCGTCGCCCTGCTGCCCGCCAAGATCGGCGACCTCACCGTGGAGTACCTGGTGTTCGACGACGCCAGCGACCCGACGCAGAGCGTGCAACTGACCAAGAAGCTGCTTGGCGAAAGCAAGATAGACGCGCTGATCGGCCCCTCCGGCTCCGGCAACGCGATGGGCGTGCTCGGCTTCATGGCCGAAGCGCAGACCCCCATGCTGGCCCCGGTCGGCACGGCGGCGGTGGTGCTGCCGATGGATGACAAGAAGCGCTGGGTGTTCAAGACCCACCCCAACGACGACGTCATCAGCGAAGGACTGGTCGCTGCGATGGCCAAGCGCGGGGTGAAATCCGTCGCCTTCATCGGGCGCAACGATCCCTACGGCGAGAACTGGTACAAGACCTTCGCGCCGATGGCGGAAAAGGCCGGCATCAAGATCGTCGCCAACGAACGCTACGGCCCCAAGGACACCACCGCGCTGGCCCAGGCCCTGAAGATGGTCGCCGCCAAGCCGGACGCCATGATGGTGGCCGGCGTCGGCGCCGCCCCCGCGATGCCGCACGCGCAGATTGCCGATGCCGGCTACAAGGGACCGATCTTCCAGACCCACGGCGCTGCGTCCGGATCCTTCCTGCAGATCGGCGGCAAGAAGGTCGAAGGTGCGCTGATGCTCGGTCCGCTGGTGGTGGTACCCGACGAAATCCCCGACAGCGCGCCGTCGAAGGCCGTTACCCTCGAAATGATCAAGGGCTACGAGAAGGCCTTCGGCGCCAAGCCACCGATCTTCGCGGCCGGCACCTACGACGCCGGCCTCCTGCTGGTGCGCGCCATTCCGATCGCCGCCAAGAAGGGCAAGCCGGGCACGCAGGAATTCCGCACCGCGCTGCGCGACGCACTGGAGGAGACCAAGGACCTCAAGGCTTCCCAGGGCCCGATCAACATGTCGCCCAAGGATCACTCCGGATACGACCTGCGTGGCCAGGTGATGATCACCGTCAAGGACGGCAAGTTCGCGCTGGCCAAGGACTGAGTCCTGCGGGGCGGCGCCGCTCTGCCGCCCCGACCAACGCCCTCTGATGGCGCATGACTTCGACAACCACTCGCATATCATGAAGCGCGCGTACCCCTTTGAGGCCTTGGTCGAGCAAATTCGGCCCGCCCCCCTTCACCCCCCTCGCGGGGGGTTCCTGAATGGCTCGCTGCGCTCGATATCACCAGCGACCTATTCTGTGGTGTCACGTTAGACATGAGCAGGAAGAACCAGCCGCCGTGGACTCCGTCGCCGGAGTACGCGGCGCTGTTGCCTGAAATCTCCGGCTGCGAATTCAACGGCTGGGACGACGCCGAGGCCCGCCGCCCGCGCCAGATCTTCTGGTTGAAGAAGCCCGGCGACCACCCCTTCGCCCGCCTGCTGGATGCCGTCAAGCAGCGCTTCACGCAGGTCCAGGCCTATAACGACGTCTATGCCAAGGCCGATCGCGGCCCGCACAAACTGCCCGATCCGGCGCCCGAACGCCGTATCGCCAGCGCCGACTTTTGGACAACTCGGGTCAAGGACTTCGTCCTCAACCGCCCCGGCGCGCGTCCAGCCGGCTATCCCGGCGCCGGCAGCGAAGCGGAACTGGTAGGCATCGCCGCGATCCGGCCCGAGTGGGTCTACGAAGGCTTCGAAACGACATTGCCCAACCTGGTCATCGTCGGCAACGCGATGGACCACGCGCGCCTGTCGCTGGTGCCCTCGAGCGCCGAAGACCCGGAAGGACAGCTCGAAGTCTGCGACCAGTACAACCGCGGCGCCCGCGTGGTGAACTGGCTGGCGCACTGGATCCGCGCCCAGGGCTATGAGGCGAAGCCCCACGCCGGCCCCTGGGTCGGCTCGCTCAACCTTCTGCCGGCAGCCATCGCCTGCGGCTTCGGCGAACTGGGCAAGCACGGCTCGCTGATCAACCGCGAATTCGGCTCCAGCTTTCGGCTGGCCGCGGTCGAGACCGACATGCCGCTGCAGGCCGATGCGCCCGATACCTTCGGCGCCGACGATTTCTGCGCCGGCTGCCAGGTCTGCGCCAACGAATGCCCGCCCGATGCCATCAGCCGCGAAAAGCGCCTGGTGCGCGGCACGGTGAAGTGGGCCGTGGACTTCGACCGCTGCATCCCCTACTTCAACGAAACCTATGGCTGCGGCATCTGCATCGCCGTCTGCCCGTGGAGCACGCCGGGCCGCGCGCCGAAGCTCGCCCAGCGCTTCAGCCGCCGCGCCGCCGAGCGCGCGCTGGCGAGCAGCGAGGTCGGCGCATGACCGCCTCGCACCGCATCTCGACCCGCTACCGCACCTGGTGGTGCACCACCACCCACAGTTCCCGAACGGCCCCGCCCCCAATGCGTTGAGAGCCGCGATCCGCCACGGATCGCCGTTGTGAATGATGCCGCCCGATATCACCGGCGCGGCGCGCACCAACAGTAAAGGGAACGCAGATGACGCTTGCCAATGTATCGCTCGACGACAAATACCGCCTCGAACACGGCCGGGTCTTCCTCACCGGAATGCAGGCGCTGGCCCGCCTGCCCATGCTGCAGCACGCCATCGACCGCGCCGCCGGCCTGCATACCGCCGGCTACGTTTCCGGCTATCGCGGCTCGCCGCTGGGCGGGCTGGACACCGCGCTGCATGCCGCCCGTCCCTTCCTCAAGGAACACGACATCACCTTCCAGCCCGGCGTCAACGAGGACATCGCCGCCACCGCGATCTGGGGCACGCAGCAACTGCACCTGTTCCCCGAGCCCAAATTCGACGGCATATTCTCGATGTGGTACGGCAAGGGCCCCGGCGTCGACCGCAGCGGCGAC
>JACRIY010000122.1 GCA_016235805.1 Rhodocyclales bacterium
TACGTCGAGACCTACCTTGCGCGCGGCATGCACATCGACGACTTCGCGCCCAACCTCAGCTTCTTCTTCAGCAACGGCATGGACCCGGAGTACTCGGTCATCGGCCGCGTCGCGCGCCGCATCTGGGCCGTGGCGATGAAGAACAAGTACGGCGCCAACGAGCGCAGCCAGAAGCTGAAGTACCACATCCAGACTTCCGGCCGCAGCCTGCACGCGCAGGAAATGGACTTCAATGATATTCGTACGACATTGCAGGCGCTGATCGCCATCTACGACAACTGCAACAGCCTGCACACCAATGCCTACGACGAGGCGATCACCACGCCGACCGAGGAGAGCGTGCGCCGCGCCATGGCGATCCAGCTGATCATCAACCGCGAATGGGGCGTGGCCAAGAACGAGAACCCGAACCAGGGCGCCTTCCTCATGGAAGAACTTACCGATCTGGTCGAGGAAGCCGTGCTCAAGGAATTCGAAGCCATCGCCAGCCGCGGCGGCGTGCTCGGCGCCATGGAAACCGGCTACCAGCGCGGCAAGATCCAGGAAGAGTCGATGCACTACGAGCACAAGAAGCACGACGGCTCCTACCCGATCATCGGCGTAAACACCTTCCTCAATCCCAAGGGCTCCGGGGTCGCCAGCGAGATCGAGCTGGCGCGCTCCACCGACGATGAAAAGCAGTCGCAGCTCACGCGCCTGGCGGATTTTCAGAAGCGCAACGCGGGGCAGGCCGAAGCCTGCCTGGCCAAGCTGCGCCGGGCCGTGATCGACAACAGCAACGTGTTCGCCGTGATGATGGAAGCGGTGCGGCACTGCTCGCTGGGGCAGATCTCGAACGCGCTGTACCTGGTGGGCGGGCAGTACCGGCGCAGCATGTAGCGACAGGGGCGCCGCCGGATCGTCACCGGCGGCGGGCGACTTGGCCGATAATCGGCCATGCCGCTTGTATTTTCGACTGGCGGTGCCAGCCCGGGCTCGTCCCGTCCCGTCGCCCTGCCCCCGATCCGTGCAGCACACCATGAGCCCCTACTCGCAAGTCGCCCTCGTCACCCGGCTGGAAACGCAGTTCTACCTGCGCCAGCCGAGGCTCCTGCTTGCGGCGCTGGCCGTCGCCCTGATTCCGGCGTTCTATGTCCTGATCTATCTGTCGAGCGTCTGGGATCCGGCCTCGCATACCGGGGCCCTGCCGGTCGCCCTGGTCAACCTCGATCGCGACGTGCGCTACCGCGACCAGGTTTTCAACCTGGGCCAGGAGGTCACGGCCAAGCTCAAGTCGACGCATGGCTTCGGCTACATCGACCAGTCGGATGAGCAGGAAGCGCGGCGCCTGGTGCGCGACGGCAAGGTCGCGTTCGCCCTGATCATTCCTGCCGATTTCAGTTCCAACGCGGTTCCCGGCGCCGGTCGCGGCGCGGGCCGCCTTGCGGTGTATACCTCGGAAGGCAACAGTTACCAGAGCGCCATTCTTGCCCGACGCTTCGCCGAAGACCTCGGGCAGGAGATCAACGAACGCCTCAACGAGCGGCGCTGGGCCCTGGTCCTGTCAAGCGCCGTCGGCTCGCAGCGCAGCGTGGAACGGCTCAACAAGGCGGTCGACCAGCTGAGCAAAGGGGCGCACCAGCTTGTCGTCGGCATCGAGCAGGCGGCGAGCGGAGCGGACGCGCTGCGTGGCGGGGCCGGCCGCCTCGACAGCGGCGTCGAGGGCCTGGCGTCGGGGGTCAAGGAGATCGGCACGGCGCTGCGTACCCTGGATTCCAAACAGCCCCCGGCGGCGGAACTCAACCGGCTCAAGGCCGGCGCCGAATCCCTGGTCGTGGGGCACGGCGAGCTGAGCCAGGGCCTGGGGGAACTGCAGGCCGGCAGCCAGCGCCTGAATGCGGGCGTGACGGCGTTTCGCGACGAGTCCCGGTCCGGCAGCCTGCTCGGCGGATTGTTCTTCGGCGGTGCGGAAGAGCTGGCCGAAGGCATGGGCAAGCTCGACTCCGGCCTGCAGGCGGCCGCCGGCGCACAGCGCAAGCTCGCCGAAGGCGCCGTTCAGGTTGGCGAGGGCGTCGGCGCGCTCACCGGCGGGATACAAAGCCAGGGAGCCGCCTTGCGCACGATGGCTTCCAGCCTGCCGGAGGATGGCCAGCTCGATGCGCTCGCCGCCGGCACCGGGGACTTGGCAAGCGGAGCCGCCGCACTGGCCGAAGGCAATCGCAAGCTGAAAGCCGGAGCGCAGCACCTCGACCTGGGCCTCGAGATGCTGGCCGGCGAACTGCCCGATTCGGTGGACGAAATGGGCGGCAGCGCCGAAGGCCTCGCCAACTCGGTGCGCCCCGAAATAGAGGTTGCCGCGGCAGTGCAGAACAACGGCAGCGCCTATGCGCCGAACATCATCCCGGCCGCGCTCTGGCTGGGCGCCGGCATCGCCGCCTTCCTGATCAATGTGCGGGTTCTGCCGCGCGAAGCCCAAGGATTTTCGCGCGTCACCCAGTTCCTGGGCAAGATAGCGGTCCCGTCTCTCGTGGTACTGCTGCAGGTGCTGCTGGTGATCCTGTCGGTGCTGCTGGTGCTGCAGATGCAGGTGGTCGACATCGCGGCGCTGGGCCTGACGCTGGCGGTGTCGGCACTGACTTTCCTGATCATCGTTTTCGCCCTGACCCGCGCCTTCGGCGATGCCGGCAAGGCCCTGTCGATACTCTTCCTCGCGGTGCAACTGTCATCCTCCGGCGGCATCATCCCGGTCGAACTCAGCGGTGGCGTGTTCATGGACATCAGCCCGTGGCTGCCGCTGACCTGGGTGGTCAAGGCGATCAAGGCATCCATGTTCGGCGCCTTCGACCATGCCTGGCAGTTCCCGCTGCTGCTGGTCGCGCTATCCGGACTCGCCGCCACCGTCATGGCCTGCACCGTCGGCAAATGGCGCTATGTCGAACAAGCCTCGATTCGTCCGTCGGTGACGTTCTAGCATCGGTTCCTGAAATCCGGCGCAAGGGCGCGGGCCCATCCTGCGGAAAAATGCGTCGCGGATTTCGATGCTTCGCGCTG
This sequence comes from Rhodocyclales bacterium, assembly GCA_016235805.1. Taxonomy (GTDB): domain Bacteria; phylum Pseudomonadota; class Gammaproteobacteria; order Burkholderiales; family Rhodocyclaceae; genus Sulfuritalea. The sequence goes on from JACRIY010000122.1 coordinate 3,031, forward strand.
CCGTGCCGCCAGCGCCGACTTTCATGGCTGGATGCGCGCAGGGACAGGTTCGGGTCACAACGCTTCGGTCGTCAATATCCGCTGCAATACTGGAAATGCATCGGGTCCTTGTTGCCGCCGCTCCAGCGGCCGCCCCAGGTAAAGCCATGTTCTTCGAACAGGGCCACCAGGCGCGGGTCCATGTCGCCGGCGCTGCCCATGGCATTGGTATTGGGGTTGAGGTCAATGGCGATGCCCCACGAGTGCGTCGATGGCTTGACGCCATTGCGCTTGGGTCGGAAAACGTAACCGCCGCCATACGTCCTGACGGCACCCTTCAGGCCCTGGCTTTCGATCTGGCGGAAGACTTCCTCGAGCAACGGCGCAAGCAGCTTGTGGCAGCGGATCGCCGTGGCGTTCTGCGCCGTGTTCCATGCCAGGGGAATTGGAAAGGGCAGCGCCGCGCGGGTGATGCGCTCGGCTTCCCATTTCGGGTCGATGCCGCCGTCGTCGGCGAGGTAAGCCAGGATGTCGCCGAAGGTGTCGCGCACCGCCTGGAAGCCGTGGGGTGGAGCGGGCCAGGCCACTGCAGCCCGAGGCGCGGCCGGCGCGGCAGCGGTGGGCCGCTGCTCCTTTGCCGTAGGCAGCAGGATGCGCTGGCCGACGAAGATCTGGTTGAGGTCGGGCAGGCCGTTGAAATCGGCCAGCATGACGGCGAGTTTGGCGTCGCCGAGTTGCGCGCGGGCGATCTTGCCCAGGGTGTCGCCTTTGGCGACGGTGTAGGTCTTGGCCATGTCGTGTCTCCTGTGTACGGTGCGACGGGTCGATGCTTTGCGGTTTGGCTGACGGAAGCGGCGTGCGGCCCGTTCAGGCGGCGGGGTCGAAGGGCGCCGCTGCCTCGGCTTCGTGGTGGAGATCGGTCGGCGCCGGCAGCGCAGCGAGCAGCAGGCGATCCGCCCGGACCATGCCCCGCCCCCATTCGGACACGTCCCAGTCGGGTTGCGCTGCGTCGATGTCCTGCGGCCGGATCGCGGTTTCCTTGATCAGCCGCTTGAACGCGGCCGGCCACTGCCAGCTCGGCGGCCCATAGGCAGCGGAGAGTTCTGCCTGGCGTTTCGCCAGCCACAGGGTCGCGATGCCGGCGCAGATGGCCGTGGCATAGGACGTGCCGCTGCCATTGCCGGTGATGAACGGGGCCAGTCCTCCGCCGCGCCGCTCGACGCTGGCGCGGCGGATGCCGTCGGCGGGGCCGCAGACGTCCACGAACTGGCCGCGCGAGGAATCCTTCCAGGGTCCGAAGTTCGTCGTTCCCTGCGGACTGGCGCCGCCCAGCGTGACGCAGCGGTTGTAGCGGCCGGGGTAGGTGACTTCGCGGATCACGTTGCCCGCCGCGGCGCAGACAATGACGCCGGCCTCGTAGGCGCGGTCGATGGCGCGCGCCAGCGGCGCCCAGGGAATGATGCCGCCCAGGCTCATGCTGATGACGCGGCAGCCCTTGCCGATGGCGTCGTCGATGGCGTCGACCATCAGGCGTTGCACGGCGTCGATCAGGATCGAATTGGTGACGCGATAGGGGATGACGGTCGCACCTGGTGCGGCGCCATAGAAAGGCGGCAGCGAACCGTCCGCCGCGTCGTGGAAGCCGGCCAGGGTGGACATCGTGCGCGTGCCGTGGCCGCCGTTGCCGCCGCTCAGGTTGTCGAACGGGCCGGGCAGTTCGGGGAGGTCGCTGCCGCCCGGGATCGGGAGGGGCAGCGAGTCGGCGTAGAAATTGAGGCCGAGCTCGGTCCGCACATAGCTGCTGGTCGCGCCCACGAATCCGAGTGCCGGATGCACGGTGCAGCCGGTGTCGATATGCCCGATGCGAATGCCGGCCCAGGGCAGGGCGCCGGGCGTCGGCGCGAACAGGCCCCAGGCGCGATGGATGCCGGTGATCGTGAGTTGCCAGTCCAGTTCGATGTTGCGCCCGCCCAGGGTCGCGGTATCGCCGACCACGCCGGGCAGGGCAATGCCGACGGCTCCGCTGTCGCGCAGGAAGGCCTTCCGGTCCGCGCGCCGGTTGTGGCGCAGGACGAATTCGGCCAGCGGGATGCGCGCCACTTCCGCCGCGCCCGATTCCAGGCACAAGCGGTCGACGCTCTTTCCGGCTGGCGCCAGACGCCCGGCGAGCAGGGCTTCGCTGCCTTCGCTGAGGTAGAACCAATCGTCACCCAGCCAGGCCAGCAGTTCGCCGGGAACCATGCCTGCTGCCAGTTCGACATTGGATTGGAAGGCCTGCGGAACGATGTGCGGCTTGAGGCGCAGGATCAGGATCTCGGTGGTCGCGGTGGCGATGATGTCGAGGGGCATGCGGGTCTCCTTTTCGAGTCAAGTTTCAAACGGCGTCCGGCGCGGCGGCCGGGCAGTCCATTCGCAACATCAGCGTTTCGACCAGTTCCCTTGCCGTGAGCGTATCGCCGGTCGCGGCGAGTTCCGGCAACAGGTTGTCGAGCAGTTGCTCGGCGACGATCTGCCCGAGGTGGCGATAGGCCTCGAACTGGTCTTCGTCGAACCACTGGTCGGCGGTCGGTTCGTGGGGGAAGGCGGGGTGGGTGTCCTTGTACTGGCGGATGTCGACCGGGATATCGCAGGTCAGGGAGTTCTTTACGTAGATCAGGCAGGCAGGGGCGCCGTCGGGGTAATGGATGCGGCCGAATGCCCAGTGGCGCCTGCTGAAGCTCGGCGTGCCCGGAGGCGCTCCCGTTGCCGGGGCGGGGCGGATCGCGGCGAGTTCGGCTTCGGAGATTTCCAGACGCACGCCGAAGTCGGTCCATAGCCTGCGCGTGACCATGGCCAGGTCATCGAAGCGGTAGCCTTCGTCGGCGCCTGCGTCGGTGACAACGATCAGGCTGACGCGGCGGCGGACCAGTTCGTAGAGGCCGAGGTTGTCGAAGTGCCCGCCATCGGAGAGGTTGAGCCAGGATCGCCAGCCGTTGGCCTCGCCGAGCAGTTCGGCAAACAGATAGCCCGCGCCCCAGGCAGGCGCCCCATCCTGCCAATGTTTCCGTTCGGGATTGGGGCACCAGCGCGCGAGCCGCAGGTTGAGCACCGTCAGCAGTGCGGCGACGGAGGCTGACGTATGGAAGCCCATGTTGGGGCTGGCCGCCGCGCCGCTCACCGCGATCGCGGTGGCCAGGCTCAGCGAGCCGCCATAGCGCGCCGTGGGGCGGTAGCCGCCGATCATCCTGCCGCTTGTGGTCTGCATCGTGAAGCCGCAGTACGCCGGCGTGAACACGAAGCTTGCGCCGCGCCGGGTCTGCCAGGCCAGTTCCTCGCCGCCGGTGAGGTTGAGGTTGGCATTGATCAACGGGATCGGGCGTTGCCCGTCGAGCTCGGCCAGCACCAGGTCGTCCTGGGGGTCGAAGCCCGTATAGCGGTTGGGTTGGCGCTGGTGCCGGCTGGCGCCGAGGAAACTTCGCGCCAGCCGGTAGCGGTAGAAGCTGTGGGCCGAAAATATGTTCAGGTCCACCAGGTAAAGGAAGGCGAGGAAAAGCGCCAGGGCGACGATGGCGACGCCGGCCACCAGCCGCCAATCCCCCTCGATACGCTGGGCGAGGCTGCCATGGTAGGCGGCGATCATGGCTTCCACCTCGGTGGCCCCGGCATAGTCCGGCCGGATCAGCAACTCGACATAGGCCCAGGCCACCAGGCCCAGCATGCCGACGATGAAAAGCCAGGGCGCGAGGCTGGCGAGCACTTCCTTCCACTTCGGGCTGCCCCGGGCTCCCGTGTCCCCGCCCTGGGCGAGGCGCGCGCCAATCCAGGTCAGGGCGGTCCAAAGGGTGCCGGTGGCGGTGGCCGACTTCAGGCTGTAGTTGATCAGCGGCGGCACGTAGAGCAGGAAGGCAAGCGCCACCGTCCAGGCCAGCGCGAAGAAGATGCTTTGTCCGCCGGCGCGTGCCCACCACTCCCTTTCCTGTTCGTGAATCGCCGGTCCGGCCATGGCCAGGTGCATGGTGATGACGGAACTGATGACCGTGATCGCGACGATCGGGGCGAAGGCTACGGTATGGCCAAAGGCGGCCGTTTCAAGCACTTCCGACAAAGGGCCGACGCCTGTCCATAGCGCGACGCCGAGCGTGGCGGCCGCGCTGAGCATCCCGATCCATGCGCGTGGCCGCCCGAGGGTGCCCAACCAGGCCAGCATGTAGCCGACCACCGGCAGCGCAATCCAGCCGCCACGGGTGATCGGGTGGTGCGCCGTCGCAGCAGTTTCCAGGGCGAGCGCGAAGAAAACGCCGGACAACAAAGACGGCAACAGCACGCAGCAGGTGATGTACAGGTTGGGCATCTGCCAGCGTCGGGTGCGCTGCGTGTAGATCGCCGTCAGCAGGGACACCATGAGCAGGCAGAATGCAGGAAGCATGAGCCAGTGGCCGGGGTGGGCGTAGTCCAGGCCAAGGCCTTTGAACAGCTCCTGCAATGCCTGCGGGGGCGAAGCGAACAGAGAACGCCCTGATACCCATTGCCCACCAGCCAGCAGCAGCAGGACCGAAAACGTCGTCACCAGGAGGGACAGCAACAGCAACTGGATCACGACCACATTGCGCAAGCCGACGGAAAGCAGTGCCAGCGTGTCGCCGGAAAGTCCAAGTCGCGGTGTCAGATAGTCGGCGTAGCGGCGTATGAAGCGCACTGCCGCGCTTTCCGGCGGGTGCAGCTCCGCGTTCGACGAAGGTGCCGCTCCTGCGGGGGGCGTGGCAAGTTCGCTCGCCGCCAGGCGTCGCACCTCATCCTCGCCGGCCGGCTTGTCGCCATTGCGGCGCAGCAGCAGTGCCGACAGCCAGGCACCGATGTAGCCGCCGCCGGATACCGTGGAGAGGTAGTCGAAAGCGTGCAGCACCCGGCGATTGCCCAGTCCCTGGAGAAAGCCCAGGTTGAAGGTGGCGCTGCGGATGCCGCCGCCGGAAAAGGCCAGGCCGGCCAGTGTCATGTCGCGTGCGCGCTGGAAGACAGGAGCGTCAGCCTTGGTGGATTCCGCGCGCTGCTGCGCAAGCAGGTCGAGTTCGGCAGCCAACACTTCGGAGAATCCGGCGGCGGCGCCGTCACTCGGTGCCTGGGCTTGATGTTCGCTCATGGGGGCTCTCCTTGTGCGGCGATACAGCGGAAGCGGGGCTGCCCGCCATCGTGCCATCATCACTCCGACTGAATATTGCGCCCTTCGCCACGCGCATGCAATATGGCTTTTCTGCGACACGGCGCCGGAGCTATGGCGAAGGCGACAATGGGATCATCTCAGGGCGTCTGACACTGTGCCGCTCGAACGCGGTGATCCGCGCGATAATGCACTGCATCAATCCACGCCAAGCAAGGAGAATCACATGAGCATCAAGACAGTGGGCATCATCGGCGCCGGCACCATGGGCAACGGCATTGCGCAGGCCTGCGCGGTTTCCGGCATCGACGCGGTGATGCTGGACATCAACGACGCGGCGGTGCAAAAGGGCGTCGCCACGATTTCGGGCAGCCTTGACCGGTTGGTCAAGAAGGAGAAGATGACGGCCGAGCAGAAGGCGGCGGCGATGGCGCGCGTGCGCGCGACGACGCAGATGGCCGACATGAAGGGCGTCGATATCGTGATCGAGGCGGCCACCGAGAACCTCGGCCTCAAGCTGAAGATCCTCAAGGACATCGAAGCCGCGATCGGCGCGGACACCGTCATCGCCAGCAACACCTCGTCGATCTCCATCACCCAGCTCGCCGCCGCGACGGGGCGCGCCGACAAGTTCATCGGCATGCACTTCTTCAACCCGGTGCCGATGATGGCGCTGGTCGAACTGATCCGCGGCCTGCAGACCAGCGACGAGACGCATGCCAAGGTCGAGGCCCTGGCCAAGGCATTGGGCAAATCGCCGATCACGGTGAAGAACAACCCGGGCTTCGTGGTGAACCGCATCCTCTGCCCGATGATCAACGAAGCGATCTTCGTGCTGGCCGAAGGCCTGGCCTCGCCTGAGGAAATCGACGCCGGCATGAAGCTGGGCTGCAACCATCCGATCGGCCCCTTGGCCCTGGCCGACATGATCGGCCTGGACACCATGCTGGCGGTGATGAACGTGTTCTACGAAGGCTTCAACGATTCCAAGTACCGCCCGGCGCCGCTGCTCAAGGAAATGGTCGCAGCCGGTTATCTGGGACGCAAGAGCGGACGAGGCTTCTACAAGTATTCTTAATGCCCTAGAACCAACTTCGGGCACTGGTGCCCGCCTTTGTTCCTGTGGTGCTAACTCCCGAAACGCCTTAACCCCTCA
>JACRIY010000119.1 GCA_016235805.1 Rhodocyclales bacterium
AGCAGCGCCTGGAACTCGACCTGCGGGAAGGGCGTGTACAGCTCATTGACCAGCTTGCCGCCTTCCTTCTCGAACCCTTCCTTGAAGCCCTCCATCATCTCCTCACCGGCGGCGTACTTCCAGGTGATGAAGACGGCGGTCTTGTGGCCCTTGGCCTTGAGCACCTTGCCCAGCGCATGCGTGGTCTGCCAGTTGGAGAAGGAGGTACGGAAGAAGTTGGGGGCGCAGGCGGCGCCCGTCATGGCGCCGGCACCGCCGTTGGGGTTGATCCACAGCGTGCCGGATTCCTTGAGCACCTTGGCCATGCCCATCACCACGCCGGAGTGCACCGTGCCGATGACCACATCGACCTTGTCGCGCTGCACCAGCTTGTTGACGTTTTCCGGCGCCTTGGCGGGGTTGGATTCGTCATCGACGGTGACGAATTCGATCTCGCGGCCGCCAAGCTTGCCACCGCGCTCGTCGACCGCCAGCTTGAAGCCGTTGGTGATCGCCACGCCGAGCTGGGCGAAGGTGCCGGTGTAGGGCAGCATCAGGCCGACCTTGAGTTTGGCCTGCTGGGCAAGGGCGGCGGACGGCAGCAGCGTGCCGACGGCGGTGGCACCCGCGATGGCGGCCGATCCCTTGAGAAAGCCGCGGCGGGCAAAGATGTCCTTATCGTTCTGGCTCATAGTTTCTCCTCCATGGTTGTTGTAGGTACGGCCTGCCTTGCGGCCATTCCGAAGCGCGCCTGACTATAACAGCATCCACCGGCACCCGCGTCAAGCCGGAGCGCGGGTGGAGCGGGCATGCCGGGCACTGTCCCGAATGTCGTCCCAGTATAGGAAGCAAACATCAAATCCCTGTCATGGGAACGTCAAATCTTTGTCAAATCAGGACCAGATTGATGCGCGTGCCGCCTTCGTCGCGCGGTTCGACCGAGATCGTCCAGCCCGCCTGCTCGCAGATGCGCTTGACGATCGCCAGGCCGAGGCCGAAGCCGTCGCCACCCCGCGCGTCGCCGCGATGGAAGCGGCGGAACAACTCGGGAATGCGGTCGCGCGCCACGCCGGGGCCGGTGTCGCTGATTTCCACGGTACCGCCGCGGTTGCTGAGGGTCACCGATCCGCGCTCGGTATAGCTCACCGCATTCGCCAGCAGGTTCGAGAGCACGACCTGCAAGGCCCGCCGCGGCGCCCGCAGTCGCACCGCCTCACCGGGCTCGACCAGCAGTTTGAGGCCCTTGGATTCGGCGCGCTCGCGCACGCTTTCGGCGGCCTCGGCGATGCACTCGCGCAGATCCACCTCGCCGCTGATGCCGTCGGCTTCCTCGCGGGCCATCAACAGGAAGGCGTTCACCAGTTCGGTGAGCCGCGTCGTGGCGGCGGAAATCTTGTCCACGCGGCTGCGCGCCTTGGCCGACAGGTCGGCATCGTCGAGCATCAGCTCGCAGGTGGTCTGGATCGCCGTCAAGGGCGTGCGCAGTTCGTGGCTGACGTCCGCGGTGAAGGCGCGTTCGCGCTCGAGCAGGCGCACCGTGCGCTCATGGTAGCCGTCGAAGGCGGCCGCCAGTTCGGCGACCTCGCGCTCCGGGTAATGGCCTTCCAGCGGCAGGCCGGCGCGCTTGCCGTCGAGCTGGCGCACGCGATGCGCGAGATCGACGATCTGGTGCGTCAGCCGCCCGGACAGCCAGAGGCCGACCAGCACCGTGACCAGCACGGTGATCGCGGCGCTCAGCGCCAGCGCGCGGGTGAAATGCCGGCCGCGCTCTTCGTGCAGCGAAACGGAATAGGCCACCACGAAGGCGATGCTGCCGATCTCGCGGACTTCCACGCGATAGCGGTCGGCCCCCTGCCCGACATCGTGGAAGCCGGGCGCCAGCCCGCGCAACTCGGCCGGGAGCTCGGCGCGTTCGGCGTCGTCGCGGGCGACGAAGCCCTGTACCAGCCAGCTCGCGCGAAACCATTTGCGCAGCGACAGCGCCTCGGTATCCGGGCGCACCTGGTAACGCTGCAGGGCGCGATACGGCGGGCCGTCGAGGCGGCCCTGGCGCTCGTACTGTTCGAGCAGGCCTTCCATCTCGTCGGAGACGATCTGGTCGATCAGTTGGGCTTCCTGCTGGCGATTGAGCTGGTGGATGGCGACGGCATGGACCAGGACCAGCACGAGGCCCGCCAGGGCGAAGCTCAGCGCGAACTTGAGGCGCAGGCTATGCCTGACGGCCATCGATCACCGCAAATCGGTAGCCAACGCCATGCACGGTCTCGATCGGCGCATTGCCGCGGACATCGGTCAGGGCGCGGCGCAGCATGTGCATGTGGCTGCGCAGGGAATCGCTTTGCGGGTGCTCGTCGCCCCACAGCTCGCGCTCCAGTTCGGCGCGGGTGAACACGCGGTGCGGCGAGGCGATCAGCATCTCCAGCAGGCGCAGGCACTTGCGCGACAGATGCACCGAGCGCCCGTCCACCGTCACCGCGAGCTTGTCCGGGTCGTATTCGATCGCCTCGTAACGCAGGCGCTTGTTCACCACCCGCCCGCGCCGCCGCGCCACCAGCGCGTTGAGTCTCGCCTCGACTTCACGCAGGGCAAAGGGCTTGACCAGATAGTCGTCGGCACCGGAATCGAAGGCCGCCAGCTTGTCGTCGAGCAGGTCGCGCGCGGTGAGGATCAGCACCGGCACGTCCTGCATCGCCTCGCGGCGCAGCTTGCGGCACAGGCCGAGGCCGTCGACCCCGGGCAGGCCGAGGTCGAGCACGATGGCATCGAAATCCCCGGACACGGCGAGGTGCATGCCGGTGACGCCGTCGCGCGCCAGATCGACGACATTGCCGCGCCCCTCGAGGAACTCATAGAGGTTGCCGGCGATGTCGAGGTCGTCCTCGATGATCAGGACGCGCATGGCGATGTCCGGGGCGACGGCTCAGCGCAGCTTGAAGCGCTGGATCTTGCCGGTCGCCGTCTTCGGCAGCTCGGCGACGAAATCGATCCAGCGCGGGTACTTGTAGGGTGCCAGCTTTTCCTTGACGTGGACCTTCAGCGCCTCCTTCAGGGCATCCGAGCCCTCGATGCCCTGCTTGAGCACCACGTAGGCCTTGGGCTTGATCAGCTCGTCGGTATCGGCGTGCGCGACCACGGCGGCTTCGAGGATGTCCGGATGGGTCATCAGCGCCGCCTCGACCTCGAAGGGCGAGACGTAGATGCCGGAAACCTTGAGCATGTCG
>JACRIY010000123.1 GCA_016235805.1 Rhodocyclales bacterium
CGCATTCCAGCGCACGCCCTTCTTCTGGTTCACCTCGAAGTGGCCGATGCCGAAATTGTCGCCGCGGTTGTAGTCCTGCTTGAACGGTATGCCGGCCTGCTGCGCGGCCTGCGTGTAGCGGTCGAGGATGTCCCAGTGCAGACGCTGCTTCTCGACGCGCCATTCGCCCTTGTCGCCGTGCATTTCATCGGCGCCGCCCCAGTAGTCCTCGCTCTGCTTGAACACGGGCAGCACGCTGTCCCAGTTCCAGCGCGAGTCGCCGGTGATCTGCGCCCACTCCTGGTAGTCGCGCACCTGCCCGCGCAGGTAGAGCATGCCGTTGATCGACGAGCAGCCGCCGAGCACGCGGCCTCGGGCGTAGATGATCGAGCGGCCGTTCAGGCCCGGCTCGGCCTCGGTCTTGTAGCACCAGTCGGTGCGCGGGTTGTTGATGCACTTCAGGTAGCCGATCGGGATGTGGATCCAGATCCAGTCGTCCTTGCCGCCGGCTTCGAGCAGCAGCACCGTGACATCCGGATCGGCCGAGAGCCGGTTGGCCAGCACGCAGCCGGCGGTGCCGCCGCCGGCGATGACGTAGTCGAATTCGCCGAAATCCTTCATCAGTTCACCGGCATCACGAACTCGGGGCCCTTCGATTCCGAACCCGGCCAGCGCTGCATGATGGCCTTGTAGCGGGTGTAGAAGCGCACGCCTTCTTCGCCGTAGATGTGGTGGTCGCCGAACAGGCTGGCCTTCCAGCCGCCGAAGGAATGCCAGGCCATGGGCACCGGGATCGGCACGTTGATGCCGACCATGCCGACCTCGATCTTCTGCACGAAGGCCTGCGCCGTGCCGCCGTCGCGGGTGAAGCAGGCGACGCCGTTGGCGAAGGCGTGGCGGTTGATCAGCGCCACGGCCTCGGCAAAGTTCGGCACGCGCACCACGCAGAGCACCGGGCCGAAGATTTCCTCCTGGTAGATGCTCATGCCGGTCGTGACATTATCGAACAGCGTCGGATTGATGAAGAAGCCCTGCGCCAGTTCGCCCGTCAGGCCCTGGCGGCCGTCGAGCACCAGCGTCGCGCCTTCCTTGACACCGGCGGCGATGTAGCCGGCCACCTTGTCGCGGTGGATGCCTGTCACCAGCGGGCCCATGTCCACATTCGCCGTGTCGCCAGCGCCGACTTTCAGCGTCTTCGCGCGTTCGACCACCTTGGCCACCAGCTCGTCGGCGCAGGAGCCGACCGCCACCGCAACCGAGATCGCCATGCAGCGTTCGCCGGCCGAGCCGTAGGCCGCGCCGATCAGAGCGTCCGCCGCGCCGTCGAGGTCGGCGTCGGGCATCACGACCATATGGTTCTTCGCGCCACCCAGCGCCTGTACACGCTTGCCGTGGGCGATGCCCTGGGCCTGGATGTACTTGGCGATCGGCGTCGAGCCGACGAAGGACACGGCCTGCACGTCCGGGTGTTCGAGCAGGGCGTCGACCGCTTCCTTGTCGCCCTGCACGACGTTGAAGGCGCCCGCCGGCAGCCCGGCTTCGCGCAGCAGTTCTGCCGCCAGCATCGAGGGCGAGGGATCGCGCTCGGAGGGCTTGAGGATGAAGGTGTTGCCGCAGGCCAGCGCCATCGGCGCCATCCACATCGGCACCATGAAGGGGAAGTTGAAGGGCGTGATGCCGGCCGTGACGCCCAGCGGCATGCGCTGGTTCCAGTGGTCGATGCCGCCGCCGATGCCGTGCGAATGCTGGCCCTTGAGCAGCTGCGGAATGCCGCAGGCGAACTCGATCACTTCGAGGCCGCGCTGCACCTCGCCCAGCGCGTCGGGCAGGGTCTTGCCGTGTTCGGCGGAGAGCAGGCGGGCGATGTCGTTCGAATAGCGTTCGACCAGGTCGCGGAACTTGAACATGACCCGCGCCCGGCGTTGCGGCGCGGCGTTGCCCCAGTCGGCGGCCGCGGCACGGGCGGCGGCCACCGCGCGGTCGACGTCGGCCCGGCTGGCCAGCGCGACCTGGCGCGCGACGCGCCCCTGCGCCGGGTTGAACACCTCGCCGCGGCGCGTGCCGCTGCCGGCGTCGGCCTGGCCGTTGATCCAGTGGCCGACGAGGTCGGCGGCATTGATGTAGTGCAGGCTCATGGCGGTCCTCTTGGTCTGATTTGTCTCTTGCTGCGGTTCGGAAAAAGTCGCCCATTACAGCGCGACGGCCGGGCGAAATCCAATGAGAAATGCTTGCGTTGGATATTTGCGGCGCTAATATCCAGCCATGGACTTCAACCTGATCCGGACCTTCGTCACCCTGGCGCGGGAAGGCAATCTTACGCGCACCGCCCAGCGCCTGCACCTGACCCAGCCCGCGCTTTCCCTGCAACTCAAGAAGCTGCACGAGCAGCTCGGCGTCGTGTTGTTCGAGCGCACCCCGCGCGGCATGCGCCTGACGCGCGCCGGCGAACAGTTGCTGCCGGCTGCCCAGCGCGCGCTCGATGCCTCCAACGAACTGGTCAGCCTGGCGAGCGGAATCAGCGGCCATGTCGGTGGGCGGCTGCGCATCGGTACCATCGTCGATCCCGAATTCCTGCGCCTCGGGCCCTTCCTCAAGCGCCTGGTCGAGTACCACCCCGGGCTCAGCACCGACCTCGCCCACGGCATGTCCGGCGCGCTGCGGCGCGAGGTGGCGGCCAAGCGCCTGGACGTCGCCTATACCCTGGGCCAGCCGGGCATGGTCGATGTCGAGGCGGCCTTCGAGGTGTTGCCGCTGACCGGCTTCAGCTATCGCGTCATCGCGCCGCCGGGCTGGCAGGAAAGGGTGCGCGGCAAGGACTGGAAGGAGCTCGCGCGCCTGCCCTGGATCGGCACCCCGGCCGATTCGGTCCACCATCGCCTGCTGGCCGGAATCTTCGAGGAAGCGGGCGCGTCGCCGCGCATCGTCGCCCAGGTCGACCTCGAACCCTCGATGCTCGACTTGGTCAAGTCCGGCGTCGGCCTGTCGCTGGCGCGCGACAGCATCGCGCTGCGCGCGGCCCATGCCGGCGGAATCGTGATCGCCGACCGGGTCGAGGTGCCGGCGGAGCTGGGTTTCCTCTGCCTGCGCACGCGCCGCCGGGAGCCGGCGATCGATGCCGCCTTCAGCGTGATCGCCGGCGTCTGGGCGGTGGCATGAAATTTCCCGCGCAATTCATTGCACGCTCCGGTCGCCTGTGGCACAATGCGCGCCTTCCAACGCGGAGTGGTAGTTCAGTTGGTTAGAATACCGGCCTGTCACGCCGGGGGTCGCGGGTTCGAGTCCCGTCCACTCCGCCAACGTTTCAAAGCAGAAAAGCGCCTTCCGGGGCGCTTTTTTGTTGCCTGCAAAGAGTGCCCGGCATCCCGGCGGACCACGTCCGGTGCGCTGCGCCCTGGCCGGGCGGGGTATCATCCCGGCTGATTTCCGATTGGGCATTTGCGTTGAAAATTCCTCCCGTTGAACCCGGCACCGTCGGCCCCTGTCCGGTGGCGCCCGACGCCCTGCAGGGCATCGTCCGCCAGCAGACCAATGCCGCGCGCTGGAACGGCGCCGGCTGGCGCGAGTTCGTCGCCGACCTGCGTAGCGCGGGCGTCACGCTTGCCGAAGGCACGGCGGCGACCGGCATCTACGCCACCGACGCCGGCGGCACCGCCTACAGTCTGCCGCACGGCGTGCTGGTGGCACGCAACGCGGCGCAGGTGGCGACGCTGCTGAAAGTGGCGCAGGCGCATCGCGTGCCGGTCACCGTGCGCGGCGGCGGCCTCACCACCGAGGGCGAATCGGTGGCCTATGGCGGCGTTCTGCTCGACATGACCGGCATGAGCCGCGTGCTGGCGATCGACGCGGACGCGATGACGGTGCGCACCGAGGCCGGCATCTACTGGCACGGCCTGGCCGAAGAGCTGCGCCGCTCGGGACTGGACTACCTTTCCGCGCCGCTCAACATGACGTCCTCGGTGGGCGGCACGCTGGGCGTCGGCGGCATCGACGTCAATTCGGCGCGCCTGGGTTGCAGTGCCGACCAGGCCCTTGCCCTGCAGGTGGTGACGCCGACCGGCGAGATCGTCGAGTGTTCCGACAGCGAGAACGTAGAACTGTTCCAACGTGTGATCCTCGGCTACGGCCAGTTCGGCGTGATCACCGAGGCGACGCTGAAGATTCGCCCCTACACGCCGCTGTCCATGCACTACTACTATTACTCGACGCTGCGAGAGGCCATCGAAGACCTGCAGCTGCTCGACGCCAACGACGCCAGCGACTACTCGGGCATCCTCACCATCATGGATTGCGCGGTGAACCTGCTGGTGGCCTTCGATTCGGCCGAGCGCGAAGCCGCGTTCAAGGCCCATTGGGAACGGCGCCTGCGCGGCCACGGCGAATTCGGCTTCGCCCTGTGCATGGCCGGCCACTATGCCCTGCGGCCGTGGAAGCTCGGCGAGGCGCTCTACCTGTTCAAGCGCAAGCAGGCAGTGTTCCCCGAATTCCGCCGTCCCGAATTCCATCGCGACGGCCGCATGGAGGACCGAACCGTGGTCTTCTCGCGCGCGGTGTGGAAGCACTGGGGTTCGCGCAACATGGTGATCCCAGACCTGGCGACCTCGACCGACAAGTTCATCGAGGCGGTGGAACGCGGCAATGCCGTGTGCCGCAAGTTCTTCCCGCATTACACGCTGTATTGCGTCGGCATCCGCCTGCGCCCGGAGCACAAGGCGCACTACGAAATGTCTTGCGTGCCGCCCGACGCCGAGGGCTGGGCCTACGGCTGCGAGTTCGAGCCGATGATCGAAGACGCGGTCTACAGCCGCGACCACTTCCAGTCCTTCAAGAACGCCATCTACGACATCGGCGTGGATCTGGGCGCCAGCTACTACCGCTTCGGCGGCATGATGAAGGGCTACATCCGGCGCGTCTTCGGCGACGCCCTGGTGGACAAGCACCTCGCCATGAAGCGCCAAGCCGACCCGGCCATGATCCTCAACCGCGACGTGATTTTCTGATGTATTCCGACGCCCATCCCCGCGACTTCCCGGCCTGCAGCGGCTGCAGCCTGTGCCGCCTGGTCTGCCCCATGTGGCGCGCGCGGCGCGATCCGCGCTTCAGCCCGGAAGGCATCGCCAAGGCGCGCCAGAGCGGCGCGGCACTCGCCGAACTGGCGCCCGCATTGGAGGCCTGCACGCTGTGCGGCGCCTGCGACCCGGTGTGCCCGGAGAACATCGACCTGAGCGGGATGATCATGGACCTGCGGCGCGAGTTGCCGCCGCACCCGGAACTCGTCGCGTTGCAGATCGGCTACCAGCAGGCTGCCGAAGGCACCGAACCTGCGCCGGCAGGCGCCCTGCTGCTGCCCGGCGCTGCCTTGCGTGCCGATCCGGCGCTGCTGGACAAGGTGCAATCCCTGCTTGGCCTTCGCCGCGCGCCGGACGACGGTGCCGACCTCGCCGTGGCGCTGGAAATCGGTGGCGAAATCGCGCCGCAACGCCTGCGCCGCTTCCTCGACGGGCTCGAAGGCCGCAGCCTGGTGGTCGGCGACGGCCTGCTGCTGCGCCAGCTGCGCAGCTGGCTGCCCGCGGGCCGGCTGCAGGGCCTGGGCGAGGCGCTGGGCAATCTGAGCACGATCCGGCGCCGTATCGCCAGCGCCGACTTTTACGTGGTCGAGGCGCGCGCCTTCCATGCCGACCATGAACGACTGGTGGCGCACTACGACACGCTGCGCAAGGATTGCGGCTGCGCCATGAACCTCGACCTGCAGCGCATCGCCATGCCGCCGCATGCCAGCGGCTATCCCGGCCTGCGCATGGGTCCGGCGCGCGAGGACCTGGAACAGTCGCGCTGGCTCTTGCAGGGCCGGACTCCGGCGCGGATCCTGGTCGAGAACCCGGCCGAGCGCGCGCTGCTGCGGCGCGTGATCGACGTGCCGGTGCTGCACCTGGCCGAACTGGCCTGAACAGGGAACACCATCATGCGTAATGTCGATGTCGTCATCGTGGGAGCCAGCCTCGCCGCCGCCGCCGCCGCAAAGCGCACGGTCGATGCGGGCCTGGAAACCGTGATCCTCGAACGCAAGGAACTGCCGCGCCACAAGATCTGCAGCGGCATCCTCTCGCCGCGCGGCCACCGCTTCCTGCTGGAGAACTTCGGCCCCTTGCCGCGCGAGACGCTGCACGAGCCGACTTCCTGCCGCGGCGTCACCTTTCACTTTCCCTGCCGCGTCGAAATGCCGATGGACTTCTTCCACGGCACCACGCCGCACCTGCACCGCAAGTATTCCGACCACTGGGCGATCCAGCGCAGCGGTGCCGAGGTGCACGACCAGACATCGTTTGCCGGCCTTGAAGACAAGGGCGACCACGTCATCGTCCATGCCCGGCGCGGCGGCGAGCCCATCGAATACCGCGCGCGCCAGGTGATCGGCGCCGACGGCCCGAGCTCGCTGGTGGTGCGCGCCGTGTATCCCGACTACACCAAGCAGATTCCGTGGTTCTTCGTTGGCCAGAAGTTCCACGAGATCATCGACTGCCCGCTCTCGCCCGACTATTTCCACTTCTGGTTCCATCCGGGGCTCGGCCACTACACCTGGAGCCACGCGCGCGACGGGCGGCAGATCGTCGGCGTCGGCTTCAAGCGCGGCGACAATTTCGCGAAGAAGCACCAGGTGGTCGAGCAATACCTCAAGGACAAGCACGGCGTGCATTTGAAGCCGGCCGACGACGACCACGAGGGCTGCGCCGAGAACTTCGGCCCTTCGCTGATCAACCGTTATGTGTTCGGCAAGGGCAACGTGTTGCTCACCGGGCAGGCCGCGGGCTTCCTCAACATGATCGGCGAAGGCATGAGCTGCGCGCTGCATTCGGGCGCCATCTCCGGCGAAGCGGTGGTCGAGGCGCAGCGCCGCAACCGGCCGGTGCAGGAGATGTATCGCAGGATGATCGGCTCCGAGGTGCGTCGCTGCAGCGACCAGTGGAACCCGCTGAAGATCGCCTTCGACCGCCCGCACGAAGCGGACTTTCCGGAAGCGCTGATGAAGCTGTCCTGGCGCGAGCGCAAGATGGTGCTGCGCGACATGTGGAACTTCATCGTGCTGTTCAAGGAATTCAAGTGGGGCCGCCAGATCGCCGCTGCCGCGCTGCAGCGTCCGCTGCTGGGCGGCTATCCGGTACAGAAGTGGTTGTAGGGAACGCAAATTGCCAGCCGCGCGCCTGCTGCGGACGCTGAAAACCTGGCTGCGGCGCAAGCCGACGCTGCCGCGCGAGTTGCAGGCGGGCAAGGACGTGGTCGACGCCATCGATGCCGGCGGTCTGCCGCTCGATGCGACCCGCATCAACCGCATCGCGCGCGACCTGGGGCTGGAGGTATCGCCGCAGGCGCCGCTGGAAGATACCGTGGCGCGCCTGCGCGCCGCCGTCCTGCGCGGGCTGCAAAGCCTGGCCATGCAGGACGCCGCCAAAAAACATAAGGGAGCAAAGCCATGAATGCCAGAACCGTCGCCACCACGCCCTTCACCGACCAGAAGCCCGGCACTTCCGGCCTGCGCAAGAAGGTCACGGCCTTCCAGGTGCCGCACTACCTGGAGAACTTCGTCCAGGCGGTGTTCGACACGATTTTCGACAACGGCCCGGCGCCGGCGGGCACCACGCTGGTGGTGGGTGGCGACGGCCGCTACCACAACCGCCAGGCGATCCAGGTGATCCTGCGCATGGCGGCCGCGACCGGCATCGCCCGCGTGCTGGTGGGGCAGGGCGGCATCCTGTCCACCCCGGCGGCGTCCTGCGTGATCCGCAAGCACGCCGCCTTCGGCGGCCTGATCCTTTCCGCCAGCCACAACCCCGGCGGCCCCGAGGGCGACTTCGGCATCAAGTACAACACCGGCAACGGCGGCCCGGCACCGGAAAAGGTCACCGACGCCATCTTCGCCCGCAGCAAGGCGCTGACCGCCTATCGCCTGCTGGATGCCGCCGACATCGACCTCGACCGGGTCGGGACGCAGATGCTGGGCGCGCTGGCGGTCGAGGTGATCGACCCGGTCGCCGACTATGCCGAGCTCATGGAATCGCTGTTCGATTTCGCCGCGATCCGCGAGCTGATCGCCGGCGGCTTCGAGCTGTGCTTCGACGCCATGCACGCGGTGACCGGCCCCTATGCCAAGGAGATCATCGAGCGGCGCCTCGGCGCACCTGCCGGCACCGTGATCAACGGCTTGCCGCTGGAGGATTTCGGCGGCGGTCATCCCGATCCCAACCTGACCTACGCCCATGAGTTGGTGGAAGTCATGTTCGGCGCCGACGCGCCGGATTTCGGCGCCGCCTCGGACGGCGACGGCGACCGCAACATGGTGCTCGGCCGCGGCTTCTTCGTGACGCCCTCGGACAGCCTCGCCGTGATCGCGGCCAACGCCGCGCTGGCGCCGGGCTACGCGGGGGGCATCGCCGGCATCGCGCGTTCGATGCCGACCAGCGCGGCGGCCGACCGCGTCGCGCAGAAGCTCGGCGTACCCTGCTACGAGACGCCCACCGGCTGGAAGTTCTTCGGCAACCTGATGGATGCCGCCAAGGTCACGCTGTGCGGCGAAGAAAGCTTCGGCACCGGCTCCAGCCACGTGCGCGAAAAGGACGGCCTGTGGGCCGTGCTGTTCTGGCTCAACATCCTGGCGAAGCGACGACAGTCGGTGGAGGCGATCCTCTATGCCCACTGGGCCGAGTATGGTCGCAACGTGTATTCGCGCCACGACCACGAGGCGCTGCCGACCGAGGTTGCCAACGGCATCATGGCGCAGGTGCGGACCTGCTGCGCCGACCTGTCCGGGAAGTCCTTCGGTCGCTACAGGGTGAAGTTCTGCGACGACTTCGCCTACACCGATCCGGTCGATGGCAGCGTGTCGACCGGCCAGGGCCTGCGCGTCGTTTTCGAGGACGGTTCGCGCATTGTGTTTCGCCTTTCCGGCACCGGCACCGAAGGCGCGACCGTGCGCATCTATCTCGAGTCCTTCGATGCCGATCCCGCTACCCAGCGCCTCGACGCCCAGCTTGCGCTCGCCGAATTGATCGCCATCGCCGACGAAATCTCGCAACTCAAGGCGCGCAGCGGCCGCGAGCGGCCCACGGTGATCACATGAAAAAATGGCCGAAGGACTTGCGTCCTTCGGCCATTTTCGCGTTGGCTTTTGACCGGCTTAAACCGCGGCCAGCGCCTGCTCCAGGTCGGCCTTGATGTCGTCGATGTGCTCGATGCCGATCGACAGGCGCACCATGTCTTCCGAGACGCCGGCCTTCTTCATTTCCTCCGGGCCGAGCTGGCGGTGCGTGGTCGACGCGGGATGGCAGGCGAGGCTCTTGGCGTCGCCGATGTTGACCAGGCGCGTCACCAGCTTCAGCGCGTCCTGGAAGCGCGCACCGCCGGCGGCACCGCCCTTGACCCCGAAGGAGAGGATGCCGGAGGCGCGGCCGCCCATGTACTTGAGGATCAGCGCATGGTCGGCATGGTCGGGCAGGCCGGCGTAATTCACCCAGCTCACCTTGGCGTGGCCCTTGAGGTAGTTCGCCACCGCCAGCGTGTTCTTGCAAATCCGGTCCATGCGCAGTGCCAGGGTTTCGATGCCCTGCAGGATCAGGAAGGAATTGAAGGGCGAGATCGCCGCGCCGGTATTGCGCAGCGGCACGACGCGGCAGCGGCCGATGTAGGCCGCCGGGCCGAGCGCCTCAGTGTAGACCACGCCGTGGTAGGAGACGTCGGGGGTGTTGAGGCGCTTGAAGCGTTCCTTGTGTTCGGCCCAGGGGAACTTGCCGGAATCGACGATGACGCCGCCGATGCTGTTGCCATGGCCGCCGAGGTACTTGGTCAGCGCATGCACCACGATGTCGGCGCCGTGTTCGAAGGGGCGGCACAGGTAGGGCGTCGGCACCGTGTTGTCCACGATCAGCGGCACGCCGGCGTCATGGGCGATCTTGGCCAAGGCGGCCAGGTCGACCACGTTGCCCAGCGGGTTGCCGATCGACTCGCAGAACAGCGCCTTGGTGCGGCCGTCGATCAGTGGCTTGAAGCTTTCCGGCTTGCGGTAGTCGGCGAAACGCACCTCGATTCCATACTGCGGCAGGGTGTGGGCGAACAGGTTGTAGGTGCCGCCATAGAGCGTGCCGACCGAAACGATGTTGTCGCCGGCTTCGGCGATGGTCTGGATCGCGTAGGTGATCGCCGCCATGCCCGAGGCCACGCCCAGCGCCGCGATGCCGCCTTCCAGTTCCGCCATGCGCTTTTCCAGCACGTCGGTGGTCGGGTTCATGATCCGCGTGTAGATGTTGCCGGCGACCTTGAGGTCGAACAGGTCGGCGCCATGCTGGGTGTCGTCGAAGGCGTAGGATGTGGTCTGGTAGATCGGCACCGCGACGGCCTTGGTGGTCGGGTCGGGGCTGTATCCGCCATGCACGGCGATGGTTTCGATTTTCATGTTCGGGCTTCCTCCGGTCTGTGGAAGGCGGAAGTATAGAGTCATGGGGCGCACTTATGAAACGGGTCTTTTTCGCGCTGCTGTTGTGGAGCACCCTGGCCTGGGGCCAGTCGCTGGAGATCATCGACCTGCGGCATCGCAGCGCCGAACAACTGTTGCCGCAGATCGCACCCTTCGTCGAGCCCGGCGGCGCGATTACGGGCATGAACGACAAGCTTTTTCTGCGCGCATCGCGCCGCAACCAGGCCGAGATCCGCGACCTGGTCGCCGCGCTCGACACGCCCTTGCGGCGGCTGATGATCAGCGTGCGCCAGGACGGCGCCGACAGCGGCACCGAACGTGGCGCCGGTATGACGGGGCGCGTGGAAGTCGGCGCCGGCGGCACGGCGATCACCGGCCGCGGCCACCTCTACCAGTCCGACAGCCGAAGCCGGCGTGATGTTGCGCAACAGGTGCAGACCATCGACGGCGGCCGCGCCGCGATCATGGTGGGACAATCGATGGTGCTGCCCTTGCGGCAGGTGATCCTGACCCCGCTCGGCGCCGTCGTCTCGGAATCGATGGTGCAACGCGACCTCGGCACCGGCTTCGTCGCCGTGCCGCGTGTCAATGGCGATCGCGTCACGCTGGAGATCAGCCCGCGCGATGACACGCCGGGGCCGCTGCCGGGTTCGGTGAATACCCAGCGCCTGCTCACCACGGTCAGCGGCCGCCTCGGTGAATGGCTGGAGCTCGGCGGCTCCGTCGGAGAACAAAGCGGCACGACGGGCGGGATCACCCGCTACGGCACCCAGTCGGCGACGCGCAGCCGCCGGCTGCAGCTCAAAGTGGACGAACTGCCCTAGGGGGCCTTGTCCGCCAGCAGGTTTCTGCGTACGAAGCCGATGTGCCCGCGCAGGCCGTAGAACATGTCGCCGAACGACGCCGGGATCGCGATGCGGTTCACCGCCGACTCGATGTGGTCGAGCTGGCGCAGCAGTTCCTCGCGCCGCGCTGCGTCCACGTCCGGCTTGAAGGCGTCGCGTTCCAGTTCCAATAGCACCTGGTACCAGCGGTAGATGCGCGACTCGACGCGCCAGCGGTAGATCATCGGCGCGAACTTCAGCGCTGGCAACAGCAACAGCACGACGGGCACCAGGAAGGCCAGCACCCGAGCGATCAGCGTCGCCAGCCAGAACGGGAAGGTCCGGTAGAGGAAGGTCTTGCCCGTCGCGTAGTAGCGCGTGGCGTCGGCGCTGAGGCGGAACTCGCCTTCGCGCGCCGAGGGGAATTCGCCCTGCTTGCGGTATAGCCCCGGCCGTCCATGCACCTCGCGTGCCGCTTCCAGCAGCAGGTCCGAGAGCGCGGGATGCAGCGTTTCGCGCGCCACCAGCTGCACCGTCGGGCCGACCAGGAAAACATCGTCCGGCGGCAGGTCGTTGCCGAGGTCCAGGCTGCCGCGCGGCAGGTGCAGCTTGTTCAGCGTGTGCATGCGCCGCACGTAGGCATCGGACTGGACGAAGCTGAAGAGTTGCACGCTGCCGTCGCGCATCATTTTGCGGATCACCGTGCGGTCGGTCGAGTCGCCCATCAGGAAGACGACGTCGACCTTATCCTCGGCCAGCGCCTGTGCCGGGTCGGTGAAGTCGGTGGCGTCGATCACCGTGCCGTCGCCGGGGACGATGCCATTGAGCTTGAGCAGCGCCAGCGCCAGGTCGTGGGTGCCGCTGCCGGCCGGGCCGATGTTGATGCGCCGGCCCTTGAAAGCAGACAGCAGTTCGCGTTTCTCGCCGCGGTAGAAGATCGTCAGCGGCTGATAGGCCACCGCGCCCAGCGACTGGAGCTGGTCGTAGGGTTTGTCGCCCGCCGCGCCGCCGAGGACGAAGCCGACATCGACATGCTGCTTCGGATCCGCCAGGCGCCTGAGGTTTTCCGTGGAACCGTCCGAGGGCAGGATCTTCAACGTCACGCCGTCGCGCGCGAGGATCTTCTGGTAGCGCTCCGCCGTGCGCTCGAAGCTGCTGCCGGCGGGGCCGCTGCTGATCGTCAGCGTGCGCGGCGCGGCGGTGTTGAGGAAGAGGAAGGCGGCCAGCGCGATGGCGACGCCGACCAGCGCGATGGACCCGACCGACACCACCAGGCCGCGTCCGAAGACATCGACGAGGCGGTTCCAGGCGCGAAGGAGGAGGATTTTCGGGGGAGTCATGGCATGCGGCGCAGCCGTGCATGAGGGATGCGGCCGATTCTACCGTTCGCCCGGCGCAATCGCCGTCGGTTTGCCGTGCCGCCGTCGCCGACTTTTGGCCGGTGAGTCCTGCGCTAGGGCTTGCGTGCGCGGAACAGCGCGCCGATGGTGGCGGCCGAGGTCCTGTAGCCGGTGAAGCCGATCCGCTCGATCGAAACGAATCCGGCGGCGCGCAGAAGACGCTCGACCTCTTCGGCCGCCAAGGTTCCCGAAACGCAGTCTGCCCACGACCCTTCAGTGGCGCAGCAGGCATCGCCGCCTGGTTCGCGAACCATGTCGGCGAACTGGAAGCGCCCCGAGCGGCGCAGGACCCGGTATACCTCGGCGAACACTGCGGCCTTGTCCCGCGCCAGGTTGATTGCGCCGTTGGAAATGACGACATCGGCCACGCCATCGGCGAGTCTCAGTGTCGTCATGTCGGCCTCGTGGAACTCTAGGTTGGCGAGTCCCGCCGCCATCGCGTTGGCAGTGGCTTTGGCGATCATTGCCGGCGTCGCATCGAAGCCATGCACCTTGCCCGTCGGGCCTGCCAGCAGCGCCGCCACGCAAGCGTCGGCGCCGGCCCCGCAGCCGAGGTCGACCACGGTCTCGCCGGGCACGATCGGCCCGCACTGGAATGGGTTGCCTACCGCCGCGGCCGACTCCCAGACCATCGACGGCAGCCGTGCCAGCCATGCCTCGTCATAGCCGAGTTGCCGCGCGTTATCCCTGCCCTTGCTCCAGCCGAAATCCTGGTCGGGTCGCAGCGCCAGCTCGGTGTAGAGCGAGCGAATCTGGTCCAGTGGATCCGGACCATTGCAGCAGGTGTTGTTTTCGCTCACGTCGGCTTCCTCGGGCAATGTGCAGCGGGTTCGATCAGGCCGCGACGAAGATCGCGCCGTAGTGATAGGGCGGCAGCTCGACGACCGCTTCGAGTTCGAAGCCGCGGGGCTCTACGATCGCCCGCACGGCGGCCGGCGCCATGCGCATCTCGCTTTTCGGGCCGCGCGGAAGGCCCAGCACGGGTGTTTGCTCGCGAGGCAGGGCATGCCAGTTCACGACGATGAAGCGGCCGCCGGGACTGAGGATCGACGACACCGCGGCAGCCAGGCCCGCCGGATCCGGCACGCCGTGGAAGGTGTTGGCGATCAGCACGCAATCGGCGCGCGCCGTCACCAGTTGGCCAAGATCCATGGCATCTCCGCTGATCCAGGTACAGTGCGCGGCCCCGGCACAGGCGGCCCGGGCCTGTTGCAGCAGGCCGGGATCGAGGTCTAAGCCGATCACGGAGCCCGCCGCAGAATCGCCGGCGACCCGGCGCGCGATCGCGGCGGTGAAGTAGCCGTCGCCGCAGCACAGGTCAACCGCGGCCATCCCCGGATCGATCCCCAGCGCTGCGATGGTGGCGTCCGGGTCCGGCCACAGCGCCTGCCACCAGTCGCGATCCGGCATCAGGGTGGCCGGGAACAGCTTTTCCGGAAGCGTCATCGCCCGCCTCCTCCGATCTCTGGAAAGTCCTTGAGGCAGCAGCGCCCCGACGGGTTGCTGGTTTCGCAGGAACACAGGCCGGCCCGGGTCTGCGCGACCACGTAATCCCTTGTTGCCGGATCGCGCAGGAAATCATCCGGCGTCAGACCGAAGCAGTGGCACAGCGGGCGGTCGCCGGACGCATCCACGGCCGCCCGGATGCGCAGTCGCGAGCGTGGAATGGTCGAGCCTTCATCGTCGAAATACAGCACTTCGCAGGCGGGGTCGGCGCAGTGGAACCAGCGTGACGCGGTCGGCGTCCACGTCCACGGCGCAGCGATGTGATGGGCGATGGTGCGTGGCGATACCTCGGCACATTCCGCGCCATTGCCCGGACAGCGCTGCTTCCTCGGATGGTCGCTGCCAGTGGCGGGGGTGGAACAGCAATCAGCCATGTCGTATTTTCGGTGGATTCCTCGTGGCGGATTATCCACGGATTGCCGTGTCGACAGCGACCGAAGGAAGTCCCTGTGGGGCGCCGACTTTCGAGCCATGCCCAAGGGCCTGTCGATTTCACCAATGGTGATGTGTTCCGGGCATTGTGGCCGGATTCCGGCGTTCGCCGGAATGACGGTCCCGACGCTGCGTTCGCAGTTCCTGACGCGGCGGGGCTGGGCGTGCCGCCATGATTCCGATCAGGTCAGCTCATTCCAGCGATCGTGAATCTTGCGGGGTCAGTGCAGCACCACGCGAGGCGCATGCGCGGGGGATGCGTCCTGCATGGCGACGCCGGTGCCGGAGTTCCAGGCTTCGAATGCATCGATAGGCAGCGGGCGGCTGAAGAGGTAGCCCTGGTAGGCATGGCAGCCCTGGTGGGCAAGCAACTCGCGCTGCGCTTCGGTTTCGACGCCCTCGGCGATGACGGCGAGGCCCATGCTGTCGGCCAGCGCGATCACGGTGCGCGCTATGGCGGCATCGTTGGCGTCGGTGAGGATGTCGCGCACGAAGCTCTGGTCGATCTTCAACTGGTCCAGCGGCAGGCGCTTGAGGTAGGAGAGCGAGGAATAGCCGGTGCCGAAGTCGTCGAGGGAAAAGGCGACGCCCTTCGCTTTCAGGCTCGTCATCTTGGCGATGATCTCGTCGACATCGTTGGCCAGCATGCTTTCCGTCAATTCCAGCTTGAGTCGCGCCGGATTCGCGCCGGTGTGCTCCAGCGCGGCAAGCACCTGGGCCACGAAGTCGTTGTGGTGGAACTGGCGGGCGCTGACGTTCACCGCGATCGTGAGATTCTCCATTCCCGGTCGTTCGGCCCAGGCCGCCAACTGGGCACAGGCTGTCTTCACCACCCAGCGGCCCAGCGTCACGATCAGGCCGCTTTCCTCTGCGACCGGTATGAACTCGGCGGGCGACACCAGGCCGCGCAGGGGATGCCGCCAGCGGATCAGCGCCTCGACCCCGGTAAGCTTGCCGGTTCCGTCGACCTGCGCCTGGTAGTAGAGCTGGAACTGGTTCTTGAGGAGCGCCTCGTTCAGGTCGGTTTCGATCGCGGCGCGCGCCGTGACCACGGCCTGCATTTCCGGGTCGAAGAAACGCAGGGTGTTGCGTCCCGCGGCTTTCGCCTGGTACATGGCGAGATCGGCCCATTTCAGCAGTTCGTCCATCGTGCAGCGGTGGCCGGCGAACAGCGTGATGCCGATGCTGGGGGTGTTGTGGTGGTTCTTGCGGCCCAACTGGTAGGACTGATTCAGGGAGGCGAGGATCTTTTCGCCGACGGCTTCGGTCTGGGTCGCGGCTTCGCTGGAGCTCGCGCTGAGGTCTTCCAGCATCACCACGAACTCGTCCCCGCCGAGACGGGCCACGGTGTCGGTTTCGCGTACGCAGTTGCGCAGGCGTTCGGCGACCTGTTGCAGCAGCATGTCGCCGGTATCGTGGCCGAGCGTATCGTTGAGCGTCTTGAAATTGTCCAGGTCGATGAACAGCAATGCACCATGCCGCGCGCTGCGGGCGCTGGCGGCCATAGCCTGCTTCAGCCGGTCGAGCAGCAGCCGCCGGTTGGGCAGGTTGGTCAGCGGGTCGAAGAATGCCAGTTCATTGATTCGTTCCTCGGCCCGCTTGCGCTCGGTGATGTCGTAGTGCGAACCGATGTAATGGGTGACTTCGCCGGCATCGTTCCTGACTTCCGAGATGCTGAGCCATTTCGGATAGATCTCGCCATTTTTGCGCTGGCCCCAGATTTCGCCCTGCCAGCCGCCCGTGGAATTGATGGATTCCCACATCGCCCGGTAGAACTCCGGCCCGTGTCGGCCCGACTTAAGCGTGCGCGGCGTCAGGCCCACGATGTCCTCCGGTTCGAAGCCGGTGAGCTCGGTAAACGCGCGGTTGACGCGCAGGATCACGCTGTTGGCGTCGGTGACCATCATGCATTCCTGCGACTCGAACGCGGCAGCGGCAATCCGCATGTCCTGCTCCGCGTGCTTTTGTTGCGTCGTGTCGCGGCCGGTACCGTGGTAGCCGACGAAGCGGCCGGTGTCATCGAACAGGGGCTCCCCGTTGATGCTGTACCAGCGTTCCTCGCCACTGGCATTGGCTATCGCATACTCGAAATTCCTGAACGGAAGATGCGCTTCCAGCGTCGCCTTGTGGGCGGCCCATTGTTCAGGCGTCAGCTTGATGTCGAGTTCCCAGCGCGTCTTGCCGACGGCGTCGACCTGGACCGTGAATCCATTGGTGAATGCCTCGGAGAATTCGACGAAGCGGAAGTGCTCGTCCTGTTGCCAGAACCAGTCCGACGACATCGTCGACAGGGCCCGGAATCGCGATTCGCTTTGCAGCAGGGCCTGTTCGCGCAGCTTCAGCTTCCCCATGAGGCTATTGAAGCCACCAATCAATTCGCCGACCTCGTCCTGACGGTTCACGGTCAGTGGCTGCATCGGCTGATCTGCCCGCGAAGCGGCGGCCAGGGTCTTCGCGGCCCGCACCAGCGGGGACAGGAGGTTCCGAAGCATCCAGCCGACAAGCAGCGCAGCCAGCAGGGTCAGTATCCCGGTGGCTTTCAGCATCCGCTCCTGCATGCTGTGGATGGGCGCGAATGCGGTTGCCGTCGGCAGCGAGACGAGGAGATCCCAGTTCGCGAGCGGGACATGTTTCGCCGACATCAAGACTTCGTCGCCACGGGAATTGGTCAGCAGCACGGATCCGTCGAAGCCCTGGAGGAGCCGGTCGATCTGCGAATTGGCGCCCTGCGGCGGGAGCGCATCCATGATGCGGGATTTGTCGGTGGCGGAGACGATCAGCCGCTGGCCGCCGGTCACGAGGAGGTAGCCATCACCGCCGAGATAGCTGTGCACGGCGAGGCCGTCCAGGAAATTGGGTGCTCCGAGATTGGTCACTCCGCCTATGGCGCCAACCACGTTGCCGCGGGAGTTCCTGATCGGGGTGGCGATGACGAAGACGGGCGCGCCCAGTTTCGCCCCCGCGATGGGTGTGCCAACCGTGGTCCTTGCATCCCCGATGGCGCCGACCAGGTAGTCGCGCGACCTGTAATTGGAGCCGACGCGCCCCACGGCGTTGGGAACCTCGGCGATCGCAGTGCCTTTCGCATCGAAGACCATCAGGCCGCCGTTGAAGCGCGCATGCAGGGAGTTTTGCATTTCGAGGAAGCGCTGCAGCGATTTCCTGTCGCCGCCGTCGACGGCGGCGAGTTCCATTGCGGCCACTTCGAGAGCATTCATCCGTTCGGCGAAGGATGCGTTGAGTTCGGCCGCGAGCAGCGAGGCAGAGGAAAACTGCTGTTCGCCAAGAAGCTTCTGCATGTCGTCGCGCAGCGTGCGGCTGGCGTAGTAGGCCAGGGACCAGATGCCCAGCAGGAAAATGGCCAGCGTGACCAGGGTCACGCGGACCTGGAGCGAGCGCCACGGAAGACTGCTCATTTGATCTGCATTCCGCTACCGGATCCTGTGCTCGGGATAGAGACCGGACTTCACCGGGCGGCCCGGCAGCGTTCCAGTCGGCGGGTGGCTACACCCTAGTTCCATGCCGATCAGCGTCTTGATCGAAGCCCACCCTGCCGAAAGTGATTTTCGCAACGAATCAAATATTGATGCATCAGTGAATTCCGCGGCAAACTGCGGAACCTACGTAGTCCGGATCCCGCTCGGCCCGGCCTTTGCCAGCGTGCTACGATGCCGCGCCCGCCATGTCCGATCTCGAACGCATCTTCGCCCCCGAGGGGCCGCTCGCCGCCGCCGTGCCCGCATTTCGCCCGCGTCCGCAGCAGGTCGAGATGGCGCAGCGCATAGCAAACGCGATTGCCGGCAACCTGGCGCTGGTCGCGGAGGCCGGCACCGGCACCGGCAAGACTTTCGCCTACCTGGTGCCGGCGCTGCTCTCGGGCGGCAAGGTGATCGTCTCCACCGGCACCAAGACGCTGCAGGACCAGCTTTTCAATCGCGACCTGCCGACGGTGCGCGACGCGCTCAAGGTCGGCGCCAGCATCGCGCTGCTCAAGGGCCGCGCCAACTACGTCTGCCCCTACCACCTCGAACGTGCGCTGTCGGGCGGGCGCCTGGCCTCGCGCGAGGAGGCGGCCCAACTGCGGCGCATCGCACGTTTCGCCGAGCGCACGAAAACCGGCGACAAGGCCGAATGCATCGACGTGCCGGAGGATTCCGGGGCCTGGGCGCTGGCGACCTCGACGCGCGAAAACTGCCTGGGCCAGGAATGCCCGAACGTCAAGGATTGCTTCGTGCTGGCCGCGCGCCAGGACGCGCTGACGGCAGACGTGGTGGTGGTCAACCACCACCTGTTCTTCGCCGACGTGATGTTGAAGGACGAGGGCATGGGCGAACTGCTGCCGGCCTGCAACACGGTGATCTTCGACGAGGCCCACCAGTTGCCCGAGGTGGCCGGCCTGTTCTTCGGCGAAAGCCTGTCGACCACGCAGTTGCTCGAACTGGCGCGCGATGCGAAGAACGAGGGCATCGTCGCAGCCAGAGACTACGCGCCCTTGCAGGATGCGGCGCAGGCACTGGACAAGGCGACGCGCGACCTGCGTCTCGCGGTGAAGGGCGAGAACCTGCGCCTGCCGGCGGCACGCCTGGAAGGGGAGACGGATTTCGCCCGCGCCCTGCAGGAATTGGCCGCTGCCGTGGCCGAACTCGGCCGCCACCTCGAAACCCAGGCCGAGCGCGGCGAGGGGCTGGCCAATTGCCTGCGCCGCGCCCAGGAACTGGCGGCGGCGCTCAAGCGCTGGCGCGGCGGCAGCGCCGACCCCGAGGTGGCTGGCGGTGACGATGTAGTGAAATGGGTCGAGGTCTATTCGCAGGCGATGTCCCTCAACCTGACGCCGCTCGACATCGCGCCCATCTTCCAGCGCCAGATGGAAGGCCATCCCCGTGCCTGGATCTTCGCTTCCGCCACGCTCGCCGTCGGTACGAACTTTTCGCACTATTGCGGCGAACTGGGCCTGGCCGAGGCCGACACGGCGATCTGGGGCAGCCCCTTCGATTACGAAAGGAATGCACTGCTGTATGCCCCGCCCGACATGCCCGACCCGAACAGCCCGCTTTACCAGGAAGCGGTGGCGGAAGCCGCCTGGCCGGCGATCCGCGCTTCGGGCGGGCGCGCCTTCGTGCTGTGCACCTCCCTGCGCGCGATGCGCCGCATCCGCGAACTGCTGCAGGAAAAGCTCGCCGCCGAAGGACTCGACCTGCCGCTGCTGATGCAGGGCGAAGGTTCGCGCACGGAACTGCTGGAGCGCTTCCGCTACCTGGGCAACGCGATCCTGGTCGCCAGCCAGAGCTTCTGGGAGGGCGTGGACGTGCGCGGCGAAGCGCTCTCCCTGGTGGTGATCGACAAGCTGCCCTTCGCGCCGCCCGACGACCCGGTGCTCTCCGCACGCATCGACCGCCTGCGCGCGGCGGGGCGCAATCCCTTCATGGAGTACCAGTTGCCGCGCGCGGTGATCAGCATGAAGCAGGGCTCGGGCCGGCTGATACGCGACGAGGACGACCGCGGCGTGCTGATGATCTGCGACCCGCGCCTGATCGGCAAGCCCTACGGCAAGGCGATCTGGCGCTCGCTGCCGCCGATGCGGCGCACGCGGGGCATTGCCGACGTGGAAGCCTTCTTCGCGCTGCCGGTAGAATCGGCGCATGACTAGCCATACCAGCATCGCCCTCGCCGACCGCCTCAACGCCGATTGCCATTGCGTTTCGCTCGACAGCGCACGGCTGGAATCCGAGCTGGAAAAGGTCAGCCCCGGTTTCCACGACGAAGTAATGGCCGGGCGGCCGCACCTGTTTTCGTCGTCGGTGGCCTTTGTCAGCGCCGAGCATGTCGGGCGCATGGCGCGGCTGGTGGCCGCCGTCGAGCGCGTGGTCGCGCTGCCGGCCTATGCTGCGCACGTGCTGGGCTGGGCACCGGAAATCGCCCAGCACCCGACGCCTGTGCGCGGCGTCTTTCTCGGCTACGACTTCCATCTCGGCCAATCCGGGCCACAGTTGATCGAGATCAACACCAATGCCGGCGGCGGCCTGCTCAACGCCCTGCTGGCGCGTGCGCAGAAGGCCTGCTGCGACGACGTCGAGGCCCTGCTGCCGGGCGACCTCGGCGGCGATACGCCGGAGCACCTGTTCCTGGACATGTTCCGCGCTGAGTGGCGCGCGTTCGCCGATCATGCCGGCAACTGTGCCGCGCTGCGCACGGTGGCCATCGTCGATGCGGCACCGCGCAGCCAATACCTCTATCCGGAATTCGTCCTCTTCCAGCGCCTGTTCGAACAGGTCGGCATTCGCGCCGTGATCTGCGATCCGGGCGAACTGGCGTTTCGCGATGGGGCCCTGTGGTACGACGGCCTGCGCATCGACCTGGTCTACAACCGGCTTACCGATTTCGCGCTGGAGCAGCCGGCCAACGCGGCATTGCGCGCAGCCTGGCTGGCCGACGCGGTGGCGCTGACGCCGCATCCGCGTGCCCATGCGTTGTATGCCGACAAGCGCAACCTGGTCGCACTCTGCGACGATGCGCTGCTCGCCGGTTGGGGTGTCGATGCGGAAACCCGCACTACGCTGGCCAACAAGATTCCACGCACCGAGCTCGTCCTGCCGCAAAACGCCGAGGACCTCTGGGCGCGGCGCAAGGCGCTGTTCTTCAAGCCGGCGGCAGGTTACGGGTCGAAGGCGGCCTACCGTGGCGACAAGGTCACCAAGCGCGTGTTCGAGGAGGTGCTGGCCGGCAGCTACATCGCCCAGGCCCTGGTGCCGCCGTCCTCGCGCACTTTGAAGCTGGGCGAGGCGCCGGTGGAACTCAAGCTCGACTTGCGCAACTACGTTTACAACGGGCATGTGCAGTTGATCGCGGCGCGCTTGTGGCAGGGCCAGACCACCAACTTTCGCACTCCGGGCGGCGGCTTTGCGCCGGTGCTGACGGTTCCTGGAACGCGCGACGCGGCATGAAAGTATTCGGACTCGCCGGCTATTCCGGCTCGGGCAAGACCACTCTGCTGGAGGATCTGATTCCGCGCCTGACGGCGGCGGGGCTGCGCGTTTCCCTGATCAAGCACGCCCACCACCGCTTCGACATCGACCATCCGGGCAAGGATTCCTATCGCTTGCGCGAGGCGGGCTGTTCCGAGGTACTGCTGATTTCCGACCAGCGCTGGGTGCTGATGCACGAACTGCGCGGCGAGCCGGAGCCTTCGCTGGACGAGCAGATCGCGCGCTTTTCGGCATGCGACCTGGTACTGGTGGAGGGCTTCAAGCAGACGCCCATCCCCAAGCTGGAAGTGCATCGGCCCTCGGTGGGCAAGCCGCTGATCGCCGGCACCGGCGTCGAGACCATCGTCGCCATCGCCACCGACGAGCCGGCGGCGCTGGTCGGAAAGACGTCGCTGCCGATTCTGGAACTCAACGACCGCGACGCAATCGCGGATTTCATTCTTCGCCACATGGGATTTCGCGATGCTTGAATTCGAAGATGCACTCGGGCGCCTGCTGGCCGGCGCCCATCCGGTCGGTGAGACCGAGTCGGTGCCGACCCAGGCAGCCGCCGGGCGGGTACTTGCCACCGGCCTGCAGTCCGCAATCGACGTGCCGCCATTGGACAACACCTCGATGGACGGTTACGCCGTACGTTGCGCCGACGTGCCCGCCAGCGGCGCGAAGCTTGCCGTGGCGCAGCGCATCCCCGCCGGCAGCGTCGGCCACACGCTGGCGCCAGGAACGGCGGCGCGCATCTTCACCGGCGCACCTGTGCCGGCCGGCGCCGACGCGGTGGTGATGCAGGAACTCTGCGCGGTGGAAGGCGATTCCCTCGCAGTGAACCACGTGCCGCATGTCGGCGAATGGATACGGCGCCGCGGCGAGGACATTGCCGCCGGTGCCGAAGTGCTGGCATCCGGCACGCGCCTGACCGCGGCGCATGTCGGCGTTGCCGCCTCGGTCGGCGCGGCGCAACTCACGGTGTATCGCCGCCTGCGCGTCGCGCTGTTCTCCACCGGCGACGAACTAGCCATGCCCGGCGAACCGCTCAAGCCGGGCGGCATCTACAACTCGAATCGCTATACGCTGAGCGCTCTGCTGGAAGGCCTGGGTTGCGTGGTCGACGACATGGGCATCGTGCCCGACACGCGCGACGCGACGCGCGCGGCCCTGCGCAATGCCGCGGCGGGCAATGACCTGATCCTTACCAGTGGCGGTGTTTCGGTCGGCGAGGAAGACCATGTGAAACCTGCGGTCGAGGCCGAGGGTTCGCTCGACCTCTGGAAGATATCCATCAAGCCCGGCAAGCCGCTGGCGTTTGGCCGCGTCGGGCCAAGAGTCGGCGCTGATGACACGGCAGGCAAGGGCGCGGCTGCCTTCATCGGCTTGCCGGGCAACCCGGTGTCCAGCTTCGTCACCTTCCTCATGCTGGTGCGGCCATTCATCCTCAAGTCGCAGGGCGCGACCGAACTGCGGCCGCGGGCGCGCGGCCTGCAGGCGGATTTCGATTGCAAGGGCGATCCGCGCCGCGAGTTCCTCCGGGCGCGGATCAATGACACCGGTGGGCTGGACCTGTTTCCCAACCAGAGCTCCGGGGTGCTGACCTCCTGCACCTGGGCCGACGGCCTGATCGACAATCCGCCGCGCCACGCGATCGTGTCGGGCGACACGGTGCGCTTCCTGCCCTTTTCCGAACTGCTATAGTCGAACGATGACAGTCAAAGTGCTTTTCTTTGCCGGCTTGCGCGAGGCGTTGGGCACCGGCTCCGAATCGCTGGCCTTGCCCGGCGGCGTCGCCACGGTGGGTGGCCTACGTGACCTGCTGGCCGCGCGCGGCGAGCCCTGGTCGGCCCTGGCGACGACGAAGAACTTGCGCGTGGCGCTGAACCAGCAGATGGTCGGCCTCGACGCCCCGCTCAAGGGCGGCGACGAAGTGGCATTCTTTCCGCCGGTGACGGGGGGGTGACATGACGGTCAGCGTACAGGAAGCCGACTTCGACGCGGGCACCGAAATCGCCGCGCTGTCTGCCGGGCGCGACGACGTCGGCGCCGTGGCGAGCTTCGTCGGCCTGGTGCGCGCGGACAAGGCCGCCGGCGCCAGTGCGGGCACGGATGCGGTGCAGGCGATGACCTTGGAGCATTACCCGGGCATGACCGAGAAGGCGCTGCAGGAGATCGTCACCGAGGCGCAGGGGCGCTGGGAACTGCAGGGCGTGCGCGTGATCCACCGCGTCGGTCGCCTGCTGCCCGGCGAGCGCATCGTCTTCGTTGCCGTCGCCTCGTCGCATCGCGGCGACGCCTTCGCTGCCTGCGAGTTCATCATGGATTACCTGAAGACGCGCGCGCCCTTCTGGAAGAAGGAAGAAACCCCGGCCGGCGGGCGCTGGGTCGACGCCCGCGAAAGCGACGACAGCGCCGCCGGGCGCTGGGCAACAAACTGATCCCGATATCGTCCGTGCCATAAAAAAAGGCTGGCCGCTTGCGCGACCAGCCTTCGGGAGGCTCCTCCTCCGTGAAACTTACTTGCGCTTGGCGGCCGTCTTCTTGACTGCGTCGCCGACGCTGCTCATCGCGGCGGTGGACGCCTTGCTGATTTGCTCGAAAGCCTGGTTGGCGGTGGCGATCGCCTGCTGGAAGGATTCCATCATGTTCGGCGTCTGGCCGGGCAGGCTCTTCATGAAGTTCTGCAGGGACTCGGTCATGTCCTGGCTGCCGGAGGCGAGCTGCTCGGTGACGAGGCGGGAGAATTCGGCGCGCGCGGAGTTGCCGATCTCGGCGATCTGCTGGGCAGCGGCGACCATGCGTTGCGTGGTTTCCTGTGCGTACTGGGTGCGCAGTTGCATCATCGATTGCGGGTCGCGGGCGGTGGATTGCGCCTTGGCGTTCTCGACGCCGGACTGGAACATCTCCTTGGCCAGCTCGGTTTGCAGGGCCATGATGCGCTGCGAGTTCTCGATCGAAAGCTGGGCCATGCGCATGGCGGCTTCCATGTTCTTGCGGTGCAATTCGCTGAATTGTTCGACTTTGCCTGCCATGATGCTCTCCTGAGATTGGATTAAAAGAAATAATGTAGCACCAATGGCTTACAGGACTCTGACCTGCGTCAATCCCCATGCGTTTTGTACCCGGCGTTGTTTTTGCAAGCGCGGTATCGGATACTCGGCATATTCACTTCAGGCGGCAAAGGATCGAACATGAAGATTCTCGGCATGGTTCTGGTGCTTCTGGTGGCGCTCGAACACCTGTATTTCCTTTACCTCGAAATGTTCCTGTGGACCAAGCCCAAGGGACTCAAGATCTTCGGCAACACGGCGCAAAAGGCCGAGGACTCGAAGGTGCTGGCGGCCAACCAGGGCCTCTACAACGGCTTTCTCGCCGCCGGCCTGATCTGGGGCCTGGCCTATCCGGGAGCGGCAGGACAGCACATCCAGATGTTCTTCCTTGCGTGCGTGATCGTTGCCGGAATCTATGGCGGCATGACGGTCAAGCCGCGCATCATGTATCTGCAGGCCGGGCCGGCGGTGTTGGCGCTGGCGGTACTGCTGCTGGCCTAGCCGGAACGCGCCGGGCGCGCGTCCCGGCAGCGGAAGGAAGTGGGCGCCGCCAAGGATTGAAATCGGCCGCGCAATCCCCATGTTCTGCGCAATGACATCCTTTCGGGGCTACCTCCATGCGCATCGACAAACTCACCACCCGCTTCCAGCAGGCGCTTTCCGACGCCCAAAGCCTGGCCGTCGGTAACGACCAGCAGTTCATCGAGCCGCAGCACCTGCTGCTGGCCCTGCTCAACCAGGAGGACGGCTCGACCGCCTCGCTGCTGCAACGCGCCGGCGCCAATGTCGGCGGGCTCAAGGCCCAGCTCGCCAAGGCCCTTGAACGCCTGCCCAAGGTCGAAGGCCACGGCGGCGATGTCAGCATCGGCCGCGACCTGACCAACCTGCTCAACCTGACCGACAAGGAAGCGCAGAAGGCCGGCGACCAGTTCATCGCCTCCGAGATGTTCCTGCTGGCGCTGACCCAGGACAAGGGCGAGTGCGGTCGCCTGCTCAAGGAAGCGGGACTCAACCGCAAGGCGCTCGAAGACGCGGTCAAGGCCGTGCGCGGCGGCGAGAACGTCGGCTCGCAGGACGCCGAGGGCCAGCGCGAAGCATTGAACAAATACTGCCTCGACCTCACCGAGCGCGCCCGCCAGGGCAAGCTC
>JACRIY010000124.1 GCA_016235805.1 Rhodocyclales bacterium
AGAATTCCAACCAACCCTGAGGAGGATCCGAACTTAGAGAATACGCTACACTTATCCACAGCCATGCCTATGACAGGCGGCTTTAGCCCCTGGTCAAAATTCAATGCGCACAGCTGGTCAGTTTTAAACGCGCGCCGACAGCATGGATGATTTCGCTTGTCCAATTTAAGCACTCGGATCGCCTTTTCGGGCGCCAGATCAATCTCTACTATCTCGGACGTGAATCCCTAAAGGGCGTCGATCGGGATGGTGCGGGTTATCCACTCTTTTGCATCGATACATCGAACACCAAACGCAACATGCACGATTTAGAGCGGCCGCTAATTAAGCATACCGAGCCGTCGGCAGCGACGGCGTTCTGTGAATCGCTTTTCGTAGACGATGGAGGTTTTCTGGGGCGACCGTTCATCTTGAATGACATTGACGGCCTTTTTGACTTTCCACCAGAATCCAGCGCAGAGTATATAAAGTATCGCAAGGCTTACGATGAAGGATCCTTACCCGTCGCTGTCACAAAACTGGAAGCTGACGTTCAAACATCGGACACCTCATTGGAAATGAACACCCTCAAGCGTTTAGAAGCTCGAGTCGCTGCTTTCAAGAAAGCTAGCCGGCAAGATCTCGAGGATAAGCAATAGGGCGCTTTCCCCCTGAAGCCTTGTAGTTTGGAAGGCTGGCTTTTGGCGATGCGGCGAACTATCGGGCCAGAGCGCCCGGAACCATTTTAGTGGGGGCAGAGATTCTCCTATTCCCACCCAGTTTCCCACCCAACGACGAAGAATGACGACCGGCCAATTTTTTTGGCCGGCAATAGTTATAGTATTGGCAAGGGTTACAGGCCGTTAATGCAACTTGCATCAGCGCTATTCAGCCAGTAACGCATTGCGGCTTTCCTCGAATTCGATGGCGCAGGTTTTACCGCGCTTTTCCATATTGCGACAGAACTTTCTTGGTGGCGCCCTGGCCGATGGCGTTCGGCAACATGGTCATCGAACCTGCGGCCGGGGTCCCGGCGACGCCCGGTGTTTCCAGCGCCGTCCCCGGCTTACTCGGCGATATCGCCGACGATTGCGGCGTCCTTCCCGCCCGGCAGATCGCCGATTGCCTGCTACGAAGATAACCCGCTAATCCAATTAGTTTTCCCGGTCCCCGGATAACAAAATTTGTTGTCGGCCAACTGCGCGTACAACAACAAATGCAGGGCACAATCGCGGTTCTCGCAAAGTCTTGTAGAAGACTGACAACTTACCAGAGATAGGCCCCATGTCCGACGCAACCACGCTCCAGACCCTGCTGTCCACCGGCACCGAAACCGCCGCCGCAATCGGTGCACCCTCGCGCAAAGCGCTGACCCACGGCGAACTGCGTGCCCTGATAACGCGTACCGTCACCCGCCTCAACGAGCTCGGCGCGGGCCGCAACGACCGCGTCGCCATCGTCCTGCCCAACGGGCCCGAGATGGCCGCCTGCTTCCTTGCCGTAGCCACCGGCACGGCGTCGGCGCCGCTCAACCCGGCTTACCGCCAGGATGAATTTGAGTTCTACCTCGGCGACCTGAATGCCAGGCTGCTGATTGCCATGCAGGGCGTCGACACCCCGGCGCGCGCCGCAGCGGCCAAGCTCGGCGTGCCCATCGTCGAACTGGTGCCCGACACGGCGGCCGGCGCCGGCAGCTTCACACTGCAAGGTGCCGGGGCGGGGAAGCCCGCCGCCGAAGGCGGCTTCGCCCAGCCCGACGACGTGGCCATGGTGCTGCACACCTCGGGCACCACTTCGCGGCCGAAGATCGTGCCGCTGTCGCAGAAGAACCTCTGCGCCTCGGCCGGCAACATCCGTCGCACGCTGGCCTTCACCACGTCGGATCGCGGCCTCAACATCATGCCGCTTTTCCACATCCACGGCCTGATCGCCGGGGTGCTGGCGCCGATCTCGGCCGGCTCGGAAGTGTTCTGCTCGCCCGGCTTCGATGCGCTGAAATTCTTCGGCTGGATGGACGAGTGCCACCCCACCTGGTACACCGCCGTGCCGACCATGCACCAGGCCATCCTGACGCGCGCCCCGCGCAACAAGGAAATCATCGCGAAGAACCCGCTGCGCTTCCTGCGTTCATCGTCCTCGTCGATTCCGCCGCAGGTCATCACCGAGCTCGAAGCCGTGTTCGGCGCACCCCTGATCGAGGCTTACGGCATGACCGAAGCCACCCATCAGATGGCCAGCAATCCGCTGCCGCCGGCCAAGCGCAAGCCCGGCTCGGTCGGCCTCGCCGCCGGCCCGGAAGTGCAGATCATGGACGAAGCCGGCAACATCCTGCCGCCCGACACCGTGGGCGAGATCGTGATCCGAGGCGCCAACGTCACCACCGGATACGAGAACAATCCCAAGGCCAATGCCGAGGGCTTCACCAACGGCTGGTTCCGCACCGGGGACCAGGGCGTGAAGGACGCCGAGGGCTATGTCTCGCTGACCGGCCGCCTCAAGGAAATCATCAACCGCGGTGGCGAGAAGATCTCGCCGCGCGAGATCGATGAAATCATCATGGACCACCCCGCCGTCTCGCAGGTGGTCTGCTTTGCCGTGCCGCACCCCAAACTGGGCGAGGAAGTCGGCGCCGCCGTGGTGCTGAAGGAAGGCGCCAGCGCCACCGAGAAGGACATCCAGGCCTTCGTCGCCACCCGCGTCGCCGATTTCAAGGTGCCGAAGAAGGTGCTGATCCTGCCCGAGATTCCCAAGGGCGCCACCGGCAAGCTGCAGCGCATCGGACTGGCGCAGAAGCTCGGCCTTGCCTGATTCCCCGCGCGGCGACGAGATCTCGCCGCGCAGCCCCGCATACAAAAAAGCATGTCCCCAAGGAGAAGACCATGAAACTGACCACGATCGCCGCCGCACTGGGCGCCGCAGCACTTTTCGCCGCTCCCGCCGCGCAGGCCTGGGAACCGACTAAACCGGTCGAGTTCGTCGTTCCCGCCGGCACCGGCGGCGGTGCCGACCAGATGGCGCGTTTCATCCAGGGCATCGTCACCAAGCACAAGCTGATGAAGCAGCCGATCGTGGTGGTGAACAAGTCAGGCGGCGCGGGCGCCGAAGGCTTCCTCGAGGTCAAGGGCTCGGCCGGCAACCCGCACAAGATCATCATTACCCTGTCCAACCTCTTCACCACGCCGCTGGCCACCGCCGTGCCCTTCAACTGGCGTGACCTGACCCCGGTGGCGATGCTGGCGCTCGACGAGTTCGTGCTCTGGGTGAATGCCGAATCGCCGCACAAGACCGCCAAGGACTATGTCTCGGCGATCAAGATGGGCGCCGACAACCGCTACAAGATGGCTGGCACCGGTTCCAAG
Source organism: Rhodocyclales bacterium (assembly GCA_016235805.1). GTDB lineage: Bacteria > Pseudomonadota > Gammaproteobacteria > Burkholderiales > Rhodocyclaceae > Sulfuritalea. The sequence continues at coordinate 3,339 of JACRIY010000124.1, forward strand.
CAGGAAGACCAGATCATCACCGTGATGATCGAAAAGGCTACCGCCAAGAAGATCACCTACGTGCCCTTCAAGGGCGGCGGCGACGTCGCCGTGCAACTGGTCGGCAAGCATGTCGATTCGACGGTGAACAATCCGATCGAGGCCGAAGCGCACTGGCGCTCGGGCAAGCTGCGCGCCCTGTGCGTGATGGACGCCAATCCCCTGCCCTACAAGGCCAAGGTCACCGCGACACAATCCTGGGCTGACATTCCCACCTGCAAGTCGGCCGGCATCGATGCCGAATACCTGATGCTGCGCGGCATCTTCATGACGCCGAACGCGACGCCGGAACAGGTGGCCTACTATGTCGACCTGTTCAAGAAGCTGCGCGAGCTGCCGGAATGGAAGGAGTTCATGGAGAAGGGCGCCTTCAACCAGACCTTCATGACCGGCAAGGAGTATGCCGACTGGGTGGCAAAGGCCGAGGCGCAGCACGTCGCGTTGATGAAGAGCGCGGGCTTCCTCGCCAAGTAAGCCGTGTCGGATCAGGAACAGGGAGCCGGCCTCAACCGGCGCATCCCCGAGGCGGGAGTAGCGGCGCTGCTCTTCGCGATCGGCGGCATCGTGATCATGGACAGCCTGCGCGTCGGCATCGAGTGGGCCGACGACGGCCCCAAGGCGGGTTACTTCCCCTTCTTCATCGGCCTGCTGCTGAGCTTTTCCTCCGGCTGGACACTGCTGCAAACGCTGCTCGGCTGGAGCCGTGAGACCAAGCTGTTCTCGCAATGGAGCGAGTTGCGCGATGTCTCCGCAATGCTGGTGCCGACCACCGTGTTCATCGTCGCCGTGCCCTTGCTCGGCCTTTACTTTCCGGGCGCGCTGCTGATCGGCTACTTCATGAAGCGCCATGGCGATTTTGGCTGGGCGACCACGGTGCTGACCGCGCTGGGCGTGCCGCTCACCTTTTTCCTGATCTTCGAACGCTGGTTCCTGGTGCCGCTCGCCAAGGGTCCGATCGAAGCCTGGCTGGGGTTTTAACGTGAAGCAACAGGATCAATCGCTGGTGATATCGAGCGAAGCGAGCCAATCAATAGCCTCCCCGCGAGGGGAGGATGGGAGGGGTGGGCCTTCAATTCGCCTTTGGTTCCGGCCGCTGCGCTTAACGCCGATGATGCCGGCGTTAGCCTTCACCGAAACTTCGTTTTCGCGTGTTCCATCATCGACGGGTGGCTTTCGCCGCCATCCGCGTTAGGAAAGCTCTGAGATGGATGAACTAAACAGCCTGATGCAGGGCTTCGCCGTGGCGATGACCCTGCCCAACCTGGGCTTCATGCTTCTCGGCCTGCTGCTCGGCATCCTGATCGGCGTGCTGCCTGGCCTTGGCGGTGCCAACGGCGTGGCGATCCTGCTGCCGCTGACCTTCTCGATGAACCCGACCTCGGCCATCATCATGCTCTCCTGCATTTACTGGGGCGCGCTGTTCGGCGGGGCGATCACCTCCATCCTGTTCAACATCCCCGGCGAACCCTGGTCGGTGGCCACCACCTTCGACGGCTTCCCGCTGGCGCAGCAGGGCCGCGCCGCCGAGGCGTTGACGGCGGCCTTCACCTCGTCCTTCGTCGGCGCGTTCTTCGCCGTGCTGGCGATCACCTTCCTTGCCCCGCTGCTGGCCAGGTTCGCGCTCCAGTTCGGCCCGCCGGAATTCTTCGCCGTGCAGATGCTGACCTTCTGCAGCTTCATCGGCATGAGCAAGGATCCCCCGATGAAGACCCTGGCGGCGATGATGCTGGGCTTCGCCCTCGCGGCCGTCGGCATGGACACGGTGACCGGCCAACTGCGCATGACCTTCGGCTTCACCGAAATGCTCAAGGGCTTCGACTTCCTGATCGCGGTGATCGGCCTCTTCGGCATCGGCGAGATCCTGCTGACCATGGAAGAAGGCCTGGCCTTCAAGGGCAAGTCGGCCAAGATCAATTTCCGCATCGTCTGGCAGACCTGGAAGGAGTTGCTTCAATACTGGCGCACCTTCATCCGTTCGGTGCTGATCGGCTGCTGGATGGGCATCACGCCGGGCGGCGCGACGCCGGCCTCCTTCATGGGCTACGGCATGGCGCGCCGCGCCGCCAAGGACAAGGAGTCCTTCGGCCGCGGCAACATCGAGGGCGTGGTGGCGCCGGAGACTGCGGCCCATGCCGCCGGCACCAGCGCCCTGCTGCCGATGCTGACGCTGGGCATCCCCGGTTCGCCGACCGCGGCCGTGCTGCTTGGAGGCCTGCTTATCTGGGGCCTGCAGCCGGGCCCGCTGCTCTTCGTCGAGCAGAAGGACTTCGTCTGGGGCCTGATCGCCTCGATGTACCTCGGCAACCTGGTTGGGCTCTTCGTCGTGCTGACCACCGTGCCCTGGTGGGCGGCGATACTGCGCATCCCCTTCCCGGTGATCGCGCCGGTGATCATCTTCATCTGCGCCATCGGCGCCTACACGGTGCATAGTTCGATTTTCGACGTGATCATGATGCTGGTGTTCGGCGTTCTCGGTTACCTGTTCAAGAAGCTGCGCTACCCGATGGCGCCGCTGGTGTTGGCGCTGGTGCTGGGCGACATGGCGGAATCCTCGTTCCGCCAGTCGATGCTGCTCTCGCAGGGGGCCGTGAACATTTTCTATTCCAACTGGCTGGTCGGCGGCCTGATGGCACTGTCCATCTTCCTGTTGCTCCTGCCGGCATGGGGCGGCATGAAGAACATGCTGCGGCGGCGCGAGGCGCGCGCCTACCTGGGCTGAGCGCAAGCATGCGACGACGGTTGCCAAACTCGAACAAGGACGTGTCATGAAGTGGTTGCGTTTCAGGCATCAGGGCAGGACGGCGTTTGGAGTCCTCGATGGAGACCATGTCGCCGTTCATTCCGGCGACATGTTCGGCGACCGGCAGGCGACCGGCGAGCGGGTGCCGGTGGCGGAGCTCGAGTGGCTGACGCCGAGCGTGCCGGGCAAGATGATCGGGCTGTGGAACAACTTCCACGCTGCCGCGGAGAAGAACGGCTGGGCGACCCCGGCCGAACCGCTCTACTTCCTCAAGGCGGCCAGCAGCTTTTGCGCGCACGGCCAGCCGATCCGCGCGCCGGCCAGCTATGACGGACGGGTGATCTACGAAGGCGAACTGGCGGTCGTCATCGGCCGGACCGCGAGCGCGGTCAGCGTCGAGGAGGCGTCGTCTTGCATCTTCGGCTACAGCTGCGCCAACGACGTGACCGCGATGGAATTGCTCAACCGCGATCCGAGTTTTCCGCAATGGTCGCGGGCCAAGGGCTTCGACACTTTCGGCGTCTTCGGTCCGGTGGTCGATACCGACTTCGATCCGGCGCAGGGCGAGGTGGTGGTGCTGCTCAACGGCCGCGAGCGGCAGCGCTACCCGCTGGCCGACATGATATTTCCACCAGCGCAGCTGGTATCGATGATCTCGCAGGACATGACCCTGCATCCGGGCGACGTCATTCTTTGCGGCACTTCGCTCGGCGTGCTGCCGATGAAGCCGGGCATGCGCGTCGAGGTCGTCATCGATGGCATCGGCACGCTGGCCAACGACTACGTGAAACTGCCATGAAGATCTGCATCGTCGGCGCCGGCGCGATCGGCGGCATGATCGCCGCCCGCCTGGCCCATGTCGGTCATGAAGTCACGGTGATCGTCCGTGGCGCCAACCTCGACGCCGTGCGTCGCAACGGCGGCATGAAGCTGATCTGGGAAGACGGCACGGAGATCCTGGGACCATTGCGTGCCACCGACAGCCCGGCCGAGGCCGGGCCTCAGGATTGCGTGATCCTGGCACTGAAGGCGCATCAGTTGCGCCCGCTGCTGGGCCAGATGCCGGCCCTGCTGGCGGAGCACACCTCGATCGTCACCATGCAGAACGGCATTCCTTTCTGGTATTTCCACCGCCACGGCGGCGAGTACGAAGGGCGCAGGGTGGAAAGCGTCGATCCCGGCGGCGAACTGATCGCCGCGCTGGGCGCGGCACGCATCATCGGCTCCATCGTCTACCCGGCCTCGGAGCTGATAGCGCCGGGAGTCGTCCGCCATATCGAGGGCAACCGCTTCACGCTGGGCGAGCCGGACGGCAGCGACAGCGAGCGGATCCGCGCCATCGCCGGCGCGATGCGCGACGCCGGCTTCAAGGCGCCGATCAGCAACGACATCCGCAGCGAGATCTGGCTCAAGCTCTGGGGCAACGTGATCTTCAATCCGGTCAGCGCGCTGACCCACGCCACGCTCGAGGACATCTGCCGCTATCCGCTTACCCGTGACCTTGCGGCGAAAGTGATGGCCGAGGCCCAGGCCATCGGCGAGAAGCTGGGCGTGAAATTCAAGGTGTCGATCGACAAGCGCATCGCCGGCGCCGAGGCGATCGGTGCGCACAAGACCTCGATGTTGCAGGATGTCGAAGCCGGCCGCGCCCTGGAACTGGATGCGCTGGTCGGCTCGGTAGTCGAAATGGGCCGCATCACCGGCTTGCCGACGCCGCACATCGATGCGGTCTATGCCTGCGCCAAGCTGCTGGACAAGACCCTGCAGGACGCCAAGGGTCGCCTGCAACTGGGCTGATCGGCGCCAGATTCCGTAATTCGCCGGTTCCGCCTTCGTGTCCCGGCGACGCGCCGCCTACTGGTCTACGCCGACGATGTCGTCCGCTTCGAATTCGTCGGGAATCGTGCCGTCACCGATGCCGGTGACCATGGCCGCCATGCTCTCGCTCTGCTTGACGAAATACTCGGCGCTGATCGGGTCGTAGAAGCGCTGGCCGAGGGCGAGTTCGCTGAACTTGATGCGCTGGCGGGTGGGTTGTGTGGACATGCAGATCCAATAATCGGTCAGATGGTGTGTCGGCTGTGAGTTGCCGGCGCCAGCAGGGGACAGGCGCCGGTGGCGATTGCGCGAGCAGTGCCGCACAACAGAATTTGATTCCCCCGCGAGTGCCGTTTGGCCGGCATCCTGAACCTGCGTTCAGAGTGGCCACGTTCCTGCCGCTTCAGGTTCGCCCGCCGGGGGCGATCACAACAGCGGCGTCTTTGGGCTGCGGCCGATGCCAATGGATATTGGTTCAAGGAATGTATGGCCTTGGCGAACACCGCAGGGGAAACCCGGGGAAACCAAGCAACCCATTCGCGTATCGGCGGCGGAACCTGCCTCAGAACAACTGCGAGTGTTGCGCCAGCGATGCGTCGAGCTTGGCCTCGATGGAATCGATTCTACGCTGAATCGTTTCGCTTTCAAGTGCCGCCGCAACATGTGCGGGAGTGTCGTTGGCCGCGAGCAATTCGTGGGCAAGATTGAGGGCCACCATGACCGCGACGCGCTCGCCGCTGCCGCGTGCGCCGGTGGCCGATTTGTCGCCCGCTTCCTTCAGCTTCGCGTCGAGCAGGGCCACCGCAGCCTGCAATTTCTCGCGCTGGTCGGGTTCGCAGGCAACGCGGTAATCCTTGCCCAGCAGCTTGATGTCGAGGGTTTTGCTCATTCTTCGGGCAACCGGGTCATCAGGGCTTCGAGGCGTTGGCGGGCAACTTCGATCTTGGTCGTCAGCGCCGCTTTCTCCGCCTCCAGCCCGGCCACGTGGGCGCGCAAATCCTGATTCTCGCCGCGCAGGCTGCTGCACACGGCCAGGATCTGTTCGACCTTGTGCTCAAGTTGATCGAGGGAAACGCTCATGGCCGCAAGTTTCCGGTAAAACCCCAATCAGGTCAAGCAACAAGCTTCCGATTTGAATGTGAACTATGTCCGCCGCAGCCTCGCGGTGGACGGTATCCCCGGTGGGGTGACGTGGCTCGTGGGCAGTGCCGCGCTCTGGCAAAATGGCCTTATGCCCCACGAAGCCTTCTCCGCAGCCGGCCTGCGCCGCGCGCTGGTGATCAAGCTGCGCCATCACGGTGACGTGTTGCTGGCCGCCCCGGTGATCTCCACGCTGAAACGCATCGCCCCGCAGTGCGAGGTCGATGCGCTGGTCTATGCCGACACCGCGCCGATGCTCGAAGGCCATCCGGCGCTGGCACAACTGCACCGCATCGACCGAAACTGGAAGCGCCAGGGCCTGCGCCGCCAGGGCGGCGCCGAATGGCGCCTGATCCGCGATCTGCGCGCCCGGCATTACGACCTCGTGGTGCATCTGTCGGTGCATACGCGCGGCGCCTGGCTGGTGCGCCTGCTGCGGCCGCGCTGGTCGGTGGCGCCGAAGTTCCGCGGAAGTTTCTGGGCGAGCAGCTTCACGCATTACTACCCGGCGCAGTCGGATCCGCAACGTCACACGGTGGATACCAACCTCGACAGCCTGCGTGCGCTCGGGATCACGCCGATCGAGGCCGACCAGCGCGTCGTCCTGGTGCCCGGCGCCGCGGCCGAGGCGCGCGTCGGCGAACTGCTGGCACAGCATGGCTTGAGTGCGGGCCGCTTCATCCACGTCCATCCGGCTTCGCGCTGGGCCTTCAAGTGCTGGCCGGCCGAGCGCGTGGCGGCGCTGTGCGACGCGCTGGCGGCCAAGGGCTGGCCCCTCGTGCTGACGTCGGCGCCGGATGCCGGCGAGAAGGCGCTGATCGGTGCCGTGAATGAATCGCGTGCCCAGAGTGCCGTATCGTCGGCGCCGACTTTCGATTTCTCCGGCCAGCTTTCACTCAAGGAACTCGCCGCATTGACGGCGCAGGCTCGGTTGTTCGTCGGCGTAGATTCGGCGCCGATGCACATCGCCGCCGCGATGGGCACGCCGGTGGTCGCCATCTTCGGCCCGTCGGGTGATCGCGAATGGGGACCCTGGGGCGCGGGACACCGCGTGGTCGCTTCGCTGAGCCATCCCTGCCGGCCCTGCGGCATGGCGGGTTGCAACGACAGCAAGGTCAGCGACTGCCTGACCACGCTGCCGGTGGCGCAGGTGCTTTCCGCTTGCGAGGAACTGCTGGCCATTCCCGTCCCGCTGAAGGGCGCGGCGTGAAACTCGCCATCGTGCGCCAGAAATACACGCCCTTTGGCGGCGCGGAAAGATTCGTCGCGCGGGCGCTGGATGCCTTGCGGGCCAAAGGGGTCGATGTCAGCATCATCGCGCGGCAATGGCAGGGCGACGTGCCGGGCATCCGCGTCGATCCCTTCTACCTCGGCCGCACCTGGCGCGATGCGGGTTTCGCGCGCGGCGTGCGGCGCCTGATCGCGGAGCGGCGCTTCGGGCTGGTGCAGAGCCACGAGCGCATTCCCGGCTGCGACATCTACCGCGCCGGCGACGGCGTCCATGCCACCTGGCTGGAACTGCGCGGCATGCCGCTGGACCGCTTTGCGCCCTGGCATCGTTACACGCTGGCGGCGGAGGCGGCGATGTTCGGCCACCCGGACCTGCGCGCCGTGATCTGCAATTCGCGCATGGTGAAGGACGACATCGCGCGCCGCTTCGGCCTGCCTGGGGACAAGCTGCAGGTGATCTACAACGGGGTCGACCTCGAAGCCTTCCATCCGCGCCTGCGCGACGAACAGGGGCGCAGATTGCGCGCCAAGACCGGCGTCGCCCCGACGACGCCGGTGATCCTCTTCGTCGGTTCCGGCTACGAGCGCAAGGGCCTGCCGACGCTGCTGCGCGCGATGGCGCGGATGCAGCGGCGCGATGCGCGGCTGTGGGTGGTCGGCCGCGACAAGCAGGAAACGCTCATGCGCAAGCTGGCGCAGACGCTCGGCGTAGACGATCGTGTGATGTTCCTCGGCGCGCAGACGGACGTGCGGCCCTTCTATGGCGCGGCCGATCTGTTCGCGCTGCCGACGCGCTACGACCCGTTTCCCAATGCCGCGCTGGAGGCGCTGGCCTGCGGCCTGCCCTTGGCCACGACGACGACTTGCGGTGCGGCGGAGCTGGTGACGGCGGCGAATGGCTTGGTGGTCGCGGCGGGCGACGTGGCGGCGCTGGCGGCAGGCCTCGACACGCTGTGCGACCGCGCGCCGCTGATGCGCGATGCCGCGCGCGCCAGCGTCGCCCATCTCGAACTGACGACGATGGCGGCGCAGTTGATGGCGCTCTATTCGCGGCTGGTGTAAGCCCGGGCGTCGGCCACGATCGGCCGCAAGCGCTCGACGAAGGCCTCGAAGGAAAACCGCGCGAGGTGGGCCTGCGCCAGTTCGGGTTGCGGGCGCGGACGGCCGGCGAGCAACTCGTCGAGCAGCCGGGCGAAATCCGCGCCGGCATCCTGGCGCGGATCGCGGTAGAGGAAGCCGGTCGACCCATCCTGCACGGTTTCGGTGAAGGGCGGCGCATCCACCGCGATCACCGGCGTGCCGCAGGCCTGCGCCTCGATCACGTTGAGGCCCAGCGCTTCCTTTTCCGGCAGGCCGGACAGCAGGTAATCGATCTGCCGGTAGATGCTGCCGACGTCGCCCTGCTGGCCCCAGAATCGCGCCTGGCCGGGAGGCAGCGTAGCGAGCGCACGGTCGAGGTCGCGCACCGAGGCATAGCCGCCGCTGCCGAAGATCTCCAGGTTGACCTGCGGATGCCTGGCCAGTACCGGCGCCAGCTGCGCGAACAGTTGCGGAAACTGCTTGATCGGCGTCAGGCGCGAAACGATCCCCAGCGTCAGGCCGCTGCGCCGCACGAATGCGGGATGCGACCGCAGTGCTTCTGCCATGGGTTCCAGCGCGCCGAGCAGGCGGTCGCGAACCTTGCGCCGGTCCCAGTCGTAACGGCTGCTGCGGCGTATGTCGGCCGCCCCCTGCGTGGCACGCGCGCCCAGTCCGGCGACGCCCAGCAGCGGCGTATCCCAGGCCGGCAGTCCGGCGCTGAGCAGACCGTCGCGCACCCAGCATGACACGGTGTAGATCCGGTCGTATCCGGCGAAGGCGGCCGGATTGCGACCCTGTACCGGCATGTGGGCGATGGCGCTGCGCAGGCGCCTTGGGCTCGGGTGCCTCAGCGCCGCCGACAGCGGTCCGTGCGAAAGCAGCCAGAGGGGGCCGGACGGTATGTGGCGGGGCAGGTCGGCCACGCTGGCCACGGCGATGCGCTCGGTATCCGCAGGCAGGCCGAGGCGATCCCAGAAGCCGGCGCGCGGGTGCACCAGCAGGGTCGTCGCCACGCCGAGCTGCGACAGGGCGCGGCAGAAGAAGGTGGTGTAGACCTCGCCGCCGCCGAAATGGCTCTGCAGGTTGATCTGGACGTGCTTCATGTCTTTGTCGCCGTCCTCTTCATCGCGGCGACCAGCACGCCGCAAACGAAGGCGAACAGGCCCAGCCGCCAGCCGGACAGGTGGCCGTCGAGCAGGCAGCGCAGCAGATAGCCACCGACCAGCAGGCTCAGCATCAGGCCGGCGGCGTCCTCATGCTGCCTGAATTGCCGCCAGCCGCCGCGGATCGCCAGCCCGGCCGTGAGCAGCAGCAGGCCGAGTCCGGGCAGGCCGCTGCCGAGGGCGAAATCCAGCCAGCCGCTGTGGCTGCTGACCATGCCGCGGTGGCTGTAGGCCTGCTCGATGGCGCGGCCGAAGGCATCGCGGCCGAAGCCGATGCCGAGTGGCTGCTCGGCGATCGCCGTCACGGCGCGGTGCGCCCAGGCGGCGCGCATGTAGGCGGAGTCCTCCAGGAACGCGCCGGAGGGGGTGGTCGGCTGCAGGTCCGGGTCGGGCGTCAGCCAGTAACGGCTGGGCGAATTCCAGCCGATTGCGGCCGACTCGGTAAAGCGGCTCCAGCGCGCGTCCAGCGTCAGGGACACGCCGCCCAGAATCGCTACCGCGAGCAACAGGAGCATGAAACGCGGCCGGCGGCCGGTCATCAGGGTCGGTGCCAGCAACAGCAGAAGCAGGCTCACTAGAGTGCCGTTGCGCACTCGCAGCGCGAGGTCGGCAACCAGCGCCAGACCCAGCGCGGCCCAGCCCGGCCCGGTGGCAAACACCGCATTGCCGGGGCGCGCCGCGAGCCGTTCCGCGAGCAGCAGGGCGAGCAGGAAGCCGTTCAGGCTGCTGTGGTAATCGCGTTCGCCGAACGGCACCAAACCCTTCGATCCGTCGCCCACGGCGCCGGTGGTCGCCAGCAGCCAGAGCTGCCAGGCGAACATCCACAGCATGTGCGCCAGCAGCGCGGCGACCACGGCGCGCAGCGCGAGGCGGGGCTCCAATCGGGCCGCGACCCCCGCCGCCAGCGCCGCAACCAGCAACGGAACGATCCAGTCGCCGCGCAGGTTGTCCAGCGCAAGAGTCGGCGCTGGCGCCACGGCAAGCGAATGCAGCAGCAGCCAGGCGGTGGTCGCGCCCAGCGCCCAGGCGGCCGGCAGCAGGGAGGGCGGCAGCCGCGGACGCGCCGCGCCGCGCCAGGTGGCGAGCAGCGCCGCCAGGCCGACCAGCAGCAGCAGGTTGCGCAGCGCGATGGTGTGCGGGATCGGAAAGACGAAGACGATCGCCGCGAGCCAGGCTTGCCAGAACCCGGTCATGGCGGGAAGCGCGGGATTCATCGGTCGTTCCCGACCCGTGAAGGGCTCGGCACTAGCGGCATGTCTGCCCCCGATGCGCGTGCCAGGCCAGCAGTCTTTCGCGCAGCGTGGCGGCGCGGTGGGCGTAGGTGTGGCAGGCCATGACGTGTGCATGACAGCGTTCGGCCAGGTCGCGCGCCGCGTCGAAATGCGCCAGCCAGTGGTCGATTTTGGCGACACAGTCGTCCAGCCCGTCGAACTCGGCCCAGTTCTCGCCCAGGGTGAAGTCGTCGCGCGCATGGGTGCGCTTGTCGCAGAGCAGGAAGCCGCCGCTGGCGGGGATGCCGTAGCAGCGTTCGGGCAGTCCGGAGGCGACGGGTGCGTTGAAGTCGCAGGAGGCGCCGAAGTTGAGGTTGATGCGGCTGGACTGGATCAGCGCCACCTGGTCAGCCACGCTCATGCCTGCGGCTTCGCGGATCAGGACGCGCAGGCCCTTGCCGGCGAGGCGTTCGCCCAGCGCGGCGAAGAACTCCTGGCGCGGACGCATTTCCTTGGCGCGGGCCCCGTCCATGGCGCCGAAGAAGGACAGGTCGTACTGGTAGTGGCTGGCCTCGCGAAATCGGCGCCAGGTTGCCGCCGAGGCGTCGACGCAGTAGTTCTCGGTTTCGGCGGCGTTGCCCAGGTAGAAATTCGCTTTGCCGAAACGCCGGCCGTCGATGGTGCTGTGGCTGGCATAGAAATCGAAGGGGCGCAGGGCTTCCTGCAAGCTCAGGCGCCAGCGCGGCTGGTTCAGGTAGTGCGGCGCGTCGCGATTCCAGGTCACTACCGGCACGCCCTGCGCCCGTAGCGCGCGAAAGCGGCGCAGGGAACGCAGCGGCGACTTCAGCGTGGCGTAGAAGCAGGCGAAGTGGGCGACGGTCTGGCGCGGGTCGGGAGGTGCGGCGCTGTCGTCGCTGCGGCGCACGTCGTAGCCGAGCTTGCGGAAATGCGCGGCGAGCGGGATGAAGGTTTTCGCGCCGTCATGGGTGATGACGCTGCGCGGCGGGCCGCTCACGGCGCCACCGGCGGCACGGTTGCGTCGCTGCCGCGCGAGCCGATGACGCGGGCCGGGACGCCGGCCAGGATCGAATACGGCGCGCAGGAGGCGGTCACCACGGCGCCGGCGCCGATCACCGAGCCGCGGCCGATGACGATGCCTTCGAGCACGATCGCGCCGGCACCGATCCAGACGTCATCCTCGATGGTGACGTTGCCCGAGACCATGCCCTGCGTGTTGATCGGTTGTTCGCGCGAGGCGAATACGTGGCGGTAGGCGATCAGGTGGGCGCGCGGCCCGATCAGGACGTCCTTGCCGATGGTCACCGTGCCGCGCGCGTCGATCGCGGCATTGCGGTTGATCGAGGTGCGGTCGCCGATTTCGAGCCGGCCGAAGGCGCCGAGATAGACGCCGCGATTGAGGTCCACGCCGTCGCCGAGGACGACGCAGGCGAGGTTGTCCGGGGCGTCGATCACGCAGCCGGTGCGTATCTTGCAGCCGCGGCCGAGGCGGACGTTGCGCGGGTGCTTGATGTGCGCGCCGAGCGATATCGTCGAATTCCCGCTCAGCCTGGCGAGCAGGGCGAACCAGAGCAGGCTGAACCAGAGCTTCATGTCCGTGCCTTGCGCACCGTGGCGGGGACGCCGGCCACCACGGTGAATTCCGGCACGTCCTCGCGCACTACGGCGCCGGCGGCGACCACGGCGCCGTCGCCGATGCTGACGCCGGCCATGATGACCGCATTGGCGCCGAGCCAGACGTCGCGCCCGATGCGGATCGGCGCGAGGATCACCGGCTGCGACTGTATCGTCGCGCCGCGCGCGTAGCGGTGCTGGTAGGAAATGATCTGCACGCCGGGACCGATCAGCGTGTCCTCGCCGATGTCGACGCCGCCGCTGCCGTTGATGATGGCGAAGTTGTTGACCCGCACCCGGTCGGCGATGCGCACGCCGCCGTTGCCGCCCTGCACGTAGGCATAGCGGTTGATCTCGACCTTGTCGCCGAAGCGCACGCCGGGGCTGCGCGTGGCATCCACCGAGGCGTCGGCCTGTATCTTGCACCCGCGGCCGAGGCGGATGCCCTCGTGGCCCTTGATGTAGGCGGAGAAGGACACCCGGTTGCCGGCGCGGCGCTGTTGCACGACAAAGAAGAGGTGCTTGAGAAGATTCACATCAGGCGTCCAGCGGGTGCGTTTCGAGCCAGGCCAGCAGCACGGCGAAGGTGTAGAACAGGCGGACATTGCCCTCGCCCTGCCGCGCCTCGCGCCACAGCGCCTCGATGGCGGCGGCATCGAGCCAGGGAGCGCGCATTTTAGCTCCCGCCACCTGCGCGGCGCACCAGTCGCGCCAGGGGCCGGCGAAGTTGGTCCGCAGCGGCACCGAAAATCCATGTTTCTCGCGATTCCAGACCACTTCGGGCAGGTGCTTGCGTGCCAGCGCGCGCAGGATCGCCTTGCCGCCGCCTCGGTCGAAATGCACGCTTGCGGGAAGCCTGAGCATGCGTTCCTGCAGCGCCTTGGCCAGCAGCGGCACCCGTACTTCGAGGCCGTGGGCCATGCTGGCGCGGTCGGTCTTGGCCAGGCAGTTTTCGGAAAGGTAGGTCCACAGGTCGGCGCGCAGCAGCGCGCCGCGATCGTAGCCGCCGTGGCGCGCCGCGAGGTCGCGCCAGAGTTGCAGCGTGGATTCGGGATGCGCCGCGCGCGCGACGTCGGGGACGAGATACCGGCGCAGGTCCTTGCGGCTGCCCGGGTAGTCGCCCAGTTCGACGCGGCGGTAGAGCAGCAGGTCGGCGCCGGCCAGCGCGCGCCGGGTCAGGCTGGCCGGGGCCAGTCCGGTGCGCAGCAGGGCACGCAGCGCGCGTTTCGCCATGCTGTCGGGATGGCGGTCGGCGCTGTCGAGGAAGCGCGGATAGCCGCCGAACAGCTCGTCGCCGCCGTCGCCCGAGAGCGCCACGGTGACATGCTGGCGCGTCAGGCGCGACAGGGCCCAGGTCGGGATGTAGGCCGGGTCGGCCAGCGGCTGGTCGAGGTCGGCCAGCGCCGCGGCCAGCGTGTCGGCGCCGAGTTGCGGCGCGTCGAGCACGTGGTGCTCGGTGCCATAGAGATCAGCCACGGCGCGAGCGGCAGGGCTTTCGTCGAAGCCCGCCTCGGCGAAGCGCACGCTGAAGGTCTTCAGCGACCGCGCGGTGGTCGCTGCGGCCTGCGCCATGTAATGCACGATGAGGCTGCTGTCGATGCCGCCGGAAAGGAAGGCGCCGAGCGGCACATCGGCCACCAGCTGGTCCTTGACCGCCTGCGCCAGCAGGACGTCGGTTTCGGCGACCAGCGCTTCGTGTTCGGGCGCCTTTTCGCTGGCATCGGGGATGGTCCACCACTGCCGGGGCGCCGTCCCGCCAGCGCCGACTTTAGTTTCGGCCGCTGCGCTTAACGCCGATGAGTCCGGCGTTAGCCTGCACTGAAGCTTCGCTTTCCATGTCAGGCAGGCGCCGGGCGGCAGGGCATGAATGTCGCGCACCAGCGTACGCGGCGCCAGCGGCGTCTGGAAGGCGAGGTAGTCGCGCAGGCCTTCGGCATCGAGCTTTTTCGGGAAGGCGGTTAGCGCGAAGAAGGGTTCCAGCGTCGATGCCGCGACGAAGTTGTCACCCTGCGCCCCCCAGAACAGCGGCTTGATGCCGAGCCGGTCGCGGGCAATGAAGACGTTGCCGTCGGCGCGGTCGTGGATGGCGAAAGCGAACATGCCGTCGAGCTTTTCCAGCACCGCTTCGCCCCAGTGCAGGTAGCCCGCCAGCAGCACCTCGCTGTCGGAGCGCGTGGCGAAGGCGCGGCCGGCCGCTTCGAGTTCGCGGCGCAGCGCGGCGAAGTTGTAGATCTCGCCGTTGTAGACCATGGCGTAGCGACCCTCGGCCGCCGTCATCGGCTGGCGTCCGCCGTCGATGTCGATCACCGCCAGCCGCGCGTGGCCGAGCAGGGCGGCGCCGTGCGCCAGCACTTCGCGCGCATCCGGCCCGCGCGACTTGAGGCCTGCCAGCGCGGCATTGAAGTCGGTACGGAAGGCCTCGCCGACGGCGAGCAGGATGCCGCACATCAGAAGCTCTCCCGCGCCAGTTCTTCCCAGGCGGATAGCGCGCGCTCGGCGGCGTAGGGGGCGAGCGCGGCGGCGACGACCTCGGGCGCGGGCTTCGGCGCCGCCAGCGCGGCGACCATCGCGCGGGCCAGCGCATCGGGATCGTTGCAGGGCACCAGCCAGCGCGCCAGCTCGCCGCCGAGGATTTCGCGCGGCCCCGACGGGCAGTCGGTGCTGACCACGCGCGTGCCGCAGGCCAGCGCTTCGATCAGCACGTTGGGCAGGCCCTCGTGGTCGGAGCAGAGCACCAGCAGTTCGGCGCCCGCCATCCACGGGTAGGGATTGGCCTGAAAGTCGGTGCTGGCGACACGGTGTTGCAGGCCATGCTGCGCGATCAGCGCATCGAGCCGGGGATCGGGCGGGGTCAGCAGCAGCAGGCGCTGCGGCAGCTTCGTTGCGGCGAAGGCGGCGAGCAGCAGGTCGTGGCGCTTTTGCGCGGCGTAGCGGCCGACGTGCAGGATGTAGGGAGTCGTCGGCCGTGCCGGGCAGGGCTCGGCGGAAAGGGCGCGGATCGCGGCGAGGTCGAAGGGATTGGCGATGGTGCGTATCCGTCCGGCATCGATCGCGAACGAGGACCGCAGGTCGACGGCCACGCCCTGCGAAACGGCGACCAGCGGGCGCGTGCCGTAGAGTTCGCGATAGCGCGCGGCACGGCGTCGCGCCTTGGCGGGCGGCAGGCGCGCGATCTCGGCCGACAGCGTGTTGGCGATGCGGCAGACGTGGCGCGGGGCGCCGGCCAGCGCGGCGACTTCGTCGGCGAAGGGCAGGGTCGACACCAGCAGGTCGGGTTGCCGCGTCGCCAGCAGGCGCGCCAGGCGCCAGGCCAGGCGGCGCTTGCCGAGCCAGCCGTGGCCGGCGCTGGCCGCCAGCGCGTGGAAACGGCAACCGGCGGGCGGCGCGTGCCTGCCGGCCTGGCGATCCCCGTCCTCGCAAACCACGAAGTCGACCTCATGGCCGCGCGCGGCGAGCCCGCTGCCGATCTTCGCCAATGCCTTTTCGGCGCCGCCGCCGGCGAGGTTGGTGGTGAACAGGACCAGGTTCACGGCGCGCGATAGACGTACTCGTCGCAGCCGGATCCGAACAGGCCGGAGCGGCGCTTCACGTTGCGCTTGAGGGCCTTGAATCCCAGCGGTTCGAGGATCGCGTCCAGTTCGGCGGGCGAAATCGATTCGTAGGGATAGCCGCCCAGCCAGTCGCGGACGTCGTGCAGGAAGTCCATGCCGCGCTTGTTGCGGTAGCTGGCGATGTGGTCCTTCAGGCGCTTGCCGCGCAGCAGCAGGTAGGCGCCGAACAGTCGCACGTACCAGTCCTCGGCGGCGCGCTTGCCGGCGTCGTCGGCCTGGCAGTACCAGCGCTTGATGCGCGTCCAAGTGCCGCAATAGCGGGTCTTGCCGTAGAGCGCCAGCACCAGCAGGCCGCTGGGCGCGACCAGGCTCGCGGCGGCGCGGATCGCGCGGTTCATGTCGCCGGTATGGTGCAGCACGCCCCAGGAGTAAACGACTTCGCTCGACGGGAGGCCGAGGGATGGGGCGAGGATGTCGCCGCGTTGCACCCGGTAGCGGCCGCCGTCCCAGAACTTTTCCAGCACGGCGGTCGTGGTGGCGACCGAAAGCGGGTCGTAGTCGATCGCCTCCAGGCGCGCCGCGCCCAGCTTCAGCGCGGCCAGGCTGTGCAGTCCCGAGCCGCAGCCGATGTCGAGGAAGGAACGGCCGGCGATGTTGTCACGGCCGACCAGGGTGTCCATGCGCGACAGCGACGCGTCGATCTGTTCCTGGTCGATCAGCCGCGAATAATCCTGCCAGTTCGCGCCGAAGGCGAAGCGCAGGTCGGGATCCGGCGAGGTCGATTCATTGGTCATGGCGCGGGCCTTGCAGGGAAGTCGTCAGCCGCCGTTCGACGGCCTGCCACACGGTGTCGACGGAAATGTCCGCCATCGGCGCTTCGGGCGTGCAGCGGTCGACCAGCGGGTGGTCGATGGCCGTAGCGCAGGGGTGGTCGAGCGGGCGCAGCACGCGGCTCGGCGAATAGCCGTGGTAGAGCGCCACCATCGGGCGGTGCAGCGCGCCCATCAGGTGCGTGGGGCCGGTGTCGACGCCGACGTAGAGGTCGATGCGATCCATCAGTGCCGCCGTCTGGCGCAGGCTCAGCCGGCCGGCGCACAGTGTCGCGGCGGCGCCGAATTCCGCCGCCAGCGATTCGGTGCGGGATTTTTCCAGCGCGCCGCCGAAGATCAGGAAATGCACCTCCGGCCAGCGCGCCTGGATGGCGCGGCACAACTCGACGAAGCTGGGCAGCGGCCAGTCGCGGTAGGCCTTGGTCGGAAAGCTGGCCACCTGCAGGCCGACCAGCGGCCGTGCCTGCGCGATGCCATGCTGGTCGAGGAAGCCGCGCGCCCAGTGGCGTTCCTCGTCCGTCACGCGGTAGGCGAGTGCCCTGCCGGCCGGCGCGATGCCCAGCGTGGCCGGCAACATCAGTTGTATGTCCACGGCATGCATCGTCTGCAGCGCCGGATGTTCGACGACGCGGTACAGCCGCCGGTTGAGCGCCTCGTCGGGCTGGCGGAAGGCCACCACGCGCCGCGCCACGCGCAGCGCATACTCGACCAGGGGCGCATCCGTGTTGCAGACGAAGGCGAGGTCGTAGCGGCGGCCCGCCAGGCGCCCCATGAAGCGCGCCCGTCCCTTGGTGATGCTGCCGCTGCGATGAACGAAGGGCAGGTTGCGCAACACCTCGACGCGTTTCGGGTGTGCCAGCAGGTGGATGCGCGCGGCCGGCCAGTGCGCCGCGACGGCGCGCACGGCGGGGGTGACCAGCAGCGTGTCGCCGATGCGCGAGACATTGATGTACAGGATGTCGGCCGGTGCCGGCAGTTCAGGCTCAGTCCGGCCGGACGAATTCATACAGGTAGTCCGGAAACGAGAACTCGGCCGGCTCCAGGCGCCAGCCGATGGCGCGCTTGATCGCCAGCGAGACGCCGGAGATCGGCTTGATCAGGTGGTAGGCGGCCAGCGCGATGCCGGCGCGGCGGGCCAGTTCCATGGCCTGCGTCGGCGTGATCCAGGCGATGTGGTCGAGGTTCACCACCATCACCCCGTCGCGCTTGAGCTGGCGGAAAAACTTGCGCGAGAACGGGTTCGGCGTCGCCACGTAGAGGCGCCCGCCGGGTGCCAGGTGGCGCGCGGCGAACTGCAGCAGGCGCACCACGTTGTCCACGTGCTCCACCACGTCGCCGGCGAACACCATGTCGAAGCGTTCGCCGAGGTCGATGTCGGAGGTGGCGTCCACGCAGCGCACATTGAAGCCGCGCTTGCCGAGTTCCGCGGTCAGCGATTCGAGGATGTCGATGCCCAGGCAATGTGCCGCCGCGCGGGCGATGCGGGCGTGGCGCCATTGCGGCTGGTCGACGTAGCGCATGGCGTGTGCCGCCATGCCGATGTCGAGCACGCGGCGCCCGCGCGCCATGGTTTCGACATAGTCCATCAGTTCGCAGTCGACATGGATGCGCTGCGCCGCCTTGAGCCAGGCGCGCACCGCGTCCTTGGCTTCGCTGTTGTTGGGGTCGTCGGACACCGAGGTCCAGTCCAGGGGTTTGCTCATGGCGATGCGGCCCGGCGGAAAGTGGCTTCCATGCGATCGAGCATGGATTCCAGTGAAAAGTCGGCGCTGGCGAGACGGCGCGCTTCGGCGCCGAGGCGCGTCGCGAGCGCCGGGTCGTCGAGCAGGCGGCCGATGGCGGCGGCCAGCGCCCCGGCGTCGCGCGGCGGCACTACCAAGGCGGTCGTATCGTCGCTGACCGCTTCGAGGATGGCGCCGACCGGCGTGGTGACGATGGGCAGGCCGCAGAGCATGGCCTGCAGTATCGCCTGCGGCACGCCCTCGTTGGCGTACGACGGCAGGCAGAACACGTCGAGCGCCTGCAGCCAGCGTTCCGGATCATTGCGCTGCCCGGCGAAGCTGACGCGATCGGTCAGGCCGAGCGCGGCGACGCGTTCCTCGATCGGCGCGCGCATCGGGCCCTCGCCGACGATCAGCAGGCGCAACTGTGGCTGCGCCAGTTGCACGAAGGCGTCGAGCAGGTAGAGGTGGCCCTTCCAGCTGCGCAGCGTGGCGACGATGCCGACATGCCGCTCCTGCGGCGCGAGGCCGAGCGCGGCCTTTGCCGCGGCCCTGTCGACCGGCGCGAAACGCGTCGTGTCGATCCCGGTCGGCACCGAAACGACGCGCGCCGGGTCGAGGCCGAGCGTGTCGAGCAGGTGGCGGCGCAGGCTCTCGCCGGTGGTGGCCACGCCGCGCGCCTGGCGGTAGAGCCAGCGGTTGGCGAAGTTGCCCGACACCGGCGCCGAGATGTGGCGCGTGCGGACGATGGCCGGCGGCGCCGGCAGCGTGGCGCAGGCCAGCGCCACCAGCCAGGAGTCGGCCGAACTGTGGGTGTTCACCACGTCGGGGCGCGCCGTTGCGAGATGGCGGCGCAGGGCGCGGAATCCGGCGACGGTCTTGAATTCGATCGGCAGCGTCGTCACCGGCACGCCGAAGCGCGCCGCCTCGGCCGCCATCCGCGCGTGCGCCGGGCAGGCGACGCCCACCTCGTGGCCGCGCCCGATCAGGCCACGCGATTCTTCGAGGATGCGGATTTCCTGGCCGCCCCAGCCACAGGAGGCTTCGGTGTGGAGAATCTTCACGACGAAGACTCCTCGTAAAACCTACAGGCTTCGGTGTGGAGAAGCTTCACGCGGCCTCCGCGAACTGCAGTCGGTAAAGACTCGTGTACAGGCCGCCGGCCTCGAGAAGCTCGGCGTGGCTGCCGATTTCGGCGATGCGCCCCTGTGCCAGCACCACGATGCGGTCGGCATGCTCGACGGTGGACAGGCGGTGCGCGATGACCAGCGTGGTGCGACCCTGCATCAGGGATTCCAATGCTTCCTGCACCGCGCGCTCGGATTCGCTGTCGAGCGCCGAGGTGGCCTCGTCGAGGATCAGGATAGGCGCGTCCTTGAGGATGGCGCGCGCGATGGCGATGCGCTGGCGCTGGCCGCCGGAGAGGCGCGAACCATTCTCGCCGATCAGCGTGTCGAAGCCCTGCGGCAGCTTTTCGATGAAGTCCAGCGCATGCGCCGCGCGCGCCGCCGCCTCGACCTCGTCGCGGCCCGCGCCGCGCTTGCCGCCGTAGGCGATGTTGGCCGCCACCGTGTCGTCGAAGAGGAACACATCCTGGCCGACATGGGCGATGTTGGCACGCAGCGATTGCAGCGTCAGGGTCTCGATGTCCTGGCCGTCGATGCGGATCTGGCCGCTGCCGGCGTGGTAGAAGCGCGGCACCAGGTTGACGAAGGAAGTTTTGCCACCGCCCGAGGGCCCGACCAGCGCCACGGTTTCGCCGGGGCGGATGGTGAGGTCGATGCCGGAAAGCGCGTCGCGCTCGGTCGCTGCGTAGCGCAGGCCGACGCCGGCGAATTCGATCTCGCCGCGGGCCTTGCCGGCGCCGCCCAGCGTCACCGTGCCCTGGTCGACCTCGGCGGCTTCGTCGAGCATGCGGAACACGCTCTCGGCGGCGGCCAGCCCGCGCTGCAGCGGCGCGTTGATGTCGGCCAGGTGCTTGAGCGGCGCCAGCAGCAGGAGCATCGCGGTGATGAAGGAAACGAAGCCGCCGACCGTGGTCTCGTTGCCGGCCGACTGCTGCAGGGCGACCCAGACCACGATGGCCAGTCCGATCGAGGCGAAGATCTGCGTGATCGGGGCGACCGCCGCCGCCGCGATCGCCTGGCGCATGCCATAGCCGCGCAGCGCGTTGTTCACCTTGAAGAAGCGCGCCGTCGCATGCTCCTCGCCGCCGAAGATCTTGACCACCTTGTGGCCGCGAATCGATTCGTGCAGCACCTGGTTCATCTGCGCCATGCCCTCCTGCGAGGCCAGCGACAGCGCGCGCAGCCGCTTGGAGAAGGCGCGCACCACCAGCGCGGTGAGCGGGATCACGGCGAGGCTGATCAGGGTCAGCTTCCAGTTCAGGTAGAGCAGCCAGCCGATGAGGCCGATCACCGACAGCGTGTCGCGGATCAGCACGGTCAGGGTCGAGGTTGCCGCGGCGGCGACGCCATTCACGTCATAGGCGATGCGGGTGGCCGGCACCGAGGAGGCGTGGGCGTCGAAGTAGCTCGCCGGCAGGCGCATCAGGCGTTCGAACATGAGCTGGCGCAGGTCGGTGATGACCTTGTTGGCGACCCAGGACATGCCGTAGCCGGCGAAGAAACCGGCGACGCCGCGCAGCACGAAGATGCCGACGATGGCCAGCGGCAGCCAGGCCAGCCAGCCGTCGCCGCCCTGGCCGAAGCCCTTGTCCAGCAGCGGCTTCATCAGCGCCGGGAACAGCGGTTCGGTGGCGGCCGCCAGCGCGGTCGCCGCCAGCGTCAGGGCGAAGCCCTTCCAGTGCGGTCGCACGTGGGAGAGCAAACGGAGGTAAAGCTCGCGGCTGCTGGTCACGGCTTCATCCCCGGCAGGGTCCACGGCGTCCAGCCGCTGATCGCCGTCATGCCGTCGGCGATGTCGAAGGGCTGCGCCGTGGTGCAGGCGACGAAGCCGGGCAGGGCCGGCTGGTCGTAGAACTCGCGCAGGCGGCGCAGGCCGCGCAGGTCGTGGCTGTCGGGCCGCTCCTTGTATTTGCACTCGATGCCGAACAGGCGTTGCTGCCATTCCACCAGCAGGTCGACTTCGTGGCCGCCGGAGTCGCGCCAGTACCAGAGCGTCGCCTCCGGATGTTGCCAGTGCCGCCAGCGCAGCCACTGGCCGACGACATGGTTTTCCCACAGCGCGCCACCGACGTGCTCGGGCGGCGGCGCGTCGTCGGTCAGCCCCATCAGGAAGGCGGCCAGCCCGGTATCGGTGAAGTAGAGCTTGGGCGACTTGACTAGGCGCTTGCCCAGCGAACGGTGGTAAGGCTCCAGCAACAGGATCTGGTTCGAGGCCTGCAAGGCACCGATCCACTCGCGCGCGGTGGTGGCGGAGATGCCGACATCGCGGCCGAGGTCGGACATGTTGAGGGTCTGCGCGCAGCGCGCGGCGCAGGCGCGCAGGAAGCGCTCGAAATCACGCAGGCTGCCGACGCGCAGGATGTTGCGCACGTCGCGCTCAAGGTAGGTGGCGAGGTAGCCCTGATACCAGCGCTCGCGCGAAACGCCCGCGTCGCTCCACAGGCCCGGATAACCGCCGCGCAACCAGAAGCGTCCCCAGGTGCTGCCGTTGGCGGCGGGCGAGGCCAGCCATTCTGCGCCGGAGAGGCCGAGGAAGGGGATCACCGCCGCGCGGCCCGCCAGGCTGTCCGAGATCTCCTGCATCAGCGCGTAGTTCTGCGAACCGGTGAGCAGGAACAGGCCTTTTTCGTTGCGGTGCGCGTCGACGTAGGCCTTGATGTGGCGGAACAGCGCGGGTGCGTACTGCACCTCGTCAATGATGACCGGCGGCGGGAAGCGCTGCAGGAACTCGGCCGGCCGCGTCTCGGCCATTTCCGCCTGGCTCGCGGTGTCGAGCGAGACATAGCGGAACTCGGGAAAGTCATGCTCCAGCAGCGAGGTCTTGCCGACCTGGCGCGGACCCACCAGCGCCACCACCGGGAAGCTGGCGGTGAGCTTGCGCAGTTCGTCGGCGAGCGTCCTCTTGATCCACATTTTGCAATTTTAAGGCGGCGGCGCGAAATTGCAAAGCCGGCGGCGCGAATCCGTCGGCCAGCGCGGGCACCGCCGCCGCGGCCGCGGCGGCGACGGCGTCAGGCCGCCGGGCGACAGCGCAGCGCCTTGAAGATGAAGCAGGGCTTGCCGAAGCTCTTCTTGCATTCGATGTCGAAGCCGCGCTGCTCCAGCCAGTCGAGCAGTTCGAAATCGCGCTCGCCGTGCAATTCGCCGACGATGTACCTGACGGTGGCCAGCTGCTCGGGCGCGAGGCCCTGCAAAATTTCCTTTTCCGCGCCCTCGGTGTCGATCTTGATCACGTCGATGCGGTCGAGCCCGAGCTCGCGCACGAAGGTTCCGGCCTGGCGCACCGGCACCGAGATCTTTTCCTCGCTGCCGCTGGCGCCGCGCTGGTAGAAGGACCAGCCGCCGTGGTTGTTGGCGCCCGGCGAATGGATCATCTGCAGTTCGCCGTCCTTGTCCGACAGCGCCAGCAGGTGGCACTCGATGCTGCCCGGGCGGCCTCGCGACTGGGCATTGCGCTTGAGCATTTCCTGGTTGGCCGGAACCGGCTCGAAGGCGTGGATCTTGGCGGCGGGATAGAGTTCGCTGAAGAAGACCGTGGCGGCGCCGATGTTGGCGCCGATGTCGAGCACCACCGCGACGTCCTCGGCGCGTGGCAGGCGCGCGTGCCAGTACTCGGACTTGCGTCCCTTGAGCAGGATCTCGTAAATGACCAGCGCATCGCTGGTGCCTTCGCGGTAGTGCACCGGCTTGTCGCGGTAAGCGACCTCGACGATCGCGCCGGTGGGCGCGGGACGCAGGGCGGCCTTGGCGAAGCCGACGCTGCGGGCGCGCAGCGCGTACTTGAGGAATTTCTTCATGGCTGGCTTTCAGCGGAATTCAGCGGCGAATTTTAGCCGATCGGCGATTAGCCGGCCTTAGTGCGCCGCGTCCCAGTTGGCGCCGACGCCGACTTCCACCAGCAATGGCACCTTGAGCTGTGCCACGCCGCCCATCAGTACGGGCAGGGATTCGCGTACTACAGAGAGTTCGTCCTCGGGTACCTCGAGTACCAGTTCGTCATGCACCTGCAGGATCAGCAGGGTCCGCAGCTGCTGTGCGTCGAGCCAGGCCTGCACCGCCAGCATCGCGCGCTTGATCAGGTCGGCGGCGGTGCCCTGCATCGGCGCGTTGATCGCGGCGCGCTCGGCGCCCTGGCGGCGGCCGGCGTTGGAGGAGCGGATTTCCGGCAGCCACAGGCGGCGGCCGAACACCGTTTCGACGTAACCCTTGTCTCGCGCCACGGCGCGGGTTTCCTCCATGTAGCGGGCGACACCCGGATAACGCGCAAAGTAGCGGTCCATGTAGCTCGCCGCCGCCGTGCGGTCGACGCCGATCTGCTTGGCCAGGCCGAAGGCGCTCATGCCGTAGATCAAGCCGAAGTTGATCGCCTTGGCGGCGCGGCGCTGCTCGCTGGTCACCTCGGCCGGCGTCAGGCCGAAAACCTCGCCCGCCGTGGCGCGGTGCACGTCCTCGCCCTGGGCGAAGGCTTCGAGCAGGCGCGGGTCGTCGGACAAGTGGGCCATGATGCGCAGTTCGACCTGCGAATAGTCGGCGCTGACGATACGGTGATTTGCGGGCGCGACGAAGGCGGAACGGATGCGGCGGCCCTCCGGGCTGCGGATAGGGATGTTCTGCAGGTTGGGGTCGGTCGAGGCCAGTCGTCCGGTGACGGCGGTGGCCTGTCCGAAGCTGGTGTGGACGCGGCCGGTGGCCGGGTTGATCATCTTCGGCAGCTTGTCGGTGTAGGTGTTCTTCAGCTTGGCGAAGCTGCGGTGTTCGAGGATCTTCTTCGGCAGCGGATAGTCCTCGGCCAGCTTTTCCAGCACTTCCTCGTCGGTCGAAGGTCCGCCCGAGGGCGTCTTCTTCACCACCGGCAGGCCCTGCTGGTTGAAGAGGATCTCGGCCAGCTGCTTGGGCGAATTCAGGTTGAACGGCTGGCCGGCCAGTTGCTGCGCTTCGGCTTCGAGGGCCATGATCCTGCGCCCGAGTTCGTCGCTCTGCTGCGCCAGCGTGGCCGCGTCGATCAGCACGCCGTTGCGTTCGATGCGGAACAGCACTTCGGCGATCGGCAGCTCCAGGTCGCGGTAGAGCGCTTCCAGTTCCGGCTCGGCGGCCAGTTGCGGACGCAGCACCTGGTGCACGCGCAGCGTGACGTCGGCATCCTCGGCGGCATATTCGGCGGCGCGCGCAACCTCGACCTGGGCAAACGAAATCCGGTTGGCGCCCTTGCCGGTGACGGCGTCGTAGCTGATGGTCGCCAGCCCGCAATGGCGTGCGGCGAGGGCGCCGAGGTCGTGCGTCTTGTCCGATTCGAGCACGTAGGATTGCAGCAGCGTGTCCTCGACGATGCCGCGCAGCTGTATGCCGTGGTTGGCGAAGACGTGGCGGTCGTATTTGAGGTGCTGGCCCAGCTTGCCGTGGCGCGGCGATTCCAGCCAGGGTTTAAGCCGCGCCAGTGTTTCCGCCAGCGGCAGCTGCGCCGGCGCGCCGGCGTAGCTGTGGCCCAGCGGCAGGTAGGCCGCATGGCCGTCTTCCGTGGCAAAGGAAATGCCGACCAGGTGCGCCTGCATCGGGTCGAGGTCGGTGGTTTCGGTGTCCAGCGAGACCAGCGCCGTGGCGTCGAGGCGCGCCAGCCAGGCGTCCAGTTGCGCCGAGTCGAGGATGCATTGGTAGGCGCTGCGGTCGGGTTCGACCGCGGGTTTTGCTTCAAGAGTCGGCGCTGGCGGCACGGCGCCTTTTGCGCGCGTGGCTGGCGTTGGCGTGTCACCGCCCAGTTCGCGCAGCCAGCCCTTGAATTCAAGTCGGGTGTACAAGCCCGTCAGCTTCTCCGTGTCCGGCGCTTGCGGCACGAGATCGGTCACCGTCTGCGGCAACGGCAGGTCGCAGACCACTGTGACCAGCTTGACCCCCAGCGGCAGGAAACCGAGGTGCTGGCGCAGGTTCTCGCCCACCGCGCCGCCGATCTCGGCGGCATGGGCGACGATGGCGTCGAGCGAGCCCCAGGCCTCCAGCCATTTCACGGCGGTCTTCGGCCCCACCTTGGGCACGCCGGGGATGCCGTCCGAGGTGTCGCCGACCAGTGCCAGGTAATCGATGATGCGCTCCGGCGGCACGCCGAACTTGGCCTTGACGCCGGCCTCGTCGAGCACTTCGTTGCTCATGGTATTGACCAGCCTGACGCGCGGATTCACCAGTTGCGTGAGGTCCTTGTCGCCGGTGGAGATCACGCAGTCGATGCCCGCTTGCGCCGCCTGCCGCGACAGGGTGCCGATCACGTCGTCGGCCTCGACGCCGTCGATCATCAGCAGCGGCCATCCGGCGGCACGGATGCATTCGTGCAGCGGTTCGATCTGCGCCACAAGGTCTTCCGGCATCGAGGGACGGTGGGCCTTGTACTCCGGATACCAGTCATCGCGGAAGGTCTTGCCCTTGGCATCGAACACCACGGCGCGAAAATCTGACTTATAGTCGGCTTCGAGCACGCGCAGCATGGACAGCACGCCGCGGATCGCCCCGGTCGGCTGGCCGTTCGCGGTGCGCAGGTCGGGCAGCGCGTGGAACGCGCGGTAGAGATAGGACGAGCCGTCGACAAGCAGCAGCGTGGGCATGGGGAGCGATGCTAAATGAATGAAATGGACAAGTTGCCGAAGAGCCTGGCCAGGGGCGCGCGCAGCGCCGAGGCCGGCTCCGCCGCGCAAACCGCGACCAGCGCGCGCGAAGCCTGGCGGGTGTTCGGCATTATGGCAGAGTTCGTCGAGGCGACCGAGCGGCTGGCGGCGGTGCGGCCGGCCGTGTCGATCTTCGGTAGCGCGCGCGTCAGCCCCGATTCGAATTACTACCAGCTCACCGAAAAAATCGCCCGCCTGCTTTCCGATGCGGGCTTCTCCGTGGTCTCGGGCGGCGGACCGGGCGTCATGGAAGCGGCCAACAAGGGCGCCTTCGAAGGCAAGAGCCTGTCCATCGGCCTCAATATCCAGCTGCCGCACGAGCAGCAGGCCAACCACTACCAGGACATCTCGCAGAGCTTTCGGCATTTCTTCGCCCGCAAGTACATGTTCGTCAAGGTCGCCGCCGCCTACGTGGTGATGCCCGGCGGCTTCGGCACGCTCGACGAACTTCTCGAAGCCTTGACCCTGATCCAGACCGGCAAGACGCCGCGCATCCCGCTGATCTTGGTCGGCAGCGAGTTCTGGGCCGGGATGCTGGACTGGTTCCGCGACCGGCTTGTCGCCGAGGGCATGATCAATCCCGAGGACATGGACCTGCTGCAGGTGATCGACGAACCCGATGCGGTGGTGGCGGCGATCTTCGACCACTACGAAACGCGCGGCTTCGGGCCGCTGCCCGAAGAGCACGAATTGCTGCTGAACCTTTGATAAACTTGCCCCCACGGTTCGTCGTCGCGGGATTCCCGCCGCACGGGCCGTTTCCCCGAGGACCCGCCATGCGCCGCACCATCGTCTTGTTGCTTTCCGCCCTTGCGCTGAACGTCGCCGCGCAGACCCAGCCGCCGAAACTGGAGCCGATTCCCGAGCCGCCCCCGCCGCCGCCCGGCGTCCTCAACGAGGCGCTCGAACCACAAGTCACCATCAGCCGGCGCGGCGAAGACAAGGTCGAGGAATTCCGCATCAGCGGCAAGCTCTACATGATGAAGGTGACGCCGCCGCACGGCGTCTCCTACTACCTGCTCGACCACAGCGGCGAGGGGCAGTGGGTGCGCCAGGACTCGAAGGATGCCGGCCTGCGCGTCCCGATGTGGGTGATCGGCACGTTCTGATCGCTGCCAACGAAGCCGAAGATCCCGGCTCCGCGCCGGGATTTCTTTCAAACGCCGTGCCGCCAGCGCCGACTCTTGACATAGCCCGCTACGGCCAGGTCTTTACCCCGCCTGAGATCGTCGCGCGCATGCTCGCGCTGCGCCGCAACCATGGCCGCGTGCTCGATCCCGCCTGCGGCGATGGTGCATTCTCGAACCACATTCCGGGCTGCGTGGCAATCGAAATGGATCCGGCCCACTGTCCTGCCGACGCCTTGAACCTCGACTTCTTCGCCTATCCGGAAGGCGAAAAATTCGCCACCATCATCGGCAATCCGCCTTACGTCAAGGCGCGCGACATCCTGCCGGAGACCGCGCTGCGCCTGGGTTCCAGCCTGCTTGATGGCCACGCCAACCTCTACCTGCATTTCATCGAGAAATGCGTGCGCCACCTCGCGCCCGGCGGCGAGCTGATCCTGATCACGCCCAGAGACTTCCTCAAGGCTACCGGCGCCGGGCGGCTCAACACCTGGCTCTGCGACCAAGGCACCATCACCGACTTCGAGGACCTCGGCGACGCGAAGATATTCGCCGGCGCCACCCCCAACTGCGCCATCTGGCGTTTCGAGAAAGGCAACGCCAGCCATCGCCTGAAGGACGGTCGGCGCATGGCGCTGTCGGGTGGTCAGCTGATGTTCACCCGCGGCATCTACAGCCTGCCTCTGGCCAGCGTGTTCGCCGTCAAGGTCGGCGCGGTTTCCGGTGCCGACGAGATCTTCAGCAACGCGGAATTCGCCAATGCCGACTTCGTCTGCTCGAAGACCGCGCAGAGCGGCGAAACGCGGCGCATGATCTGGCGCGACCGCGAAGGTCCGATCGCCTGGCTGGAGCAGCACAAGCAACGCCTGCTGGCGCGCCGCGTGACGCGTTTCGACGAAGCCAACTGGTGGAAGTGGGGACGCCGCCACCATGTTTCCGAGGCTCCGCGCATCTATGTCAATGGCAAGACCCGCAATGCGCGTCCCTTCTTCCTCCATCCCTGCACCAACTATGACGGCGCCGTGATTGCCCTGTTTCCGCACCGCGCGAACCTGAAGGACGCCGAACTGCGGCGCCTGGCGGAAATGCTCAACGATGTCGACTGGAGCGAACTGGGTTTCGTTTGCGACGGCCGCTTCCTCTTCGCCCAGCGCAGCCTGGAACAGGCCCTGCTGCCGGAGGCCTTCGCCGAATTCGCGGTCAAGGGTCTGGTGTAAGATCATTTGCAAAAACCGTCAACGGTTCGTCCAGGTATCAGAAACCCATGGTTCCACACCTCACCACTGCGCTCACCGGCCCGTTGCTCGACCTCGAGCGGCGCATCCTCGACAACGGCACCACGGTCGAGCGCTGGCTGCGCACCCAATGGCTGGAGCACACGCCGCCGTTCTACACCTCGGTCGACCTGCGCAACGCCGGCTTCAAGCTCGCACCCGTCGATACCAACCTGTTCCCGGGCGGCTTCAACAACCTCAACCCGGCCTTCCTGCCGCTGTGCGTGCAGGCCGCGATGTCGGCCATCGAGAAGATCTGCCCGGAGGCGAGGAACCTCCTGCTGATTCCCGAAAACCACACGCGCAACCAGTTCTACCTGATGAACGTCGCGCGCCTGGCGACCATCCTCGGCCACACCGGGCTCAATGTGCGCGTCGGCAGCCTGCTGCCGGAGATCACCGCGCCCACCACCCTGGACCTGCCCGACGGCCACAAACTGGTGCTGGAACCGCTGAAGCGCATCGGCACCGAAGGCCGCCGGTTAGGACTCGACGACTTCGATCCCTGCGCCATCCTGCTCAACAATGACCTTTCCGGCGGTGTTCCGCCCATCCTGGAGAACGTCCACGAGCAGTTCCTTATCCCGCCGCTGTGGGCCGGTTGGCACGTACGCCGCAAGTCGAAGCATTTCGCCGCCTACCAGGACGTCGCTATTGCTTTCGCCAAGGAACTGGGCATCGATCCCTGGCTGATCAATTCGGAGTTCGAGACCTGCGGCAAGGTGAATTTCCACGAGCGTTCCGGTGAGGAGTGCCTCGCTGCCAACATCGACACGCTGCTCTACCGGATGCGCGCCAAGTACAAGGAATACGGCATCGAGTCCGAGCCCTTCGTCATCGTCAAGGCCGATGCCGGCACTTATGGCATGGGGATCATGACGGTGAAGGATGCCAGCGAGGTGAAGAACCTCAACCGCAAGCAGCGCAACAAGATGGCCGTGGTGAAGGAAGGCATGCAGGTCACCGAGGTCATCATCCAGGAAGGCGTGCCCACCTTCGAGCGCGTCGACGAGGGCACGGCCGAACCGGTGGTGTACATGATCGACCGTTACGTCGTCGGCGGCTTCTACCGCGTCAATACGGCGCGCGGCATTGACGAGAACCTCAACGCGCCGGGCATGACCTTCAAGCCGCTGGCCTTCGAGACCGGCTGCAGCCTGCCCGACGCCCAGCTCGCGCCCGACGCGCCGCCCAACCGCTTCTATGCCTACGGCGTGATCGCGCGCCTGGCCATGCTGGCGGCATCGCTCGAACTGGAACGTGCGGCGCCGGTGGAGCTGTCGTGAAGCTGGCCTTCATCGTCGATCCGCTGGAGGACATCAAGGCCTACAAGGATTCCAGCGTCGCGATGATGCGCTGCGCAGCGAAGCGCGGGCACCAGATATGGACCATCCAGCGCGCGGCGCTGACCTGGCGCGACGGCGTCGTTGCCGCGCGCGCGCAGCGCCTGGAAGTCGGCGCTGGTGACACGGCGTGGTACTCCGTCACCGAGGAATCGGTGCTGCCGCTCACCGCCTACGACTCCGTGCTGATGCGCCAGGACCCGCCCTTCGATTTCGAGTACGTCGCCGCGACATGGCTGCTGGAACGCGCCGAGGCTGAGGGCGCGCGCATCTGGAATCGGCCGCGCTCGATCCGCGACCACTCCGAGAAGGTCGCCATCGCCGAGTTTCCGCACTACACGCCGACCACGCTGATCGCCCGCGACCCGGCCGACATCCACGCCTTCATCGACGAACTGGAAGACGTCATCCTCAAGCCGCTCGACGGAATGGGCGGCAGCAGTATTTTCCGCGTCACGCGCAGTGATCCCAACCGAAACGTGATCGTCGAGACACTGACCGCCTTCGGCACACGCAGCATCATGGCGCAACGCTACCTGCCGGCCATCAGCCACGGCGACAAGCGCATCCTGCTGATCGCCGGCGAGCCGGTGCCCTACTGCCTGGCGCGCATCCCCAAGGCCGGCGAGTCGCGCGGCAACCTCGCCGCCGGCGGCAAGGGCGTGGCGCGCCCGCTGCTGGGGCGCGACCGCGAAATCGCCGAGGCGCTGGCGCCGACACTTTGGGCGCGCGGACTGCTGATCGTCGGGCTGGACGTGATCGGCGACAGCCTGACCGAGATCAACGTCACCAGCCCTACCTGCTTCGTCGAGATCGCGCAGCAGACGCGCTTCGACGTTGCGGCGATGCTGGTCGACGCGCTGGAAAGGGAATGCGCCGCCTCCTGACGCTGCTCGTCGTGGCCTGCGTGCTCGCCGCCTGCGGGCCACCGGCGCCCTGGCGGCAGGAGTCCTATGTCTTCGGCACCCGGGTCGACCTGGCAATCGTCGGTGTGCCGGAGGATCGCGCGCGCGCCGCCGCCAATCGCGTGCTGCAGGATTT
Source organism: Rhodocyclales bacterium (assembly GCA_016235805.1). Lineage (GTDB taxonomy): Bacteria > Pseudomonadota > Gammaproteobacteria > Burkholderiales > Rhodocyclaceae > Sulfuritalea. The sequence goes on from JACRIY010000124.1 coordinate 34,053, forward strand.
CGACTACCTGCATCGCACTTACCACGCCTGGCAGCCGTCGGATCTGTCGGCACTCAACGAGGCCATCGCCGCCGGGCGCGCCAAGGAAGTTTCGCCGGAATTCGGCGCCTTCATCCGTGAAGCGCAGTCGGTCGCCGCCGCCGGCGACCACCTGTTCGATCCCGGCATCGGCCGCCTGATTGCGCTGTGGGGCTTCCATACCGACGAGATCCAGCCACGCCTGCCCGATCCGGGCGCCGTGGCGGCGCTGGTCGCGCAGCATCCGTCGATCGCCGATCTGCGCGTGAGCGAGGGGTCATGCCTTGAGCAGCGCAGCGGCGAACCAAAATCACCCCCTTCAGGGCGAAGGCAGGGTTTCGCGGAGCACTGCTCCGCGCTGCCGCAGCCGACTGGCTGTGCAAAGCCAGTCGTGGGACGGGGGGCGGGGGGATGGTGCGTAAAAAGCCGAAGCAATAGCGCAGCTATGGACTTCGGCGGCTACCTGAAGGGCGTCGCGCTCGACCGTGCCGCCGCATCGCTGAAGCAGGACGGCATCGCCAACGCGCTGATCAACATCGGCGGCAATGTCATGGCGCTGGGCAGCCGCGACGGCGCCGGCACGCCCTGGCGCATCGGCATCCAGCACCCGCGCCCGCAGTCCGTCGGCGGCGCGCCGCTGGCGACGCTGGACCTGCGGGACGGCGAGGCCATCGGCACTTCGGGCGACTACCACCGCTTTTTCGAATTCGGCGGGCGGCGCTATCCGCACCTGCTCGATCCGCGCAGCGGCTTTCCTGCCGAAGGTACGCAGGCGGTGACGGTGCTGGTGGCGCCGGGGCCTGCGGTGGGCATGAAGTCCGACGCCCTGTCCAAACCCATTTTCATCGCCGGCCGCGACTGGCGCAACATGGCACAAAGGCTCGGTGTCGACGCGGTGCTGAAAGTCGGCGCTGACGGCGCGGCGCAGGCGACCCCGGCGATGCAGGCGCGCATCAAGATCGAAATTCCGGACCTGAAACTGGAGACAGTCCAATGACAGTCGACCCCGACATCGAACGCAACGTGCGCCGCACCGTCGGCATCGAGGCCATGCGCCGCATCCGTCGCATCGTCGATGCGGACAATGAACTCGAAGCCCAGAAAGCGCGCTGGGCCCAGCGCATCGCGCTGGCCCTGATCGGCGCGGCGGCACTCGCCTTGGCGTGGTTCGCCTTCCGCTAGAATGCCGCCATGATCGGAATCTTCCTGCTCACCCACAGTACTTACGGCGAAGCGCTGATCCAGTGTGCCTGCCACGTGCTCAACAAGCGGCCGCTGCAGATCGCCCAGCTCGGCGTCGCCGCGCAGGACGATCCGCTCGACGCGCTGCCGCTGGCGCGCGAGATGCTGAAGCTGGTGGATACCGGGCAGGGCGTGCTGATCCTCACCGACATCTATGGCGCGTCGCCCTCCAACCTCGCCATGAAACTGCTCGAGCCGGGACGCGTCGAAGGTGTGGCCGGTGTCAACCTGCCCATGCTGTTGCGCGCGCTGACGTACCGCGACAAGGACATGGAAACCCTCGTCACCCGCGCCGTGGCCGGCGGCCGCGACGGGGTCCTCAACATGCTGAAGCACTAGCCCGGGAAGGCCATGCCGCGCGCCGAAGCCGAAATCCTCAACAAGCTGGGCCTCCATGCGAGGGCCTCGGCCAAGCTCACCCAGCTCGCCGGTTCCTTCCCCTGCGAGGTCTGGATGGAGCGCGGCAGTCGCCGCATCAACGCCAAGAGCATCATGGGCGTGATGATGCTGGCCGCGGGCAAAGGTTCGACCGTGATCGTCGATACCGAAGGCGAGCGCGCCGACGAAGCGCTGCAGGAACTGCTGAAACTTATCGCCGGCAAGTTCGGGGAACCCGAGTGAGCGACGGGCGCCGGGGCCGCGCATGACGTTCAGCATCCACGGCCAGGCGGTTTCGGGCGGCATCGCGATCGGCCGTGCCCACCTGGTATCGCATGCGATCCTCGAAGTCGCCCAATACCAGTTGCGCGAACGCGACGTGGCGGGCGAACTGGCCCGTTTCGACAAGGCCGTCGAGGTCGCCGGCGCCGAGCTCAACGCCCTGCGCGGCGAAGCCAGCGTGCCCGGTGCGCCGGCCGAGTTGTCCGCCTTCGTCGACCTGCACGCGATGATCCTGGCCGATCCGGCGCTGACCGACGGTGTCCGTGTCCTCATCCGCGAACGTCGCTGCAATGCGGAATGGGCGATGGTGCAGCAAATGCAGCAGGTGGTCGACCAGTTCGACGAGTTCGAAGACGCCTACCTGCGCGAACGCAAGCAGGATATCGTGCAGGTCGTCGAGCGGGTGCTCAAGGTGCTGCAGGGCAAGGCGCGCAAGCTGGCGCGGCGCAAGACTGCCGTCGACGACGACGAGCTGATCGTGGTCGCCAACGATCTGTCCCCGGCCGACACCATACAGTTCAAGAACCTCAAGATCGGCGGTTTCGTCACCGACCTCGGCGGGTCCACGTCGCACACCGCCATCGTTGCCCGCAGCCTGGCGATTCCCGCCGTGGTCGGCATGCAGCATGCCCGATCGCTGATCCAGGATGACGACCTGCTGATCGTCGATGGCACGCGCGGCGTGCTGATCGTCGATCCCGACCTCGGCGTGCTGCAGGAGTATCGCCTGCGGCGCTCGGCAATCGCGCTGGAGCGTTCCAAGCTCAAGCGCCTGGTCACGGGACGCTCACAGACCCTGGACGGCGAGGATGTCTTCCTCCACGCCAACATCGAATTGCCGCAGGATGCCGAGCGCGCCAAGGAAGTCGGCGCCGACGGCGTCGGCCTCTATCGCACCGAGTTCCTTTTCATGAACCGCGACGAACTGCCCGACGAAGACGAGCAGTTCGAGGCCTACCGCAGCGTGGTGCGTGCCATGGGCGAGCGGCCGGTGACGATCCGCACGCTCGACATCGGCGCCGACAAGGAAGCGCGCGCCCTGCGCAATCGGGCCGGCAACCAGGCAGCGCCCAATCCGGCGCTCGGCCTGCGCGCGATCCGCTTCTGCCTCGCCGAGCCGCAACTCTTCCTGGTGCAGTTGCGCGCCATCCTGCGCGCCTCGCACTACGGCAAGGTACGCCTGCTGATCCCGATGCTGGCGCATGCCACCGAGATCGAACAGACCTTGGCGCTGGTCGAGCTGGCCAAGCTGCAGCTGCGCGAAGCGCGGCAGAAGTTCGACGCCGTGGCGATCGGCGGCATGATCGAAATCCCTGCCGCGGCGCTGTCGCTGGGCCCCTTCCTGCGCCGGCTGAACTTCCTTTCGATCGGTACCAACGACCTGATCCAGTACACCCTGGCCATCGACCGCACCGACGGATCGGTCGCCCACCTCTATGATCCGCTGCACCCCGCTGTCCTCAAGCTGATCTCGCAGACCATCCAGGGCGCGCAACGGGTCGGCATGCCGGTTGCGGTGTGCGGGGAAATGGCCGGCGACCCGAAGCTGACCAAGCTGCTGCTGGGCATGGGTTTGCGCGAATTCTCCATGCATCCGGCGCAACTGCTGGAAGTGAAACAGCAGGTCATGATGTCGGACTCTGCGCAACTCGCGGTGCGCGTCGCCAAGCTGCTCAAATCCGACGAGCCCGAAAAGATCAGCGAGCAACTGGACAAGCTCTAGCACCGAGCCAGCTCCGATTGACAAGCCTCGCGCCACGCGGCATAGTCTGCCCATAGCGCCAATTTGACTCGGCTTGCGGGCGCACTACAAATACGGCTAAGCGAGACGGAAGTCACAACGCCCGGATCGCTTGTTTCACGCGCTCGCGGGCGTTGCTGTTTGCGGGCTGCGGATCGCGGCAATGCGCCGGTTGGCGCGCACGTTGGATGGATTTTGAATGTCAGGTGTCGGTCTCGTCGCAGCGCAACGCGCGCAATTCAGCCAGCCGCTTCAATTGAAGGGCGGCGGCGTGTTGCCCGCCTTCGACCTCGTCTATGAAACCTACGGCACGCTCAATGCCGCCAAGTCCAACGCGATCCTCGTCTGCCACGCGCTGTCCGGCCACCACCACGTCGCTGGCCATACGGCGGACAACCTGGCCAACCTCGGCTGGTGGGACAACATCGTCGGGCCCGGACGCCCGCTCGACACCGACCGTTTCTTTATCGTCGGCGTGAACAACCTCGGCGGCTGCCATGGTTCCACCGGCCCGGCCAGCCCCAATCCCGCCACCGGCAAGCCTTGGGGCGCGGACTTCCCCGTGGTTACCGTCGAAGACTGGGTCGACTCCCACGCCCGGCTCGCCGACCACCTCGGCATCGATGCCTGGGCGGCCACCATGGGCGGTTCGCTGGGCGGGATGCAGGCGCTGCAATGGACACTGTCGTATCCGCAGCGGGTGCGCCACGCCCTGGTCATCGCCGCGACGCCCAAGCTCTCGGCCGAGAACATCGCCTTCAACGACGTCGCGCGCCAGGCGATCCTGACCGATCCCGATTTCCACGGCGGGCACTTCTACGAGCATGGCGTGAGGCCGCTGCGCGGCCTGCGCCTGGCGCGCATGCTTGGCCACATCACCTACCTGTCCGATGACCAGATGGCCGAGAAATTCGGCCGTCGCCTGCGCACCGGCGCCGGCAGCTATGGCTTCGATGTCGAATTCGAGATCGAATCCTACCTGCGCTACCAGGGCGACAAGTTCGCCGGCGTGTTCGATGCCAACACCTACCTGCGCATGACCAAGGCGCTCGACTATTTCGACCCTGCGCTGGACTACGACGGCGACCTGGCGCGCGCGCTGGCCCGGGCCAGCGCCAAATTCCTCGTGGTGGCCTTCAGTACCGACTGGCGTTTCTCGCCCGAACGCTCGCGCGAGATCGTTCATGCCATGGTGCATAACGGACAGGAGGTGGCCTATGCCGAAATCAACAGCGCCCACGGCCACGATTCCTTCCTCATGGACGAACCCCACTACCACGCCGTGGTGGACGCCTACCTGAAACGGATCAAGCTATGACCCAGGCAATGGAACGAGCGGATTTCGATCTCATCGCCAGCTGGGTGCAGCCCGGCGAGCGCGTGCTCGACCTCGGCTGCGGCGATGGTTCGCTGCTGAAACGCCTGATCGAGGAACGCGGCGCCAAGGGCTACGGCGTGGAACTGGAAGACGCCGAAGTGCTCGCCGCCATTGCCAACGGCATCAACGTGATCCAGGGCAACCTGGAGCAGGGCCTGGCCGGCTTCGACGACCAGACCTTCAACCACGTCGTGCTCTCGCGCACCCTGCAGACCGTGCGTCACACCGAGCGCATCCTCGGCGAAATGCTGCGCGTCGGACGCGAGGCGGTGGTCAGTTTTCCGAATTTTGCCTACTGGAAGAACCGCATGGCGGTCATGGCCGGGCGCATGCCGGTGTCGGAAGACCTGCCCTACGAGTGGTTCGACACGCCCAACCTGCGCTTTTTCACCCTGCTGGATTTCGAGTCGCTGTGTTCGAAGATGGGCCTCGTCATTCGCGAGCGGCAGGTGCTTGATGAGGCGGGTCGCCAGGTCACGGAAGAGCCGAACTTCCTCGGCAGCCTGGCGGTTTACCGGCTCGGCCGCTGACGCCGAGCGTGGATCAGTCGGGGGCTTTTACCTCGGTGGCCGGTGGCGGCGCTGCAGGCTCGGGGTTTTCGGTGCCTTCCTGAATCGCCGGACCGCCGGCCTTGCGCAGGCGCTTTTCCTCTTTCTTGGCTTTCTTCGCCAGATCTCGCTGGCGCTTTTCGAACGAATAATTTGGTTTTGCCATCGGGGACCTCGGTCAGGGATTTGGGGAGCTGTATGCCCGCAATTGTACGGCACCCGCTCTGCGAAGCGGCGTCGTTACGCGTCGTAGGCAAGCAGCACCACGTCCGCCGCCTCGTGCCGCAGCGGGATCAGCGCCTGGTAGGCGGCCGACGCGTGCCAACCGGCGAGCGCCGCAGCATCGGGAAAACTGCCGACCACCACGCCGGCATGCGCATGCTCGCCGGAAAGCACCGTGGCCAGCGTGCCGCGGAAAATCAGTTCGCCGCCCCAGGGCGCCAGCGTCGCCGGCACGCGGCTGCGATACTCGTCCCATTTCGCGGCGTCCTTTACCGTGATGTGTCCGATCAGGTAGGCCTTGTTCATCTGTCGATCTCCGTCCGGGGCAAGCCTCAGGCCAGTTCGCCGCGCACCACGGGTATGACGCCACCACCGACGCTGATCTCGCGTCCGGCACCGTTACCGTGCGCGCGCAGGCGCACCAGCGAAGGGCGGCGCACCTCGTAGCCCTGTTCGATGCGCAGGTCCAGTTCGTTGCGCTCCAGGTAGCCGTATTCCAACAGCCAGGCACCGAGGAAGGCGGCGCCATTGCCCGTCGCCGGGTCCTCGCGCACGCCGTGCGCTTCGAAGAAGAAACGGGCGCACAGGTCGTTGCCGGGGTGGTGGGTTTCGAGGCAGAACAGGTAGGTCAGCGGCGGGAAGCCTTCTGCCAGCAGAGGCGCATAGGCCGCCAGGTCGAGCCGCGCGCGACGCAAGGCGTCCAGACTGTTGAGCGGCACCACCATCGCTGCGGTGCTGGCGCCGAACTGCTGCACCGGCGCCCGGCAGTCGATGTCGGTCGCGGCGAGGCCCAGCGCCGCCGCCATGCGTTCCGCCGCGCAGGTCGGGCCGGCGCTCACCGGTGGCGCCCGGAACCACGCCGTTTCCGGACCCGCGACGTCGGCCTCGAAACTCACCGGCACCTGGCCGACCGGGAGGTTGAGCCGCACCGGGCCGGGCTCCCGTGTCGCAAGGTGATGGCGCACCACCCAGGCCGTGCCCAGGATCGGATGGCCGGCGAAGGAGATCTCGCGCGCCGGGGTGAACAGGCGCACGCGGTAGCCGCCGTCGGCCTCGGGCCGAGAGCTGACGAAGGTCGTCTCCGAGTAGTTGGTTTCCGCCGCCACCAGCTGCATCGTCGCCGTGTCCATGCCGTCGGCGTCGAGCACCACCGCCAGCGGATTGCCGGCATAGGCATGCGCGGCGAAAACATCGACGATGTGGAATGGCCTTGCCATGATTGACCTGCCTTGCGGGAGCGATGGCGGAATTCTACCGGTCGGCTGCCTTGGGGACGCATCGCTCGCGCTTTCGCCAAAAGTCGGCGCTGGCGGCACGGCAAAGTCCGCGTCGGCGACCGTTGATACCGGGTACGCCGGCTAGAATGCGTTTCGCTTCGTTACGAGATCGAATGGTGACGTACCTCCGCCGAATTCAGCTGCACGTCGAGAATTGATGCCGCCCTGGCTTGCCGCGCTGTTTACCCGGCGCATGCTGATCTGCGTGTTCACCGGCTTCTCGTCCGGCTTGCCGCTGTATCTGCTGCTGAATCTGGTGCCGGCCTGGCTGCGATCCGAGGGTGTGGACCTGAAGACTATCGGCCTGTTCGCCCTGATCCAGTTCCCCTACACTTGGAAGTTCCTCTGGTCGCCGCTGCTCGACCGTTATGCGCCTCCGCTGGGCCGGCGTCGCGGCTGGATGCTGATCACGCAGCTGGGCCTGCTGGCGGCGATCGCCTCGCTCGGGCTGTTCGCGCCGGGCAGCGAGATCGTACCGATACTCTGGCTGACCGCGGCGGTGGCGCTCTTGTCGGCGACACAGGACATCGCGCTCGACGCCTACCGGCGCGAGATCCTCTCAGAGTCCGAGCTGGGCCTGGGCAACTCGGTGCACGTCAATGCCTATCGCATCGCCGGCCTGGTGCCGGGTTCGCTCTCACTGATCCTCGCCGACCGCATGCCCTGGCTGCAGGTGTTCGTCATCACCGCGCTGTTCATGCTGCCGGGCATGCTGCTGGCCTTGTTCGCGCGCGAGCCGGCGGTGGCCGGGAATGCGCCGAAGACACTGCGCGACGCGGTGGTGGAGCCCTTCCACGAATTCATCAACCGCGCCGGACTCAAGGAGGCGTTGCTGATCCTCGGCTTCATCTTCCTCTACAAGCTGGGCGATTCGATGTGCACAGCACTGGCGACCCCCTTTTACCTCGACATGGGTTTCGCCAAATCCGAGATCGGCATCGTCGCCAAAAATGCCGGCTTGTGGCCGGCCGTGATCGGCGGGCTGATCGGCGGCTTGTGGATGGTGAAGCTCGGAATCAATCGTGCGCTGTGGCTGTTCGGCGTGGTGCAGCTGGTGTCGATCTTCGGCTTTGCCTGGCTGGCGTGGATCGGCCGCCACGAGTCGGTCGGTGCGGTCGAACTGGCGCAACTGGCGCTGGTGATCGGCTTCGAGGCGCTCGGCGTGGGCTTGGGCACCGCGGCCTTCGTCGCCTTCATTGCGCGGGCCACGCACCCGCTCTACACGGCAACGCAGTTCGCGTTGTTCACCAGCCTCGCCGCCGTGCCGCGCACTTTCATCAACGCTACCACCGGCTACCTGATCGAAGTGCTCGGCTGGTTTCCCTTCTTCATGCTCTGCGCGTTGCTGGCGGTGCCCGGCATGGTGCTGCTGCTCAAGGTCGCACCCTGGAATCCGGCGGCTGCGACCTCGAAGCCCTGAAGGCGAGTCTTTCGGCGTGATAAATGTCACACTCAGTCGGCATTCGTGGCGGCAATACAACAGGCTTCAAGGAATTTGACGCCCCACTCAACTTTTCCTCCGACGCGACGTTATATCCTCAGAGGCGCACGGTTCCAGTCAAGGAGACGGCAATGCTAATGGTGATGGAAATGAGTACAGGCAAGCTTATCGAGGATGAATTCGGCGCATTCGAGGACGAGGTCCTCAATGCCGAATGGACGCCGCCCAGCCCCGAGCTTCAGCTCGGACTGCAGGAAGTCCAGCATCGCACGACGACCGCCAAGGACGTCGACGCCGATGCGTTCCTCGCCGCGATGTACCTCGCACAGCGCTAGGCCGCTGACCCATCCGCCGCCGCCGGTAAGTCCGGCGGGCAGGGCGGCGCGTGGCGCGCTTGTTGGTATGATCGCGCGCTTTCGCCTCCAAGAAGTGCACGATGACCTCCTCCGCCGAAACCGCTCCTCCCCTTCCGCGTCGCGCCGATTTCCCGCATTTCCTCGCCATCCCGACGCGCTGGATGGACAACGACGTTTATGGCCATGTCAATAACGTCGTCTATTACAGCTATTTCGACACCGTCATCAACGAATGCCTGATCCGCGAAGGCGGTCTGGACATCCATGACGGCACGGCGATCGGCTATTGCGCCGAGTCCCAATGCCGGTATCTGGCGCCGCTGGCCTTTCCGGAAATCATCGACGCCGGATTGCGTGTGCTGCATCTGGGCAAGTCCTCGGTGCGCTACGAGATCGCCCTGTTTCCCCAGGGCGAGACCACGCCTGCAGCCGTCGGCTGGTTCGTGCATGTTTTCGTCGCCCGCGCCGACGACCGGCCGACCCCTATCCCTCCCGGCATTCGCGCCTGCCTCGAACGCTTGCGGGGCTGAACCGCGCTCAAGCAGGCAGCAGGCGAATCCGGCTCGGGCGCTGCGCCTGGACCACGGCGTGGTCGCGGGGATGAATTTCGAAATTCTGCCCGGGGCCAAGGATGTAGTCTTCGGCATCGCCGTCGCGGGTCAGCCAAAGCTGACCCTCAAGGCACTGCAGGGTAAGGCGCCGGTTGTCCAGCACCAGCATCTGATCTTTTGCCAGCACCTGCTCAAGTGCGCCTGCATTCGCTGCATGCATTCCTTGGGGGAATTCGCTAGCATGGCCGGTAATTGCTTCCTGCGACACCGCCTGGATCAGGCGGGCGCGCGAACTTCTTCCGAGGCACATCAGCGAGGCAACCGATATGGCTTGCGTAGTCATGATTTCTTGCTCCTTCGAGGATTGCGGTGAAGGCATTGTTCGCCCGGCTGCAGAGCGTGACCAGCGATTTCGCGGCTTTCAACGCATGAGAAAATGGAATGCATAAGGATGGCCTGCCGCCCTTGGAGGCACTGCGCGTTTTCGCCGCCGCAGCGCGCCACCTGAGCTTCACGCGCGCCGCCGAGGAACTGTTCGTCACCCAGTCGGCGGTGAGCAAGCAGGTGATCGCCCTGGAGTCGGCGCTGGCGACACGGCTTTTCGAACGCCGCACGCGCGCACTGGTCCTCACTGCCGCAGGCGAACGCCTGCACCGCTCGGCCGAATTGGCTTTCGCCGAAATTCGCGCCGCGGCGGTCGAGTTGCGCGGCGGCGACGAACCGACGGTGACGCTGGCGACGACGCAGGCCTTCGCAAGTTTCTGGCTGATTCCGCGTCTGGCGGATTTCCGTCGTCGCCATCCCGGCATCGACATCCGCATCTCCGCCGACACGCGCTTGGTCGACCTGGAACGTGGGCGTTTCGATGCCGCCGTGCGCTATCTGCAGGACCGCAACGCGCCGGTCACGGCGTTACGGTTGTTCGGCGACACGGTGCTGCCGGTGGCGAGCCCGGCCCTGCTGAAAGCCGCCGGACCGCTGGCGAAGCCCGCCGACCTGGCGCGCCATGTCCTGCTGGTCTATGAGGACGGCGAACAGCGGCGTCCCTGGCTTTCGTGGCCGGCCTGGCTGGAAATGGCTGGGGTGGCCGACCTGCGTCCGGCCGGCAGCATCGCCTTCAACCAGTACGAACCGACCATTCGTGCGGCGCTTGACGGACAGGGCGTGGCGCTGGCGACCCGGGCACTGGTGGCCGACCTGCTGCGCGACGGCAAGCTGGTCGCTCCGCTGTCGCAGCGCTTCTCCAATCCGCGCGCCTATTACTTTTTGCTCGCCGAGCATTCTGCTGCACGCCCTGCGGTCGAGGCGTTTCGGGACTGGCTCGCGTGCCAGGTCGAATCCTGCATCGCCGCCGACGTTAAACTGCCGCCAATCTGAGCCGGTCCTGCCAAGGAGCATCGATTGATTTCGCCACACGCCCGGATAGCCGTTTGCCTTGCTGCGCTGGCGCAACCCGTCGCCGCCGCGAACGTCACCTGTCCCGATCTGGCGACTGCGGTGCAGGTCGCGGCCTGCCCGGCCGAAGAGGAACTGCGCTACACCTTCAACGGTTATTGCGGCAGCGATGCCCAGGCCTACAAGGGTGAAACCGGGGTCTGTACCGATTACCAGGACTACCGCAGGCTGAAGAATGTCGCGCTCTGGGAATCCGCCGACGGCGCCTTCAGCGCCTATGTCTCCTGCGATCGCCCGCCGGCCGAAGTCAAGGCGGCAAGGGTCTCCTCGCTGCGCATTGCCAGGCAGGGGAAGATGAACCTGCTGGTCTGCAGCTATGGGGAAGGACTCAGTTTCACGCTGCGTACCCGCGCCGAATGCCGTCTCGATCTGATCGAGGGCTGCGCCAACGATGCGGCGGCCTGCAGGGCCACTTGCGACTGACTATCTGGAGGAGAACATGCCGAGGAAACGCGACGACAGGCCAAAGTCCGACCCGCAGCGGCCCGCCGATCCTCTGCCGCAACCCGTGTGCCGGCGCTGCGGCGCGCCAGGTCCGGTGGGCGACGACGGCTTTTGCGACAAGTGTGAGAAGGCGCTGGAGCAGGCCTGTCTCTGAGGTCGCGCCAGATCCTACTTGTTGACCGCGTCCCCGGCTGGCGCCGCCGGTTCGGCAACACCGGTTTTGCAGCCGGTCACCGGCGTGGTGGCGCCGTCATTGAGCGTCGCGTCATTTCCCGCGAGTTGCAGCACCATGGCGCCCTTGCCATAGCGTGAACCTTCCGTGCCGATGCGGTCGAGCCGCAACTCGCGCTCGGGAAGGATCAGCCAGACCGCGTCGCCGCCGTCCTGCTTGCGCAGATAGATGCGCTTGCCGCCTGCGCAAAGGTATTCGGTGGCATTGGCCGGGCTGCGCGAGCGTTCCGGTATGGCCGTGTCGCCACCGAAGGGCCAGACCTTGATTTTCATTTCGCCGCAGCCGGCGAGCAGCGCGGCGGCTGCGAGTGCCGCGAGACGTGCGGGATTGGATTGCAGGTGCATGCGGGACTCCTTTTCAGGCCGGCATGGTGCCACAGATCGGCGCCGCGCCGGGCATGGGGCGGCAAAGGTCGATCCGCCGCATCGTCAGAGATCTAGCGCGGCGGCGATTTCCCGCCGCGTCTCTTCGATCGCGCGTTCCAGGCTGCGCAGTTCCGGAACGCCACCGAGCTCGCTTTTGAGTGCCGACTCGAGCGCGCCGGCCTTGAGATGGAGGTCGTCGAGCCCGAGTGTGCCGGCACGTCCCTTGAAGGTGTGTGCCATTCGGGTCGCCAGTTCAATCTGCCCGGCCGCCATTGCGCGACGAATGTCCGGCGCCACCGAGGGGGTCTCCTCGACGAATTTTGTCAGCCAGTAGCGATAGCGCTGCTCGTTGCCGAAAAAGCGGGTGAGCGCCGCCACGGTGTCCACACCGCGCATCGACGGCAACGAGGGCCGCGGGGACTCGGGCGCCATCTCGACTGGGGCGGGGATTCCCGGCGTCCTGCGTTCGGGCAGCCATTTGGCCAGCATCCGGTAAAAGTCGTTGGCATCGAAGGGCTTGCAGACGTGATCGCTCATTCCGGCATCGCTGCTGATGCGCTTCTCGTGGGCCAGGACATGCGCCGTCATGGCGACGATCGGCAACCGTTCGAAGCCGGGCCAGGTGCGTATCAGGCGCGTCGCGGACAGGCCGTCAAGGACGGGCATCTGGATGTCCATCAGCACAAGGTCGAATCGGTCCGGGCCGGATTCCCTGAGGATATCGACGGCCTCCTGGCCGTTGCCTGCAGTACACGGCGTGATGCCGACGGCTTGCAGCAGTTCGATGGCGATTTCCATGTTCATCGCGTCGTCTTCGACGACCAGCACGCCAGCCTGCGCGACATGAAGCGCGATCGCCGGGTCGGCCTCTTCCTCCGACCGTTCCGCCTCGTCGCCGAGGGCGAGCCGGATGGCAAGGCGGAAGGTGCTGCCAAGGCCTTCGCCGCTGTCGACCGTGATCCTGCCGTTCATCATCTCGGCGAAGCGCTGGCTGAGTGCGAGTCCAAGGCCGGTACCACCGTATTTCCGCGTCATCGACACGTCGGTCTGGGCAAAGGGCTGGAACAGGCCGCCGATGTCGGCGGCGCGAATACCGACGCCGGTATCGGAGACGCTCATGACCAGGCCTGCGGAATCCGTCGCCGGACCATCGACGCCGATACGGACGTCAACCCGGCCGGCCGGGGTGAATTTGATGGCATTGCCTATCAGATTGAGCAGGATCTGCTCAAGCCGCAGGGGATCGCCAAGCAGGCGGTCGGGGACCTCGTCGTCGATATGAAAATCCAGCAGCAGCCCCTTGGCTTCCGCCTTGTTGGCCATCACACCCTCGGCGTGTCGGATCATGTTGCGCAGGCTGAAGGGAATCGTCTCCACCTCCATGCGGCCGGCGACTATCTTCGACAGGTCGAGCAGATCGTTGATGATGCGTGACAGGTGCTTGCCGGCCTTGCCGATCTTTTCCAGGTAGTCGCGCTGCGCCGGATTCTCGCAGCGACTCAGCGCGAGCGCCGACAGGCCGATGACGGCGCCGAGCGGTGTCCGCAGTTCGTGGCTGACATTGGCGACGAAGGCATCCTTGGCCTTGTCGGCTATCCGCGCCGCTTCCAGAGCGTCGCTCAGTTCGGCGGTGCGTTCCCGTACCAGTCGTTCGAGGTGTCCCCGTTGTTCCTCAAGGGCTTTTTCGGTGATCCTGAACCCGCCGCTGTCGTCCAACACATTGCCGGGCATGGCGCGCTGTGCAAGGCGCGGTTTGATTCGCCGCAAGGAAGGGGAACTGCGGTATCCGGCCAGTTCGGGAATCCGCAGCCTTCCCCCACGTACCCGCCGCAGCGGGCCGCGCGCCTTTCGTGTTGAGGGATTACTTCGGGCCATTGCAGTGTCCGGTCGTGTTGGCGGCGCGCTGTGCCGCTGTTCGCTTCGCTGTCGCGCGCCACATTGCCTGCCAACGGAAAACCAGAGCGTAATCAGGTGATGCTCACGTCGGCCAGCAAGCCCAAGCCTAGGGCAAAGCGGGAAAAATTCCTACTGACAGAAATGACAGGTTTTTCGCCAGAAACGCGATTTTTTGATCGAAATCAGGCGGCTTTTCGCGAAAACAGGGGCGTCGCCCCATGTCCACCTGTTTGGAACAGAATGAAACTTGCAGCCCCGATCGAATCGAAACCCTCGCCTGAAAGGACTCCTGATCATGAAAACCAAAGTAACCAGCATTCGCCCAGTTTCACAATTTCGTGCCCCGGACCTCGCCGAATTCGCCGCCCTGCGGGTCGACAAATACTATCGCGAGAGAGTGCAGGACACCTGGGCTGGCGGACACATCATGCGGGGTCGCCAGCCTGGACCGGATGCGCTGCAATTATGCAGCAACGACTACCTGGCGCTCGCCAGGCATCCGCGCATCCTGCGCGCCATGGCCGACAGCATCCAGCGCGACGGCAATGGCCTGCTGATGTCCGGGATATTCGTGCATGGCTCCTGTCCGCACACCGATTTCGAGCAGCGCCTGGCCGAGTTCATGCTTGCCGAGGCCGGCGTGCTCTGTCAGTCCGGTTACAGCGCCAATACCGGTCTGATCCAGGTCATCGCCGACGAAAGAACCCCGGTCTATGCGGACATGATGGCGCACATGTCCCTTTGGGAAGGCATCAGGCTCGCCGGCGCCAAACCGGTCACCGTCTTCCACAACGAAATCGAGCACCTCGAGCGACAGATCCTGCGCCATGGTCCTGGCGTGGTGGTGGTCGATTCGGTGTACAGCACTACCGGCAGCATCGCCCCGCTACGCGAAATCGTGGAGATCTGCGAGGCGCAAGGCTGCATCCTGGTCGCCGACGAGTCCCATTCCCTGGGCACCCATGGTCCGAATGGCGAAGGCCTGGTGGTGGAACTCGGCCTGGCGGAACGCGTGCATTTCCGTACCGCCAGCCTGGCCAAGGCTTTTGCCGGGCGCGCCGGTTTCGTCACCTGCTCGCGACGCTTCGCCGACTACTTCAAGAGCGAATCGAATCCCGCAATATTCAGCTCGACGCTCCTGCCACACGACATTCGCGGCCTCGATGCCACGCTCACAGTGATTCGCCAGGAGGGATGGCGTCGCGACCGGCTGCGCGCCAACGCCGCCTATCTGCGCAATGAGCTCGACGCACTCGGTTATAACCTCAACGACAGCGAATGCCAGATCGTGTCGCTGGAGTCGGGTAGCGAGCAGAACACCATCGCCTTGCGCGACGCGCTCGAATCGCGCGGCATTTTCGGCGCGATCTTCTGCGCCCCGGCCACGCCCAAGAGTCGCGCATTGATGCGCTTTTCGGTTCATGCCGCGCTGACGGACGACGAATTGAGGCGCATCGTCGCGGTTTGCCGCGACATTCGTGATGAACTTGATGTCGCATCATGGCCCTCGACGCGACGCAAACAGCGCGGGAAGGCGGCCAGCGCCGGGGTGGTAAATGCGGGCCGTGCATTGCAGCAGGTCGCCGCGGCGTGACCGCGTCGCCGCCGGGGGCTCAGGTCGAAGGCGCCAGCCCCTGGCGCGCTTCACGGTCGAGGTGGTCCAGGTACTCGCTGTAGGGATAGACGTACTTGAGGTTGAAGGCGCCCGGATTCTTGACCAGCGAATAGAGATACCAGTCCTCGCCCTTGAATTCGATCGCCGGATGCAGGCAGGGCTGCCAGTCCTCGTAGATCGGCGAGTAGTTGCCGCCGGTCTTCCAGAAGTAGGGCAGCGAACTTCCGCTGCGCAGCTGACGCAGCAGTTCTTCGGGCGCCGCCTGGTCGCTGGCGATCTCGTAGTGCCCTTGGAGCATTTCCTCGGTCTGCACGATCAGCAGGTAAGCGGTGCCATGCATGTCCAGCATCAGGATGCCGTCCGGCGAGCAGGACAGGTAGTGCTCGACGATCCCCAGATTGCCGCGGATCTCGGCGAAGCGCTGGGCGAAGCCCGGGTCGCGCAGGAAGGGATGCGAACCGACCGCCAGTGCATCGGAAAGCATGTGTTCGATCTGGTCGAAATGCTCCTGCTGCAATTCGGCGATGGCCGAATTCAGGAGGCCCATGACATCGTCGTTCTGCTTGCGGATGAAGCGGTCGATGACCTTCTCGTTGAAGGCACGCACGGCGACCTGTTCGTCGGCCTTGCCGGTGAGCAGGATCTTCTTGATCGCCTTGTTGCGCAGGTTGCGGCAGAACTCCAGGCCGTCGATCTCGGGCATGTCGTAGTCGACCACGACCACCGAAACCTGCTCGAAGCGACGCTCGTTATGCACCTCGCGGTGAATCATGTCGAGACTGACGTCGATCACATGGCGCGTCTGGTTCTTGTCGCCGCGGTGCCGATAGAGCGAGAAGAAGCGTTCGGCCAAGGGTTGAGCGGCGCTCGCGCCGTTGAGCGCAACAAGCGCCGCGAAGGGCGAATGGAACAGACGGAACGCCAGCCGTGAATCGAGCTGCAGGCTGAGGTTGGCGAGGAATTGCGGGCTGTCGTCGATGAAGGCGACCGTGGTCGGGAAGTGGAAGGGCTGAATGGCGCGACTTTTCATGATTGCGGAAAGCTCAGGACGAATTCGGTGAAATCGCCGGAAACGGAGGTGCACTCGATGGTACCGCCGAATGAGGTCATCACGTCGCGACAGAAGGCCAGGCCGATGCCGGCGCCGAGCACGCTGTCATTGCTGTCGGCGGAAGTGTAAAAGCGCTGGAAGATGTGGGGAAGCATCTCCGGCGGGATGCCGCCGCCGGTGTCTCGGACCATGAGGCGGTTCGCGGCTGGCGAGGTGAGGATACGAATCGAGACTTCGCCCTTGCTTGCCCTGGCGATATGGCGCAGGGCGTTCTTGATCAGGTTGAAGAGTACGTGCACCATCAGCAACTCGGAGCCGCGAAACGAAAAATCCCCTTCCCCTTCACGGAACACCACCGCCCTTTCCTCCTCGGAAAAGGGATAGCGCTGCAGCGCGACATCGACGCATGCCGCCATCGTGCAGGGCTGCAAGGTCTGCTCTGCGGCGCCGGTGACCCTGGCGTTGACCAGCAGCATGTCGATGATGGCGTTCGAGTGGCGCGCTTCCGAATCGATGCGGCTGAGCACACCTCTCAGCGAATCGACGTGGGTCGCGCGAATCGGGCTCACCGGCAGCCCGCTTCGTTGCGCCATTTCGTGGGCCTCGATCAGCGCCGGCAGGTAGTGGGCCAGGCCTGCGGCGCCGGCACGGATGCTCAGCAGAGGTGTACGCAGTTCGTGGGCGATGCTGCCCGCCGTCGCCAGCATCGCGCGTTCCTGTTCGATGCGGATGCGCTCGCTGTCGTAGTTGGAGACGGCGCCGGCTGCCACCGCGAACAGCGCGATCGCCAGGTAGTCCCAGCGCTCGAAGGCGGCCAGCGGGACGTCGCTGGTCAGCGTGAAGGCGAGCACCGCCAGGCCGCTGCCCAGCACGAACTGCCCGATCAGCGTGACCCAGTCGAGCAGTAGGATCATGACGAAGACGGCCACCAGTGCTGAACCGATCCAGACGTCGGCGCCCTGGTTTTTCAGCAACATGTAGGTGAAGAAGAAGGGGAGCGAATACAGCAGAGAGAAGTACCAGTAGTAGGGCAGCCAGGATTTCAGCCAGTTGGGCCAGTGCCGGCTGAACAGCATGGGCACGAACAATGCTGTTCCGATCAGGCGCAAGCCCAGGCTTTCGTAGCGCTGGGGAAAGACGAAGGCCCAGACGTACCAGTAAAGGGGGAAGGCGACGATCGCGATAATGGCGAAGGCTGTCAGCCGTCGCTGGATATAGACCACGTTGCGCAGCGCCGGCTCCAGCAGTCGCGTGATCAGGTGCTTCAGGAAAGGTATGAGGGCAGTCATCGAATGGGGGGCTCGGCGCGATCATCACCGGGGGCAGGTGGAAAGCGGACGCCGCCGCGCCGGAGTGCCGGCAGGATAGGCATACAGTCTGGATCTGGAAGGCATACTCATGCAATTGAAGAAAAATCCCAAAATGTCATACAAGTGCCGCCGACGCAAGCGCTCCGTGGCAGGCTCCGAGGAATTCCGGTGTGCGCGCGGCTCCAGACGCCGGCTGACGGGCCGGCTTCGTTGCGGAAGCTCTATTTTCCGCGGATGTTCGGACTTGACAAGGGAATGTTGCACGGCTACAAAGCGCATTCTGCTTGCCTTGTCGCGTCTCGTCGATCCCCATCATGAGTGAACCCGTGTCCGACCGTCCGCACCGGGAATCCGGCCTCTTGCTGTATTCCGGAAGCGCACGGCAGGATTTTTTTGCCGGCGTGGTGCTCGGTGCGCGCAATCTGGGCTTCGACTATTGCGGGTATCTGATCGGAATCCCGGTGTCGGCCAGCGAGTGGCGTTTCGTGATGACCAACAATTTTCCGCGGGCCTGGCAGCGGCGCTACCTCAGGCGCGGCTACCACGCCATAGATCCCACGGTCGAGTATGCCAAGACCGGCGTCGAGCCGATGACCTGGTCGCGAGAGTTGTTTGCCGCCGAGGCCTTGCAGGACCTGTCGCGGGATGCCGGCGCGATCGGCTTCAACCACGGCTGGACCCAGCCGCTGCACGATGCCCGCGGCCGATTCGGGATGCTGACACTGGCGCGCGGCGATGCGGCGATCGGCGCCGCCGAGCTGCAGGTCAAGCTGCCCATGATGCAGTGGCTGGCGCAGGTGGTGCATGACCGACTGTTCGCCGAGTTCATGGCATGGCAGCGCAACGAATCCATCGTTCGCCTGACCGAGCGGGAACTGGCCTGCCTGCGGCTTGCCGCGGATGGTGGCACCGCCGGCGAAATATCGGCGGCGACCGGCGTCGCCGAGCGCACGGTGAACTTCCACATGGCCAATGCCATCGACAAGCTCGGTGCGACCAACAAGACGCATGCCATTGCGCTGGCGCTGCGACTGGGACTGATTAGCTAGGCCGGCTGCGGCGGTCCACCGTCGGCAGGCACAGGGTCAAGCCGCGCTTCGGCGCGCAACGAGTTCATGCAGCAGTTCGAGTTGGCGCGGCAGGCAGCGGCTCTCCAGGTCGTAGCCATCCACCACGGTCTGGCGAGCGGCGGCTCGAATCGGCGCCAGCCGGTGGCGCTGGTCGATCGCCTGCGCCAGGGTTTCGGCGAGCATCCGGTGATCGAGGAAATCCACCAGGCGGCCGTTTTCGCCGTCCCGGATGACCTCCTGTACCGGCGCGGTGCGGGAGGCGACCACCACGCAGCCGGCTGCCATGGCTTCCAGCAGCGACCAGGAAAGCACGAATGGGTAGGTCAGGTAGGCATGCACGGTCGATACCTGCAGCAGGCGCAAGTAGTCGGCGTAGGGAACCCGCCCCAGGAAATGCACGCTGCCGGCGTCCAGCTGCGCGCCAACTTCCGCGATCATGGCCTGGCGCCAGGTCCCGCCGCTTGCCGGCCTGGCGCCATAGCTCACTTCGTCGCCGCCGACGATCAATATCCGCGCTCGCGGACGCAGCCGCAGCAGCAGGGGCAGGGCGCGCATGAAGGTGTGAAAGCCGCGATACGGCTCCAGGTTGCGGGCGACGTAGGTCACGACCTCGTCGTCCGGACCGAGGGCGATGCCGGCCTTCTGCAGTGAAATCCGGGCGGCCGGATCGGGCGCGACGCGGCGGGTGTCGATGCCCTCGTGCACGATGCGTATCCGATCCTGGACGATGGCGGGAAAGCGGCTTTGCTGCCAGCGCGTCGGCGCCAGCAGAAGGTCGGCGCTCTACATGCTCATCCACTGCGTCGTATTCTTGATCCGAAGCCGCAGCGCATCGTCGGCGGTTGCGGGGAATTCCGGATCGAAGCCGACGTCGCCGCCGGTGGCGTGGTAGTAGTACTCCGCATGCAGGGCGATCGGCACGTCGGCGAAGACGTCGCGCACGAATAGGGCCTCGCCCCAGCCCGGATGCGCCACGACGAGATCGGGGCGGAAGCCGCCGGCCTTGATCTGGCGCAGGACGCCCACCACCTGCTGCCCGCGCCGGATGGCGGCTTCATAGCCCTGCAGGTAGCGATGGCCGGTGGTCGCGATTGCGGGTGGCGGCGCATACGGCAGCAACTCGATGCCGCGCAGCGAGGCGCCGCCGGGCGGGGGACGACTGTGGCGGTTCGCGGGTGGGCATGCGTGGCCTTCGCGGGCTATGTCGCCGGGCTAGAGCGCGTGCACCCGATCGCCGCGGGCGAAGCCGACCAGCGGGCCGGGGACGCCACGACCCAGCGCGATCACCTTGAACAGTTCGCCCATTTCGTTGGGCGAGATCAGCACATTCACCGCGCCGCGTGCGCGCAGGTCGACTGCGGACGCCGTATCGCCAGCGACCGCAGCAAGTCCCTGTGGGGCGCCGACTTTCTCTTCCTGCAGCAAGTCGCCGATGCCGCAATTGAGCAGGAAGTTGGACTGGCTGGCATAACCGAGCACCTCGAGGCCTGCATCGAAGCCGGCCTCGGCAACGGCCGTGAAGTCGACGTGCGAGGTGATGTCCGACAGGCCGGGAAACCAGAACGGATCATCGTGCACGCGATGCCGGTAATGGCAGCGCAGGGTGCCGCCGTCGCGCTGCGGATGGTACAGCTCGTGGCGCGGCAGGCCGTAATCGATCAGGATCATGGCGCCCCGCTCCAGCCGGCGCGACAGGTCGCTGACCCAGCTGCGCACGGCGAGGCTGATCTCGCCGCGATAGGGTGTCTCTTGCGGCAGCGCGCGCGCCGCTTCCAGGAGAGCGCCGCGGGCCGGGCGTTCGGCGGCGACCAGCCGGCCGTCGACCACGCCGACGCCGCCCTCCATGATGTCGCCCTCGCCGCCGCTCCAGTGCACGACGTGGGTCGGCATGGCGTCGAGCACTTCGTTGCCGACCAGGCAGCCGGAAAAGCGTTCGGGCAAGGCGTCGAGCCATTCGACGCGATCGGCATAGTGCGGCGCCTGTTCGGCCAGCATCGCTTGCTGGCGCGCCCGCAGTTCGCCGGAGAGTTCGAGGATCCGGTAGCGCTCGGGCAGGCAGCCGAGGGCGTCGAGCCCGCTTAGCAGGTCGACCGCCAGGCGGCCGCTGCCGGCGCCGGCTTCGATCACCTGCGGGGTCGACGCGGCGATGACTTGCGCCACCTGGCGCGCCAGGGCGCGACCGAACAGCGGGGTCAGCTCCGGTGCGGTGAGGAAGTCGCCGCCGGCCTGGTGGTCGCCGAACTTGTGCGAGCCGCCGGCGTAATAGCCGAGGCCGGGCTGGTACAGGGCCAGTTCCATGTAGCGGGCGAACGGGATCCAGCCGCCGCGCGCGGCGATCTCGGCGGCGATGACGGCGCCCAGCGCCGCGCTGGCGGCGCGCGCATCGTCGCCGGGCGGCGGCAGGTCGGCGGCGACCAGCGTCATTTGACGACCATCCCCCCAACCCCGGCCCCACTGCCGGCTCTGCATAGCCGGCCGGCTGCGGCAGCGCGGAGCAGTGCTCCGCGAAACCCTGCCTTCGCCCCAAGGCAGGGGGTGACGGTGGTTCGCCGCTGCGCGACTCCATTGGTGGGCTGCGCCTCCCTTGGGGCGGCCCTGCGGGAGGCGCTCATTCGATACCGTCCACCAGCCCGGCCATCGCGAGGCTGTCCGCTGTGCCTTGCTGGCGCAGGCCGGCGACCACGCCCTCGCGGTTGATCGCGGGCTGGTTCTGGCTGACCTTCCATTTGCCGGTCAGCTCGGCAATTTCGATCTCGATGCCGACTACCGCCGCCACCATGCCTTCGATATAAGCGGCCGGCGCATCGTCGATCCGCCAGGGATGGTCGAACCCGGATTCGTGGCGCTCGACCAGGTCGTCCAACTGCCGCCGCAGCCAGGCAGCGTCGTCGATGGCGCGCAGGCGGCCGCGGGCGTGTACCACGACGTAGTTCCAGGTCGGCACCGCGCGTCCGTGCTCGCGCTTGGTGGCGTACCAGGACGGCGACACATAGGCCTGCGGACCGTGGAAGATGGCCAGTACTTCCGTGTCTGCGGCATCCTTCCAGATCGGGTTGCCGCGTGCTACGTGGCCTTGCAGCAATCCGTCGGGCGTCAGGTGCAGCGGCAGGTGGTTCGCCCCGGGTCCGGCCTTGCCCTGCGTCACCAGCGTGGCGAAGGGCCGCTCGCGCATCAGCGCGTGCAGCACCTCGACGCGGCTTTCCGCAAAATGAGCGGGGAGGTACATGACGATTTCAGAGCAATACGCCGCGATTCTCGCCGCGCTCATAGACGATGTTGGCGCGGCCTACCAGCAGCGTATCGAGGGTTCCGATCTGGCTCACGTCCTTGTTGGCATAAGGCAGCTTGTGCAGGATGTAGCGCAGGGCGTTCAATCTCGCGCGCTTCTTGCAGTCGGACTTGATCACGGTCCACGGCGCGTCCGCCGTGTCGGTGTGGAAGAACATGGCTTCCTTGGCCTTGGTGTAGTCGTCCCACTTGTCGAGCGAGGCAAGGTCGATCGGCGACAGCTTCCACTGCTTGAGCGGGTGCGTCTCGCGCTCCTTGAACCGGCGCCGCTGTTCGGGGCGCGATACCGAGAACCAGAACTTGATCAGGTGCACGCCGCTCCTGACCAGGGTACGTTCGAACTCCGGCGTCTGGCGCATGAATTCCTCATACTCCGAGTCGGTGCAGAAGCCCATCACGCGCTCGACGCCGGCGCGGTTGTACCAGGAGCGGTCGAACAGCGCGATCTCGCCTGCGGTCGGCAGGTGTTGCACGTAGCGCTGGAAGTACCACTGGCCGCGCTCGGTGTCGGACGGCTTTTCCAGGGCGACGACGTGCGCGCCGCGCGGGTTAAGGTGTTCCATGAAGCGCTTGATGGTGCCTCCCTTGCCGGCGGCGTCGCGGCCCTCGAACAGGATCACCACCTTCTGCCCCGTCTCCTTGACCCAGGCCTGCAGCTTGAGCAGCTCGACCTGCAAATGGTATTTCTGCTTCTCATAGTTCTTGCGCGTCATCAGGTGGCGGTAGGGATAGCCGCCGTCACGCCAGCCCGGCGCCAGTTCTTCGTCGGGGTGTTCGCTGGCTACCACTTCGCGTTGCAGCAGCGCTTCCTTCAGCGCTTCGACATCGTCCGGCGACGCGCCTTCGACCACGGCGGTCAATGCCTGTGCCAGCTTGGCGCCTTCGCCGGGTTTGGCGTGGGCGACGATGTCGTGGATCGCTTCGATCTTCGAATCGCGTGCCGCCGCGGAACGGTCCTTGACCACGAAGTTCTTGATGCCGGCGGGCTTGCTCGACGGCGCGATGTCGCCGGACGCGGGACGTCGCAGGGGCTTCGCAGTTACTGTCGGCGTGGCCGCTGGTCGGGCCGGGGATTTTGCCGGGGCATTGCGTGCCTTTGCGGCAGGTCTGGTCGAGGGTTTGGCGGCCATTTACGTCTCCTGGTTGGCGTCAAGCAGTTCGTGGATTTCCAGCCAGCGGGCTTCGGCTGTTGCGATATTTTGCGTCAATTGCTCCTGGCGTTGCGTCAGGTCATCAAGCAGGCGGCTGTCGCTGCCGGCGTAGAGGGTGGGGTCGGCGAGCCGGGTTTCGAGCAGCTTCAGTTCGCCCTGCCAGGCCGCGAGCTGCTGCTCCAGCTTTTCGCTTTCCCTGAGCAGCGGACGCCGTACCGCCAGCGCCGACTCTTTGGGCTGCGTCTTTGCCGCAGCCCTGCGGGCGACTTCGGCCTCATCCTCCTTGCGCCGCTGGCTCTTTTCGCGCTCGGCGGCTTTTTCCGCGGCGCGTGACTGGTTGAGCCATTCGGCATAGTCATCGAGGTCGCCGTCGAAGGGCGTCACCTTGCCATCCGCCACCAGCCACAGTTCGTCGCAGGTCGCGCGCAGCAGATGCCGGTCGTGCGAGACCAGCACCATGCCGGCCTCGGTTTCCTGCAGGGCGATGGTCAGCGCTTCGCGCATTTCCAGATCGAGGTGGTTGGTCGGCTCGTCCATCAGCAGCAGGTTGGGCGCGGTGCGGATCATCAGCGCCAGCGCCAGTCGGGTCTTCTCGCCGCCGGAAAAGCGTCCGCAGGGCGCGTCCACCATATCGCCACGGAAGTCGAAGCCGCCGAGGTAATTGCGCAGGTCCTGCTCGCGGGTACGCGGCTCGAGCTTGATCATGTGCCACAGCGGCGACTCGGCCGGGCGAAGTTGTTCGAGCTGGTGCTGGGCGAAATAGCCGAGCTTTAGATTGCGCCCCGCCTCGCGCACTCCGGCCAGCGGCTGCAGTTCACCGGCCAGCAGCTTCATCAGCGTCGACTTGCCGGCGCCGTTGCGGCCGAGCAGGCCGATGCGGCTGTCGGGACGCAGCGTGAAGCGCAGCTTGTCGAAGATCACCGTATCGCCATAGCCGACTTTTGCGTCGTCCACCAGCAGCAGTGGATCGGAGAAACCGCTCGGCTCGGGGAAGCTGAAGGAAAACGGCGTGTCGATGTGGGCCGCCTGGATGTCACCCATTTTCGCCAGCATCTTGATCCGGCTTTGCGCCTGGCGCGCCTTCGAGGCCTTGGCGCGGAAGCGGTCGATGTAGCTTTGCAGGTGCGCCGCTTCGCGCTTCTGCTTGGCGGCAAGTGCCAGGTCGTTGGCCAGGCGCTCGGCGCGAGCGCGTTCGCAGGCCGAGTAGTTGCCGGTGAAGAGCTGCATCTTGCCGGCTTCGATGGCGAGGATGTGGCTGGTGACGACGTCGAGGAAATCGCGATCGTGGGAGATCAGGATCAACGTGCCGGCGTAGCCCTTCAGCCAGTCCTCGAGCCAGATGATGGCGTCGAGGTCGAGGTGGTTGGTCGGTTCGTCGAGCAGCAGCAGGTCCGAGCGGCACATCAGGGCACGCGCCAGGTTGAGGCGCACGCGCCAGCCGCCGGAGAATTCGGCCACCGGGCGCTGGAAATCCTCGTCGGAAAAGCCGAGGCCGTGCATCAGTGCGGCAGCGCGTGCCGGTGCGGCATAGCCGTCGATTTCGCCGAGGCGCGAATGCAACAGGCCGATCTGCTCTCCCGCGTGTTCATCGTCGTGATGAGCTTCGGCGGCGACCAGGTCGCGCTCGATCTGGCGCAGCTCGGTGTCGCCGTCGAGCACGAAGTCGAGCGCCGCGTCCGGCAGCGCCGGCGTGTCCTGCGCGACGTGGGCCAGGACCCAACCCGGCGGGCGTTCGAGGTCGCCGCGGTCGGCGTGCAGTTCGCCGCGTAGCAGGCCGAGGAAGGATGACTTGCCGCAGCCGTTGGCGCCAGTGAGGCCGACCTTCCAGCCCGGATGCAGCTGCAGGGTGGCGCCGGTGACCAGCGCCTCGCCGTTGCGGGAAAAGCCGAGATCGCGCAGCAGGATCATAGGAGGCGGATGGGTGAGGCGTTTTCGTGGTGGAAGCCGGTGCGGCCCGCATAGCAGGTGGCGATGGCGGCCATGTCGGCGGTTTCGTCGCCGCTGAGGACGATGCTCGCCAGCAGCCCGACCTCGCGCTTGCCGTAATCGACGACGGCCATGATCACCGGGACCTTGGCCGCGACCGCGATCCGGTAGAAGCCGGACTTCCATCCGGCTTGCAGACTGCGCGTGCCTTCGGTGGCGATGATCAGGTGGAAACTGTCGCGGCGGCGGAATTCCTCGGCGACGCGCTCGACAAAGCCGGTGCGCTCGCGCCTATTCACTGCGACCCCGCCCAGCGTCCGCATGATGGGGCCCATGAGGCCGCGAAACAGCGTGTCCTTGCCCACCCATTGCGCGCCGAAGGGGAGGGCGACCAGGGCCAGCAGCGTCATCGGGAAGTCCCAGTTCGAGGTGTGCGGATAGGCGATCACCACGGCCTTTTGCGGACGCTGTGGCAGGTCGATCAGTCTCCAGCCAAGGAGCCTCAGAGCGAGGCGCGCGGGACCGCGCAGTGGGTTCATCGGCTCATCGCCGCCAGGCGGAAGCGCTTGCGCCCAGGCAGCCGATAGGTTTCGAAATCATTGCGGTCCAGGGTCCAAACCGTGTGTATGCCGGTGCTCATGGCCGCCACCACCAGCGAAGCATCGGCCAGGTCCATCGGCCGGTCGGCGTACTTTTCGATCCAGTCGATGGCGCGCACCAGTTCGTCGCGTCCGAGCGGCAGCAGTTCCAGGCCGCCTTTTTCGATCCAGCGGTACAGCGGCAGCGTCGCCGCGATCGAGGGTGCCAGATGAGAGAACTCGGTCAGCACAGCCCAGGTCGTGACTAGCCGGCCGCGATAGGCGGCGAGGAAAACCTTGCAGGCCTCGTGAGCGTTGTCGCGCCTGTCCGCCAACGCGACCAGCGGACCGGTATCGACCAGCAATGAACTCAAGCGGAGGACTTCTTTCCGTGTTTGCGGCGAATCGCGGCTACGACACGCTCCTTGGCGCTGGCCGCTTGTGACTTGCCGGTGCCGGAGACGCAGCCGATGAAACCGGCTTCCTGCGCCAGTTCGTAAGGCGTGCGTTCAGCCTGCGTGCCCATGAAGCGCTGCTCCAGCAATTCGACGATCACTTCCGACTTGGTGCGCCGGGCTTCGACGCAATAGGTTGCCAGCGCCTGTTCGACGCGAAGGGGAAGGCGGACGGTGGTGGTCATGGCGGCAGTTCCCGAAAAGGCGATGTATTAACTGTAATACAAACGGTGCCGTGTCGCAAGCAAGCGGGTTCATCCGAGGCCCTGGCTGGCGAGGTACTCCTCGTAGCTGCCGCGGTAATCGACGATGCGGCGATCCGGCCTGATATCGATGATGCGCGTCGCGAGGGATGAAACGAACTCGCGGTCGTGCGAAACGAAGATCAGCGTGCCGGTGTATTTCTCCAGCGCGGTGTTGAGCGACTCGATGGATTCCATGTCGAGGTGGTTGGTCGGTTCGTCCATCAGCAGCACGTTGTTTCGCAGCAGCATCAGCTTGCCGAACAGCATGCGACCCTGTTCGCCGCCGGAGATCACGTTGACCGGCTTCTTCGCTTCGTCGCCGGAGAACAGCAGGCGGCCCAGCGTGCCGCGCACCAGGGTCTCGACGTCGCCGCCGTCATAGCCGCCCTCGCGCACCCATTGCACGATCCATTCGGTGAGCGGCGTCGTCGACGCGAAGTCGGCGGCGTGGTCCTGGTGGAACACGCCGGGGCGGGCCTTTTCGGCCCACTTGATCCTGCCGCCCTGCGGCGTCAGGCCACCGAGCTTCTCGCCGGCCAGCAGGCGTAGCAGCGTGGTCTTGCCGACGCCGTTCTCGCCGATGATGGCGACCTTGTCGCCGGCCTCGATGCTGGTGGAGAAGGACTTGATGACCGGTACCTTGGGCTCGTAGCCGAAGCCGAGGTTCTCGATCTCGCAGGCCAGGCGGTGCAGCTTTTCCTTTTCGTCGAAGTCGAAGCGGATCCACGGATACTGGCGCGAGGAAGGCTTGATGTCCTCGGGGCGGATCTTGTCGATCAGCTTGAGGCGGCTGGTGGCCTGCCTGGCCTTCGACTTGTTGGCCGAGAAGCGGCGCACGAAGCCCTGCAGGTCGGCGATGCGCTCCTTGGCCTTGGCGTTGGCCGAAACCTGGCGCTCGCGCGCCACGGTCGAGGCTTCCATGAAGTCATCATAATTCCCGCCATACACCTTGATCGTGCCGTAGTCGAGGTCGGCCATGTGGGTGCACACCTGGTTCAGGAAGTGCCGGTCGTGGCTGATGATGACCATGGTCGATTCGCGCTCGTTGAGGATGTCCTCCAGCCAGCGGATGGTGTCGATGTCGAGGTTGTTGGTCGGTTCGTCGAGCAGCAGGATGTCGGGATTGGCGAACAGCGCCTGAACCAGCAGCACGCGCAGCTTCCAGCCCGGCGCCACTTCGCTCATCGGCCCGGTGTGCTTTTCGGTGGGGATGCCTGCACCCAACAGCAATTCGCCGGCGCGCGATTCAGCGGTATAGCCGTCGTACTCGGCGAAATGCGATTCGAGTTCCGCCGCGCGCATGTAGTCGTCCTCGGTCGCGTCCGGATTTGCGTAGATCGCGTCGCGTTCGGACATGCAGGCCCACATCTCGGCGTGGCCCATCATCACCACGTCGAGTACCCGCACCTCCTCGTAACCGAACTGATCCTGCTTGAGGTAGGCCATGCGTTCGCCCGGATCGAGCGAAACGTTGCCGGCGGACGCCTCCAGCACGCCGGCCAGGATCTTCATGAAGGTAGTCTTGCCCGAGCCGTTGGCGCCGATCAGGCCGTAGCGGTTGCCTTCGCCGAATTTGACCGAGACGTTTTCAAAAAGCGGCTTGGCGCCGAACTGGATGGTGACGTTTGATGCGACGAGCATGGGAGTGCAACCGGTTGATGCGCCGGGGAAATTCGGCAAGGGCCGTATTCTACTTGGAGCGGCTTCGAAACAGCCGTCGGCGCGAGCCGGGCGTCAACCAGGTCTATCGGCGGAAACGATCCCGCCGGTCCCATCGTGGCTAGCGTTGTTTGCTCAATTCCTCCCATTCGGCATCGGTAAATACCCGCGACCTCGTGTGAAAAGCCTTGCCTTCGGGGCCTTCAAGCGAGAACGTGCCCCCGGTGCCTTCGATGACGTCGATGATGAGCTGGGTGTGCTTCCAGTATTCGTACTGCGAGGTGCTCATGTAGAACGGGCAACCACCGATGTCGCCCAGGTGAACATCGCCGGCGCCGATGGTCAATTCGCCCGGCAGATAGCAGTTGGCGGCACTGTTGTCGCAACAGCCGCCCGACTGGTGGAAGAACACGGGACCATGCTTGCGTTTCAGGAACTCGATGAGTTCCAGGGCGGCATCGGTGGCGATGACTTTGTCGACCATTTTCGTCTCCATGAAAAAGGGGCGGTTGCCCGCCCCGTGTGTGGCACGCCAAAACGTCAGCGAAAGATCAGAAGAAGCCCAGCTTCTGTTCGGCGTAGCTGACCAGCAGGTTCTTGGTCTGCTGGTAGTGGTCGAGCATGACCTTGTGCGTCTCGCGACCGATGCCGGATTCCTTGTAGCCGCCGAACGCCGCATGCGCCGGGTAGGCGTGGTAGCAGTTGGTCCAGACGCGGCCGGCCTTGATGGCGCGGCCCATGCGGTAGGCGACGTTGCCGTTGCGACTCCAGACACCGGCGCCGAGGCCGTAGAGCGTGTCGTTGGCGATCGCCAGCGCGTCGGCTTCGTCCTTGAAGGTGGTTACGGCGAGCACCGGGCCGAAGATCTCCTCCTGGAAGATGCGCATCTTGTTGTGGCCCTTGAACAGGGTCGGCTGGACGTAGTAGCCGCCATCCAGGTCGCCGCCGACGGTTGCCTGCGCGCCGCCGGTCAGCACCTGGGCGCCTTCCTGTTTGCCGAGGTCGAGATAGGAGAGGATCTTGGTCAGCTGTTCCTTGGAGGCCTGGGCGCCGATCATGGTGTCGGTATCCAGCGGGTTGCCCTGCTTGATGGCCTTGACGCGGGCCAGGCAGCGCTCCATGAACTTGTCGTAGATCGACTCCTGGATCAGCGCGCGCGACGGACAGGTGCAGACTTCGCCCTGGTTGAAGGCGAACAGCACCAGGCCTTCGATCGCCTTGTCGAGGAAGCCGTCATCTTTCTCCATGACATCGGCGAAGAAGATGTTGGGCGACTTGCCTCCCAGTTCCAGCGTCGCCGGTATCAGGTTGTTGGCGGCGGCCTGGGCGATGACGCGGCCCGTTGACGTGGAGCCGGTGAAGGCGATCTTGGCGATGCGCTTGCTCGTAGCCAGCGGCATGCCGGCCTCACGGCCGTAGCCATTGACGATGTTGAGCACCCCGGGCGGCAGCAGGTCGGCGATGAGTCCGACCAGGATCAGGATGCTGATGGGCGTCGACTCGGCGGGCTTCAGCACCACGCAATTGCCGGCACCCAGCGCCGGGGCAAGCTTCCAGGCGGCCATCAGGATCGGGAAGTTCCAGGGGATGATCTGGCCGACCACGCCCAGCGGCTCGTGGTAATGGTAGGCGACGGTGCTTTCGTCAATGTCGCTCAAGGCGCCTTCCTGGGCACGCACGCAACCGGCGAAATAGCGGAAGTGATCGACCGTCAGCGGGATGTCGGCGTTGAGCGTCTCGCGGATCGGCTTGCCGTTGTCCACGGTTTCGGCGTAAGCCAGCAATTCCAGGTTGGCTTCGATGCGGTCGGCGATCCTGAGCAGGATATTGGCGCGCTCGGCCGGCGCGGTCTTGCCCCACTTGTCCGCGGCCGCATGGGCGGCGTCGAGCGCCAGTTCGATGTCCTCGGCCGTGGAGCGGGCCGCTTTGGTATAGGTGCGGCCATTGATCGGAGTGATGACGTCAAAATATCCCCCCTTGACCCGGGCGACCCATTTGCCACCGATGAAATTGTCGTAGCGGTCTTGGTAGGCGATCTTGGCACCAGCGGTACCGGGGGCAGCGTAAAGCATGTTGTCTCCTCGAAATTTGCGATTGATACGAACGTGTCCCATGCGGGCGATAGTCCCTATCAAGCCTCATGCCAGCCTGGTATTGAACCGGCAGCACCATGAATCCATGAGGTTTTCTCGGCGCCGCCGGAAGTCGTTCTAACCGCGCCGCTTGTCCCACTGCGTTACAGCTGTCACCAAACTTGACAGGAAACTTCTGGTTGCCGGCAACCTATTGCGCCCTTCGCTTTTCCTTCGCTATCCTCAGCCGACTGGGCACAGACCCTGCGGAGGAGGAATGATGCGAACGTCAATGCCAATGCCGGCACTGCGAAGGGCGCGGCGGTACCTGCTGGAGCATGGCGAATGCCTTGCAGACGCGCTCGACGACAGGATTGCCCGATCGTGGCGACGTAGCCTGGATGCCGGGCTGGTCGCGGACGGTCGCTTGGGCGATGCGGTGCAAACCTGCGGCGGCGAGCTGGGCCAACTTCTTGCGCGCAATCACGAATTGCTTTCGCACTCGCGACCGGTGATGGAACACCTGTTCGAGCAGATCCGCGATACGCAGAGCATGATTATCCTGGCCGACAATCGCGGCACCTTGATGCATACGCTGGGGGATGCCGAGTTCTTGTGCAAGGCCGAACGCGTCACCCTGAGCTGTGGCGCTTCCTGGCATGAGCAGCACCGTGGAACAAATGCGATAGGCACGGCGCTGGCTGAGGCCGAAGTCGTCGAGGTTCATGGCGCCGAGCACTTCCTCGAACGCAACGGCTTCCTCACCTGCGCGGCTGCGCCGATCATGTCGGCCGATGGCGAGCTGGCCGGCATCCTGGATATTTCCGGCGATCACCGCCTGCGGCATCCGCATACCCGCGGCCTTGTAGGAATCGCGGCGCGCATGATCGAGAACCGCCTGCTTGTCGCCGGCTGCCAACACGAAGTTCGCCTGCACCTGCACCCGCAGGCCGAAGGAATCGGCACCATTGGCGAAGGCATCATCGTGCTCGCGCCCGACGGCCGGATCGTCGGCGCGAATCGGAGCGCGCTCGAACTGCTTCGCATTCCTTACCGCAGGCTCGGGGCCATGCTGTTTGGCGCCGCCTTCGACGCGAGCCTCGATGAGTTGATGGAGCAGGGCCGGCGTCGGCATGCGCCTCCGATGTCGCTGAGGCTGCATGATGGCTCCGTCGTGTTCGCCAGGGTACATGTCAATGCCACGGCGTCCGCCGAACGCTCGCGGGCCGGCACGGACCATCGCGAAGTCGTCATTGACGATGCACTGGCGAGGCTTGATACCGGCGATTTGCGTTGGCGCGGGGCGGCCGAGAGGGCCCGACGGGTCTCGGGAAAGCCGATTCCGCTGCTCATCCAGGGCGAGTCGGGGGTCGGCAAGGAATTTTTCGCCCGCGCCACCCACGACAGCGGTCCGCGCCGCGCGGGCCCTTTCATCGCGATCAACTGCGCCGCTGTGCCGGAGAATCTCATCGAAGCGGAATTGTTCGGTTACGCCCCCGGGGCGTACACCGGAGCACGGCGCGATGGCAGCCCCGGCCGCATCCGCGAAGCCCATGGGGGAACGCTGTTTCTCGACGAGATCGGCGACATGCCGCTGGCAATGCAGTCTCGCTTGCTGCGCGTGTTGCAGGAGCGGCAGGTGACGCCGCTGGGGGGCGGCCGCGCGGTTGACGTCGATTTCTCGCTGATCTGCGCCAGCCATCGCAACCTGCGCCAGGCAGCCGAGCAGGGAAGCTTTCGCAGTGACCTCTATTACCGCATCAACGGGCTGACCCTGAGTCTTCCCGCGCTGCGCGAGCGCAGCGATATCCAGGTGCTGACCCGGCGCCTGCTCGATAGCCTCAACCCCGGACGCGACATCGATCTTGCGCCCGAACTGCAGGCGCGGTTTCGCCAGTATCGCTGGCCCGGCAATCTCCGCCAGTATGCCAGCGTATTGCGAACGGCCAGTGCGATGCTGGACCCGCATGAGGATTGCATCGATTGGCAGCACATGCCGGATGACATTGTCGAGGAACTCCTGGCTCCCGCGGTTCAGAGTTCCCAGGTTGCCGCGCAGCCCGCACCGGAGCGGATGACGGAGAACCTCCGCGAACTCTCGCGGTCGGCCGTCCGGCAGGCACTGGAGGGCAGTCGCGGCAACGTCTCCGAAGCGGCCCGGCGCCTGGGCATAAGTCGGCAGACGCTGTATCGGAAGCTCAACGATGGCAAGCGGGTAGAGACCGCGCCTGGCGATCAGCCTCGGTGTTGACGGGCCTTCCGCAGGCTGACCGGAGCGACATCCTCGCGGGTGAATGAACGGCGGGCGCGGCTCGCCGTATCGCCAGCGCCGACTTTCATCCTCCCGCGAACGAAGCTTGCTACTTGTCGTACTGGCGGGCGTAGGCCTCGTCGTTGTACAGCCCTTCGCCGAACCGGTCACGCCCGTAGCCGCCGATGATTTTCTGGCCGGCGGGCGAGGCGACGAAAGCGACGAACTTTTCCGCCGTATCGCGTCCCGGCGTGGCACCCGGCGGGGCGGTGATGGCGTGGTAGGTGTTCACCAGGAACTTGTCGCCCCTGTACAGGATCGTCAGGTCGGGTGCCACGCCCTTTTCCATGATCCAGGTCGAGGAGTCGCTCATGAAGTAGGCACCCTCGGCGTTGGCGCGCTTGAGGCTGGCGGTCATGAAGTCCCTGGTCACGATGTACCAGGAACCGGCGGGCTGGACGCCGGCCTTCTGCCAGATCTGCATTTCCTTCTGGTGGGTGCCTGAGTTGTCGCCGCGCGAGACGAAGCGTGCGCCAGCCTTGGCGATACGCTGGTAGGCATCGGCGGCGCTGGTCGCACGGGCGATCTCGGCCGGATCATTCTTCGGTCCGACAATGTAGAACTCGTTGGAGCCGATCAGCGTCTTGCCCGTTGCCCAGCCATCCTTGAGCGCCTTGTCCACCTGGGCCGGCGCATGCACCATGGCCATGTCGACCTTCTTCTCCTGCAGCAGCTTGAGAGATGCGCCGGTACCGGCTTTCACCCAGTTCATTCGGGCGTCCGCGACTCGCGCGAACTCCTCGGCCAGAAGTTTGAGCAGGCCGAGTTCGCCGGGGCTGCCGGTGGCGAGCGAAAAGGCGTTGGTGCCGGTGCCGTAGGTGGCGCCCGTTTCATCGGCGGCGAAGACCGGCAAGGCGCCGGCAAGCGTCACGCCGATGGCAAGCTTGAGAAATGTTCTGCGCATGGTGGTGGCTTTCTCAGGGCTTGGCGTTGGGGAAGAAAAGTTGCTCGCCGCCAATCTTGTATGCGGCAATGGCCTGCTGTCCCTCGGCGGAAACCACCCAGTCGATGAACTTCTGGCCATCCGCCTGCTTGACATGGGCATGCTTGGCAGGATTGACGAGGATCACGCCGTACTGGTTGAAGAGCCGGGTGTCGCCTTCGACCACGATGCCCATCTCGCCGCGATTCTTGAACGAGAGCCAGGTGCCGCGGTCGGCGAGGATGTAGGCGTTCATCGAGGCGGCGGTGTTGAGCGCCGGGCCCATGCCGGAGCCGGTGTCGCGGTACCAGGGACCCTTGGCCTTGTCGAGGTCGACGCCGGCGGCCTTCCAGTAGCGCAGTTCGGCGGCGTGGGTGCCGCTCTTGTCGCCGCGCGAAACAAACGGCGCCTTGGCCGCTTCGATGCGGCGCAGGCCTTCGAGGATGTCGCGGCCGTGAGCCTTCGCCGGGTCGGCCTTGGGGCCGACCACGATGAAGTCGTTGTACATCACTTCCTGACGCTTGACGCCGAAGCCCTCGGCGATGAATTTCTCTTCTGCAACCTTGTCGTGTACGAAAACCACGTCGGCATCGCCGCGCCGCGCCAGGTCCAGCGCCTGGCCGGTGCCCAGCGCCACGACGCGTACCTTGATGCCGCTGGCCTTTTCGAAGGCAGGCAGCAGATGGCCGAAAAGCCCCGACTGCTCGGTCGAGGTGGTCGATGACACGGTGATGAATCGCTCCTGGGCCTGGGTCAGGCCGGCGCCCAGAAGGCCCGCGGCGGCAAGGGCGGAACAGAACAGACGACGAGAGATCATGGGGTTTCCTCCTGAAGAAAGCGTTGCGCCGCTTCGGTTCGCGGCAGGGTAAAGAACTGTTCGACCGCCGTCTGTTCGACGACGCGGCCGCGATCGATGAAAACGATTTCCTCGGCGATGCGCTTTGCCTGGCCGAGGTTGTGGGTGGTCATCAGGATGCGCGTGCCGCTGGCGGCAATTTCATTGATGATGTGTTCGACTTCGCGGCTGCTGGCCGGGTCGAGGCTGGCGGTGGGTTCGTCGAGGATCAGCAACTCGGGTTCCAGCGCCCAGGCGCGGGCCAGTGCCACGCGCTGCTGCTCGCCGCCGGAAAGCAGGCGCGCCGGGCGACTGGCAATGTGTTCGAGCCCGACGCGGGCCAGCGATTCGGCGGCACGCCGACGTCGTTCCGGTGCAGCATGGCCCTTCAGCTTCAGGCCGTACTCGACGTTCGCCAGCGCAGTAGTCCGCAGCATCACCGGACGCTGGAAGACCATGGCCTGCGACAGCGGCTGTGGCCAATCAATCCGCCCGGCGCTCGGATGCAGCAGGCCGTGAATCAGGCGCAATAGCGTGCTCTTGCCGGCGCCGTTGGGGCCGAGTACGACGCTGCGCTGTGCCGAGAGCGTGAGCGTGGCCGATTCGATGATGCGCGCGGTGCCCTCAGTGAGCCCCAGGCTGTCGATGGAGAGCCAGGTACTCACCCCCATTTCCTTTCCGCCCAGCCGCGAACCGCATAGGCCACCGCGTTGATCGAGAGCACCACGGCGATCAGGATGAAGCCCAGTGCCAAAGCCAGCGGCAGGTCGCCCTTGCTGGTCTCAAGAGCGATGGTGGTGGTCATTACGCGCGTCACGCCATCGATGTTGCCGCCGACGATCATCACGGCGCCGACCTCGGCGACAGCGCGGCCGAAACCTGCAAGTGCGGCGGTGGACAGCGAAAAACGCCCATCCCAGAGCAGGGTGACGGCGGCGCGGGCGCGGCTGGCGCCAAGCGAACGCAACTGTTCGCGGTATTCGCTCCATTCGTCGGCGATCACCTGTCGCGTCAACGCGGCGACGATGGGAGTCACCAGCACGGCCTGGGCGATCACCATCGCGGTGGGCGAGAACAGCAATCCGTAGCTGCCCAGCGGCCCGGCCCGGGAGAGCAGCAGGTAGACCAGCAGGCCGACCACCACCGGCGGCAGGCCCATGAGGCCGTTGAACAGCACGATCAATGCGCGCCGACCGGGAAAGCGGCCGACCGCCAGCAGCGAGCCGATCGGCATGCCGATCGCGCAGGCGATCAGCGTGGCGCCGAAGCTGACGCTGAGGCTCAGCAGGACGATGCTGAACAGGCGCGCGTCGCTGACGGCGAGCAGTCGCCAGGCGGTGTGAAAGCTTTCGCTGAATTCGATCATGGTCGGGTAGATCCTTATGCACGGACTTGCATAAGGGTCGGCAAGGGTAAAGTACGCACACAAAGGATCAAATATGTCATCTTCTGCAACAAAGGATCGTAGTGCGGTACCCCGATTGCGCTGGGAATGGGATCTCGGGCCCCTGCTCGGGGATACGGATACCTCGCGCCTGCTGCCCCTGCTGACCGCGTTGGCGGAAGGAGGCGCCCTGGGGGTGGCGGCGAAATCCGCCGGAATGTCCTATCGTTCGGCCTGGGGGCTGTTGCGTCACTGCGAGGAGGCGCTGGGCGTGGCGCTGGTAGTCATGGAACGCGGGCGCGGGACGAGGCTGTCGGAACTTGGGGAATCGATCGTGCAGCTCGACAGCGCGGCAC
Source organism: Rhodocyclales bacterium (assembly GCA_016235805.1). Taxonomy (GTDB): domain Bacteria; phylum Pseudomonadota; class Gammaproteobacteria; order Burkholderiales; family Rhodocyclaceae; genus Sulfuritalea. The sequence continues at coordinate 70,107 of JACRIY010000124.1, forward strand.
GGTTGACGCTGGGTGTCGCTCACGCCCCCTGGGAGCGGCGCCTGCGCGACCTGCTGGCGCCCGTGGTGAGGGCCGTTCCCGAACGCCTGAGGGTGGCTGCGAGCCATGACCTGGCTCTTGCCGACTGGGTCGAACACGGGCGGGGGATCAGCTTCGACCTGTTCTGGCGCGGCAGCGAGGAGGCGCTCGCGGCGATGGGGCGCGACGAGTGCGACATCGTCGGATTCCACGTTCCGGAGGCATGGACGCCGGAGCAACTGGTCGCCTCGCTGGGGCGTTTCCTGAAGCCGGCCGTGCATGCGTGCCTGCCCCTGATGCGTCGCTGCCAGGGCCTGATCGTTGCGCGCGGCAATCCGCATCGCGTGCTGACGCTGGCCGACGCGTCACGGCGCGGCTTGCGCATGGTCAATCGACAGCGTGGGTCGGGCACCCGCAGCCTGATCGACCAGTTGCTCTCCGCCAACGGCCTGCGGCCCGAAGACATCGAGGGCTATGCCCACGAGGAATTCACCCATGAGGCGATCGCCGCCACCGTGGCTGCGGGGCAGGCCGACGTCGGTTTCGGCATCGAGGCGGCGGCGGTGCGCTACGACCTCGGCTTCGTGCCGCTGGTCTGGGAGCGCTACGGCTTCGCGATGCGCAAGACGACGGCCACAAGCGTCGAGGGCAAGGCCTTCCTTGCCCGGCTGCACGGCAACACCTTCCGCCAGCGCCTGATCGCGATGCCCGGATACGAGCCGCTGCCGGTGCGTGCGCCGGGGGCGTGGAGCGATTTCCTTGTCTGACAGCAGCTTTTCAGGCCGGTCAGGCCGTGGAACGTTTCGCGCGTATCTCAGCCTGCAACTGCATCCAGGCTAGGATTGATCAGGAACTTCTCACCGGTCGCGCGCTTGCCGTAGATGGCAATCGAGTCGAGTTGAAGCGCTTGCGCCATCGACACTTCTTTTGAGTAGTGGCTCTTGAAGGTGGTCTTCAATTCGGCGGCAACGCGTGCTTTCAGCGCTTGTGTGCCGGCCGCGCCCAGCTTTTGCAGGAAGGGGAAAAGCAGCCAGCCGCCGATGCCCCAGGCCATGCCGAAATTGCGCACGATTTCCGTCGGGCTGGTTTCGAGCATGCCGTAGAGGTAGACCTGCTTGTGCGTGGCCGAGCCATAGCGGCTGTATTCCCTGGCGGAGCGGTTGATCGCCATTTCCATGCAGGAGAGGATCTGTCCCGGTAGCCTGCCGCCGCCGATCGCATCGAAGGCGACCGTCGCGCCGGTCGCCGCCAGCGCATCGGTCAGTTCGGCCATGAAGTTCGGCGAACTGCTGTTGCAGACATGCTGCGCACCCATGGCCCGCAGCAGGGCTTCCTGCTCCGGTTTGCGCACGATGTTGACCAGGGCGATGCCGTCCTGCAGGCAAATGCGATTGAGCATCTGGCCCAGATTGGATGCCGCTGCTGTATGCACCAGGGCACTGTGCCCTTCGCGGCGCATCGTTTCGACCATGCCCAGCGCGGTCAGCGGATTGACGAAGCACGAGGCGCCATCGGCCGACGTAGCGTCGGCCGGCAAGGCGAGGCACTGGTCGGCCGGCATGCAGCGGTATTGCGCGAACATGGCGCCGCCGAGCACGGCGACGCGCTTGCCGAGCAGCGCCTGCGCCGTCGGCGAAGAGCCCGCCGCCACGACCAGGCCCGCGCCCTCGTTGCCGACCGGCATGGCGATGCCGACTCGCGGCGCCATGGCCTTCATTGCGCCGGCAGGCACGCGCGCGGTAATGACCGGTCGTTGCGCGCTGCCTGACTGCTGCGCCGTGCCCATGTCGGCCGCACCGAACAGCAAGCCGAGATCGGAGGGGTTGAGGGGCGCGGCTTCCATGCGCACCAGGACCTGGTCGGCCCGGGGTTCGGGCAGGGGAACGCTGACCAGCGACAGCTCCAGCTCGCCATCAGCCTTGATGAGTGACTGCAGTTGCAGCATGTTTTGGGGGAGGACTGCGTTCATGGCGTTTCCTTATGTAACAAGCGTTGGCGCAGGCGGCTGGCGACGGTCTTCAATACTCGACCGCAAACTCGGTGGCCTGCCAGATCGCCCGCTTGGCGTCGAGTTCCGTCGCCACGTCGGCGCCGCCGACCAGGGTGTACTCGATGCCGGCGGCTTCGAGGCCGGCGACGAGTTCGCGGCGCGGTTCCTGTCCGGCGCAGATGACGATGGTGTCGACTTCGAGCACGCTGGCCTTGCCGTCGATGGAAATGTGTAGGCCGGCATCGTCGATCTTCAGGTACTCGACACCGCCCTGCATGCGCACGCCGCGCTTCTGCAGCAGCAGGCGGCGCGCCCAGCCGGTGGTCTTGGCCAGGCCGTCGCCGACCTTGGTCGCCTTGCGTTGCAGCAGCCAGACTTCGCGCGGGCTCGGGGCCATTTGGGGCTCGGCCAGGCCGCCGCGCTTGTCCGTGTAGTCAGGATCGATGCCCCATTCCTTGCGGTAGGCATCGATCGAGTCGCCGTGCGCTTCGGCATTGGTCAGCAGTTCGGCGACGTCGAAGCCGATGCCGCCGGCACCGATCACCGCGACCTTCTTGCCGGCCGGCTTGCGGCCTTCGATGAGGTCGATGTAGCTGGTGACTTTCGCGTGCTCGATGCCTGGGATACTCGGCCTGCGCGGCACGATGCCGGTGGCGACCACGACGTGGTCATAGCCCTGAAAGTCGGCGCTGGTGGTACGGCGATTCAACTGCACATCAACCTTCAATTCCTTCAGCCGCGTACCGAAGTAGCGCAGGGTTTCGCCGAATTCTTCTTTGCCCGGAATGCGCCGCGCCAGGGTGAACTGGCCGCCGATTTCGGATGCGGCATCGAACAGCGTGACCTGGTGGCCGCGTTCGGCCAGTTGCGTCGCGGCGGCGAGACCGGCCGGACCGGCGCCGACCACGGCTACGCGCTTCGGCGCGGCGGCCGGTTCGACCGTGACATCGAGTTCATGGCAGGCGAAGGGATTGACCAGGCAGGAACACAGCTGGCGCGAAAAGATGTGGTCGAGGCAGGCCTGGTTGCAGGCGATGCAGGTGTTGATCGCGTCGGCGCGGCCGGCGGCGGCCTTGTTCACGAATTCGGCGTCGGCGAGGAAGGGGCGCGCCATCGACACCATGTCGGCATCGCCACGGGCGATGATCTCCTCGGCCACCTGCGGGTCGTTGATGCGGTTGGTGGTGATCAGCGGAATTTTCACCTCGCCCATCATGCGTCGCGTCACCCAGGTGTAGGCGGCGCGCGGCACGGCGGTGTAGATGGTCGGGATGCGCGCTTCGTGCCAGCCCACCCCCGTGTTGATGATCGTGGCGCCGGCCTTTTCGACTTCCTTGGCCATGGTCACGACTTCGTCCCAGGTCGAACCGCCCTCGACCAGGTCGAGCATCGAGAGGCGGAAGATGATGATGAAGTTGGCGCCGACCCGGGCGCGCACGGCGCGGATCACGTCGAGGCCGAAGCGCATGCGGTTTTCCAGGCTGCCGCCCCAGCGGTCGTCGCGATGGTTGGTCTGAGGCGCGAGGAACTCGTTGATCAGGTAACCCTCGGAGCCCATGATCTCGACGCCGTCGTAGTTGGCGAACTGGCACATCGCGGCGCACTGGGCGTAGTCGGCGATGGTCTGCTGGATTTCTTCTTCGCTCAGCGCGTGCGGCGTCGCCGGATTTATCGGCGCCTTCAGCGCGGATGGCGCGACCGGGCGCTTGGTGTAGGCGTAGCGTCCGGTGTGCAGGATCTGCACGCAGATCTTGCCGCCATGCTTGTGCACGGCTTCGGTGATGACGCGGTGCTTGGCGGCCTCGGTCTCGTTGTCGAGGATCGATGCACCCTGCATCACGATGCTGTCCTGGTTGGGGGCGAAGCCGCCGGTGACGATGAGGCCAACCCCGCCCTTGGCACGCGCGGCGTAGAAGGCCGCCATGCGGTCATGGCTGTTGCCGATGTCCTCCAGGCCCGTGTGCATCGAGCCCATCAGCACGCGGTTCTTCAGCGTGGTGAAACCGAGGTCCAGCGGGGCCAGCAGGTGCGGGTAGGGATTGCTCATGGTGTGTTTCCTCCTTGGTCTTGGTCAAAACTGTGGAGCAGGCCCAGCGCCTCCTCGCACCATTCCAGCCAGCCCTGCTCAAAGCGGATGCCGCTTTTCAGGACCTGGTATTGCAGGGCGCGCTGGCGGTCCAGCGCGCCGGAAAAATCCCTCGCCTCGATCACGCGATACGCCGTCAGGCGATTGGCATGCAGGGCGCGATGGTGTTCGAGTTCGGGAATCAGGGCGCCGGGCTTGCCGAATGCGGCGCCCCGCATTTTGACCATCAGGCTGTCGCGGACTCCCTCCGGCTCCGTCGGCTCGGCCAGCCAGCGCGAAACCTCGCTGCGTCCGCTGCGGCTTACCGAAAACAGCTTGCGGTCGGGGGCGGCCTCGCCCGGCTGTACCTCGCCGGAGATCCAGCCGGCATCTTCCATGCGAGCCAGCACCTTGTAGATCTGCTGGTGCGTGGCATGCCAGAAGTAGCCGATCGAGCGGTCGAAGCGACGCGCCAGTTCGTAGCCGGAACTGGGCTTTTCGAGCAGGGAGACAAGCAGGGCATGGTCCAGCGACATGCCCGCAAGATACTATGCAACGAGTTGCAGTGCAAGTCCTTGCATAGGGCTTACTTCGGTGCCGCGGGAGTCGGCGCTGGTACCACGGCAGGTGCCGGGGCGGGCCTGGCAGAAGGCGGCAGGTGGCGCGTCTTGATTTCCGGCGCGTCGGCGGGCGCGTTCTGTCTCGAGAAGAAGCTCCACGCCATGCCGCCCAGTGCGGTGAGGACAATCAGGACAATGACGATCATGATGCGATCGCCGCCGGGTTCGTACTGTGGAGGCGGGGCGGAGGGCGGATTCATGCCGCGATTCTAGCGCTCCCAAAAGAAAACGCCGGCACGGAGCCGGCGTTTTCCTGGTTGCGGGCCGGATTACTTGGCCTTGGCATCCTTCTGGCACTTCTTGATCGAAGCGGCCTTGGCGGCGCCGGCCAGCGGCTTGCCATCCTTGCTCACGGCCTTGGCTTCGCAGCCGCTGGCATCAGCGGGCTTGCTGCCGCCTTCGCACTTCTTCATGAAGGCCTTCTTGGCGGCGCCGGCCAGCGGCTTGCCGTCCTTGCTCACGGCCTTGGCTTCGCAGTCGCCGGCAGCAGCGGCGGCCGGAGCAGCAGGCGCTGCGGGCTTGGCGGCTTCGGCAGGCTTGGCGGCGGGTGCGGCCGCAGCCGGCTTGGCATCAGCAGCCTTGGCCGGGGCGGCGGCCGGAGCTTGAGCAAATGCCATGCTGGTGGCAAACAGCGTGGTCAGGGCAAGCGCAATCAGTTTGTTCATTGGTAATCTCCTTGGTTTATGGACGGCGCGTGGCCGTGCCCGATTAACGCGCGGACGCGGGTCTAGTTGACCGAATTGCCACCGCTGTCGGCGCGCAGTGCGGCTTCCTGGCGCTCGACGAACTCCTGCATGCTGTCTATGCCACGCAGTTTCAGCACGGTGGCACGCACGGCGGCTTCCAGCAGCACCGCCAGGTTGCGGCCGGCCGCCACCGGCAGCGTGACGCGGCGTACCGGCACGCCGAGAATGGTTTCCGTCTGTGCGTCGAGCGGAAGGCGCGCCGCTTCGGGAACGCCGGGTGTGGGTTTTTGCAGGTGCACGATGAGCTTGAGCCGCATCTTGCGCCGGCAGGCGGTTTCGCCGAACACGGTGCGGATGTTGAGCAGGCCCAGACCGCGCACTTCGAGGAAATCCTTGAGCAATTCCGGGCAGCGTCCTTCCAGGGTATCGGAACCGATGCGCGAGACGTCGACCACGTCATCGGCAACCAGACCGTGTCCGCGCGAAATCAGTTCGAGGCCGAGTTCGCTCTTGCCGACGCCGGAATCGCCGGTGATCAGCACGCCCATGCCCAGCACGTCGAGGAAAACGCCGTGCAGCGTGCCGGTTTCGGCGAGCTGACGCGAGACGAAATAGCGCAGCGTATCGATCACGAAGGCCGATGACATTGGCGTCGTGAATAGCGGCGTACCGGATGCCTCGCATCCGGCGCGTACGCCTTCGTTGATCGTGCAGCCGTCGGCGACGATGATCGCTGGCGGCCGCGCGTTGTAGATTTCCTGCATGTGGTGGGCGACTTTTTCCGGCGCGTGGCGCGTCGCCCATGCGACTTCCGGCGTGCCAATGACCTGCAGGCGTTCCGGGTGCATCAGGTTGAGGTGGCCGATCAGGTCGGCTGGCGATACCACGTGTTCGCTGGTGCAGATTGCGCGCGTCATACCGCCGCTGACCCAGGAAAGCTGGAGGCGCTCCCGGTTGCGTTCGAAAAGCTGGGAAACGACTAGTTCGCGTGCCAATTGGCAAAAAGGCCGTGCAGCGCCGCGGCATCCGCAGCGGCCGCAAGCTGCTCGCGAAAGGCCCGGTCGGAAAACATCTGGGCCAGTTCGGAGAGCAGTTGGAGATGGTGTTCGTTGGCGGCTTCCGGCACCAACAGCACGAATATCAGTCCCACCGGTTTGCCGTCGGGTGCATCGAACTGGACCGGTGTGGCCAGGCGGACAAAGGCGCCAAGCGGCGTCTTCAGTCCCTTGATGCGGCCGTGGGGAATCGCGATGCCCTGGCCAAGGCCGGTCGAGCCCAGCTTCTCGCGCGCAAACAGGGCGTCATACACCGTGCTGCGGGCGACGCCCTGATGGTTCTCGAACAGAATTCCAACCTGCTCGAATACGCGCTTCTTGCTGCTGGCGTCGAGGTTGGCCACCACATTGTCGAGTGGCAGCAGGCTGGCGATCTGATTCATCGTGGAAGCGATCCTGCGGTTGGGCGGAGGTTGCGGCGGCGGGAGTATAAACCGCGAACCCGGTTGGGTGGGGTTACCGGTCCGCGCCGCCGTGCCTTGCCTGGATCGCCGTGGCCTTACTCGGCCGGTTGGCGCTTGTTGTCGTGGGTGTGGTTGGAAACCTTCTCCTTGTGCTTGACTACCTGGCGGTCGAGCTTGTCGGCCACCAGGTCGATCGCGGCATAGAGATCGGCGTCCGTGGCGTCGGCGAAGATGTCCTTGCCCTTGACGTGCAAGGTGACTTCGGCTTTCTGCTGCAGTTTCTCAACCGACAGAATGACGTGCGAACTGGTCACCTGATCGAAATGCCGCAACACCCGCTCGAGCTTGCCCTTCACGTATTCGCGAATTGCCGGGGTGACTTCAACGTGATGTCCGGTGATGTTGAGATTCATGATGCCTCCTGGTCAAATGTGTTCTCAGAGAACCTTCCTGAGGTTTACCGGCGGGATGCCGAGCAGTTCGCGGTACTTCGCAACGGTGCGACGTGCCACGACGATGCCCTGCTCGCCGAGGATTTCCGCAAGCCGGGCGTCCGAGAGCGGCTTCTTGCCGTCCTCGGCGCCGACCAATTGCTTGATCAGCGCCCGAATCGCGGTTGAGGAGGCCGCGCCGCCGGTATCGGTGGCGACGTGGCTGCCAAAAAAGTATTTGAGTTCGAAGATGCCGCGCGGACTGGCCAGGTACTTCTGGGTCGTCACGCGCGAAATGGTCGACTCGTGCAGGCTGACGGTTTCCGCGATCTCGCGCAATGTCAGCGGTCGCATCGCAACTTCGCCATGGTCGAAGAAGGCGCGCTGCCGGTCGACGATGGCCTGCGAAACGCGCAGGATGGTGTCGAAGCGCTGCTGCACGTTCTTGATCAGCCACTTGGCTTCCTGCAACTGGCTGGCGAGGCCCGCCGACGAGCCGTTGCCGCCACGGTGGCGCTGCAGGATGTCGGCGTAGAGGCGGTTGATGCGCAGCCGCGGCATGGCGTCGCGATTGAGGCTGACGACCCACTTGTCATTGACTTTGCGCACCGCCACGTCGGGCACCACGTAGCGCGTGTCGGTCGCCGCATACTGCGCGCCGGGGCGCGGATTGAGGGACTTGATCAGGGTCTGCGCCGTGCGCAGTTCGTCATCGTCGCAACCCAGCAGCTTGCGGATGCGCGCAAAATCGCGCGCCGCCAGCAGGTCGAGGTGGCCGTCGACGATGGCCAGCGCCAGCTTGCGCGGCGCCGAATCGGGCAGGCACTTCAGTTGCAGGGTCAGGCATTCCTGCGCATTGCGCGCACCGATCCCCGGCGGGTCGAGGTTCTGCAGGTGGCGCAGGGCGATGCCGAGTTCTTCCAGCAGGACTTCGCGCAGTTCGTCGTCCTCGCTGACCAGCAGGTCGACCAGTTCTTCCAGCGACTGCGTCAGGTAGCCGTCGTCGTCGAGCGCTTCGATCAGGAAGCCGACCAGCGCCCGTTCGCGGTCCGGCAACTGGGTCATCGCCACTTGCGGCCCCAGATGTTCGCGCAGGGAGGTCGAGGCGGTTTGCGCCTCGCCGCTGTCGAGGTCGTCGTCGTTGGGGTCGCGCTGGCCGTGGGCGCCCGAAAAATCCATGCCCCAGCCTTCGTCGTCGCCGCCCTGTGCTTCCCGGCGGTCGTCGCTGTCGGGTGCTGGAGCGGTTTGCGGCGTTGCCGACGCATCGCCGGCGGCGCCGAGGCTGTACAGCACGGGTTCGCCCGGATCGTCGCGTTCCAGCAGCGGATTTTCCTGCAGCGCCTGGTCGATTTCGGCGTTCAGCTCCAGCGTCGAAAGCTGCAACAGCCGGATCGACTGCTGCAACTGCGGCGTCAGTGCCAGATGCTGCGAAAGCCTGAGCTGGAGACCCTGCTTCATTATTGTTATTTACATTCTGAAGTGCTCGCCGAGGTACACCCGGCGCACACTTTCATTATCGACTATCTCTGCCGGCTGTCCAGCGGCAAGTACTTCGCCGGCGTTGATGATCGTCGCGCGATCGCAAATTCCCAATGTTTCCCGCACGTTGTGGTCGGTGATGAGCACTCCGATGCCGCGTTCGCGCAGGTAGCGGATGATCTTCTGGATGTCGATGACCGCGATCGGGTCGACGCCGGCGAAGGGTTCGTCGAGCAGGATGAAGCGCGGGCTGGTGGCCAGCGCCCGCGCGATCTCGACGCGGCGGCGTTCGCCGCCGGACAGCGAGGCGGCGATGTTCTTGCGGATGTGGGTGATGTGCAGTTCCTGCAGCAGGGTTTCTTCGCGCTCGTCCATCGCGTCGTTGTCCAGATCCTGCAATTCGAGCACGGCGCGAACGTTCTCCGAGACGGTCAGCTTTCGGAAGACCGAGTTCTCCTGCGGCAGGTAGGACAGGCCCAGTTTCGCCCGCCGGTGGATCGGCATGTGGGTCAGGCGCTGGTGTTCGTTGCCGTTCTCGATGCGAATCTCGCCACCGTCGGCGGCTACGAGGCCCACGATCATGTAGAAGCAGGTGGTCTTGCCGGCGCCGTTGGGACCGAGCAGGCCGACCACTTCACCGGCCGCGACCTCGAAGGAGACATCGGTGACCACGGTGCGCGATTTGTACTTCTTGCGCAGGTTGTGGGCCGAAAGCGTGGCGACGGCTGCGGTGGCAGCCATGGCGACCTTGGGCGGCGCAACGTCGTTTTCGTAACCGAGCGGGAGCTGGCCGGGAGCGGGGAGCTTCATTCGTCTTCCGCTTCCAGCGGTTGCTTGAGCAGGCGGCGCACGATGTCGCCGGCAAAGCCGCGGCTTTGCAGGAAACGCGCCTGGCGCGCCCATTCCTTGGGATTGGCCGGTGCGGCGGAGAACTTGCGGCTCCAGGCGGCGCGTGCGCGCGCCATCTCGTCGGGCAGGTCGGCCTGGGCCAGTTGTTCCTCGATCATCTCGGGCGCCACGCCTCGGGTTTTCAGCGTGTGGCGCAGGCGCGAGGCGCCCAGGCGCGAGGCATTGCTGCGCAGGAAACTCTCTGTGGTGCGGCTGTCGGACTGCAGTTGGGAGGATTCCATGTCGGCCAGCACCGCATCGATTTCCTCCTGCGTGCCGAGGCCCGCCAGCTTGCGCGCCAGCTCGGCGCGGGTGTGTTCGCGCCGGGCCAGCAGCTTGATCGCCTGCTGGCGCAGTTCATTCGACATGGTATCGACCGCGACACGCGCGGCAACTGCTGTTCGACAAGATGCGTGTCCTCGGCGGGTTGGTGCCGCGCCTAGCTGCCTTTCGCCGCGTCGGCGGTGCCCAGTGTCGCGACGCCGACGGCTTCGCGCACCCGATTCTCGATTTCGACCGCCAGATCGCCATGTTCACGCAGGAATTCGCGCGCGTTGTCCTTGCCCTGGCCGATCTTTTCGCCCTTGTAGGCGTACCAGGCGCCGGATTTCTCGACGATCTTGTGCTCGACGCCGAGTTCGACGATTTCGCCCTGGCGCGAAATGCCTTCGCCGTAGAGGATGTCGAAGTGGGCCTCGCGGAAGGGCGGCGCGACCTTGTTCTTGACTACCTTGACCTTGGTCTCGTTGCCGATCACTTCGTCGCCCTTCTTGATGGCGCCGGTGCGGCGGATGTCCATGCGCACCGAGGCGTAGAACTTCAGCGCGTTGCCGCCGGTGGTGGTTTCCGGGTTGCCGAACATGACGCCGATCTTCATGCGGATCTGGTTGATGAAGATGACCAGGGTATTGGTGCGCTTGATGTTGGCGGTGAGCTTGCGCAGCGCCTGGCTCATCAGCCGTGCCTGCAGGCCGGGCAACTGGTCGCCCATTTCGCCCTCGATTTCGGCGCGCGGCGTCAGCGCGGCGACCGAGTCGATCACGATGCAGTCGATGCCGCCGGAGCGTACCAGCATGTCGCAGATTTCGAGACCTTGCTCGCCGGTGTCCGGTTGCGAGATCAGCAGGTCGGGGACGTTCACGCCGAGCTTGGCGGCGTAGCCCGGGTCCAGCGCATTTTCCGCGTCGATGTAGGCGGCGACACCGCCGGCTTTCTGGATTTCGGCCACGATGTGCAGGCACAGGGTGGTCTTGCCCGAGGATTCCGGTCCGTAGATCTCGACGACCCGGCCGCGCGGCAGGCCGCCTATGCCCAAAGCGATATCGAGTCCGAGCGAACCGGTCGAAACGGTCTGGATGTCGTCGATCGCCAGGCCTTCGCCCATCTTCATGATGGAGCCCTTGCCGAACTGCTTTTCGATCTGGGCCAGGGCGGCCTGGAGTGCCTTGCTCTTGTTCTCGTCCATTTTTTGCTTCCTTGTGAATGATTCGATTATGTCACGGATGGCACAGTTTTTGCGCCAAGTCGCTGCCGTCAGATGGCGTCGAGTCGCAGCCGCAGTCCCTGCAGGGCATGGACCACGGCCAGGCGGCGGACAGCCTCGCGGTCGCCGGCGAACTGCCGGGTTTCCGCGTCGGCCTTGTCGCCGCGTCGACACCAGGCAAAGCATACGGTGCCCACTGGCTTACCAGGTGAGCCACCCGTGGGCCCGGCGATTCCTGTAATCGCCAATGAAAACATGGCGTTGGAGTTTTTCAGCGCGCCGCTGGCCATCTCGGCCGCGGTTTCCGGGCTCACGGCACCGAATTCGGCAAGGGTTTCCGCCCTCACCCCCAGCATTTCCATCTTGGCTTCATTCGAGTAAGTGACGAAACCTCGATCAAACCACGCCGAACTGCCGGCAGTGTGAGTGATTACTTGCGCTACCCAGCCCCCGGTACATGATTCGGCGGTTGCCAGCAAAAGTCGGCGCTGGCGACACGGCGCGCCGATCGACTCCGAAAGGGCAACCAGGTCGGCGTCCATCAGAAGGGCAGGAAAGCCTTGAATACGGCGAGCGTCAGCACCGTGTAGCCGGCGGCGATGACGTCGTCCATCATCACGCCGAAGCCGTTCTTTACCTGGGTGTCGAAGAACTTCGCCGGCTGCGGCTTGACGATGTCGTAGAAGCGGAACCAGAGGAAGGCGGCGAGTTGCCACAGCAGTTCCTGCGGGGCGAACATCAGCACGGCCCAAAAGGGCACGATCTCGTCCCAGACGATGGCGCCGTGGTCGACCACCCCCAGCGCACGCCCGGTGATCTGGCAGGCGGCGACGCCGACGGCGAAGCCGAGCAGGAGGAAGATGGCGAAGCCAAGGTCGCTTTCCAGGTAGAGGCGCAGCAGTGGGTAGGTAACCCAGGCGAAGGCCGTTCCCGCCGTGCCGGGCGCCCAGCGCGACAAGCCGCTGCCCATCCCGCAGGCGACGAAATGCGCCGGGTGATGGAGCAGGAACTTGAGCGGGGGCGGCGGGAGTTTGGCCATGCGTGTAGTCAGGCGTCGGGCGATGCGTCCGGCGACATATCCACCGGGGAAATAAAATGATCATAACCACGCCGCTGAATGGCAAGGGGATGGCCCTCGGCATCGTGCAGGGCGATCGCTCCAGCGCTTCCCGCTGCAATGGTTCCGACGCGAGTGAGCGCCAACTGAAGCCGGCCGGCAAGGGCGTCGATTACGTTTCGGCGCGCAGGCGGCGCGGTAAACACCAGTTCGTAGTCGTCGCCGCCGGAGAGCCAGGCATCCCGTTCAAGAGTCGGCGCTGACGGTACGGCAACTTGTACCGATGCGGCGACCCGGGACGCCTCCAGGATGTGGCCGAGGTCGGCCAGCAGGCCGTCGGAGACGTCGATTGCCGCCGTCGCCAAGCCTTGAAGCGCGAGGCCGAGAGCCACGCGCGGCTGCGGACGCTGCAGGGCCGCGACGCACTCGGCGCGGCGGGGTTCGGCCAACACCATGCGCCCTTGAAGGTGCGCCAAACCCAATGCGGCGCGACCCGGCTGGCCGGACACCCAGATGTCGTCGCCGATGCCAGCGCCGCTGCGCCGCAGGGCCTGCCCGGCGGCGACTTCGCCGAGGATGGTGACGCAAAAGGCGCGCGGCCCGCGAGTCGTGTCGCCGCCGATCAAATCGATGCCGAATTCGTCGGCGCAGGCGAAGAAGCCGCGGGCGAAATCATCAAGCCACTCAAAAGTTGGCGTTGGCGGTACGGCGATGGCCAGTGTCGCCCAGCGCGGCCGGGCGCCCATCGCGGCCATGTCCGAGACATTCACCGCCAGCGTCTTCCAGCCCAGGTCTTCGGCATCGGTGTCGGGCAGGAAGTGGGTGCCTTCCACCAGCATGTCGGTGGAAATCACCAGTTCCTGGCCGGGGGCCGGCGTGATCAGTGCGCCGTCGTCGCCGACGCCGAGCGTCGTGTGGGTCGTGCCGCGCGTGAAATAGCGCGCGATGAGTTCGAATTCCGAGGGCACGCGGAATCAGCGCTTTTGCAGTTCCGCCGCCCTCAGCACGGCGGCGAGCTTGTCCAGCACGCCATTGACGAACTTGTGGCCGTCCGTGCCGCCGTAAGTCTTGGCCAGTTCGATGGCTTCGTTGATGATCACGCGGTAGGGGGTTTCCGGATGCAGCTTGAGCTCGCAGGCACCCAGCAACAGCACGCAGCGCTCGATCGGCGAGACTTCGTCCCAGTTGCGGTCGATGTGCGGGGCCAGGTCGAGCTTGAGGGCTTCGGCGTTCTGTCGCGCTTCGGCGAGCAGGGTGCCGTAAAGCGCGCCGTCGGCCTTGTCGAAACCCGCCACGCCCTCGGCCTGGACCTGGATCGCTGCTTCGTCCTGGCCGCCGACCTGCCACTGGTAGAGGCCCTGGATGACGAACTCGCGCGCACGCCGGCGCGGGTTGGAAGGCCTGCTGCTCCTGGATCGCCCCGAAGCCGCGGGCGGCGTCGTCACCGGACCGTCGCCCGGCGTACCGCCGCCGGCCATTACTTGAGCGCCTTGAGCAGGTTCGCCATCTCGATGGCCGCCTGTGCCGCTTCGGTACCCTTTTGCACCATGCGCACCAGCGCCTGGTCGTCGTTCTCGGTGGTCAGCACGGCATTGGCGATCGGGATGCCGCAATTCAGTTGCACGTCGGTGATGCCGCGCGCCGATTCATTGGAAACAATCTCGAAGTGATAGGTCTCGCCGCGGATCACGGCGCCAAGCGCGACCAAGGCATCGAAGCGCTTGCTTTGCGCCATGGCCTGCAGCGTCAGCGGCAGTTCCAGGGCGCCAGGGACCGTCGCGTAGGTCACATCGGCATCGGCCACGCCGAGGCGAGCGAGCTCGGACAGGCAGCCCGAGCGCAGACCTTCGCCGATATCCTCGTTGAAGCGGGCTTGCACCACGCCGACGCGCAGGTTCTTTCCGGCAAGGTTCGGTTCGAGTTCGCGGATAGTCATGCGGTGTTCTCTCCTGCGGGGGTGAAGTAGCCGGTGATCTCAAGACCGAAGCCGGCCATGCTGGGCATCTTGCGCGGGCTGGACATCAGGCGCATCTTGCCGACGCCGATCTCGCGCAGGATCTGCGCACCGATGCCGTAGATGCGTGGGTCCCAGGTATAGGCGGGCTTTTCGTTGCGTTCGCTCTTGAGCGCCGCCAGCAGCGCATTTCCGGTTTCCGCGCGGTGCAGCATCACCAGCACGCCGCGCCCCTGTTCGGCGATCTTGCGCAGCGCGAAGTCGACGCTGTAGGTGTGGCCGCGGCTGCCGTGGTCGATGAAATCCAGCACGCAGACGGCCTCATGCACGCGCACCAGCGTTTCGTCACCGGCGACGATCTCGCCGCAGGACATCGCCAGGTGCACGTCGCCGCTGCTGCGGTCGGCAAAGGCACGCAGGCGGAACTTGCCCTGGGCGCAGTCGACCTGCTTGTCGGCCACACACTCGATGAGTTTTTCGGTCTCCGACCGGTGCTGGATCAGGTCGCGGATGGTGCCGATCTTGAGGCCGTGTTCGCGGGCGAACTCCAGCAGGTCCGGCAACCGCGCCATGGTGCCGTCCTCCTTGAGGATCTCGCAGATCACTGAAGCAGGCGTGCAGCCGGCCAGTTGCGCGAAATCGCAACCGGCTTCCGTGTGTCCGGCGCGCACCAGCACGCCGCCGTTCTGTGCCATCAGCGGAAAAATGTGGCCGGGCTGCACGATGTCGGCGGCAGTGGCGTTCTTCGCCACGGCGGCCTGCACCGTGCGCGAACGGTCCTGCGCCGAAATTCCGGTGGTGACGCCTGTTGCCGCCTCGATCGAGACGGTGAAGGCGGTGCCGTGCGGCGTCTTGTTGTCACGCACCATCAGCGGCAGGTCGAGCTGGCGGCAGCGCGCCTCGGTCAGCGTCAGGCAGATCAGTCCGCGGCCCCACTTGGCCATGAAGTTGATCGCTTCGGGCGTACAGTGCTCGGCGGCAATAACGAGGTCGCCTTCGTTTTCGCGATCTTCCTCGTCGACCAGGATCACCATGCGGCCGGCACGCATGTCGGCGACGATATCGAGTACGGGGCTGATGCTCATGGCGAAAGTCTCTGGCGGGATAAGCCGCACATTTTACGCTGCGCCGGCGGACAGCATGCGCTCTACGTAGCGGGCGATCAGGTCGATCTCCAGATTGACTTTGGCGCCCGGATGCAGGCGCTTCAGCGTGGTGACTTCCACGGTATGCGGGATCAGGTTGATCGAAAAACGGCGGCCCTTGACCCGGTTGGTGGTGAGCGAGACGCCATCGACCACGATCGATCCCTTGCGCGCGATGTACTTGGCCAGCGCTTTCGGTGCCTTGATCACCAGTTCGTGCGATTCGCCGACCGGTTCGAACTTCTCGACTTCACCGACGCCATCGACATGGCCGGAAACGAGGTGGCCGCCGATGAAGTCCGACAGGCGCATCGCCTTTTCCAGATTGACTTCGCCGCCGACGGCATCGAGGCCAACGGTGCAATCCAAGGTCTCGCGTGAGACATCGACCTGGTAGCTGCCCTTCTTCTTGGCGATCACGGTGAGGCAGACGCCGCCGTGGGCGATCGAGTCGCCCAGTGCGACATCGGCCAGCTTGAGCCCGGGGGCTTCCACTGTGAGGCGCAGGCCCTTTTCCAGCGGCTGGACGTGGCTGATCTTTCCTAAGGCGGTGATGATTCCAGTGAACATGGATGCTCCAGAGTAAATGCTTAGCGCAGGACGCGCTCGAGGGTGGGCAGGAAGGTTTCGGCATTCTGGAATCCGACCACGCGCAGGTTGGCGGCCTCACTGCCGGTCGCGTTCCAGAAGATGATGCCGGGCGGGCCGAACAGGCCGAAGCGTTTCAGCAGCGCCTTGTCCGCATCGCTGTTGGCGGTGACGTCGGCTTGCAGCAGCACCATCTGCTTCATGCGCGCGGCAACCTTGGTGTCGGCGAAGGTGAAGCGTTCCATTTCTTTGCAGCTGACGCACCAGTCGGCATAGAAGTCCAGCATCACTGGCTTGCCGGCGGCCTTCGCCGTGGCGAGGCGGTCATCAAGGGCTTCGACCGTTGCCACGCGCTCGAAGGCCGGCCCGTGGGCTTCGGCGGCGATGCCGCCGCGCAGGAAGCCCAGCGGCTGCAAGGGATCCTTCGCGCCGCCCAGTACGCCCATCAGCATCGCCGCGCCGCCGAGCAGCAGCACGACGCCGAGGCCCTTGCCCAGGCGCTGCCAGCCGTGGGCGTTCTGCGGCAGCGGGTCAAGCGCATGCAGGAAGATCGCCGGTACCACCATCAGCAGCGCCCAGCCCAGCATCTGGGTCCACAGCGGAATCACCGGCGAGACCAGCCACAGCGCGGTGGCCAGCATGATGACGCCGAAGAACTTCTTGACGCCTTCCATCCACGGCCCGGACTTCGGCAGCAGCGAGCGCGAGAAGGCGCCTACCAGCAACAGCGGTGCGCCCATGCCCAGCGCCATGACGAACAGCGCGGCGCCACCCAGCGCGGCATTGCCGGTCTGCGCGATGTACAGCAGGGCGCCGGCCAGTGGCGCGGCGACGCAGGGGCCGACGATCAGCGCCGAGAGTGCGCCCATCAGGGCGATCGCCGGCAGCGAACCGCCCTGGCGATTGGCGGTGTCGGACACCCGGCTTTGCAATGCCGCAGGCATCTGCAGTTCATAGAAGCCGAACATCGACAGCGAGAGCACGACGAACACCAGCGCGAAACCGCCCAGCACCCAGGCGTTCTGCAGCGCGGCGGAGAGCAGCGTGCCCGAGAGCCCGGCGGCGACGCCGACCAGGGCGTAGGTGACGGCCATGCCCAGCACATAGGCCAGCGACAGGATGAAGGAGCGCAGGTGGCTCACCGCGTGGCCGTGGTTCACGATGATGCCCGAGAGGATGGGGATCATCGGGAATACGCAGGGCGTCAGCGACAGCAGCAGGCCGAAGCCGAAGAAGCTCGCCAGCACCAGGGCCAGGTTGTCGCCCTTGAACAGGCCGGCGATGCGCGAGGTTTCGTCGCCGGCGGTAGACGTTTTTTCATTTGGCGCAAGAGTCGGCGCTGGCGCCACGGCGCTTGCAGTGCCGGTCGGCGTGGAACCGGCAGCCGGCAGCTCGACACGCGCCTCCTGATTGATCGGCGGATAGCAGATGCCGCCATCCCAGCAGCCCTGCGAGACGGCCTTCAGCGTCACCGCGCCTGCCGCGTCGACCGGGATCAGGATCTTCACTTCCTTGCGGTAGGTTTCGACCTTGCCGAAGTTTTCGTCGTCCTTGATCTTGCCGGGCGGGTATTGCGCAGCGCCCAGCGTGCCGCCTTCGGCAGCGAACTTGAACTTGTCGCGATACATGTAGTACTGGTCGGTGATCTGCCAGCGCGCTTCGATGGTCCTCGCGTCGACGGCACGTGCCGAAAAGCGGAAGGCCTGTTCCGGCGGCAAGGGTTCTTCGGCATGCAGCAGCGCCGACATGGCCAAAAAGAGGAGGAACAACAGGCGCATCAACATGTCACGGAACTTTCGGCAGGGCGTCGGCCCGCGTTTCGGTGGCGACCCATTCCAGATACTCCGGCAGGCCATGGGCGAGTGGGACCGCGATGATTTCCGGAAGTTCATACGGATGATCGGCCCGGATTGCCGCTTCCAGCGCCGGATAGCGTTCCGGAGTTGACTTGATCAGCAGCGGAATCTCCTGTGCGCCCTCCAGCCGCCCTTGCCAGCGATAGATCGAGCGACAGGGTGCGAGGATGCTCACGCAGGCGGCAAGCCGCGCGTCAACCAGTCGCGCCGCCAGCAGTTGCGCGCTGGCCTCGTCGGGCAGATTGGTTATCACGAGCAGGGCTTGTGGGGCGTCCATCGGCATATTCTACCTTCCGCCTGCCGCGCTTCCGGAGCGCCTGCCCTACAATCGCGACCGTGACTTGATGTCCGCAGGCGGAGGCGCCGATTGAGCAAGCTATTGACCGGATTGATGGAAGCCGAGCGTCGACGGCAGCAGATTGCCGCGGCAGGGACGCCACCGCCGGCGGCCGCAATCGATGCCGGGCGCAACATTGCAGCATCGGTCGCCAGCACCAATGCCCGCGCCGAAGCGGAAGCGGCACTGGCGCAGCGGGCTGCGCTGCAGGAGCAATCCGATCGGCATACAGCGGACCAGGCGGGAGAATTGGTCCTTGCCGAACGGCGCCTGGAAGCGGAGGCGCGCAAACGTGTCGAACAGGAAGCTGCCGCCGCGCTGGCTGCAGGCGCACGGATTGAGGCGGAACGAACGGCCGTCGAGGCGCTGGAGCGGCGCATCGAGGAGGAAGCTGCAGCACTTGCGGCGGCGCAACAAAATGAACATGTCGCGGCCGAGCTGGCCGCAGCCGCCGCTGAGCGTGCGGCGAAGGAGGTCGAACTGGCCCGCCTGGCGACGGATCGTGCAGCTGCCGAGCGATGCGCCGCCGATCGCGCCGCCACCCAACTGCAGGCACAACGGGCTGCCGAAGCCGCCGCCCGGTCACGCGCCGCTGCCGAGGAAGACGCGCTACAGCAGACTCGTCGTCGTGTCGAACTGGAGGCCGAAGCCAGCCGAGCGGCGGCCAGGCTCAAATCGGCGGGAGCCGCCCGCGATGTGACGGATTCGGCGTCCGGCCAGGATTCCGGCAGCGAAGTGAAGACGACCGCCGACATTGCCATGGCCGGGCCAGCGAAAATTGCGGCGAGAGAGGCAGATCAACCCGACGAAGTGAGGCCCGCCGCGTTCGGCCGACTTGTTGCGGCGGTGGCATTGTCGATGGGCGTTGGCGTAGCGGCCGGCTTCTGGCTGGGAGGCCCGGTGCAAGCGCCGGCCACGTCCCCTGGTTCGGTCGTATATACGCCGCCTGCCATCGACCCTGACGCACCCTTCCTGCGGCTCGACCACGCATTGCGAGCGGTGCCGAACGTAACGCCGCAAAACCTGACCGGCGAGCCCTGACAGGCGGTCCGGTCGACGGCCTGAGGATCCCAGGTTGCGCCGAACTCCTTTGCGACCCCAGTGCATTCTTGCTCAAGCCAATAAGTGGCGCACAAACAACACCTTGGCATTGTTTCACGCGCCTTGCTTGTTGGGAGGTTGCTGCTACACTTGAAGCTTGTTATTGTTTTAGTTGAGAAAGCAGTTTAACAATCTAGCACTATCTTGATGTTTGTATTGGGGATTTACTCATGACGAAAGTCTTCGTCGGACTTCTTGCGGTGGCGATTCTTGCCGCCGGATCGCTAAAGACCGCGTTTGCCCAGGATGCTGCATTCGATATCGTGCGGTTTCAGGTCGAAGGAAACACCATTCTGGCCGCCGAGAGGGTTCAGGTCCTCGTGGCGCCCTTTGTCGGCAAACGCAAGGTATATGGGGACGTGCAAAAGGCGCTCGAGGCGCTGGAGGATGAGTTTCGCCGGCTCGGCTTCGGCACGGTGCAAGTGTATGTGCCGGAGCAGGAACTCACCTCCGGTGTGGTCCGCCTGCAAGTCAGCGAGGGCGTGGTGGGCAAGGTCACCATTGCCGGCAACAAGTATTTCGACAATGCCAACGTGCGGGCCAGTCTGCCCCAGTTGAAGGAAGGCGCTGCGCCCAACATGCGCCAGCTTTCCGAAAACGTTCAGTTGGCGAACGAAAGTCCCGCCAAACAGGTGGAAGTCACGCTCGGCGTGAGCGAAGACGAAGGCAAGGTCGATGTCAAGGTCGAAGTCAAGGAAGAGGATCCGGAACGGTTCTACGTGACGTTGGACAATTCCGGCACCAAGGCCAGCGGCAAGCATCGGGTCGGCGTGTCCTACCAGAATGCGAACATCGGCAACAGTGACCAGGTGCTGACGGTGGCCTACACCACGGCGGTGGATCCGCCGGGCGGCATGAAGATCCTGTCGAGCCGCGTTTTCCCCTGGCAGGACGACAGTGGGGTCAAGGTCGATATTTTCAGCGTTGGCTACCGTCTGCCGCTGTACTCGCTGGGTGACAGCATCGATCTCATCTATGGCAATTCAAGCACCAATACCCCGTCCAACACACCGACTTTGGGCACGGGGCTCGCGATCAACGGCAAAGGTGAAGTCTTCGGCCTGCGCTACAACCACATTTTTCCGCGTGCTGGCGAATACACCTCGCGGCTGGTGCTTGGCTTCGACTACAAGTACATGAATGCGCGTTGTACCAATCCGGCTACGGGCGCGCCTTTTACGATTGATCCACCGACCGCGACGGCGGGATGTACGCCACACACCTTCCGTCCGGTTTCGGCCACATACAGCGGGCAATGGCAAAAGCCGGGCGAGGCCATCGACTTCAACATCGGCTTTGTGCATCACCTGTTCCCGATGGGGACGGAATATACGTTTGTACCGGCGCCGCCCGAGGCCGGAGGCACCGACCGGTATTCGGCGGTGTCAGGCTATCGGTCCAAGGACGAGTTTTCCGCGCTGCGCTATGGCGGCAGCTATGCCGCCGCCATTGCCGGCGACTGGTTGTTGCGCGTGGCCGCAAACGGCCAGCATGCCAACAACGCGCTGCCCGTCGGCGAGCGACTCGGCCTCGCTGGGCAGAATGCCGTGCGCGGATTCCTTGAGCGCGCGGTGGCCGTTGATCGCGGATTGGTTGCCAACTTCGAGGCCTATTCGCCCGACATTGCCGCCGGTTTGGGGGTTCCCGGAAACCTCAAGTGGCTGGTGTTCTTCGATGCGGCGCGCGGCTTCAACCTCAACCCATCGCTCAATCAGCGGGTCAATATCGCTTCGCTCGGCGTCGGTTTGCGCTACAACCTCAAGAAAGACATCAGCGCCCGCGTCGATATCGCGCGGGTCATGGATGGCGTCTGGCCGAATGGCGCGCCCAACGTGGCGCTCGACGGCGACATCCGCGGACATTTCGCGCTTGCCTTCGGTTTCTGAGCGAATTCTCGATTGGCAGGGCATGTGAATTATTCCCTCGCATCCGGGGGAACTTGGGCATATAAGTAAATAGTGAGCGGACGGCTGTTCCGTCCCTGGAGTTTGCACCCATGAGCTATAAAAATCCCTTCTCCCAGAAGCAGTTCCGGTTGCGTACACCGGTTCGCCTTGGAGTAGCGGCGGTAGCGGCCTGTTTCCTTGCGGCGCCGGTGCAATCGAACCCGGTGAACCCGGTGGTAGTGAACGGCACGGCGAGTTTCAACCAGGCGGGCAACGTCCTGACGGTGACCAACAGCAACGGCGCCATCATCAACTGGGACAAGTTCTCGATCAAGTCTGGGGAAACCACGCACTTCGCCCAGACGGCCGCCTCCAGCACCGTGCTCAACCGGGTACTCAACGACCCGACGGCGATCTACGGCACGCTCAGTTCCAACGGCAAGGTCTGGCTGGTGAACCCGGCCGGCATCATGGTCGGCCCCGGCGGACGGATCGACACCGCCGGCTTCGTCGCCAGCACGCTCAACATCAGCAACGACAACTTCCTCGCTGGACGCAAGCTGTTCGACAACACGCCGGGAGCCGGCAACGTCGTCAACCAGGGTGAAATCAGGACCCCGGCCGGTGGCAGCGTCTATCTCATCGGCAGCAACGTCGCCAACGAAAGCATCATCAGCACCCCGCAAGGCGAAACCATCCTCGCGGCGGGGGCCACGGTCAGCCTGGTCGACAGCGCCACCCCCGGCGTCAAGGTCGACATCACCGGGGCGGCGGGCAACGCCACCAACCTCGGGCAGATCACGGCCGAGGCGGGGCGCATCGGCATCGCCGGCGTCATCGTCAGGAACAGCGGAACGCTCAATGCCAGCAGCGTCGTCGAAGACGGCGGGCGCATCTTCCTCAAGGCCAGCCAGGACGCCTGGGTCGACGGCAACGGACGCATCACCACCACCGGCACCAAGGGCGGCAAGGTCGAGGTACTCGGCAAGCGGGTCGCCGTCACCGAGCAGGCGCAGATCGACGCCAGCGGCAAGGAAGGCGGCGGCACGATTTTGGTCGGCGGCGACTACCAGGGCAAGAACCCCGACGTAGCGAACGCGGAAGTGAGCTACCTTGGCAAGGATGCGGTACTGAAGGCCGACGCCACGGAAGTCGGCGCCGGCGGCACGGTGATCGTCTGGGCCGACGACACGACGCGGGCGCATGGCACGATCTCGGCGCGCGGCGGGGCAAACGGCGGCGACGGCGGCTTCGTCGAAACCTCGGGCAAGGGCAATCTCAGCATCGCCGGTGCACGCGTTGATACGCGCGCACCGAAGGGCACTACCGGCAACTGGTTGCTCGACCCGACCGACATCAACATCGTCTCGGGTGGTTATTCCCAATTTGTGGGCGACCCTTTCGATCCGCTGACCAACTCGACGATCACCGACAACGACATCAATACGGCGTTGTCGAGCAGCAGCCTGACCATCCAGACCGGATACGGCACGGGTGGCTACGGCGGCATCACCATGACTGGCGCTATTGTCAGTCATGGTGGCGGCAACAGCCTGTCTCTCCTGGCCTTCGGCGGTGGCGGCGCCGGCGACGGCAACCTCTCGATTCAAAACAGCCAGATCGTATTGAATGGCGGCGGGAACCTGACCATGATCGCCGGCTGGGACGGCACGGCCAATCCGACCTCCGCCAACGTGATCGCCGATCGCGGCAACATGGCGATCGCCGACTCCTTCATCCTGGCCAACAATGTCCTTCTTGCCGGTGGCGCCGACCTGTTCATCGGTGCGGCTTCTGCCACGAAGCCGACCCAGGTCATCTCGGCTGGGAACATGGAGGTCGTCGGTCGCAACATCACCTTGCGCGGCGGTGACGGTACCTTCTCCGGACCGATGGGGCGCGACGTCTGGGTCAAGAGCGGTGGCAACCAGACCCTGACCGCCACCGGAGTCAGCGGAAACATCCTGCTGCAGGCAGGTAGCGCCAACAACACCTCGCACGGTGGCAGCGGCATGTACGGTGGCGGTGTTAACGTCTGGTCGGATGCGGAGCAGACCGTTACCGCGCACACGGTATGGCTCCAGGGTGGCGCCGCCGGGCACGATAGCTCGGCAAGCCTGACGGCCTACGACAACCAGACCATCAACATTACCGGCACTGGCGGTTTCCTTGCGCTCAACGGCGGCGACGGCGCTGGCAGCTACAACAACCAGGCCCGCGTCCAGCATGGCGTCAACACCTACGGCGGCAACGTGTACTACGGTGCCGGCGTCCAGACCATCAACCTTGGCGGCAGTGGAAACGTCATCCTCACGGCGGGCAGTGGAACAGGCAACCTCGGTTATTACGACCCCGACTGCTTCGCGGTGCTGGGCAATGCTTGTCGCGGTGGCAGCAATGGCGCGATGATCGACAACGGCATCGGCAACCAGACGCTAAATTTCACGCCGGGCGGATCACTTATCGTCACGGGTGGCGCCGGCGGCACACAGAACTGGGCCGGGGTCAACAACAAGGGCGGCGCACAGGCGATCTATGGGAGCCCGACCATTACGCTGACGGGCGGCAGCAACGGCGGCGTTGCGTTGACTTACGGTGGGGACGTTTTCGAGCTTTCCAACGACGCCGGCATATTCACCAAGGGAACGGGCGGGCAGTGGATCACCGCCGACACCTTGACCATCGATGGCGGAACGGCGGATTGGGGCGGTGCCGGCATCGGCAACGAGGGTGCCTCCGGCGGCTTGACCATCGTCACCAACGGCAACATGAGCATGTACGGCGGTTCCAGCAACGCCGCTGGACCCCATGCCACTGCAGCCTACATAGGCAGCATGGCACTTGGACCGATCAACATCAGCGTCGGTGGTGACCTTCACATCCAGTCCGGCAGCGGCACTTCGGGCCCGGCGCTGATTGGATCGGTCGATGGCGCAGCCGACATTCACATCAGCACCGCGACGGGCAACATCACGATGGTGGCTGCCACCAGCGATGTCGGCATCGGCTCCAAGTCGTCCGGCCACGGCGCCACCGTGGTGATTGAGTCGGGCGGCGATATCGTTTCGACCAGCCCTGGCTCTGGAAAAGTGCTGATCGGCAGCGATATGAATACATTCAGCCCCACCAACGTGGCCCTGAATGCGCGCGGCGATATCAGCCTCGACCCAAGCACCCTGGTCGGGGTCGTGAATCCCGGCGCTTACGGGTACACGGGCTCCGTCAGGATGGTGGCCGGCTGGGATACCGGCTTCGGATTCGGCGCGCAGGCCAATACGTCGGCGAGCTATGGCTCGATCATGATCTCCAACTCCATGGTACGGACCGGTGGCGGCAGTTTTGGTGCCTATGCCAGCGACCATGTCGACCTCGGAAACATTGATACCGACGGTCACGGTTCGGGACATCAGGGTGGTGCGGTGACCGCCACGGCCCACAACGGCACGCTCTCGGTGACTTCCATCAGCGCCAGGGGCGCAGATGGCGGCGAAGGTGGCCAGGGCGGCAACGTGACCCTGTGGGCCAAGGATGACGTCTATCTGCATTTCGGCGGCATCGATACTCGCGGCGGCACGGGGGGCTCCCAGTTTGGCTATGGTCGCGAGGGTGCCGCCGGTGGTGATGTAACCATCACCTCATCGACCGGCAAGGTCGTCCTCAGTGGCAGCATCCTCGCCAACGGCGGCTTCGGAGGCAGCGGATCCAACTACTATGGTTATGCCGGTCCGGGCGGCAAAGGCGGCATGGGCGGCACCGTCAATCTGTACGGCGGCAGTCAGGTCATCCTGGGTACAGGAATGCACATTCAGGCAAACGGCGGCCAGGGTGGCGTGGGCGGTCCCGATGGCGGCGAAGGCTCCGCCGCCTCTGGTGGTCAGGGCGGCATGGGCGGTACGATTTCCCTGACCAGCGACGGCAAGGTGACACTGCAGGCTAACAGCCAGATCCAAGCCCGCGGCGGTGTCGGTGGCATGGGTGGCGCCGGTCAGGACGATACGTCCTCCGGTTCGTTCGTCACGATTTCGGGCGATATCGGCTGGGTCGGCGGCATGGGTGGCGACGGCGGATCGATCCAACTCACCTCGACCTCCTCGGCCGCGGATGCCATCACCTTGAGCAATGCCATCCTCAATGCCAGCGGCGCCGTCGGTGGCGTTGGCGGCAGCGGCGGTAGCGGCAAGGCGCTCAGTTCGTATGGTTCTGGCATTGGAAATGGTGGGGCTGGCGGCCAGGGTGGCTACGGCGGCAACGGCGGTTCCATCAGCATCGCCGCGAGCCACGCCACGGGCGGCATCCAGCTAGGAAACGCCACTTTGAGCGCTACCGGCGGCCAAGGCGGTGCTGGCGGCGCCGGTGGCGTCGGCAAGGGCTATTCGGTTACGCCCGGTACCGGGGTCGGATACGGTGGTGCCGCCGGTGCCGGCGGTCACGGCGGCGCGGGTGGCAGCACGCCGGGTATCAATGTGACTGGTGGCAGCATCGTCTTCAACGGTGCGGTGCTGAGTTCCCGCGGCGGCAATGGCGGTGTCGGCGGTGTTGCCGGGGCCGGCTTTGGTTTCGATGGTGTCGAAGGTTTCGGCACGTCCAATGGCAAGGGATTTGCCGGGGTCAGCGGCAATGGTGGCAGCGGCAGGCTTGGCGGTTCCATCAACCTTGCCACGGGGCTGGGCGACATCGTCTCGCTGGCGGGTGGCGGAACGTTGGACGTTGGCGGTGGTTCCGGGCAGTCTGGCAATCGCGGCGGCTGGGGAGAAAACGGCGGCTCCATCAACCTGACATCCTATGGCGGTGGCATCAACTTGTCCGCCGGTACGGTAATCATCAAGGCCGATGGCGGCAATGGTGCCGATGGCTTTGGCTTGGACGCCGGCGACGGCGGCTTCGGTGGAACGATAAACATCAGCGCCTACGGCGGAATCGTCGTCGGTGCGATCAGCGCCGTCGGCGGTCGCGGTGGCAACGGACTTTGGGATGGCGGCTACGGCCGTGGCGGCGGCGATGTCACGCTGACTAGCTATGGCGGCATCGCCGGAGCCGGCATCACCACAGGCGGCATCAATGTCTATGGTGGCCTGGGCGGCAACAGTACCGGCGGAAATGATTACAGTGGTGTCGGCGGCGATGGCGGCAGCGTGGTGATGATTGCCCATGTCGGCGCCGGCGGCGCGACAAGCGGGCGGATCACGGTCAATGGCAGCATCAATGCCCGGGGCGGCAATGCGGGTGTCGGCGCGCTTTATGGCTACGCCGGAAATGGCGGCTATGTGGCCTTGACCGCCAATGGCGTTCTTGCCAGCGGTGGCCTGACGGTCGGCAGTATCGATGTATCCGGTGGGCGCGGCGGCGCTCACAGCGATACCGGATACTATTACGGGTCCGGCGGCAATGGCGGGTCGATCCAGTTGGCCTCCTACGGCGGCATCGCGGTGACGACCGGCAGCACGTTCAAGGCGTTTGGCGGAGATGGCGGCAATGCCATCGGTGCCGGCGATGCGAACGGCGGTTACGGCGGCAATGGCGGCAACGTCATGCTGACGGCCTGGGGCGGCGATATCAACCTCGCGGCCGGTGGCGTCGTCATCGCCGCTGGCGGCGGTATCGGTGCCGACGGCAAT
This sequence comes from Rhodocyclales bacterium, assembly GCA_016235805.1. Classification (GTDB taxonomy): domain Bacteria; phylum Pseudomonadota; class Gammaproteobacteria; order Burkholderiales; family Rhodocyclaceae; genus Sulfuritalea. The sequence continues at coordinate 96,765 of JACRIY010000124.1, forward strand.
AGCGGCTATGGCGGCAGTGGCGGCCATGGCGGCCATGGCGGCACCATAACGCTGCACGCTTCGGCCGGCAGCCTGCAACTGGGCAATGCCCAGTTGCTCGCCGCGGGCGCGGCTGGCGGTTTCGCCGGTGGGATCAGCGATGGCTACAGTTCCTATTCCGGTGGCAGCGGCGGATTCGGCGGCATTGTCAACCTGACTGGCTATGGCGGTATCGCCATGTCGAGTGGAGTGATCAGCGTCAATGGCGGCACCGGTGGCAACGCCGGCTATGGATACGGCGGACAGGGTGGCGGCGGCCACGTGATCAACCTGACATCGCTCAATGGACCTATTACGTTGACCGGCAGCGTGTTGTCCGCCAGAGGCGGCGCGGGTGGGCACAGCCTAGGTTATGCCTACGGTGCGGAAGGCAGGGACGGCGGTTCGATCACCATAAATGCGTTGGGCGCGGGTGATGTCACGTTCAGCGGCACCACGCTCGATCTGACCGGTGGTATCGGTGGCAATAGCGCGAACTGGGGAAATTACGGCGCCCAGGGCGGCAATGGCGGCGTTCTTAATGTGTTTGCTGCGTATGGCGGCTTGTTCGTCAATGGGGGTTCGCTGATTTCGGTGAACGGCGGAATGGGCGGCAATGGCGCCAATGACGACGCCGTGAATTCCTCGTCGGCGCGACCGGGTGGCGATGGCGGCGGTGGCGGCCTGATTTCCATGGCCGCCGATCTAGGTACGATCGGCATCGCCGGAAGCCATTTGAGTGCCGACGGTGGTGCCGGCGGCAATGGCGGCAATGGCGGCCAGTATTCCGCACCGGGTGCCGATAGTGGCTCCGGCGGTGATGGCGGCACGGTGTTGCTCAGCGCCAACCAGAACTTCATGCAGACGAATTCCACGATTCGGGTCAGGGGCGGGACGAGTGGCAGTGGCGGACTCGGATTCGGCGGAGCGCCGAACGGTCCGGTCGAGCAGGGCGGGAACGGTGGCTATGCGCAGGTCGCTGCCGGATCTGCGCCGGGAATGTTTGCCGGCATCGACCTGATCGATGCGTCGGGTGGTGGTGGCGGAGCAAGTGGCGGCGATATTGTCATCACGGCGGGTGGCGCGATCCTGGACAACAATGGCGGTGCGCTGAATCTTGCGGGCGACACGGTCAGCCTGACAAGCTTCACCGGCGGTTTGGCCAACGGTCTGGCGATCAGCGTGGATACGGCCGCCACATCGAGCGTGATGGCAACCGCGAGCGGCGCCTATGGCGGCATATCGATCATCAACTACGGCCCGCAACCAGGGACGATAGTCCTTGCCGATAACGCCACCAATCCTGGAGCAGGGCTGGGCGGTCCGTTCAGCCTGTCCTTCCACAACACGGGCGACCTCGTGATCGGTGGCGGGACGACCTTTACAAGCGCCAATGCTGGCGATCAGGCGTTTTCGTCGAGCGGCACGCTGGACTATTACGGCGGACTGGCATCGACGACGGGCAGCATGCTGCTCGGCGCCGGCGGCAATCTGAACATGCTTGCGGCGCTTACCAATGCGGGCGATCTGAAACTCGGCGCGCAAGGTGCCCTTAACGTCGACTCGGCCATTGGCGGCAACAATGTCGAGCTGTTCGGTAGAGCCATCAACATCAATGCCAACGTCAATGCCGACAACAACCTTGCCCTGATCGCGCCGCTGACCGGCGGCATCATCAACCTGATGGGCGGGGTCACGGCGGACGGGCTCTCGGCGACACCGTCGTCAATCACTGCCAGCAACGGCGTCACTATCGACTACACGGGCATCGCCTTCCTGGCCGGCGACCTGTTCGCCGACAGCGGCGGCTTCCTGCATGCAACCCACTCGACGCTGGGCAACGTGTCGGGCCTCGTCACCGGCTACATCACGCTGGACAATGGGTCGAACTTCGAGGCGGGCAAGGACATCGAACTTGTTCTCTTCGGCGGCGGGTCGACGCTGTCCATGTCGAATGCCAGTTACATGCTCGCCAGTCCGACCACCATCAAGCTGGACTTCTCGAACCGCAGCAGTGGCGGCGTGATGATCGACGGTACCGCAACGACGACGTCCGTGCCGGGCGGCAGCGGTTTCTTCGTCGGCAACCTGTCGACGCCGGCCAAGGAGGGCGCGGGACTGGAAATCGCCTACGGTGCCGCGAAGACCGTCGTCGACCCATGCGTGCTCAACCCCTTGTTGTGCAAGTCGCCTGACACCAAAACGACTCCGGCGGTCGATCCGAAGAAACTGCCGACCGACCTCACTACGGGTGGTGATGAAGGCACCTTCGGCGGTGACTCGGACAAGGACGACAAGGAAAAGAAGGACAAGGACAAGAAGTCAGACGAAGCCAAGGATGAAAAGAAAGATGAAAAGCCAGCTCAGAAAAAAGTCGCCCAGTGCGGCGTGTAAATCGGTGGGCGGACTGAAGCTCGCCGGAGCGGCATTTGCCGTGGTGGCGTCGGGAGTGTTCTGCGCTCCGGTTGCACTGGCGGCCACGGCCGGCCAGATCACCCACTTGTCCGGAACCTTGTCGGCCAAGCGCGCCGACGGTTCGAGCAAGCTGCTGGCGGTCAAGTCGGAAGTCGCCGAGGGCGACACGATCACCACCGAGGCCGAGACCTATGCCCGGGTCAAGTTCGCCGACGGCGGCGAAGTGGTCATGCGGCCGGGCACCCGGCTCAAGATCGAGAACTATGCCTACGACGCGGCCAAGCCCGAGCGCGACAACATCGTCCTGAGCATGTTCAAGGGCGGCCTGCGTGCGGTCACCGGCCTGGTCGGCAAGCGCAACCGGGAAAAGGTCAGCTTCCAGACCGAAACCGCCACCATCGGCATTCGCGGCACCCATTTCGGCGCACTGCTCTGCCAGAACGATTGCGGCGGCATTCCGACCACGGGCGGCACGCCGCCGCCCAACGGCCTGCATGTCGATGTGACCAGTGGTGCCGTCACCATGAGCAACGCGGCCGGCTCCGTACAACTCAACGCCGGCCAGTTCGGCTTTGCCGCCGGAGCCAACTCGGCGCCCGTGCCGGTGCCACCGCAACAGGGCATCCAGGTCACCATGCCGAGTTCGATTGCCCAGAACAAGGGCGGAGGCAAGGGCATCGGCAAGGGCGACGACGCCGAATGCAAGATGTGACCAGCAGTTGCTTGCCTGAGAAGCTTTTTCGCCACTCGGCGCCCGGTGACGCCGTAGCGCCAGCGCCGACTTTCGCGGCTTAGCGATATTGCAGCGCTTTCACTTCATATCGGGCTTGCCCCGTTCCGGCTCGACCCTGCTGTCGGCGATCCTGAGCCAGAATCCGCGCTTCCATGCCGGGGTCAGCAGCCCCCTGGCCGCGTTCTTTTCGTCGCTGGTCGCACAGGTCAGCGTGGGCAGCGAATGGGCGGCGCAGGTAAGCACGACGCAGCGGCGACGATTGCTGCACGGCCTGTTCGAATCCTATTACGCAGATCTGCCTGCGGAAAAGCAGGTAGTGTTCGACACCAACCGGGTGTGGACCGCGCGCCTGCCGGCCCTGCTCGACCTGTTTCCGCAAGCCCGCGTGATCGCCTGCGTGCGCAATGTGGCCTGGGTGATGGACAGCATTGAGCGCCTCTACCGCAAGAATCCTTACGAAAATACGGCGCTGTTCGGCAATGATGCCGAGCGCAGCACGGTATTCAGCCGCACGGAAACCCTGGCCCAGCGCAACCGCCTGGTCGGCCTGGCCTATTCCGGGCTCAAGGAAGCCTATTACAGCGAGCAGGGCCGCGCCATGCTGGTGGTCGATTACGACCTGCTGGTGCAGCGCCCCGCCCATGTGATTCCGCTGATCTACCAGTTCCTCGGCGAGGAACCCTTCCAGCACGATTTCGACAACCTGCAGTTCGACACGCCGGATTACGACGAAGGCCTCGGCCTGGTCGGCTTGCACAAGGTGCGCCGCACGGTCGGTTTCGAAGCGCGGGAGACCATACTGCCGCCGGACCTGTTCGAGCAGTATGCCAAGCTGTCCTTCTGGTACAACACGGCAAGCAGTCGCAGCAACGTGCTGATGGTTCGTCCCTGAGCTCCGCCGCAACGCAGCGCAGCATGGCTCTGCGTTGCCGTGTCGCCGGCGCCGACTCTTTGAGGTGCTACTTCTGCTTCGGCACGCGCCCCATCAGGTAGAACTCGTCGTTCGGCCGCATGGCGGTCATGTTGGCCATGCGATTGCTGAGGCCGAAGAACGCCGCCACGGCGCCGATGTCCCAGATGTCTTCGTCAGTGAAGCCGTGGCCGTGGAGCGTGTCGTAGTCGGCGTCGCCGATCGCCCCCGAATCCAGCGCGACCTTCATCGCGAAATCCAGCATGGCTTTCTGGCGCGGCGTGATGTCGGCCTTGCGGTGGTTGATCGCGACCTGGTCGGCGACCAGGGGGTTCTTGGACCGGATGCGCAGGATCGCGCCGTGGGCGACCACGCAGTATTGGCAGCCGTTTGCATTCGACGTGGCGACCACGATCATTTCCCGTTCGGCCTTGGTCAGGCCGCTGTCCTTTTCCATCAGCGCGTCATGGAAGGCGAAGAAGGCCCGCCACTCGGCCGGACGGTGGGCCAGCGCGAGGAACACGTTGGGAACGAAACCGGACTTTTCCTGCACCTCGAGGATTCGGGCGCGGATGTCATCGGGCAGGTCTTGCAGCTGGGGTACGGGGTAGCGGCTGATCGGTGGCGTGCTCATGGCGTCCTCGTTCTATGAATTGCGCGGCCGAGTATTGTAGGTCCCCGCCCCGTCGCATGGCGACGCTAGTAGGATACGGATTCCCGAACATGGACGAGGAGCCAACGATGCATATGAAGGAAACGCAGCTCGCCAGAAAGAGCAACCAGCAGGCCGAGTTCGACAGCCTGCTGCCGGCCGCACAACTGAACCGGCGCGGCTTCATGGTCACCGCACTGGGCGCCGGTTTCGCGCTGTCCGTGCAACCTACGGCGGCGCAAAGTCCGATCAAGACCAGCAGCGAGGGGCTCGTCGCGGGCGAGGTCAAGGTGCCGGTCGCCGATGGCGAGATGGTCGCCTACCGCGCCATGCCGGCCGGAAAGACCGGCCTTTCCGTCGTGCTGGTGGTATCGGAGATTTTCGGCGTGCATGAGTACATCGCGGATGTCTGCCGCCGACTGGCCAAGGAAGGCTACCTGGCGATCGCGCCGGAATTGTTTGCTCGTTACGGCGACCCGCGCAAGTACGCCAACGTCGCCGACCTTTACGCGGCGGTGGTGGCCAAGGTGCCCGATGCCGGCGTGATGGCCGACCTCGATGCCTGCGTGGCCTGGGCCGGCAAGAACGGCGGTGACGCGTCGCGGCTGGCGATCACGGGTTTCTGCTGGGGTGGCCGGCACACATGGCTCTACGCCGCCCACAATCCGGCACTGAAGGCCGGCGTCGCCTGGTACGGCCGCATCGACGGCGAGGTCAACGACCGCACGCCGAAATATCCGCTCGACATTGCGCCGCAATTGAAGGGGGCGGTGCTCGGCCTCTATGGCAGCGCCGACCAGGGCATCCCGCTGGACGACGTGCAGTCGATGAAGGACGCAATCGCCAAGGCCGGCGGCAAGTCGCTGATCCACGTGTACGAAGGTGCGCCGCATGCCTTCCACGCCGACTATCGGCCGACCTACCGCAAGGAGCCCGCGGAAGACGGCTGGAAGCGCTTGCTGGCCTGGCTGCAAATGCACGGGGTATGACCGATTTCGACCTGGGGCGGCGCTTGCGTCGCCTCCCGTCCGGCGCCGTCGGTGCTCCGTCGCCGTGAGTGGGAATACCGACAATCCGCGCCGGCTGGTGATCTTCGGTGCCAGCAACATTGTTTCCGACCTGTTCGACTGCGCGCTCGCCAATGGCCTGGTGCCGGCCAGGGTGGTGGTGCATCTGCCGGAATCCGACGGCCCGCGCGACATCGCGCTGGCGGACCGGGTCGCCGCGCTGTCCGGCCTCTGCGCGCCGCCGCAAATCGAAATGCTGGACGACTTCCGGCCCCTGCCAGGCGAGCTTTACCTGCTCGGTCCAACGACCCCCACCCGCGCCAACCTGGCGGCGGAAATCGAGCGGCGCTTCGGCCTTCGCTACCACACGCTGATCCATCCGACGGCCTGGGTTTCGCCGCTGGCCAGCATCGGCCAGGGCGTGTTCATCGGCGCCAACAGCGTGGTCGGTCCGGGTGCCCGGCTCGATGACCATGTCTTCGTCAATCGCGGCGTCACCATCGGCCACGATACGCGGATCGGATCGTTTTCGCGCCTTCAGCCCGGCGCCAACCTGGGCGGACTCTCGCGCATCGGCGGCAGCGTCACCATCGCCATCGGCGCCACGCTGCTCGAACGCCTGGTGGTCGGCGACCGCGCCTTCATCGGCGCCGGCGCCACGGTGACCAGGGATGTGCCGGACGATGCGCTGGTGCTGGGGATTCCGACCAAGTTCAAGAACCTGCCCTGATTCAGGGACGGAGTCTTTCTCGCGCCAGGTTGGCTGCGAGCCGGCAGGCTTCCAGTAGCGCGGGCCCGGAGGCCGCGATGTCGAGTTGACTGTCGAAGCGCTGCCTTAGTGCGGCGCCCATTTCGCTGCGCAGGCGCGGATTTTCGATCAGGGCGGCGAGGCGTTCGGTGCAGGCGTCGAGGTGCGGCAGCGCCATTTCGCCGAGCTTGTCGCCGCCGTCCGAACCGGCCAGCGCTATGACGGGCAAGCCTTCGGCCATGGCCTCGGCGACGCTGAATCCACCACCCATGCGCGGCGGATTCACGTAGATGTCGCTGCAGCGCAGGATGGCGGGCAGGTCGTCTCGCGTCGCCAGCGCACGCACGCGCCCCCGCCCTGCCTGAGCCAGCGCGGGCGGCAACTTGCCGTCGCCGCCCACCAGCAGCCAGACCACCTGGGGATAGCGCGAGACCAGTTCCAGCATCCGCTTTGCCCATTCGTCGCGGATCTCGTGTTCGAGCCGGAAGCCCGCCGTGATCCAGACCACGGCCTTGTCGTCGATGTCCAGCGCGGTGCGCAGGAGCGGCGCCCCTGCGGCCGGGCGCTTGACGCGGAAGGGGTGATGCACGGGTTGCGGCGACGGGAAAGTGCCGCCCCAGGTTTCCTCGCGGTCGGTGCCCGGCTGTGCGGTCAGCCAGACATCGAGCGGCGCGATCGGGGCGACCGTATTGACGCTGATGCCGGCCACCGGGCGTACCGAGTGAAGCGCGCCGGCCAGCGGCGAGTAGAGCCCCACCAGCAGCACGACATCCGGGTCGAACGCGGTCAGCGCCGGCATCAGGTTTCGCCAGCGTCCGGGCAGGCTGTAGCGGGCATCGCTGATCGTCATGTTGATGCCGGCGGGCAGGATGCCTGCCCAGGATTTGGGCTGCAGCGGGGGCAGCACCAGCCTGCGTCCGTCGCCGCGGAATAGCGCGACGTCGGGTGGCAGCAGCTCCTGGGCCGAAAAGATCTGAACCTGGATGCCTTCGTGCGCGAGCACGATGCACTGTTCGACCGCCATCATGCTGGGCGTATGGAAGCGATGTCCGACGTAGGGCACCACCACGGCCACCCGCCGGACGTCGTCCGGCGCACGTGCGGCGAAGCCTGGCGGCAACTGCCGGGTTGCTGCCCCTGCGAGGCGTTTGGCCATTTCCGGCAGAAGGCCGGCAGACAGGTCGGCGACGAAGTCCTGCCGCCGTTCGATGGTCTGCAACGCGGCCAGCCAGCGATAGGCCATGAAGGCCGCGAGGCGATCCGGATCGTCCGGCTGCGCGGCAAGCACCCGGGCCGCCGCGGCGTCTTCGAAGTGCACAGCGCCGCTTGTCCCCGCGAGGAAAGTCAGGCGCAGGATGTCGGCGCGCGGGTCGCCGTCGGATTGCAGCGCCAAGCCGTCGAGTACCGACCTTCTCCTCTCGGGATCGCGCGTTTCCTGCCAGGCGATGCGCAAGGCATGCCAGCGCTGCGCGCATTGCGGCTCAAGCAGGGTTCGATCGAGGGCGTCGCGCAGCAGTGCCATGTGGCGGTGGTTCGATCCGGAACGTCGGAGCAGGAATGTTACCGCGTAGTATCGCAGTGCGGCGCGGCAGGTTTGCCGACCGACCTCGGGTAGGATATGGCGATCCGTCTGCCCCGCCCGAGGTTTCGCCGTGAATGCTAGTCCGCCTGGCATCGAACTGCCTGCCGTTCGCAGCGGCATCGAAGGCGTTGCCTGGCCAGGAATTGCCGCCGATAGCGCCGCGCAATTGCTGGCGATGAACTTTCAGCTCGACCGTTCGCAATGGTGGTCGCCGGAGCAATTGCGGGCACAGCAATTGACGCAGCTGCGCCTGTTGCTGCGCCATGCTCTGGATTCGGCGCCTTATTTCAATCGCATGCTCCAGGGCCTCGATGTCGAACGCATGGACTGGGAAGCGTTCGGGCGCCTGCCGCTGCTGGATCGGCGCACGCTGCAGGCCGAGTTCGAGGCGCTCTCCAGCCGTCGCATGCCGCCAAGCCATGGCGCGGTGAGTGTGGCCGAGAGTTCCGGTTCGACCGGCATGCCGATCAAGTTTCGCACCACGGCACTGAGCCAGTTCTTCTGGGAAGCCCTGACCCTGCGCGAGCATCTTTGGCACAGGCGCGACTTCACCGGCAAGCTCGCGGCGATCCGCGTCCAGGTCGACGATTCCAGCTTGCCCGATTGGGGTGCGCCGGCCGGCAGCGTGTTTCGCACCGGGCCGTCGGCCGTGCTCAACGTGCGGGCGGATGTCGAAACGCAATTGGCATGGCTGCAGCGCGAGGATCCGGATTACCTGATTACCCATGCCAGCAACCTTGGCGCCCTGGCGGAGCAAAGCCTCAGGCGAGGCGTGCGCCTGCCGCGCCTGAGGCAGGCGCGAACGCTGAGCGAAACCCTGCGTCCGGACCTGCGCGAGACGGTGCGGGAAGCGTGGGGGGTCGAGATCGTCGACACCTACAGCTGTTCCGAGGCGGGCGTCATCGCGCTGCAATGCCCGCTGCACGAGCACTACCACGTGCAGTCGGAAAATCTCTTGGTCGAGCTGCTGCGTCCCGACGGCAGCGCCTGTGCCGCAGGCGAGACCGGCGAGGTGGTGCTGACCACGCTGCACAATTTTGCGTTGCCGCTGATTCGCTATCGCATCGGCGATTATGCGGAGGCGGGCGCGACCTGTTCCTGCGGACGCGGCCTGCCGGTGCTGAAGCGCATCCTGGGCCGGCAGCGCAACATGGCGCGCCTGCCGGACGGCAGGACCGTGTGGCCGAGCTTTCCGGCGGCCGTGTGGCGCTCCGTGGTGCCGGTCGAACAGTTTCAGATGATCCAGCGCGAACCGGATCGGATCGAGGCGCGCTACGTCATGGATCGCGAAATGACGCCGGCCGAGGCGTCGCGCCTCACCGCACTATTGCAGGAACGGCTGGGTTTCCCGTTCCGCATCGAGCCGATGCGCGTCGATTGGCTTGAGCGGCCGGCAGCGCACAAGTTCGAGGATTTCATCTGCGCGCTGCCGCCCGGGGCGAGCTAGCCGTTCCAGGGTGGCTAAGCGGCGCTGGTCGCGGTGCGATGCTTGGTGCCGCGACGGGGAAGCCGGCATCACGCGGCCGATCGCTATTGCGGCAGCCGGATGCTGCGCCGTGCCGCCTCGATCCGACGCCGGCTGCCCGCGCCGATGAAGGCAGCCAGCGCGGCGATATGTTCCTGCGGGCTGGCCAGGAGATCGTCGTAGCGCAGCGTGAAATGCGGCGCGCCGATATTCTCGGCATGCCAGGCGGCCAGTTCGGCGTAGCGCGCGAGCGTCGCGCGCGCGGACTCCGGCGTGCGTTTTGCCATCTGTCGCGCCAGTTCGGGCATGCCGTTCAAGTCCAGCGCTGCCGCGTCGAGATTGCGTTCGACGCGGACGACCAGCAGTCGCGAAGGATCGAAGACCCCGGCCGTGATCCACGCCAGCAGCGTTGCGCAAAAGCGCGGATCCTTGATTCCGCGCAGGCTGCGCTTGCCCGTCCAGGCAAGGTCGACGCGACGCAACGGCTTCAGTTCGCCCCGGTCGGCGAGCACTTGCGGATGTTCGGGCCAGGCGATGGTCGATCCGACGGACCGGATCAGGCGGTTGTTGGCGATCCGCACCCGTGCATGCTGGAAGTAGCCATCCGGATTGAAGCGGTCGGCCTTGAGCATGGTCTCGGGCGGCCCGAAATCGGCGCCGAGGATGGACAGGATCCGGCTCGCCAGCGAGGTGCCGGAGCGGAAGGGCCCGATGACGACGATCGTCCGCGGACCGCGTTTCATGTCCGCGCCGGATGGCCCGGTCAAGCGCTGGTGGCCAGGCGCGCCAGCGCCGCCCGTCCCGACAGCAGGTGGTCGTGCATGCGCTGCCCGGCCAGCGCCGAATCCTTGAGGCGCAGGGCTTCAAGGATGCCGCGATGTTCCGCCAGCGATTGCTTGAGGCGGCCTTCGAGGCGCAGCGAATCGCGGCGCGTGAGCTTGATCACCTTGCGCGCGTCGTTGATCAGTTGCGCCAGGTAGCGGTTGCCGGCGATTTCCTGCAGCGAGTCATGGAAGCGCTGGTTGGCTTCGAAGAAGCGGTCGGCATTGTTGGCCGCCGCATGCTTTTCGAGTTCCTCGTGGATCGCCGCCAGCCGCGAAAAGTCGGCGCTGGTGGCACGGCGCGCAGCCTCGGCGGCAACGCGACCCTCGAGCAGGGCCATGACCGGAAACACCTCATCGATGTCCTGCTCGGAAAGTTCGGTCACGTAACAGCCGCGGCGTGGCTTGAGCACCACCAGTCCCTCGGCGGCCAGCACTTTCAGGGCCTCGCGCAGAGGCGTGCGGCTGATGCCGTATTCCGCAGCCAGGGCCTGTTCGTCGATCCAGCCCCCTTGTGGCAGTTCATGGGCGAAAATGCGATTGCGCAGGCGCTCGGCCACCTGTTCGTAGAGGGCGGGTGCCGCAAGAATCTGGGAGGACGGTCTTGCATTCATAATTATGGATGCAGTATCATGGCTCCTCATCAGGAAGTCAAGCGCATCGAAAACGAAGTTTCAGTGGAGGCTAACGCCGGCATCATCGGCGTTAAGCGCAGCGGCAGTAACTAAAACGAAGTTTCAGTGGAGGCTAATGCCGGCATCATCGGCGTCAAGCGCAGCGGCCGTAACTAAAAAGGACAAACCATGAGCAAGGCACCCGAAGTCAGCATTCCCTCGATCGACGCCTGGGCCAAGGCCGCCGCCAAGTCGGCGCCGGGTGGCGATGTCGCCAAGCTGAACTGGGTGACGCCGGAAGGCCTGACCGTCAAGCCGCTTTATACCAAGGCCGATGTAGAAGGCTTGCCCTATGCCGACACGCTGCCGGGCTTCGCGCCTTTCCTGCGTGGACCGCAGGCCACCATGTATGCGGTGCGACCCTGGACCATCCGCCAGTACGCCGGCTTCTCCACGGCCGAGGCATCCAACGCCTTCTATCGCCAGGCGCTCGCCGCCGGCGGCCAGGGCGTCTCGGTCGCCTTTGACCTGGCCACCCATCGCGGCTACGACTCGGACCATCCGCGCGTGACGGGCGACGTCGGCAAGGCCGGCGTGGCGATCGATTCGGTGGAAGACATGAAGATCCTGTTCGACGGCATCCCGCTCGACAAGATTTCGGTCTCGATGACCATGAACGGCGCCGTGCTGCCGATCCTCGCCGGCTACGTGGTGGCGGCCGAAGAGCAGGGCGTATCGCAGGAACAGTTGAGCGGCACCATCCAGAACGACATCCTCAAGGAGTTCATGGTCCGCAACACCTACATCTATCCGCCCGAGCCGTCGATGCGCATCATCGCCGACATCATCGGCTACACGGCGCAGAACATGCCGAAGTTCAACTCGATCTCGATTTCGGGTTACCACATGCAGGAAGCCGGCGCGACCCAGGCGCTGGAACTCGCCTTCACCCTGGCCGACGGCCGCGAGTATGTAAAGACGGCGCTGGCCTCGGGCATGGACGTCGATGCCTTCGCCGGGCGGCTCTCGTTCTTCTGGGCCATCGGCATGAACTTCTACCTCGAGATCGCCAAGATGCGCGCCGCGCGC
>JACRIY010000125.1 GCA_016235805.1 Rhodocyclales bacterium
CAGGTGACCTACGAAACCTTCCGCGACATGGGGCTTGCCTACGCCGTGGGCCTGATCCTGATCTACCTCCTCGTGGTGGCGCAGTTCCGCTCCTACCTCACGCCGCTGGTGATCATGGCGCCCATACCGCTCACCGTCATCGGCGTCATGCCAGGCCACGCGCTGTTCGGCGCGCAATACACGGCGACTTCGATGATCGGCATGATCGCGCTGGCCGGCATCATCGTGCGCAATTCCATCCTGCTGGTCGACTTCATCAACGAGCAGGTGGCCGGCGGCATGGACTTCGCCGAGGCCGTGATCCAGGCCGCCGCGATCCGTGCCAAGCCCATCGTGCTGACGGGCCTTGCGGCCATGCTCGGCGCGCTGTTCATCGTCGATGACCCGATCTTCGCCGGCCTGGCGCTTTCCTTGATCTTCGGCATCTTCGTCTCCACCTTGCTGACGCTGGTGGTGATCCCGGTTCTGTATTACGCGGCGATGCAAGGCCGCATCGTCAAATCCACCGTACCCCAATAAGGAGCTTCACATGACCGTCAATCAAATCGTTCGCATCGTCGCCGGATTCTTCATCATGACCTCGCTGGTCCTCGCCCACGTCATGGGCCAGGTGGACATGAGCAAGCTGTCCTGGCTGTGGTTCACTGCCTTCGTCGGCGCCAACCTGTTCCAGAGCGGCTTCACCAAGTTCTGTCCGCTGGATTCGATCCTGAAGAAACTGGGCGTGCCGGAGAGCACCGGCAACAGCTGCGCCTGAGCCTGAATTGCCGTGCCGTCGGCGCCGACTCTTGGCGCCCGCCCTCAGGCAAACAGCCGGGCCAGTTCCGCGCCCGGCGAGGGCGCGCGCATGAATGCCTCGCCGACGAGGAAGGCATGTACGCCCCGCGATGTCATGGTCGCCACGTCGGCCGGGGCGAGGATGCCCGATTCAGTGACCACGATGCGGTTGGCCGGTATGCGGCCGAGCTGTGCAAGCGTGGTGTCGAGGCTGACCTCGAAAGTGCGCAGGTTGCGATTGTTGATTCCTACCAGCGGCGTCTTGAGTTGCAGCGCGATGTCCAGTTCGGCGGCATCGTGGCACTCCACCAGTACCGACATCCCGAGTGCAAAGGCGATGGCTTCCATCTCCTGCATCTGCGCCAGCGAAAGTGCATCGACGATCAGCAGGATGGCGTCGGCGCCCATGGCGCGCGCTTCATAGACCTGCCAGGGATCGACCAGGAAATCCTTGCGCAGCACCGGCAGCGTGCAGGCGGCGCGCGCCGCGCGCAGGTAATCGGCAGAGCCCTGGAAGAAGGGCTGGTCGGTCAGCACCGAGAGGCAGGCCGCGCCGTGCTTCTCGTAGTCCGCAGCGATCTCCGCCGGGCGGAAATCGGCGCGGATCACGCCTTTGGAGGGGCTGGCCTTCTTGATTTCGGCGATGACCGCCGTACCGCCAGCGCCGACTCTTGAGCGTATCGAGCCAGCGAAATCTCTTGCCGGCGCCGTTGCCTCGGCCTCGGCGCGCATCGCCGCCATCGGCTTCGCTGCAGACGCTGCGGCAACTTCCTCGCGTTTTACCGCAAGAATCTTTTCGAGAATATCCGCCGCCATCAGCCGAACTTCTTGGTGAAGGCGACGAAGTCGTCGAGCTTCTTGCGCGCGGCACCGCTGGCTATCGCCTCGCGCGCCTTGGCGATGCCTTCGCCGACCGAGTCGGCCAGGTTGGCCGTGTACAGCGCGGCGCCGGCATTCAGCGTGACGATCTCGCGCGGCGTGCCGGGCTTGTTCTCCAGTGCTTCAAACATCATGGCTTTGGATTCGGCCGAATCGGCGACGCGCAGGCCGCGATTCGAGACCATCGACAGGCCGTAGTCCTCGGGATGGATTTCGTACTCGCTGATCTTGCCGTTCCTGAGCTCGCCCACCAGCGTCGCGGCGCCGAGCGAAATCTCGTCCATGCCGTCCTTGCCCCAGACCACCATGACGTGGTCGGCCCCGAGCTGCTGCATGACGCGCACCTGGATGCCGACCAGGTCGGGGTGGAATACACCCATCAGCGTGTTCGGTGCGCCGGCCGGGTTGGTCAGGGGACCCAGGATGTTGAAGATGGTGCGCACGCCCATCTCGCGCCGCACCGGGGCGACGTTCTTCATCGCCGGGTGGTGGTTGGGGGCGAACATGAAGCCACAGCCGATGGCCTCGATGCATTCGCCGACCTGCGCCGGCGTCAGCATGATGTTGGCGCCCAGCGACTCAAGCACGTCGGCCGCGCCCGACTTCGACGATACGCTGCGGTTGCCGTGCTTGGCCACCGTGGCGCCGGCCGCCGCGGCGACGAACATCGAGGCGGTGGAAATGTTGAAGGTGTGCGCACCGTCGCCGCCGGTGCCGACGATGTCCACAAAATGTGGATTGTGCGGCGTGTCGACCTTGGTCGACAGCTCGCGCATCACCATCGCGGCGGCCGAGATTTCACCGATGGTTTCCTTCTTCACGCGCAGGCCGGTGAGGATGGCGGCGACCATCAGCGGCGAGATCTCGCCCTGCATGATCTGCCGCATCAGGTGCAGCATCTCGTCGTGGAAGATTTCGCGATGTTCGATGGTGCGCTGGAGTGCTTCCTGGGGAGTGATCATGGCTCAGGCTTTCAGAAAGTTTTTAAGGAGTTCGTGGCCGGCTTCGGTGGCGATCGATTCGGGATGGAACTGCACGCCTTCGAGCGCGAATTCCCTGTGGCGCACGCCCATGATTTCGCCGTCCTCGGTCCAGGCCGTGACTTCGAGGCAGGCGGGCAGGGTTTCGCGGCGGATCGCCAGCGAGTGGTAGCGCACCACGGTC
>JACRIY010000126.1 GCA_016235805.1 Rhodocyclales bacterium
AAGACCATCGACGGCGCGGTTTGGATAGGCCACGCCAAGCGAGAGGGCGAATTCAAACTGCCGGTAGCGCTGGCGTTCCCAGAAGAAGCGGGCGCGCTGCCCGAAGTGCCGCTCGACGGCTGGTGGCGGCAGGAGGGCGCGACCTGGCAGGACATCGCTTGGGAGGAAAGCGGCGGTGTCGGTTTCCTCCACTTCGAGTTCTACAACGGCGCGATGTCGACCGGGCAGTGCCAGCGGCTACGCATGGCGCTGGCCTGGGCCAAGCAGAGGCCGGTCAGGGTGCTGGTCCTGATGGGCGGGGCCGACTTCTGGTCCAATGGCATCCACCTCAACGTGATCGAAGCGGCGAGCCTCGACGACGGGTCGCCGGCCGACGAGTCCTGGAACAACATCAACGCGATGAACGACCTGGCCCTGGAACTGATCAACAGCGGCGAACAGATCACCATCGCCGCGCTGGCGGGCAACGCAGGTGCCGGCGGCTGCTTCCTGGCGCGCGCCGCCGATCTGGTCTGGGCGCGCGACGGCGTGATGCTGAATCCGCACTACAAGAACATGGGCAACCTCTACGGCTCGGAGTACTGGACCTACCTGTTGCCGCGCCGCGTCGGCGACGAGGGAGCACGCGACATCATGCGCAACCGCCAGCCGCTGACCGCGCGGGCAGCGGTCGAGATCGGCTTCAGCGATGCCTGCCTCGCCGGCGACGGCGATGCCTTCCGCATCGACGTGGCGCGGCGCGCGATGGAGATCGCGTCGGCCGCGGACTTGGCCGAACGCCTGGCGGCCAAGCGCGAACGCCGCGCCGCGGACGAGGCGGAAAAGCCGCTCGCCGCCTACCGCGAGGAGGAACTGGCGCAGATGCGGCGCAACTTCTACGGCTTCGACCCGAGTTACCACGTCGCGCGCCACCACTTCGTGCGCAAGTCCCTCGCTTCGTGGACCCCGCGCCACCTGGCGCGCCACCGCGATCTGGGTTGGACAGTTCCGGAATGAAAGCTCCCGCGCCCCTCACCGTACTGGTGGTCGACGACGAGCAGCGCTCGCTGGAGACCCTGCGCCGCACGCTGGAAGATGACTTCACGGTGTACACCGCGCAATCGGCCGAGGACGGCGAAGCCATCATGGCGCGCGAGTTCGTGCATATCGTGTTGTCCGACCAGCGCATGCCGGGCACCCAGGGCGTCGAGTTCCTGCGCCGGGTGCGCAGCCAGTGGCCGGACACGGTGCGCCTGATTCTCTCCGGCTATACCGATGCCGAAGACATTATCGCCGGCATCAACCAGGCCGGCATCTGGCAATACCTGCTCAAGCCCTGGCATCCCGAACAACTGCTGCTGACGCTGAAGAGCGCCGCCGACCTGTGGCGCCTGCAGCAGGAAAACCAGCGCCTGTCGCTGGACCTGCGCGACAGCCCGGAACTGCTGGTGCAGCGCGTCGCCAGCCGGCGCGGCAAGCTCAAGGCGCGTTCCGGTTTCGACCGCCTCGCCCGCGCCGCCGACAGCCCGCTCAATGCCGTCTGCGAACTGGCGCAGAAGATCGCCGGCCACGAGCTCTCGGTGCTGATCACCGGCGAGTCCGGCACCGGCAAGGAACTGCTGGCGCGCGCGATCCATTTTTCCAGCGACCGCGCCGACCGCGCCTTCGTCGTCGAGAACTGCGGCGCGCTGCCCGATACCCTGCTCGAAGCCGAACTCTTCGGTCACAAGAAGGGCGCCTACACCGGCGCGCACGAAGATCGCATCGGTCTCTTCCAGCAGGCCGACGGCGGTACGCTGTTTCTCGACGAGATCGGCGACACCTCGCCGGCCTTCCAGGTCAAGCTGCTGCGGGCCTTGCAGGAAGGCGAAATCCGCCCGGTGGGCAGTGCGCGCACCGTACCGGTCGACGTGCGCATCATCGCCGCGACCAACCGTGACCTCGAAGCCGATGTCGCCAGCGGCCGCTTCCGCCGCGACTTGTATTACCGCATCACCGGCATCGGCCTGCACATGCCCTGCCTGCGCGAACGGCCGCAGGACATCCCGCTGATCGTCGGCGGCCTGCTTAAAGAGTCGGCGCTGGCCGGACGGCGATTCTCCGATGCGGCACTGAAGACGCTGCTGGCCTATCACTGGCCCGGCAATGTGCGCGAACTGCAGAACGAAGTGATGCGCGCACTGGCGCTGGGCGAGGGCAACGTGCTCGACGCCGAATTGTTCTCGCCGCGCCTGCGCGTAGCGAAAGCCATGACTGGCGCGAACTTTGCGCTTGCTGGCGAGGGCGGCACGCTCAAGGAGCAGCTCGATCGTCTCGAAGGGCAGGTGATCGCCGCGACCATGGAGCGGCACAAGGGCAACAAGACGCGCGTCGCCGAGGAGCTCGGCCTGACCCGCGTCGGCCTGCGCATGAAGCTAAGCCGCCTGGGTCTGGCAGGGGACGAAGAATGAAACTGCTCTGGCTCCAGTCCGGCGGCTGCGGCGGCTGCACCCTGTCCTGGCTGGGCAGCGAGCAGGGCCCGCTGTTCCGCCTGCTGGCCGACGAGGGCATCGATATCCTGTGGCATCCCAGCCTGTCCGAAGCCTGCCTGGATGACGCGCGCGAACTGATCGCGCGCTGTGCCGACGGCAGGGAACAGGTCGACGTGCTGTGCATCGAGGGTTCCTTGCTGCGCGGGCCGCGCGGCAGCGGCGGCTTTCATCGATTCGGCGGCGGCGCCAAACCGATGATCGATTGGGTCAGGCAGATCGCCGGACGCGCGAAGCATGTGGTCGCGGTCGGCAGTTGTTCTGCCTGGGGTGGCATCACCGCCGCGGGCATGAACCCGACCGATGCCTGCGGCCTGCAGTACGACGGCGAGGTCGCCGGCGGCCTGCTCGGCCCGGATTTCCGCGATCCGGGCGGGTTGCCGGTGATCAATGTCGCCGGCTGTCCGCCGCATCCGGACTGGATTACCGAAACGCTGGCGGCGCTGGCGCACGGGCGCCTCGGCGCCGCGCAGCTCGACGATTTCGGCCGGCCGCGCTTCTTCGCCGACCAGCTGGTGCACCACGGCTGCCCGCGCAACGAATACTACGAATTCAAGGCCAGCGCCGAGAAGCACTCCGACCAGGGTTGTCTGATGGAGCATCTGGGTTGCGGCGGCACCCAGGCCCATGCCGATTGCAACCAGCGCCTGTGGAACGGCGAGGGTTCCTGCCTGCGCGGCGGCTATGCCTGCATCCGTTGCACCGAGCCGGGTTTCGAGGAACCCGGCCACGCCTTCGAATCTACGCCCAAGGTCGCCGGCATCCCGATCGGCCTGCCGGCCGACATGCCCAAGGCCTGGTTCATCGCGCTGGCGGCCTTGTCCAAGTCCGCCACTCCGGCTCGCGTACGCGAGAACGCGACGGCCGACCACCAGCTGCGCGCGCCGTCGGTCAAGCGGAACAAGAAATGACGCGCCGCATCGTCGGCCCCTTCAATCGCGTCGAGGGCGACCTCGAGGTTACGCTCGACATCGATGCCGGACAGGTTGTCGCGGCCTATGTCAACTCGCCGCTGTATCGCGGCTTCGAGCAGATCCTGCAGGGCAAGCTGCCGGCCGATGCGCTGGTGCTGGTGCCGCGCATCTGCGGCATCTGCTCGGTGGCGCAATCGGCCGCCGCCGCGCTGGCGCTGGCCGATGCGGCCGGCATCGCGCCGCCGGCCAACGGCCGCCTGGCGGCCAACCTGACGCTGGCGGCGGAAAACCTGGCCGACCACTTCACGCACTTCTACCTGTTCTTCATGCCCGACTTCGCCCGCGCCGAGTATGAAAGTCGGCGCTGGCACCACGGCGCGGCGGCGCGTTTTCGCGCCACGACCGGCACTGCGGCGAACGAAGTGTTGCCGGCGCGCGCGCGTTTCATGCAAACAATGGGACTGCTCGCCGGCAAATGGCCGCACACGCTGGCGGTGCAGCCCGGCGGCTCGACGCGGCCGCTGCAAAGCTCGGAGATCTTCCGCCTGCACCGCATCGTCCGCGAGTTCCGTGCCTTCCTCGAAGGCGTCACCTTCGGCGCCCGGCTGGAGGAAGTCGCGGCGATTGCGAGTCGCGATGAACTCGAATCCTGGGCCGCGTCAGGGCAGGGTGGCGACCTGCGCAGCTTTCTCGCGATCGCCGCCGACCTCGACCTCTGGCGACTCGGGCGCGGCACCGACCGCTTCATGAGCTATGGCTGCTACGACGAAGGCGGCCAGCGCCTGTTTCCAGCCGGGGTGTGGCACGGCGGTCCGCAAGCGCTGGATGCCGCCCTGATCGACGAAGACACCAGCCACGCCTGGTATGCCGCCACCGGGCAGGCCCAGCCGCCGGCAGAGGGCAGCACGCTGCCGGTGGCCGACAAGGAGGGCGCCTATTCGTGGTGCAAGGCGCCGCGCCTCGACGGCCAGGTGGTCGAAACCGGCGCGCTGGCGCGGCAGGTGGTGGCGGGACATCCGCTGGCGCGTGACATGGTCGCTCGCGACGGCGGCAGCGTCGCCGCCCGCGTCGTCGCACGGCTATTGGAACTCGCGCTGGTACTGCCGGCCATGGAGCGCTGGCTCACTGAGATGGCGCCCGGCGAGCCCTGGTGCATTACGGCGCAGCCGGCCGACGAAACCTCGGGAGTCGGCCTCATCGAAGCCGCGCGCGGCTCGCTGGGCCACTGGCTCACCGTGCGCCGCGGCCGCATCCACAACTACCAGATCATCGCGCCGACCACCTGGAACTTCTCGCCGCGCGATGCGGCCGGCCAGCCCGGCGCGCTCGAGCAGGCGCTGGCCGGCCTGCCGGCCGATGCCACCGCGCCGCTGCCGGCGGTCATCCAGCACGTGGTGCGCAGCTTCGATCCTTGCATGGTCTGTACGGTGCATTGAGCCGCTAAACGCGGCCGGACTGGACTTCCTCGCGCAAGCAGGCCAGCGCCTGCAGAAGTTCGTCGCGCGGGCCGTGCAGGGTCGCCAGTTGCCCGCGTGCCGCATTCCGGTCCTCGCGCGCGAGTTGGTCGATGTCGCGGCCCAGGGTATGCACCTTTGCGTGCGCTTGCTCCACGTGCTTGAAGCTGGAATAGTCGCCGTAGCGCTCGCGGCCTGAGACGTCCAGCCAGTGCCCGAAGCGGCAGGCGTGCGGATCCAGCGGCGGCGGCGGGTCGGTAAGGCCCGGCGGCGACTTGATCGCGGTTTCCAGTTGCGATATCCAGCGCAAATGGTCGATTTCGACCGTCAACAGGGGCAGGTCCTCGCGCGGCCAGATCGTTACGTTGCGCCATTCGGGCGGCTGCCGCCAGGCGGCGATCCAGGCCGGTAGTTCTTCCGCCGGCATCGGACGGGCGATGGCGTAGCCCTGGGCCAGGTCGCATCCCAGTTGCAGCAGCATGCGGCCGTGGCGGATCGACTCGACGCCTTCTGCGATGACCTTGCGCCGGAAGGCGGCCGCCAGGCCGACGATGCTGTCCACGATGGACAGGTCGTCCGGGTCTTCCAGCATGTCGCGGATGAATGACTGGTCAATCTTCAGCGTTTCGGCGCGCAGTTGCTTGAGATAGGCGAGCGACGAATAGCCGGTGCCGAAGTCGTCGATGGCGAAGCTGATCCCCAGCGCGCTGCAATCCTCGATCACGCGTGACACCTTGGCGATGTCATTGAGCGCCGTGGTCTCCAGGATCTCCAGTTCGAGGTTGTGCGGTGCAATCGCCGGATGCCGGGCCAGCAGCTCGCGCAGGTTTTCGACGAAACCGTCGGCCTGCAGTTGCTCGGCGGCGATGTTGATGCCGAGCTTCAGGCTGCCGTCTCCGGCCGCCCAGGTTTCGTATTGGGCCAGGGCGTTGGCCAGGACCCAGCCACCCAGCGGCGCGTGCAGGCCGACCAGGTCGACCATCGGCATGAAGTCGCCGGGATCGAGCAGGCCGCGCTCGGGGTGCTGCCAGCGGATCAGGGCCTCGGCGCCGACAACTTGGCCGCTGCGCATATTGACCTGGGGTTGGAAATGCAGGACCAACTGGTTTTTGGCGATGGCGTCCTGAACGGCGCGACGCGATTCACGCCGCATTTCCGAAATGCGGTCGTGCTCGGCGTCGAACAGGGTGAAGCGATTTTTGCCGCCCTGTTTTGCCAGGTACATGGCCTGATCGGCATGGCGCAGGAGCATGTCGGGATCGGCGCCGTCCATCGGATAGAGCGTGACGCCCATGCTGCAGGAGACGTGCGCATCGCCTTCCTTGAGGACAAAGGGGCGGACCATGGCGCTGCGTATCCGTTCCAGCGCGGTCTCGCATTCCTCGAAGCTCGTCAGCGAGCCCAGCAGCAGCACGAACTCGTCGCCGCCCAGCCGGCTTACGGTATCCCCGGCGCGGACATGGCCCTGCAGGCGTCTGGCGGCCTCGACCAGCAGCGCGTCGCCGGCGGCATGGCCCCAAGTGTCGTTGATCGCCTTGAACTCGTCCAGGTCGAGGTAGCAGACCGCCAGGAGTTTTTCGGAACGTCGCGCCTGCGCCAGCGCCTGGTGCAGGCGATCGGACAGCATCCTGCGGTTGGGCAGTCCGGTCAGCGTGTCGAAATAGGCCATCTGCTCCAGCCGGTTCTGCGATTCGCGCAGGGCGCTGATGTCGCTCGACAGGCCGATGAAGTTCAGGATCCGCCCCTGGCGGTCGCGAACCGCCGAGATGCTGGTCTGCTGCACGTAGAGCGTGCCGTCCTTGCGCCGGTTGACCATTTCGCCGCGCCAGAAGCCGCTTTGCAGCAGGCTTTGCCACATCTCCTTATAGAACTCGGGGCGCTGCTCGCCCGACGAGAGGAAGCGCGGATTGCGTCCCAGCACCTCGTCGCGGGCGTAGCCGGTCAGTGCGAGGAAGGTGTCGTTGGCTTCGATCACGTCGCCTTTCGGATCGGTAATCAGGATGCCTTCCTGGGCATGTTCGAACACGCCCGCCGCGAGCTGCAGGCGTTCCTTGCTGCGCCGCAGGGCGGTGTTGCTGCGTGCGATGCTCCAGAGTGCCGCCAGCAGCAGCGCGATGATCGTTGCCGAGGCCAGGAACAAGGGCTTGCCGTAGCGCGCGATGACGTCGGACAGTTCGACCGGCAGGTCGGCATAGGGTCCGAGGCGGAATTCGAGGAACAGGTCGTGGATGCTCTGGTAGTTCTGTGGCAGCGTCCAGCCATGGATGCCGGCGGCGCGCGCCGCCGGATGGTCGGGACGCATGTCGAGCAGGGCGATCAGCAGGTCGCGCGCAAGCTCCTCCGAGACGTGGTCCAGTCGGGCGAACGGCCAGTGTGGATAGAGCTGCGTGCTGTGCAGGTAAGGGAAATTCGCCGTCTGGCGCGCGCCGATGACCTGCAAGCGCGATGCATCGAGGCTGCCTGCCGCGACCTTGCTTTCGATCAGGTCGGAACGGATGAACCCGGCGTCGGCGGTTCCGTCGAGGACGCTCTCGATCACCTTGTCCTGGTTCTGCAGTTCGATGACGCCGCCCAGGTCACGCCCCAGTTCGATGCCGGCTTTGCGGGCTTCGCGCAGATGCACCTGCCAGCCGCCGAACCCCTTGGTGTCAGGCACTGCGACCCTCTTGCCACGTAGGTCGCCGTAGGTCTTCAGGTCGTTGCGATCGGCGCGGGCGATGGCCACGCCGCCGAAGCGGTCAACCGGTCCGCGCGGCCCGGCGGTGCGCATGGTCGCGATGTGCGAGATGCGGCCGCCGGTTTCGAGTGCGACATAGTGGCCACTGTTGGTGATGGCAAGGTCGATCCGGCGCTGGGTGATGGCCGGGCCGAATTCGTCCAGGGTCAGCGGGACGATGACGAAGCGGCGCGGCGCCAGCTTGCGTTCCAGGAAATCGGCGTGGGCCTGCCATTCGGCGCGGGCGCGCTCCGGCCCGCGAAATGCCAGAACCCCGATGCGCAATGATTCGGCGGTTGTGGGGGTCGTTGTGGGGGCCGTTGAGGGGGTCCTTGCGGGCTCTGCGGCGAAAGTGAACCCGGCCTGCTGCAGGATGCAGAAAATCAACACCAGACGACCCAGGCTGGTGATCAAGGCTTTGAAATCAGGCATGGCGCCATCCTAACCGATTGGAATGGGGCTGCGCCACTCCGTCCATGACGAATCGGCTCAGGCAGGCGACGGCAACGCACAGATTGTGTACACTCGGGAAGGGCTTTATGCTTCAATAATTCATTAACAAAGAACAAGAATCCCGTGCGATCCGCATTTTTGCTCATTCCGACAGGCGTTCTGCTGACCGTGGTGGCGTGGTTCGCGCATGGAGGCGGCCTGCCGGACCTGGGGCAGGCGATTGCGCGCATCGATGAAATCGTTCGCCTGCACCATACCCATCCGCTCGAAGCGTTTTGCCTCCTTTTCTGCCTGCAGGCGCTGATGGCGGCGTTTGCCGTGCCCGGCAGTTCGCTCCTGCTGCTTGCGGCGGGCGCGGCGTATGGCCTGCTGGGCGGTACGCTGCTGTGCCTGACGGCGTGCACGCTGGGGGCGGTGCTGACCATGCTCGGCTCGCGCCATTTTTTGCGGACGGCGGTGTCGATGCGCCATGGCGACAGGCTGCGCGAACTGGATGCCGGCATCGCGCGGGACGGCGCCTTCTATCTCTTCAGCATGCGCATGCTGCCGATGATTCCGTTCGTGGTCGTCAATCTGGCCGCCGGCCTGACCGGCATGCGCCTGTGGACCTTCGCCTGGGTCAGTTTCGCCGGCATGTTCGCCAGCACCCTGGTCTATGTCCATGCCGGGGTAGAACTGGCCCGCGTCGGCTCCGTGCAGGGCTTGTTGTCGCCGGGCCTGCTGCTGGCATTCGCCGCCATCGGCGTGTTGCCGCTGGCGAGCAGGAAAGTGCTGGAACGGCGCGGCGCGTTCGCCCTGGCCGGCGGCCGCGGCCGATGAGCGTTTCGCGGCCGGCGCGCAACCTGGTCCTGTTCAATTACGACTGGGACCGCATCGGCTTCGGTCGCTGGGCCGCGGAGTTTCCGCAGGATTCGATCGGGTTCGACCTGTTCAGCTTTCCGAGCAACGCCGCTCTGGCTTTCTTCGACATGGAGCGCATGGTGGAACGGCTCGCCGCGCGGGCCGACCGCGCCGGCTGGCAGGCGGTGACCTCCAGCCACGAACAGTTCGGCGCGCTTACCGCGGCCTTGCTGGCGGAACGCATGGGATGGCCGGGAACGCCGGTTGACGCGGTACTCGCCTGCCAGCACAAGCTGCATGCGCGTGAAGTCCTGCAGCAGGTCGCGCCGGAGGCCAATCCGCCGTTCGCGCCGCTGGCCGCGCGCTATGGCGACCCGGCGCCCGACGGACTCGACTACCCGCTGTTCGTCAAGCCGGTGAAGGCCGCATTTTCCGTGCTGGCGCGGCGGGTTGGCAGTCGCGCGGAACTGCACGCCCTGACCCGTTTCGGCTTCGGCGAACTCTGGGTCATCCGCCACCTGGTCGAACCTTTCGAGCGCATAGCCCGCAAGCGCCTGCCGCAGGCGGGCACGGCGCACCGCATGCTGGTCGAAGGGCCCGTCGCCGGGCAGCAGTACAACCTCGATGGCTATGTCTTTGGCGGCGAACTGCGCGAACTCGGCATCGTGGAATCGGTGATGTATCCAGGAACGCAGTCCTTCATGCGCTTCGACTACCCGTGCCGGATCGATCCGCTGGCGCGAGGGCAGGCGCTGGACGTGGCGCGACGCTTCCTGGCTGCCGTGGGTTACAGCCACGGCATGTTCAACATGGAGTTCTTCCACGATCCCGCCAGCGGCAAGCTGACGGTGATCGAGTTCAATCCGCGGATGGCGGCCCAGTTTTCCGACCTCTACCTGCGCGTCGAAGGCATCGACCTGCACCGCGTCGCGCTGGAACTTGCCCACGGGCGCGATCCGGCGCTGCTGCCGCGCGCGGTGCCGGCGGCAGGCGCTGCATCCAGCTTCGTTTACCGCCTGTTCGATCCGAATCTGCGCCCGCCGATGCCGCAGCCCGAACAGGAGCGGGAATTCGCCTGGCGCTTTCCCGATGCGCTGTTGTTCACCTTCCCCAAGCCGCGCGGCTCGATGGCGCGGGATTACAAATGGCTGGGCAGTTACCGCTACGGAATCGTGCACCTCGGCGGTCGAGATCCAACCGACCTGCGGCGACGCTGCGAGGAAGCGAGCCGCTTGCTGGGTTGGCCGGCGCCGTATGTCGGTTGCGACAGCTCCGTGCCCGACGGGCGGGAAGCCTTGCGGCCTGTGCCCCAATTCTCGATGGAGACAACGTGATGAACGCGATGAATTTGCGCTTCCGCGGCATGGTGCTGGCATTACTGCTGGCGCTCGCGCTTTCCGGCTGCGGTTCCATGCTGGCGCAGAATCCCTCGGGCAAGCTGCGGCCGGTCAATGCCGTCGCCGAAGGGCAGGACGACAGGGTCATGCTCAAGGGCGCCGATGTTGTCGCCTATTTTCAGCAGGGCAAGTTCGTGCAGGGCAATCCGCAACTGACCAGCACCTACGAAGACGTCGCCTTCCGCTTTTCCAGCCCCGAGCACAAGGCCATGTTCGACCGCGAGCCGGAGCGCTATCTGCCGCAATATGGCGGGTATTGCGCCAACGGCATCACCTATGGCATCCCCTGGGGCGGTGATGCCGACACCTGGAAGATCATCGGCGGCAAACTTTACATCTTCGGTGGCCAGGGTTCTAAGGATGCTTTCGAACTCGACGAGAAGCGCAACATGGAACTCGCTGACAAGTACTGGAAGGACGAAATCGCCGGCAGCAACAGCTTTTTCCGGCGCATCTGGCGGCTGGTGGTGAAGGTGCCGCATTACCAGAGCGGCGAGGAACTGGCCAAGGCGGTGGCCGAGGCCAGGGCCAAAGGGAAGTAGCGCGCTGCGCGAGCCATGGCCGGCGAACTGCAGAATGTCGATCTTGCCGGTGATCCGGATGCGGCTTGGTTCGCCAAGGACGAGGTCGTCGCGGTGGTTTTTGCCCAGGCTGACGGCGAACTGGCCAGCCACGAAGGCCCCAATCGCTATGCCGTCGGCGACGCACTGGTGACAGGTTCCACCGGCGACCGCTGGAGCGTCTCGCGTGCCCGCTTCGACGCCAGGTATCTGCCGGTCGCGCCGTTGCTTGCGGGCGAGGATGGCTGCTACCGATCGAAGCCGATTCCGGTGCGGGCGAAACAGATGGGCGCATCCTTTTCGGTCGCCCGGTCGGCCGGCGGCGACCTGCTGCATGGCGCGGCGCGGGACTGGCTGCTGCAGTATGCGCCGGGCGATTTCGGGATCGTCGAGGAGGCCCGATTCGCCAAGGTTTACCGGCCACTGGCGCCGCCCTGAGGGGCGCGCGGCGCAGACCGTCCCCACGCCGGGGCACGGGCTGAGGTACATTTCGCCCATGAGCGAAAAGCCCCCAACGAATCCAGACGCATCGTCCGAAACGCAAGGCGACGAGCCGCGCTCGGCGCTGACCGTCGAAATGCTCGCCGCCGCCGCCGGCGCCTCGGCGGAGGACGGCATCTGGCTCGACGTGATCCGCAAGATGGACGAGGTCTACAACGACCTGCTGCAATACGAGGTGGCGCTGGAAGAAAAGAACGCGACGCTGGAGGATACGCAGCAGTTCATCTCCTCGGTGCTGACCTCGATGTCCGACCTGCTGATCGTCTGCAGCCGGGCCGGCGTGATCGAAAGTGTCAATGCCGCACTGGCCTCCCTGCTCGGCGTCGATGCCGAGTCGCTGCACGGCCGGACAATCTTCGACCTGTTTGCCGACGAGGAATCGCGCCAGCGCGCCGGACGCCTGTTCGGCGATCCCGACGGCCACGCCGTCGAGGACTGCGAGATGTTGCTGAAGGCGGCCAACGGCAGCGCGATCCCGGTCTCGCTCAACTGCACGCCGCGTTACAACGGCGTCGGCAAGATGCTGGGACTGGTCATCACCGGGCGCCCGGTGGGAGAACTGCGGCGCGCCTACCAGGCCTTGCGTCGCGCCCACGAGGACCTCAAGACCACCCAGCAGCAACTGATCCACTCCGAGAAAATGGCTTCCCTGGGACGCCTGGTGGCCGGGGTCGCGCACGAACTGAACAACCCGATCAGCTTCGTCTACGGCAATACCGTGGCGCTGAAGAAATACGCGGTGCGCCTCGCCCGCTACCTCGCGGCGGTGCATGGCGACATGCCGCTGGATGAGCGTGAAGCGCTGCGCGCCGAGTTGCGCATCGACCACATGCTGGACGACCTGCCGTCGCTGATCGATGGCACGGTGGAAGGGGCAGAGCGCACGCGCGACATCGTCGATGCGCTGAAGCGCTTTTCCGCGACGGACCGCGACGAGCGGCGTGCCTTCGACCTGGTCGAGGTGGTCGAGCGCGCCGTGCAATGGGTCTGCAAGGCCACGGCGAACCAGTTCGAGGTCAAGCTGGACCTGCCGCTGACGATCGAGGTGACTGGCTCTCCGGGGCAGTTGCAGCAGGTGGTGATGAACCTGGTGCAGAACGCGGCCGACGCTACCGAAAACGCCCGCGAGCGGCGGCTGGATATTTCGGGGCGCATCGAGGACGGCATGGGCGTGATCGAGTTTCGCGACAGCGGGCCCGGCATCCCGGCCGAAAACCTGCACAAGCTGTTCGATCCATTCTTCACCACCAAGCCGGTCGGGCGCGGTACCGGCCTCGGCCTGGCAATCAGCTACGGCATCGTGGAACGGCACGGCGGCACGCTGGGCGCGGAGAACCACCCCAAGGGCGGGGCGCTGTTCGTGCTGCGCCTGCCACTGGTTCGGGAATGAACGCCGGCATCGATCCGGGCCGGGTGCGACTGAAGCTCCGCTGCGCGCACGGCCGCGTCGCTGCGGTCGAGGTTTCCAGCGAGCGTCCGGCGGTGGCTCAGGCGCTGCGCGGACGACCGGGCGACGAGGCAGTAAGGCTGGTGCCGCTGCTGTTCGCGCTTTGCGGCAAGGCGCAGGGGCGCGCCGCCCAACTGGCGCTGGCCGCCGCGCGCGGCGTCGAATGCCAGGCACATGTCGATGCCGCGATCGAGCACGAGGTATTGCGCGAGCACCTGTGGCGCTGGCTGCTTGATTTGCCGCCGCTCTTGGGCGCAGCGGCGATGAAGTCCGAATTCATCGAAGCGGTGCGCTGGCTGGCCGGCGGGCATCGGGCCGAGCTGGCGGCCTTCCTCGCCGGGCCGCGGCTTGAGGAACTGGGTTGGCGCCTGCGCGAGATCGAGGATGCCGGGAACGCAGGATCGCAGCTGCTGCCTGTGATCGATGCGGGCAGTTCGCTGGCGCACATTGCCAGCCTCGATGCCGGGTTTTGCAGGCTGCCGCACTGGCAGGGGGAACCGGCCGAGACCGGCGCGCTTGCGCGACGGGGGCGCGGCGACGGCGTGGCCGCGGGCGCGCTGGCCACACGCTGGCTGGCACGTCTGGCGGAACTGCGCGAGTGGACGGTCGGCAGCGCAAAAGTCGGCGCTGGCGGCACGGCGAGCGCGGTGCCGGTGGCGGCCGGGCGCGGGCGCGCGCTGGTGGAAACGGCGCGCGGCCTGCTGATGCATGAAATCGTGCTGGATGGCGAGCGCGTCGCCGACTACTTCATCGTCGCGCCGACCGAATGGAACTTTCATCCGCAAGGGCCGCTGGCCGGTTGGCTGCACGGGCGCGACGCAGGCGATCGCGATGCCTTGGCAGGGTTTGCGGCGCGCGCAGTGGCGGCGCTGGATCCCTGCGTGCGCTGGGAAATGGAGTGGCTATGAGGCCCGGCGGGCATCGTCGGCCGCCAGGCTGAGCGCCACCGCTTCGGCCACCCGAATGCCATCGACCGCCGCCGAAAGGATGCCCCCTGCGTAGCCAGCGCCTTCGCCGGCCGGGAACAGGCCGCGCGTGTTGAGGCTCTGGAAGCCTTCGTCGCGGGTGATGCGGATCGGCGACGAGGTGCGGGTTTCGACTCCGGTCAGCAGGGCGTCTTCCATGGCGAAGCCGGCGATGTCACGAGCGAAGGCCGGCAGCGCCTCGCGCAGCGCGGCGACCACGTAATCGGGCAGGCAGCGCGCCAGGTCGGTGGGCTGCACGCCCGGCGTGTAGGAGGGTAGCACCGAGCCCAGCGTGGTCGACGGCCGGCCGGCGAGGAAGTCGCCGACGCGTTGCGCCGGGGCCTTGTAGTCGCCGCCGCCGGCCTCGAAGGCGAGCCGTTCCCAGTGTCGCTGAAACGCGATCCCTGCCAGCGGGTCGCTGCCATCGCCGGGAAAGTCGGCGGGCGTGACGCCTACCACCAGGGCGCTATTGGCATTGCGCTCGTTGCGCGAGTACTGGCTCATGCCGTTGGTCACGACGCCTCCCGGCTCTGAGGTGGCGGCCACCACCGTGCCGCCGGGGCACATGCAGAAGCTGTAGGCCGAGCGGCCGTTGGCGCAGTGGTGCACCAGCTTGTAGTCGGCCGCGCCGAGCAGCGGGTTGCCGGCATTCTTGCCAAGGCGGGCGCGGTCGATGAGGGACTGCGGATGCTCGATGCGCAGCCCGATCGAAAACGGCTTCGCCTCGACATGCACGCCGCGCGCATGGAGCATGGCGAAGGTATCGCGCGCACTGTGGCCGACCGCCAGCACGACATGGGTGGCCGCGACGAGTTCGCCATCGGCCAGGCGCAGCCCGCGCACCAGGCCATGGTCGATCTCGATGTCCTCGACGCGGCTGCCGAAGCGGATTTCGCCGCCCAGCGACTCGATTTCGGCACGCATGTTCTCGACCATACCCACCAGCTTGAAGGTACCGATGTGCGGCTTGGCGACGTAGAGGATTTCCGCCGGTGCGCCGGCCTTGACGAATTCCGTGAGCACCTTGCGGCCGCGAAACTGCGGATCCTTGATCTGGCTGTAGAGTTTGCCGTCGGAGAAGGTGCCGGCGCCGCCCTCGCCGAACTGGACGTTCGACTCTGGATTGAGCTGTCCCTTGCGCCACAGCCCCCAGGTGTCCTGGGTGCGCTCGCGCACCGCCTTGCCGCGCTCCAGGATCAGCGGGCGAAAGCCCATCTGCGCCAGGATCAAGCCGGCGAACAGGCCACAGGGCCCGGTGCCGATCACCACCGGGCGCGGGGTCGGCGGTGTTGCCGGTGGCGCGGTGACGAAGCGGTAGGCGGTGTCCGGCGTCGGTCCGACCTGACGGTCGCCGCGCAGGCGCGCCAGCACGGATTTTTCGTTGCGCAACTCGACATCCAGGGTGTAGATGAAGCTGATCGCCGAAGGCTTGCGCGCGTCGTGGCTGCGGCGGAAGATCGAGTAGCCGACCAACTCGTCCGCCGCTATGCCCAGGCGTGCAAGCACGGCCGAGCGCAGGTCGGCGTCGGTGTGGTCGAGGGGCAGCTTGAGTTCGGTCAGGCGCATGGCGTGGTCGCCACGGTAGGCGGCGAAATCGACATTCTAGCCATGACGTCGGTGCACGACCTGAACGGCATGGGTTGCGGGCCATTGCCGGGCTGTGTTTGGGCCTGAATCTCATGGAATTCCGGATTGACTTTCACCGGAGGACCTTGAATACTCGCTCGCACTCCCGGAACCCGCCCCGCCCGTGATCGCCGAACATTTCGAATCCGCCAGCACCTCGACGACGCATCGATTCGATGTCGTTGCCGCGCTCGCGATCGCGCTGCTGGCCATGCTATTCGTCACCTACAGCGTGTTCGACCGGCGCGCCATCCTCGCCAATGGGTGGGAGTCCGCCGGCCAGATCGCGGAGCACACCTCGCTGGTGGCCGAAGGCACGCTGGACACGACGCGGCAACTGTTGCGCGCGATGGATTTTCTGGTGCGGCCGACCACCCTCAGGGAATCCGCCAACCCGGCACTCGTGCGCGGTGCCCTACTCAGGCTCAAGCAGCAGACCGAGCATGTCATGGACCTGCTCGTGATCGACGATAAAGGCGCGATCCAGCACTGGACCGGCACCGGGCAAGTACCGGACATTCGCGACCGCAGCTATTACACCTATCACGGCGAACGGGCGAGCAGCGGCCTCTACGTCGGCGAACCGACGCTTTCCAAGGTCCATGCCAACCAGTGGTTCTTCGCTTTGAGCGAGGCTATCCGCGACAACCAGGGCAAGTTGCGCTTCGTGCTCGTCGCCATCGTCGATGTCGCCCTGTTCCATGAAAGGCTCAGTGTCCAGTTCAAGCTGTCGAGCAATTCCCAAGCCCTGCTGGCCGATGACGGCACCGTGTATGCGCGCAACCCCGACCATTCGCTGTATGTCGGGAAGAAAATCTCGCGCCCGCGCGAGTTGGCCTCGCTGACCAGTGGCAACCGTGTCGCGACCATCGTGTCGACCTCGCAACTGGACCAGACGGAGCGCTTGTTGTCCTTTCATCACCTGGACAATTATCCGCTGGTTGCCGTGGGCACGATCGTCGTCTCCGACCTTCTTGGCGACTGGAGGCAGCGCGCGATCATGCTGGCGGGCCTGTGGCTGCTGCTTGCTGCGGCGATCGTCTGGCTGGCCCGGCGCGCCAACAGCTTCAGTCGCGCGCAATCCGAACTGGCCAACCTGGACGATCTTACCGGCCTGCGCAATCGGCGCTCCATCCTCAACACGGCGTCGATCCTGGATCGTTCTGAAGCTCACACGGGCAGCCTGTCCCTGCTGATGATCGACATCGACCACTTCAAGTCGATCAACGACCGCTTCGGCCACCAGGTCGGCGACGACATGCTGCGCCTGGTTTCCGGCGTATTGCGCACCCAGGTGCGGACCACCGACATCGTGGGCCGTTACGGCGGCGAGGAGTTCCTGGTGTTGATGCCGGATACCGGGTCCGACGGCGCGCTGCTGGTCGCGGAAAAGGTTCGCCGCGCCGTCGCCGAGAAGGTGATACAGCCCGTGCCGGTCACGATCAGCATCGGCGTCGCGACGACTTCGGAAAACGACGTGACGCTCGACCGCACCCTGTCCCGCGCCGACGCCGCGCTGTATGCGGCCAAGGAGGCGGGGCGCAACCGGGTCCATGTCGCCTCGCCCCAGGAGCGGCTGCCGGTGGCCGAACCCGGCGCTGCCTGAACGCGCACCGGGCAAAAGTCGGCGCTGGCGCTACGGCAAGCTGGTGGTGGTGCCGGTATCGCGTCGGATTGCCGCGGCGGCCAGCAGCGCCTGCGCCATCCAGTAGGTGACGATGATCGCGAAGGCCGCGCCGGGGAGCGGTTGGTGGAAGCGGTGGATGCCGATCAGGAAATCCGACAGCCCGAACAGCAGCGCGCCGGCGAGCGCGCCCCAGCGCACGAGGAAATCACCTTCCGGCGCAAGCGCGCAGGCGGCGGCGCGCCAGAGCATGGCGCCGATCGCCACCACGTAGATCGCCAGCGGCACGGCAAGCGCGCCGGCACCCGGCAACATCAGCCCCAGTCCGATGGCGCAAAACAGCAGCACCGGAGCCAGTAGCGGCAGTGCCGGTTCGCGGTTCCAGCGCAGGAAGGCTGCAATGTACAGGCCATGTCCAATGGCGAAGGCGATCATGCCGGGCAGGAAGGCGTTGGGCAGCGCGAGGCAGACATCTCCGATCGCGCCAAGGAACAGGCCCCATGCAATCAGGCGTCCGGCGCGACCATCGCCCGACTGCCACACCGCGAACCCGAGGGCAAGCACCGGCCAGGGCTTGGCCAGCAGCTTGAGCCAGAACATGTCGAGCGCCAGGCCGACCAGGTAGATGCATGCCGCCAGCGCGCCGACGACGACCAGCAGGACCGCTTTCATCAGGCGCCGGTCATGCGGGCTCGATCAGCGCCCGGTAGGCATGCCAGGTGGCGTGGCCCACCAGCGGCATGGTGACCACAAGGCCGACCAGCGCCGTGGCGATGCCGATTGCGGTGAGCAGCACGATCAGCGCCCCCCAGACCAGCATCGCGGGGACATTGCGCACCAGCGCCAGGAAACTACCCAGCATCGCGGTGACCGTGTCCTGGTTGCGGTCCAGCATCATCGGGATGGAGACCACGGAAAACGCGAACACCAGGCCGGCAAAAAAGCCGCCCACGGCGACATAGGCGAGCAGGAACTCGATGTTGTCGAACTTCGATATCTGGGCAATGAAGCTTTCCAGCGTCGGCATGCCGCCCTCGTAGAACAGCGCGAACATCACCAGCGAGGCGCGCGCCCAGACCAGATAGATGACGATCAGGATCAGGGAATAGATGCCCATCCCTGCGAGGTTCCTGCGCCAGATGGTCAGGGTCGGCAGCAGGTCGGGCGCTTCGCCTGCC
This sequence comes from Rhodocyclales bacterium, assembly GCA_016235805.1. Taxonomy (GTDB): domain Bacteria; phylum Pseudomonadota; class Gammaproteobacteria; order Burkholderiales; family Rhodocyclaceae; genus Sulfuritalea. The sequence continues at coordinate 18,183 of JACRIY010000126.1, forward strand.
TCGCGCCGGCGAGAGAGTTCGTACAGGCCGATGGCGAAGAAGGGGCCGACCAGCATGAAGCCGGTGGTGATGGCGGTGACCAGTTGCACGGCATGGCGGAATGCCAGCCAGAGCACGGCACCGCCCAGCGCAAAGGAGATGCCGTAGAACAGGCTTGCCATGCCGCAGGCCCGGAGGTCGGCCGCGCCGAGTCGCAGCCACTCGATGGGTGCGGTCAGCGGCAAGCCGCTGCGGACCACGGGAAACGGAGCGTGCTGCGGCGTGCTCAAGCGGCGATGAAGGAACGCAGGGTGTCGAGCATCGCGTCGGGCTGTTCCGAGATGACGTGTCCGGCACCTTCGAGGCTGACCGTCCGCACGTCGCGCAGCGCGGCGGCAAGCCTGGCCGCGGCCTTCGGATTGGTCATCATGTCCCGGTTGCCGCTGATGATCAGCACCGGGCAGGCGACCGCCGCCGCCGCATCCATGCCGTGGCCATAGGCATTGCAGGCAGCCAGGTCGTTGTGCAGCACGCCGGGCTTCTGGCGCTCGGCCAGGCGACGCGCAGCGCCGAAATGCCAGATTCCCGGCACGGCGTAGCCGCCCATGGCCGCGCGCGGTGAATGCGACCAGGTGTTGATCATGGAAATCGCCTTCGGCTCGTCGTTTTTCGCCGCGTCGAGCAGGGCATCCGACACCGGCATCGGTACCGCGGTGCCGAACAGCGCGATGCGCGCGATACGCGCCGGGTGCCGCGCGGCGCATTCGAGGACGACCAATGAGCCCATGCTGTGGCCGACCAGCGAGACGTTCGGTGCCGTGTCACCAGCGCCGACTTTCTCCAGCAACAGCTCGATCCAGTCGGCGATGTCCTCGATCGACGGCAGCGGCTTGCCCGCGCTGCGCCCATGGCCAGGCAGGTCAACGGCCAGCACGCCGAAGCCGTGGTGGGCGAACCAGCGGCTTTGCAGCCCCCAGACGCTGTGGTCGTTCTGCGCGCCGTGGATGAAGACGACGGTCGGCAGCGAGGCATCGAAAGCCTTGCCGCCGGTGTAGGCGTAGGCCGGCTGGCCGTTGATCTCGAGTTCCATGTCAGGCCCTGGCAGCGGCAGCCAGGCCGCGGTTCAGGTCCTCGATCAGGTCGCCGGCATCCTCCAGACCGATGGAAAGGCGGATGGTGCCGGGATGGATGCCGGCGGCGACGAGGGCCTCGTCGGACATGCGGAAATGCGTGGTCGATGCCGGATGGATCACCAGCGACTTGGCGTCGCCGACGTTGGCCAGGTGCGAAAACACGCGCAGGGCCTCGATGAACTTGCGTCCGGCGGCGCGGCCTGCCTTGAGGTTGAAACTGAACACCGAACCGGCGCCGCGCGGCAGCAGCTTTTGCGCCAATGCGTGGTCCGGATGGCTTTCAAGCTCGGGATAGCCGACGCTGGCGACCAGTTCGCTCTTGACGAGATGGGCGACGGCCTGGCGGGTATTGGCGATGTGGCGCTCCATGCGCAGCGGCAGGGTTTCGACGCCCTGCAGCAACTGGAAGGCCGTCATCGGGCTCATGCAGGCGCCGAAATCGCGCAGGCCTTCGCGCCGCGCGCGCAGCAGGAAGGCGGCGACTGTCGACTCCTCGCTGAAATCCATGCCGTGAAAACCTGCGTAGGGTTCGGTCAGGGTCGGAAACTTGCCCGACTTGTCCCAATCGAAGGTACCGCCATCGACCAGCAGGCCGCCGATGGCGACGCCGTGGCCGCCGAGGAACTTGGTCGCCGAATGGAAGATGAGGTCGGCGCCATGGTCGAAGGGGCGCATCAGCCAGGGCGTGGTGAACGTGCTGTCCACCATCAGCGGCAGGCCGTGTTCGTGGGCCAGCGCCGACACGGCAGGGATGTCCAGCACGTCGAGGCCGGGGTTGCCCAGCGTCTCGCCGAACAGCAACCGTGTTTCCGGGCGGATCGCGGCGCGCCACGCATCGAGGTCGCGCGGGTCGACGAAGGTGGTCTGGATGCCGAAGCGGGGCAGCGTGTAGTCGAGCAGGTTGTGCGAACCGCCGTAAAGCGAACGGCTGGCGACGATGTGGCTGCCGGCGCCCATCAGCGTGGCGATGGCCAGGTGCAGCGCGGCCTGCCCCGAGGCCACGGCGATCGCGCCGACGCCGCCTTCGAGCGCGGCAATGCGCTCTTCGAGCACGGCATTGGTCGGATTGGAAATGCGCGAATACACATGGCCGCCGCGCTCCATGTTGAACAGCGATGCGGCGTGGTCGGAATCCTTGAAGACGAAGGAGGTTGTCAGGTAGATCGGCGTCGCGCGCGCGCCATGGGTCGCGTCTGGCACCTGCCCCGCGTGCAGCGCCAGCGTATCAAAATTGTAGGTCATGCCATTCGCCTAGGCATATTCATCGGGATCCAGCAGGCGCTCCAGCGCGGAGATGCGGTCCTTGATCACCAGCTTGCGCTTCTTCAGGCGTCGCACCATCAGGTCGTCGTCGGGCGGTGCCAGGGTCAGCCGTTCGATAGCCTCGTCGAGGTCCCGATGCTCGACGCGCAGCTCGACAAGTCTCGCGCGCAGTGCTTCAGGGGTTTCGGGCGCGTCGTTGGCGGCCATGGCACTCGACGGGACTCAGCTGGCGATGTACTGCTCGAGTTGCTGGATCAGGAACTGCTGCTCGGAGATGGTTTCCTTGAGCAGGTCGCGGATCGAGACCATGCCAAGCACTTTCATCCTGGCGTCGAGTACGGGCAGGTGGCGAAAGTGCTTGTCGGTCATCAGTGCCATGGCCTGGTCGACGGTTTGCTCCGGCAGGGCATACAGGACCTTTTCGGTCATGATTTCCTTGACCGCCATTTCCTTGGAGGATTTGCCGAGCAGGATCACCTTGCGGGCGTAGTCGCGCTCGCTGAATATGCCGACGAGCTTGTCGTCTCGCATCACCAGCAGGGCGCCGATATCGTGTTTGGCCATGAGCTCAAGGGCAGTGAATACCGAATCGTCGGGGCCCACCGAAAGCGGCGTACGCGGCTTTTCGCCGAGCAGTTGTTTCAGGGTTTTCATGGTGACTCCTCCTCTCGTTTGGGATGGCCGTTGTGCGGCCGGTTGTTGTTCGGGGCGGGCGCCCAAGCTTGGCGCATTTCGTTTTGGCTATTGTGCAGGAAGTTGCGTGCTTGGTGTTTCCTGATGTCGGAAAATGGATCCGCTGATGGACCGGCTCTATTCGGCGAGCCCGTGTTCGAGTCCGTAGCGGATCAGTTCGGCCGTGCTCTTGAGCCCCATCTTTTCCAGAAGGCGCGCGCGGTAGGTGCTGACGGTGGCGACTCCGAGGTTCAGGGCCTCGGCGATCTGGGTCAGGGTCTTGCCGCCGGCAATCATGACCAGCACCTGGTATTCCCTGTCGGTGATGCGTTCGTGCGGGGAGCGGTCCGAATTGTCCGAGATCGCTTCGGCCAGTTGCTGGGCGACGGCAGGGCTGAGGTACTTCTTGCCCGCGGCGACCTGTCGGATAGCGGTGACCAGCAGCTCCGGCGCGCTCTGCTTGGTCAGGTAGCCCGAGGCGCCGGCCTTCAGGGCGCGCACCGCGTATTGCTCCTCCGGATGCATGCTCAGTATCAGCACCGGCAGGCGCGGAAATTCTTTTTTGAGTTGTTTCAGCGTGTCAATGCCGTTGCGGTTCGGCATCGATACGTCGAGCAGGAACACGTCCCAAGGCTGCTGCCTGGCCAGGCTGAGCGCCTCCGCCCCATCGTCGGCCTCGCCCGTCACCAGGAGGTCTTCCGTGTCGGAAAGGATCTGCTTGAGCCCCTGTCGCACGATGGCGTGGTCATCGGCAATCAGGACGTGAATCTTGTCGGCCATGGTCGGGAGGCTTGGTTTCTCGGTGAAGTCAGGGCATCAGGCCATGACTAGAACAGGTTGCGTTGCACGTCTTCTTCACTGGGGGTTTCGACCCCGGGACGCTCCGGAACACGCAGAATGATATGAGTGCCGCCATGCTCTGCCGGCCCGATGGAAAACTCGCCGGCCAGGCTCAGTACCCGCTCCCGAATCCCGCGCAGGCCAAAGGATCTCGGCTTTTGCATGTCCTGCTCGGAAATCCCCCGTCCGTTGTCCCGAATCTCAAGCAGGATGTTACCGCGTTCGCGCCGCAAACGCATCACGACGAGCGATGCATGGGCATGCTTGGCGATATTGGTCAGGGCCTCCTGCGCGATGCGGAACAGGGCCAAAGAAGTGTCGGGGTCCGGCTCGATCGCGTCTTCGTCGCATTGCACGCGACAGGGAATCGCGAAACGCTGGGTGAAGTCCTCCGCCTGGCATTCGATCGCCGCGGGCAGGCCGAATTCCTTCAGTATGCCGGGGCGCAATTCGCGGGCGACCCGGCTGGCGGTGCTCATCGCCTGATCGAGCAGGTTTTCGATCGAGTGGGCCTTTTCCCGCAGGCGCTCGGCGCCTTCGGGCAGCTTGCTTGCCAACTGGGCCGCCTCGATCTTCAGGAAAACAAGGATTGAACCGAGTTCGTCGTGGATGTCGCGCGAGATCCTTTCGCGCTCCTCTTCCTTGGCGGCTTCGAGATGGGTGGAAAGCTCGGCTAGCTGCTGGCGCGAGCCGCGCAGTTCCGCTTCGCTTTCCTTGCTCTCGGTGATGTTGCTGGCAATTCCGCGCCACTCGACCACTCCCGAATCGAAGCGATGCGGCGTGGATCGCAGATTGATCCATTTCTGCCTGGCGCGGCCGCGCGTGTGGCCCTCCCAGTTGAGCAATGTGCCCCGCGCGGCCGACTCGCGCAATGCCTGTTCGAGGCTCTTGCGCTTTTCGGCGTCGAAGGCGTCGAACAGCTTGTCGGCGGAAGCGAGGAGGTGTTGCTGCTTGAAGCCGAAGAGTTTCTGGCAGCCTTCGCTGACGAACAGGAATCGATATCCGCCTTCCGCGTCGCGTCGCAGGTGGAACAACATGCCGGGCAGGTTCGAGGCCAGCGCGTCGAAGCGTGCCTGGCTTTCATTCAGCATTTCCAGTGCCGCCCGATGGTCGGCGCGGTGGCGCGCTTCGCGCACCTCGCGTTCGACTGCCGGAACCAGGCGTTCCAAGCGATCCGCCTCGATCACGTCGCGCGCGCCGGCTTTCATCGCGGCCTGCATCGGGCAGTCATCACCAGGACCGGCGACCAGGATCAGCGGCAGGTCGACGCCACTGGATTCGATCTCGCGCAAGGCCGCCTGAAGCGTGAAACCGGAAAGCCCGGGCAGGTAGAGTGCCGCGTCCCACGGCTGCTCGCTAAGTGCATTCAGCAGTTCCGCAGCAGTCCCGACCCGCTGGAATTCCCCGGTCTTGCCGGCATTCGCCAGGACGGGCATGAGGTGCGCCGCCTTGCCGTCGGTCGCGGCGATGACCAGCAGGTTCAACGGTTGGCGGGAGGGGGAGGTGGCGATCATGGCGGCGTCGGATGTGGCGGAGGCGGAGTTTAATGCGGAATGGCTCCGCTATAATTCGCCCTGAGCCGGCATAGCTCAGATGGTAGAGCAACCGCCTTGTAAGCGGTAGGTCACCAGTTCGATTCCGGTTGCCGGCACCAGTGAAAGCGCCTCCCGCAAAACGGGGGGCGCTTTTCTTCGACGGTTCCACGCACCATAAAAAAAGGGACCGGAAGAGTGTCCGGTCCCGATTAAATGGTGGAGGCGGCGGGAATTGAACCCGCGTCCATAAGTGCGCCACATACAGTTCTACATACTTAGCCGCGTCATTTGATTTAACCCGCAGCCCGCCGACGGACAGGCTGGATGCAGGCGATTCGCTGGATTTTCGAACCGTGCATCGCGACTCTGCACAGCCTTAGCATCTGTTAATGATCCCGATGCAACTTGCGTTGCCTGGCCCAGATGCAAACCAGTTCAGGAGCCAGCCGCAATTAAGCGGCTAGAGCGAAACGCTCGTCGTTGGCAGTTAGTGCTTTCCAGATGGATTTACGAGGTACCCGGATCCTCGGTATGCCCTGCATGCTTTGTCACCCATGTCGAAGCCATGTCGCCCCCTGGATGTCGCCTATCAGATGGAGCCTGATACGCGCTTTGCAAGCCGGATTCTAGCGCTTTCGCGTGGCAAGGCCGAGTATTTCGCGAGGCGCCTCCGCAATCGCATCGGCTCCCCAGCTGGCCGGCGGCTTGCCATCTCCAAGATAACCCCAGGCGGCAACCACGGTCGTCATGCCTACCGCGCGTCCGGAGGTGACGTCGCGCTCGTCGTCACCGACGTAGATGCACCTGGACGCTGAAACTCCCATCAAGGCGCTGGCCAGATGCATCGGGTCGGCGTTCGGCTTTGCGCGTCTGGCGCTGTCGCCACAGACGACGCAAATGCAGCGCTGGCGCAAGCCCAGGCCTTCGACCAACGGGATGGCGAAGCGCTGCGACTTGTTGGTCACGATTCCCCAGGGAATCGCACGGCTGTCGAGTTCGTCGAGATGCTCCGCCATGCCGTCGAACAGGCGGGTGCCGACACAGAGAGCATCCTGGTAGATCGCCAGGAAGCGCTGCTGCAGGTCCGGATATCGCGAGTCGGCCGGGGCTATACCCAAGCCGGCGCCGATCATCCCGCGCGCGCCGGAAGACACGTGTGGCCGCAGCATTTCCATCGGCAGTGGCGGGTGTCCCTGCTCGTGCAGCAGTTGGTTGAGCGCCCCGCCGAGGTCGGGCGCGGTATCGGCCAGGGTACCGTCGAGATCGAACAGTACGGCTTCAAGCACCGAGTCTGGCCCGGATCAGGTAATTGACGTCGGTATCGCCACCAATCACGCCCTGGCGAGTGAATGGGTTGTAGCGCAGGCCGGTGATATCCAGCACTTCGAGACCGGCAGCCCGACACAGGCGGGCCAGTTCGCCAGGCTTGAGGAATCGCGTGTAATCGTGGGTGCCGCGCGGAATCAGATTGAACACATACTCGGCACCGACCACCGCGAGCAGGTAGGCCTTGGCATTGCGGTTGAGAGTGGACAGGAATACCTGCCCACCGGGCTTCACCAGGCGGGCGCAGGCCTTGACGGTGCTGGCCGGATCCGGTACGTGCTCCAGCATTTCAAGGCAGGTGACGACATCGAAGCCGGCCGGGTTTTCGTCGGCCATGGTTTCCGCGGCGATCAGCCGATAGTCGATCGCGTGCCCGCTTTCGTAGAGGTGCAGGCGGGCGATTCCGAGCGCCTTTTCGGAGAGGTCGATCCCGGTTACCTGTGCCCCCAGTGCCGCCATGCCTTCGCTGAGCAGTCCGCCACCGCACCCCACATCGATCACGCGCTTGCCCTTGATCTCGGCGTGGCCGTCGATCCATGCAACGCGGGCCGGGTTGATGTCATGCAGGGGACGGAACTCCGAATTCGGATCCCACCAGCGATGGGCGGTTTCACTGAATTTGTCGATTTCGTGCTGGTCGGCGTTGGTGGTTGAATTCATTACCGGATATGCGATGTTCGGATGGCAGGGGCAAAATCCCTCTGGCTAACGTTCGCCCCTCCGGGCGGACATAAAAAAGCCCTGCAGGGCAGGGCTTTTTCCGGAGTCGTTCGGTATTACTGCTTGGTGCCGATGACTTCGATCTCTACGCGACGATCAGGCTGCAGGCAGTCGATGACCTTCTTGCTCTTCGGGCCCTTGCACTGATCGGCCTTGGTGACCGGCTGCTTCTCGCCCTTGCCTTCGGTGTAGACGCGGTTCGGTTCGACGCCCTTGCTTACCAGATAGGCTTTGACGGCTTCGGCACGCTTCTCGGACAGCTTCTGGTTGTAGGCATCGGTGCCAAATCGATCGGCGTGGCCGACGGCGATGATGACTTCGAGCTTGATTCCCTTGATGTCGCCGGCGAGCTTGTCCAGCTTGGCCTTGCCTTCGGAGCGCAGGTCAGCCTTGTTGAAATCGAACAGTGCATCGGCAGCCAGGGTCACTTTTTGCGCGGCCGGCTTCGGTGCGGCGGCAGGAGCGGCAGCAGCAGGAGCGGCGGCGGCGGGAGCAGCGGCGGGAGCGGCCTTCTTCACCAGATCCGGATCGCATTCCTCGATGGCCATAGCGGGCGTCCAGTAACCGGTGCGCCAGCACAGGCCGGTGCCGCTCTTCGCTACGTAGCCGCGTTGGTCGATGACATAACCGACGGTGCCGGTCATGTCGATTCCGGGTGTTTGGGCCAGGGCGGCAGCGGAAAGTCCGAGCAGAGTGGCGAGCAGCAGAGAATGTTTGGCGCTAGTGATCATTGTTCCCCCTTGTTGGGCTGATGGTGACGGGTGCAGTTTTATTGACGGAATTCAGAGCTTCAATTCTTCTTACCTGAACGCGACACGGCGTCAGGACGTCAGGCGAGTATGCCACAAACCTGCGAGGTCAAGCAATTCCGATGTGTCGATTGCGGACACAACGGCGTTGTGCATTGCCAACGTACCGGCGACCCAAGTATGAGTGACCTGCTCACGTCCGGCTACATATACCAGATGCGATGCGGGATCGAAGCAGGGTTGCAACAGCCACTCGTCGAGACGAACTGCGCACAAATCCGCAGCCTTGCCCGGCAACAGCGACCCGATGGTGGCGTCCATGCCCAACGCGCGGGCACCGCCCAGCGTTGCGGCGAATAGTACGGCGTGGGCACTGAGCGCTTCGGCATCCTGGCTGGTACCCTTGGCCAGCAGGGCGGCGTGCCTCATTTCCTGGAACAGGTCGAGGCGGTTGTTGGATGCCGCACCGTCTGTGCCGAGGCCGAAATTCAGTCCGCGCGCCTGCACTGCCGCCATCGGCGGGATCCCGCTGCCGAGCTTCATGTTCGAGGTCGGGCAATGGGCAATATGGCAGCCCTCATGCGCCAGCAGTTCGATTTCCCCGGGATCGAGGTGCACGGCGTGCACCGCGATCAGCTGCGGCCCGAGGATGCCCAGGCGACGCAGGCGTTCGATCGGCCTTGCTCCGTGGAGGCGAATGCTTTCGTCGATCTCGTGGCGGGTTTCATGGACATGGAGATGGATGGGGATTTCCAGCTGCGCGGCAAGGGTTGCGATCTTTTCGAAGGTCTTGTCTGCCACCGTGTAGGGGGCGTGCGGCGCAAGGCTGAAATTCAGCAGCGGCGACGTACTGTACCGATCGCGCACGGACAACCCCTTCGAGAGGTAGTCGTCGGCATCCGCGGCGTACCGGGTGGGGAACTCGATCGCGATCATGCCCAGAACGGCACGTATTCCGATGCGCTCCGCCGCCGCCGCCGCGGCTTCGGGAAAGAAATACATGTCGTTGAAGGTGGTGATGCCGCCTCGCAGCATCTCGGCACAGGCCAACAGCGTGCCCGCGCGCACGAATTCCGCGTCGGCGTGGCGTGACTCGGTCGGCCAGATCCGCTCTGACAGCCAGCGCATCAATGGCAGGTCGTCGGCGAAGCCGCGCATGAGGTTCATCGCCGCGTGGGTGTGCAAATTGATCAAGCCGGGCAAGAGCACCTGACCTGGCAGGTCGATCACCTGGCGCGGCCGAAAGCGCTGCCGGGCATCGGCATCGGGCAGCAGGGCGACGATTGAGCCGTCCTTGACCGCCAGCGAATGGCCCGCAAGGGTAATGCCGGCCGGTTCGATGGGAATGATCCAGGCTGGACGAATCAGGAGATCGACATCCTGGGGCAGGTCTTGCAGCTCGGAAGGGGAATTCATCTGCCGATTCAACCAGATTTGAGGGTTTGGAACAACCTGTCAGGCTGTATGCGCATGCTAAAATCTCATTCTTTTATGCCATCGCCTGCCGCATGTCGGTTGCGACCAGCCTAAATGACATCGTTCGCCAAAGAAACCCTGCCGATAAGCCTCGAAGAGGAGATGCGCCACTCCTATCTCGATTACGCCATGAGCGTGATCGTTGGCCGGGCCCTGCCGGACGTTCGGGATGGACTGAAACCCGTGCATCGCCGGGTGCTGTTTGCGATGCACGAACTGAACAACGACTGGAACCGGGCCTACAAGAAGTCCGCGCGCATCGTCGGCGACGTCATCGGTAAATACCACCCGCACGGCGATACCGCGGTTTACGACACCATCGTGCGCATGGCGCAGGACTTTTCGCTGCGCTACATGTTGGTCGACGGCCAGGGCAACTTCGGCTCGGTCGATGGCGACAACGCGGCCGCCATGCGCTACACGGAAGTTCGCATGGCGCGCATCGGCCACGAACTCCTGGTCGATATCGACAAGGAAACCGTCGATTTCGGCCCGAACTACGACGGTTCGGAGCAGGAACCGCTGATCCTCCCGGCGCGCATTCCGAACCTGCTGATCAACGGATCGTCCGGCATCGCGGTCGGCATGGCGACCAACATTCCGCCGCACAACCTCAACGAGGTGGTCGATGCCTGCCAGGTGCTGCTCGGCAACCCCGACACCACGATCGACGAACTGATTGCCATCATCCCCGCCCCCGATTTCCCCACGGCAGGACTGATCTACGGCGTTTCGGGCGTGCGCGACGGTTACCTCACGGGTCGCGGTCGCGTGGTGATGCGCGCCCGCACCCACATCGAGGACCTGCCGCGCAATGGCCGCCAGGCCATCGTGGTCGACGAATTGCCGTATCAGGTCAACAAGAAGACCCTGCAGGAAAAGATCGCCGAACTGGTGCACGAGAAGAAGATCGAGGGCATTGCCCACATCCAGGACGAATCCGACAAGTCGGGCATGCGCCTGGTGATCGAGTTGAAGAAGGGCGAAGTGCCCGAGGTGGTGCTCAACCACCTCTACAAGCAGACGCAGCTGCAGGACACCTTCGGCATGAACATGGTGGCGCTGGTCGATGGTCGCCCGCGCCTGCTCAACCTCAAGGAAATGCTGCAGTGCTTCCTCGCCCACAGGCGCGAGGTCATCACGCGGCGCACGGTGTTCGAACTGCGCAAGGCGCGCGAACGCGGACACATCCTCGAAGGCCTGGCGGTTGCGCTTTCCAATGTCGATGAAATAATCGCCCTGATCAAGGCGGCGCAAACCCCGGCGGAAGCCAAGCGCGGCCTGATGGCGCGTTCCTGGCGCTCGGCGCTGGTGGAAGGCATGCTGGCCCGCGCATCGGCCGAGTCCTCGCGTCCGGATGGCCTGGGCGCGGAGTTCGGGCTGTCGGCGCAGGGATACCTGCTGTCCGACGCGCAGGCCCAAGCCATCCTCGAACTGCGCCTGCAGCGCCTTACCGGGTTGGAGCAGGACAAGATCGTGGACGAGTACAAGGAGGTGATGGACCAGATAGCCGACCTGCTCGACATCCTGGCCCGCCCCGAGCGCATCACGACGATCATTGGCGAGGAACTGGCTGCCGTGAAGGCGCAGTTCGGCGATGCGCGCCGCTCGGAAATCGTCCTCAGCACCGCCGACATCAACCTCGAAGACCTGATCGTCCGCGAGGACATGGTGGTCACGCTGTCGCACACCGGCTACATCAAGCGCCAGCCGCTCGCCGACTACCGCTCGCAGAAGCGCGGCGGTCGCGGCAAGCAGGCGGCGGCGATCAAGGACGACGACTTCGTCGATCGGCTGTTCATCGCCAACACTCACGACTACATCCTGTGCTTTTCGAACCGCGGCCGGGTTTATTGGCTCAAGGTTTATGAAACGCCGGAAGGCACGCGTACTTCGCGCGGCAAGCCCATCGTCAATCTGTTCCCGCTGGAGGAGCGCGAGAAGATTACCGCGATCCTCCCGGTCAAGGAATTCGACGAGGAGCATTTCATTTTCATGGCGACTGCCATGGGCACCGTGAAGAAGACGCCGCTGACCAGTTTCGCCAATCCGCGCAAGGCGGGCATCATCGCGGTCGGACTCGACGACGGCGATCACCTGATCGGCGTCGCGATCACCAACGGACAGTGCGACGTGATGCTGTTCTCGGACGCTGGAAAGGCCGTACGCTTTGCCGAGGACGACGTGCGGCCGATGGGGCGCGAAGCGCGCGGCGTGCGCGGCATGATGCTCGAGGACGACCAGCAGGTGATATCCATGCTGGTGGCCGACAGCGAGGACTATTCCGTGCTGACCGCCACCGAAAACGGCTTCGGCAAACGCACGCCGATCGCCGAATACACCCGCCACGGCCGCGGCACTAAGGGCATGATCGCGATTCAGACCTCGGAGCGCAACGGCAAGGTCGTGGCCGCGGTGCTCGCCGGCCTGGGCGAGACGCGCGAGGAGATCATGCTCATTTCGACTGGCGGCGTGCTGATCCGCACCCGCGTGACCGACATCCGCGTCATGAGTCGTTCGACCCAGGGCGTGACGCTGATCAACCTCGACGACGGCACCTTCCTGGCCGGCGTCGAAAAAGTCATTGAAACCGACGAAGCAGACGAATCCGAAGAATCCGATACCGAGGAGTAAAAAAACCATGGCACGCATTTTCAATTTCAGCGCAGGTCCCGCCGCATTGCCCGAGTCCGTACTCAAGCAGGCAGCCGACGAGTTGCTCGACTGGCACAGCAGCGGCCAGTCCGTGATGGAAATGAGCCATCGCGGCAAGGAATACATGGCCATCCATGCCCAGGCGGAAGCCGACCTGCGCGACTTGCTTGGCGTCCCCGCCAATTACAAGGTGCTGTTCCTGCAAGGCGGCGCCACGCTGCAGTTCGAAATGATTCCGATGAACCTGTTCGCCGGCAAGGCCAGCGCGGACTTCGTCCATACCGGCGAGTGGGCCAAGAAGGCCATCAAGGCCGCCAAGGCATTCGGCAAGGTGAATATCGTCGCCAGCAGCGAGGATGGCAGCTTCACCTACGCACCGGCACAGAAGGACTGGAAGCTGGACAAGGATGCCGCCTACCTGCACTACACGGGCAACGAGACCATCGGCGGCGTCGAGTTCCACTGGACGCCCGAAACCGGCAACGTGCCGCTGGTCTGCGACATGTCGTCCAACATCCTGTCCAAACCGATCGACGTCAGCAAGTACGGTTTGATTTACGCCGGCGCACAGAAGAACATCGGCCCGGCCGGCCTGACCATCGTCATCATCCGCGATGACCTGATCGGCAAGGGCGTACCGGCGCCGCAGACCATGATGGATTACAAGACGCACGCCGAGAACGACTCGATGTACAACACGCCGCCGACCTACGGCATTTACATCGCCGGCCTGGTGTTCCAGTGGCTCAAGCAGCAGGGCGGCCTGGCGGCGATCGAAAAGCAGAACATCGCCAAGGCGAAGATGCTCTACGACTGCATCGACGCGTCGAGCTTCTACAACAATCCGGTGCGCAAGGAAGACCGTTCGCGCATGAACGTACCCTTCACCCTCAAGGATGCCGCGCTCGACGAAGAATTCCTCAAGGGCGCCAAGGCCAAGGGCATGGTGCAGCTCAAGGGTCATCGCTCCGTGGGCGGCATGCGTGCTTCCATCTACAACGCCATGCCGGTTGCCGGTGTCGCCGCGCTGGTCGAGTACATGAAGGAGTTCGAGGCGAGGTTTGCCAAATGAGCATGGCCAAGCCGATCAGCGTCCTGATCCTCAACCAGATTTCGCAGAACGGGCTCAAGCGCCTGCCGGCGGAGCGTTATCAGGTCGGCAAGGACATTGCCAGTCCGGACGCGATCATGGTGCGTTCGGCCGACATGCACAAGATGGACATCCCCGCGTCCGTGCGGGCCATCGGCCGTGCCGGCGCGGGTACCAACAACAGTCCCGTCAAGGCCATGTCGGCGCGCGGCGTGCCGGTGTTCAACGCGCCCGGCGCGAACGCCAATGCGGTCAAGGAACTGGTGGTAGCCGGCATGCTGCTGGCGGCGCGCAACATTGGCGGCGCCATGACCTTCGTTTCGGCGCTGGAGCCGAAAGATCCCGATATGGAGAAGAAGGTCGAGGACGGCAAGAAGAATTTCGCCGGCTACGAACTTGCCGGGCACACCCTCGGCGTCATCGGCCTGGGCAAGATTGGCTGCCTGGTGGCTGATGTGGCGATCAAGCTGGGCATGAACGTGCTTGGCTACGATCCGGAAATTACCGTCGACGCGGCCTGGAGCCTGCCGTCACAGGTGAAGAAGGCGAACAGCGTGGCCGAAGTGCTGAAGAACGCCAACTTCATTTCCATGCACGTGCCGCTGGTCGATGCCACGCGCAAGATGATCGGTGCCGAAATGCTGGCGCATACGAAGCATGACGCGGTGTTGCTGAATTTCTCGCGCGAAGGCGTGGTCGACGAGGCGGCGGTGCTCGCGGCGCTCGAGGCAAAGAAGCTCGGCTGCTACGTCTGCGATTTTCCCAGCGCCCATGTCAACAATCATCCAAAGGTCATTGCGCTGCCGCATCTCGGCGCCTCGACCCGCGAGGCGGAAGAGAACTGCGCGATCATGGTCGCGGACCAGTTGCGAGAGTTCATGGAGCACGGCAACATCCAGAACGCGGTGAATTTCCCCAATGTGTCGATGCCACGAGAATCGAATTTCCGGCTCGCCGTCGCCAATTCCAACGTGCCCAACATGCTAGGCCAGATTTCCACCGCCATGGCCAATGCCGGACTGAACATCCACAACATGGTGAACAAGTCGCGCGGCGAGATGGCCTACACGCTGCTCGACGTCGATAGCCAGGTCAAGCAGGCGGCGATTGATGCCATCGCCGGCATCGAAGGCGTGCTCGCGGTTCGGTATCTGCCCCTGGAGAGTTGAGGGTGGCGGATGATTCGCAAGAGCTGGCAAGCCTGCGCGACGGCATCGATGCGATCGATGGCGAACTGCTGCGCCTGATCAACGAGCGCGCCAAGCTGGCCCATCGCATCGGCGAAATCAAGCAGGGCAACATCTACCGGCCGGAACGCGAGGCGCAGGTGCTGCGCCGGGTCGCCGAGCGCAACCCCGGGCCGCTGCCTGCCATAGCGGCGCAGCGCATCGTGCGCGAAGTCATGTCGGCCTGCCTGGCCCTGGAACAGCCGCTCACCATCGCCTACCTCGGGCCCGCCGGAACCTATTCCGAATCCGCCGCGCGCAAGCATTTCGGCGCGGCGCCGACGCTGCAGCCCTGTCCGGGCATCGACGACGTGTTTCGCGCCATCGAGTCGTCCAACGCGCATTACGGCGTGGTGCCGATCGAGAACTCGACCGAAGGCGCGATCGGGCGTTCGCTGGACCTGCTGCTGTCCTCGCCGTTGCAGATATGTGGCGAGATCAACCTGCCGATACACCACAACCTGCTCGGGCAGGGCGCCGGGCTGGGGGAGGTGACACGTGTCTATTCGCACGCCCAGTCGCTGGCCCAGTGTCACGAATGGCTCAACCGCAACCTGCCGCAGGTGCCGCGCGTGCCGGTGGCGAGCAATGCCGAGGCCGCCCGCCTGGCCGCGGCGGAAGCCGGCGCGGCGGCCATCGCCGGCGATGCCGCCGCCGAGTTGTATGCCCTGAACATCCTCGCGGCCAGCATCGAGGACGATCCGAACAACACCACGCGTTTCGTGATCATCGCCGACCATGACGCTGGCGTTTCCGGCGCGGACCGCACCTCGCTGGTGTGCTCCGCACAGAATCGGCCGGGCGCGGTCTATCAGCTTCTGGCGCCGTTCGCCGACAACGGCGTCTCCATGAGCCGCCTCGAGTCGCGCCCGGCGCGCGGCTTCGGCGGCAGCCGCTGGGAATACGTGTTCTACATCGACATCGAAGGTCATCGCAGCGAGCCCACCGTCGCCCGCGCCCTCGAAGAACTGCGCGGGCGTGCCGGCTTCGTCAAGTTGCTGGGCTCCTATCCCAAGGCGGTCTACTGAAAGGCACACGCATGAGCATTGTTGAGCAGGCACCGTCCTACGTTCGCGCCATTTCACCCTACATTCCCGGCAAGCCGATCACCGAACTGGCCCGCCAGATGGGCATTCCGGTCGAAAAGATCGTCAAGCTGGCCTCCAACGAAAATCCGCTCGGCATGAGCCCGAAGGCGCGCGCGGCGGTCGAGGCGGCGCTTGCCGGCATCGAACGCTATCCCGACCAGTTCGACCTGATCGCGGCGATTGCCGATCGCCACGGCGTCGCGCAGGAGCAGGTGGTGCTGGGCAATGGCTCCAACGATGTGCTCGACCTGGCGGCCCGCGTCTTCCTCGCGCCGGGTCGTTCTGCCGTATTCTCGAAACATGCCTTCGCCGTCTATCCGCTGGCCTCGATGTCGGCCGGCGCCGAATGCATCGCCGCTGCGGCGAAGAACTACGGTCACGATCCGGCCGCCATGCTCGCCGCGATTCGTCCCGACACCCATGTGGTCTGGATCGCCAATCCGAACAATCCCACCGGCAACTTCCTGCCGCAGGCCGAGGTGCGCGCCTTCATCGAGAAGATTCCGCCGCACATCTGCGTGGTGCTAGACGAGGCCTATACCGAGTACCTCGCTCCCGCCGACCGTGCCGACACCGTGGCCTGGATCCGGGATTTCCCCAACCTGCTGGTGGTGCGCACTTTCTCCAAGATCTACGGCCTGGCCGGGCTACGCGTCGGCTACGGCATAGGCCGCCCGGAGATGATCGACCTGCTGAATCGGGTGCGGCAACCCTTCAACGTGAATAACCTGGCCCTGGCCGGCGCCATAGCCGCGCTCGACGACCACGAGTTCCTCGCCCGCAGCTATGAATCGAACCGCAACGGCATGGAACAGATCCTCGCCGGACTCAAGCGGCTCGGACTGGCCCACATTCCGTCGCACGGCAACTTCGTCACCTTCGAAGTGGCTGATACCGCAACCGTGAATGGCAAGCTCCTCAAACAGGGCGTCATCGTGCGCCCGATCGGCGGTTACGGAATGCCGAACCACCTGCGGGTAACCATCGGCCTCGAAGCCGAGAACGCGCGCTTCCTCGACGCATTGGAAAAATCGCTCTGATGAAACGCGCTGGGCCGTCCCAAGCTTTTCATCGCCCCCTGGGGGGAGAACGCCGCATGGCGGCGTTTTCGGGGGGGGCTGAATGGCGCAAAGCAGGGTAGTCATCTGCGGAGTCGGGCTGATCGGCGGTTCGTTCGCGCTCGCCCTCAAAAAGTCGGCGCTGGCGCTACGGCGAGACCTGCAGGTCGTCGGCATGGGACGCACGCGCGCGCCGCTGGAGCAGGCGCTGCGGCTGGGCGTGATCGATACCATTGCGACCGACTGGACGTCCGCCCTGGATGGTGCCGACCTGGTTCTGCTCGGCATGCCGGTGGGGCAGATGCCGGCGGTGATGAGCGCCCTGGCGCCGCACCTGCAAGCCCACACCATCGTCACCGACGGCGGCAGCACCAAGTCCGACGTGGTTGCCGCGGCTCGTGCAGCATTCGGTGACCGGATCAGGCAATTCATTCCCGGTCATCCAATCGCCGGTGCGGAAAAAAGCGGCGTCGCGGCGGCCCAGTCCGATCTCTATGTTGGCAAGCGCGTGGTGCTGACGCCGCTGCCCGAGAACTCGGGCGCAGGCGTGCAGGCCGTGCGCGCGGTGTGGGAGCTTTGCGGTGCAAAAGTGTCGCAACTCGCCGCCGACGAGCACGACCGTGTCTTTGCCGCAGTCAGTCATTTGCCGCATCTGCTGGCCTATGCCCTGGTACATGATTTCGCGCAACGTCCCAACTCGGACCAGCTGTTCGGTTTCGCCGCCGGCGGCTTTCGCGATTTCACGCGCATCGCCAGCAGCCACCCGGAAATGTGGCGCGACATCTGCGTCGCCAACCGCCATGCGCTGCTGGCCGAACTCGACGCCTACATGATCGAACTGATGCGCACCCGAGTGATGCTCGCCGGAGCCGACGCGCTAGGCCTCGAAGCAATGTTCAGCACCGCCCGCGAGCGGCGCGACGCCTGGCTGGACTCCCTGTTGCCGCCTGGCGAATGATGGAAGCCCTGACACTTCCCCCGTTGCGCGGGGCCGCCGGCACCGTGCGTCTGCCCGGCTCGAAGAGCATTTCCAACCGGATGCTGCTGCTCGCGGCGCTGGCGCAGGGCACGACCGAAATTCGCGACCTGCTGGCTTCCGATGACACGCAGGTAATGCTGGAAGCGCTGCGAAGAGTCGGCGTTGGCATCACGGCGCTGGGCGGCAACGCCTGGCGCGTGGAAGGCAGCGGCGGCGTGTTTCCGGTCAAGGATGCCGACCTCTTCATGGGCAATGCCGGCACCGCGATCCGGCCGCTGACGGCCGCGCTGGCGCTGTCGGGCGGCAGTTATCGTTTGTCCGGGGTGCCGCGCATGCACGAGCGGCCGATCGGCGACCTGGTCGACGGACTTCGGCAGATCGGCGCCGACCTGCGCTATGCCGGCAACACCGGCTTTCCGCCGCTGAGCATCCATCCCGCGACGGTAAATCTGAGCGCGCCGATCCGCCTGCGCGGCGACGTTTCCTCGCAGTTCCTGACCGCGCTGTTGATGGCCCTGCCCTTGACGGGGCAGCGAGCCGTGATCGAGATGACGACCGAACTGATCTCCAAGCCTTACATCGAGATCACGCTGAACCTCATGGCGCGGTTCGGCGTCAAGGTCGAGCGCGAGGGCTGGCAGCGTTTTACGATCGCGGCAGGGCAAAGCTATTGCAGCCCTGGCATCCTGCATGTGGAAGGCGACGCGTCTTCGGCATCGTATTTCCTCGCGGCGGGCGCCATCGGTGGTGGTCCGGTTCGCGTCGAAGGCATAGGCAGGGACTCGATACAGGGCGACATCCGCTTCGCCGACGAACTGGAGAAACTCGGCGCCACGATCACCTGGGGCGACACCTGGATCGAAGCGGCGGCGCCTCGCGGCAAACTCAAGGCCTTCGACCTCGACCTCAATCACATTCCAGACGCAGCGATGACGCTGGCCGTCGCCGCACTGTTCGCCGATGGTTCCTGCCGCCTGCGCAACATCGCCTCGTGGCGAGTCAAGGAAACCGATCGCATCGCGGCGATGGCGACCGAGTTGAGGAAGCTGGGGGCGACGGTGGAAGAGGGGGCTGATTTCATCGCCGTGTCGCCAGCGCCGACTTTTGTAGCGGGCGCCGCCATCGACACCTACGACGACCACCGCATGGCGATGTGTTTTTCGCTGGCGGCGCTGGGTGGCGTGGCGGTCACCATCAACGATCCCCAGTGTGTTAACAAGACCTTTCCCGGCTATTTTGAAGCCTTCGCCGAAATTACGGCGCCGGTGATCGCCATTGACGGGCCGTCCGCATCCGGCAAGGGCACCGTGGCCGAGCGCGTTGCCGCGGCACTGGGATACCACTACCTTGACAGCGGTTCACTGTACCGGTTGACGGCTCTGGCGGCACTGCGCGCCGGTGTCGCGCTGGGCGACGAAGCCGGAGTGGCGGCGCTTGCGGCCGGCCTTCCGGCTACCTTCGAAGGTGGCCGCATCCTGCTCGCCGGCGACGACGTGACCGACGCCATCCGGTCCGAGGAAATCTCGGTCGGCGCCTCGAAAGTCGCCGCCCTGCCGGCCGTGCGCAGCGCGTTGCTGGCCCGCCAACGGGCCTACCGGCGCTTCCCCGGACTGGTCGCCGATGGCCGCGACATGGGCTCGGTGGTCTTCCCGGACGCCGTCGCCAAGACCTTTCTCACCGCATCGGCCGAAATTCGTGCGGAAAGGCGATATAAACAGTTGATCGCAAAGGGGATGCCTGCTAACATGCACGCCCTTTTGCAGGATTTGCGGGAAAGGGATGCACGCGACGCCCAGCGCAGCGTGGCCCCGCTCCAGCAATGCGTCGATGCCGATCGGGTAGATACCACCGCAATGGACATCGAAGCTGCAGTTGCTGCCGTCATGACCGTGGTCAGGCGCCAGGGATTGTGATCCGGCACCAGGTTCATGCTGTACGAGTAAAGTAGCAAAGGTGTCGCGGCGGCCGCCCGGTCGTTGCGGCAGACATCAACCAACCCGTCACCCCGGTGACAAACATCCAGTAAGGTCCCCCACTCAATGTCTACTGCAGCTATTGCCGAAGCTTCGCCCATGGAGAGTTTTGCCGCACTGTTCGAGGAAAGCCTCCAGCGCCAGGAAATGCGTGCCGGTGAAGTCATCACGGCCGAAATCGTTCGCATCGACCAGAACTTCGTGGTCGTGAACGCCGGACTCAAGTCCGAATCGATGATTCCCGTCGAGGAATTCCACAATGAACGCGGCGAACTCGAAGCCAAGCCGGGCGATTTCGTCCTGGTCGCGATCGAGATGCTCGAAGACGGCTACGGCGCGACGCGCTTGAGCCGCGAGAAGGCCAAGCGCATCGCCGCCTGGAACGATCTCGACAAGGCCATGACCGACGGCGCCCTGATAAAGGGACTGGTCACCGGCAAGGTCAAGGGCGGCCTGACCGTCATGGTCAATGGCATTCGCGCCTTCCTGCCGGGTTCGCTGGTCGATACGCGTCCGGTCAAGGACACGACGCCCTTCGAAGGCAAGGAATACGAATTCAAGGTCATCAAGCTCGACCGCAAGCGCAACAACGTGGTCGTGTCCCGTCGTGCCGTGCTCGAGGCCAGCATGGGCGAAGAGCGCCAGAAGCTGCTGGAGAACCTGCAGGAAGGCACCGTCATCAAGGGCATCGTCAAGAACATCACCGATTACGGCGCATTCGTCGACCTCGGCGGCATCGATGGCCTGCTGCACATCACCGACCTGGCCTGGCGTCGCGTGCGTCACCCAAGCGAAGTGCTCAATGTCGGCGACGAAGTCACCGCCAAGGTGCTCAAGTTCGACCAGGAAAAGAACCGCGTCAGCCTCGGCATGAAGCAGTTGGGCGAAGATCCGTGGGTGGGAATCGCCCGCCGTTATCCGCAGGGCACGCGTTTGTTCGGCAAGGTCACCAACCTGACCGACTACGGCTCGTTCGTCGAGATC
>JACRIY010000130.1 GCA_016235805.1 Rhodocyclales bacterium
ACTGATCCATGACTTCGCGCAGCTCCTGGCGATCCTCGCCCTCGACGCGGCGCGAGACTCCGCCGCCGCGCGGATTGTTGGGCATCAGCACCAGGTAGCGGCCGGCCAACGAAACGTAGGTGGTGAGTGCCGCACCCTTGTTGCCGCGTTCGTCCTTTTCGACCTGGACGATCAGTTCCTGGCCGTTGCTCAGGGCGTCCTGGATGCGCGCCTTGGCCGGGTCGACGCCCGGCTTGAAGTAGTTGCGGGAAATTTCCTTGAACGGCAGGAAGCCGTGGCGCTCGGCGCCGTAATCCACGAAGGCCGCCTCGAGGCTGGGCTCGATGCGGGTGATGACCGCCTTGTAGATGTTGCTCTTGCGCTGTTCCTTGTTGGCCGATTCGATGTCGAGGTCAATCAGTTTCTGACCATCGACGATCGCAACGCGGAGTTCCTCGGCCTGCGTCGCATTGAAAAGCATGCGTTTCATGTGTGCTCCCGCGCGCATTCAAGCAGGAGGGCACGACAAGTCACACACGGCGGGCGTCAGGACGCGGGCAGTGTGTCTCGGGTTTGCGTTTGGTTTGGCAGTTTCATGGTGCCTTTGTTGTAGCGTGGCAAACGGGGTTGTCGACTTGTCTTCGGTAAAGCGGTCGCTGACTCATGATCAGCGTCCGGCAAACTGTGCCCAACTTTGTGCGTGTATAGCGCGCAATCAAGTAGTATCGCTCTTTCGGGCGAGCGAAATACCCTGCGGTTCGCGGCTTACGTGCCGGTCGGTTTGTGATTCCGGCGGCTGTCTTGATGGTGCTTTCGTAAGCTTGTCGCCTCTTTGCATAAGGTCGCTGAACAGCGAAAGCAAAGGTGGCAACAACATCCCGGAAACCGTGCCACCGACGCCTCTTCGGGCCGCCGGGCACACCGTCACGGGACGGCTAACCAAGCGGCCAGTATATTGGAAATGAAGGACTTAAGCAAAGATTCGGTTACATGGCTTGAGGTTGGCGAGGATGCCGAAGGGCAACGCATCGACAACTTCCTGTTGCGCATCGCCAAAGGCGTGCCGAAGAGCCACATCTATCGCGTCCTGCGCAGCGGCGAGGTTCGGGTCAACAAGGGGCGCGTTCCCGCCGAATACCGCCTGCAACTCGGCGACCGCCTGCGGGTGCCGCCCATCCGTACCGCCGAGCGCCCTGCCCAGGCCGCTGTTCCTGCAAGGAATTTCGACATTGCCTTTGAGGACGAGGCACTCATCGTGATTGACAAGCCGTCCGGAGTTGCAGTGCACGGCGGTAGCGGAGTGTCTTTTGGCGTCATCGAGCAACTGCGCCGGGCGCGGCCGCTGGCGAAGTTCCTTGAACTGGCGCACCGTCTGGACCGCGAAACCTCGGGCCTGCTGGTAGTGGCCAAGAAGAGGGTGGCCTTGACCAAACTGCACGACATGTTTCGCGACGGTGGCATCAGCAAGCGCTATTACGCCCTGGTAAAGGGTTGTTGGCGCAACGAACTGCAGCATGTGCGCCTGCCCCTGCACAAGTATCTGACGGCTGAAGGCGAGCGTCGGGTGAGTGTCAATGCCGAAGGCAAAGCGGCGCATTCCATCGTGCGCCTGGTGGCGCGCTGGGAGAATTTCAGCCTGGTCGAGGTTGAACTGAAGACCGGCCGCACCCACCAGATCCGGGTGCACCTTGCGCATCTGGGCTTTCCGATCGCCGGCGACGACAAATACGGCGATTTTCCCCTCAACAAGGCCTTGCAGAAGACCGGCTTGGGCCGCATGTTCCTTCACGCGGCGAAGCTGGCCATGCCGCATCCCTTGACCAACGCGCCGCTGGAACTGGAGTCGCCGCTGCCGGATGATCTGCGCGGGTTTGTCGAAAAACTGGACAGGAATGAAACTAGAACGCATGGCCAAACGCTTTGAACTGATAGTCTTCGACTGGGATGGCACTCTGATGGATTCCACCGGTGCCATCGTCGCCAGCATCAAGGCGGCAGCACGGGATCTGGGCATCAAGCCGCCCTCCGACGAGCGCGCCAACCACATCATCGGGCTTGGCCTGATCGACGCACTGCGCCATGCCTTGCCGGACCTGCCGAGCGAGCGCTACCAGGACGTGGCGCTGCGCTACCGAGAGCACTACATGGCGCGCGACCATGAACTCCTGTTGTTCGATGGTGCCGAGGCCCTGATCGAGGAACTGGCTGACGCCGGGTACATGCTTGCCGTGGCCACCGGGAAAACGCGCAAGGGACTGGATCGCGCCTTCGAGGTCAGCGGGCTGGGGTCGCGCTTCCATGGCTCGCGCTGTGCCGACGAATGCCATTCCAAGCCGCATCCGCAGATGCTCGAACAATTGATGGAAGAGTTCGGCGTAGGGCCGGAGGCCACGCTGATGATCGGCGACACCACGCATGACCTGTTGATGGCGAAGAACGCCGGGGTTGCCGCGCTCGGTGTCGCCTACGGCGCACATCCGCGTGAAAGCCTGGAGGCGCAAGCACCGCTGTTTTGCGCGGCCGACGTCGCCGAACTGGCGGGTTGGTTGCGGCAACAGGCTTGAATCCGTCGCGGCGCCTGCTTTGTGCCAGCGGCGAGCTGGTCGAAGGCGGCCGAGGCCTGCGATTTTCCGTGGACCGCCTTGGCCGCAGCGAACCGGCATTCGTGGTTCGTTTTCGCGGTGAAGTGCGGGCCTACCTGAATCGCTGCGGCCACGTTCCGGTCGAACTCGACTGGCAGCAGGGCGAGTTCTTCGATCATTCGGGCCTATACTTGATTTGCGCCACGCATGGCGCGCTCTATGCCCCGGAATCAGGCCGTTGCCTGGGGGGGCGCTGCAATGGAAAAGGCCTGGTCGCCCTGAGGGCGGTCGAAGACGGCGGGCAAATCTACTTGATCGAGGAAGGCGGGGAACGTGTCGGACAGCAATGAACAGCAGTGGGAGCGCAAGGTGTTGGAAAAGCTTGCCATGGAGGCGTTGGCCGAACAGCGGCGCGGGCGTCGCTGGGGCATCTTCTTCAAGCTGCTCGGGTTTACCTATCTGGTCGTGGTGCTCGGTGTGGCGCTGGACTGGGGGCAGGGCGACAAGGTCGCGGAAGGTGCGAAGTTCACCGCGCTGGTCAGCCTCGACGGGGTCATCAAGGCCAAGGGCGATGCCAATGCCGAGCATGTGATCAGCGCGCTGCAGGCGGCGTTCGAAGACAAGCACACGGCCGGCGTGATCCTGCGCATCAACAGCCCGGGCGGCAGCCCGGTTCAGTCGGGCATCATCAACGACGAAATGCGGCGCCTGCGCGCCAAGTATCCGGAAATTCCGCTGCATGCCGTGGTCGAGGACGTCTGCGCTTCCGGCGGCTATTACGTTGCCGCGGCCGCTGACAAGATATTCGTGGACAAGGCCAGCATCGTCGGCTCGATCGGCGTCCTGATGGACGGTTTTGGATTCACCGGCACGATGGAGAAGCTCGGCGTCGAGCGGCGCCTGCTGACCGCGGGCGAGAGCAAGGGCTTTCTCGACCCGTTTTCGCCGCAGAACGAAAACCACAAGGACCATGCCAAGCAAATGCTGGGCGAAATTCACCAGCAGTTCATCGACGTGGTCAGGAAGGGGCGTGGCAAGCGCCTCAAGGAAACTCCCGACATGTTTTCCGGCCTGATGTGGAGTGGCGCAAAGAGCATCGAACTTGGGCTGGCCGATGGCTATGGCACGGTCGACAGCGTGGCACGCGACGTATTCAAGGCCACCGATGTGCGCGATTTCAGCGTGAAGCAGAACTTTGCCGAGCGCTTCGCCAAGCAGATCGGCGCCGACATGGCCGAAGGCATGGCCAACGTGCTGACGCGGATTACGTTGCGCTGACGACGCCGACGCCCATGTCGGCCAGCAGCATCTCTTGCGCGCTGATGCGCTTGCGTCGCGCCGGCTTGATCCGGTACTCGCCCGTGCCGCTCATTTCCCAAGCCTGGCAATTGTCTGCCAGGTAGGACTTGAGGCCTTCCTTCAGCACGCGGCGCTTGAGCTTCGGGTCCAGGACAGGAAAGCTGATTTCTATGCGGCGGAAGAAATTGCGTTCCATCCAGTCCGCGCTGGAAAGGTAGATATCCTGCCGGCCGCCGCCATGGAAATAGAAAATGCGGTGATGTTCGAGGAAGCGTCCGATCACGGAGCGCACCCGGATGTTTTCCGACAGTCCCTTGACGCCCGGACGTAGCGAACAGACGCCGCGCACGATGAGGTCGATGGAAACGCCTGCGGCACTGGCCTCGTAGAGCGCGTCGATGATTTCCGGTTCGAGCAGGGAATTCATCTTGGCGATGATGCGAGCAGGCTGCCCGGCGCGGGCGGCGTCGATTTCGCCGCGGATCGCGCCGAGCACTTTCGGGTGCAATGAAAACGGCGCCTGCCAGAGGTGCTTCAGCGCACCGGCCTTGCCGAGCCCGGTAAGCTGCTTGAATACCTCGTTCACGTCATCGCCGATTTCCGCATTGGCCGTCAGCAAGCCGAAGTCGGTGTAAAAGCGCGTGGTGCGTGGATGGTAGTTGCCTGTGCCGACGTGGATGTAGCGGCGATAGCCGTGATCCTCGCGGCGCAGCACCATCAGCATCTTGGCATGGGTCTTGTAACCGACTACCCCATATACAACGTGGGCGCCGACCTGTTCGAGGCGGGCCGCGATCGAGAGGTTGGCTTCTTCGTCGAAGCGTGCCATGAGCTCCACCACCACGGTGACTTCCTTGCCCTTTTCCGCGGCGCGCAGCAGATGTTCCATCAATACCGAATCGGTACCGGTGCGATACACCGTCATCTTGATCGCGACTACCTGCGGGTCTTCGGACGCCTGCTGCAGCAGTTGGATCACGGGGCTGAAGGACTGGAACGGATGGTGGATCAGGATGTCATGCTTGCGGATGCTGGCGAAGATGTCGTAGCGCTTGGCCAGTACCTTGGGCAGGCCGGGCTGGAACGGGGGGTACATTAGGTCGGGACGATCCACCTGGTCGGGAACCGACATCAGGCGCACCAGGTTGACGATGCCCGGCACGCGATAGAGGTCGCGCCGTTCGAGGTCGAACTGCTGCAGGAGGAATTCCGTCATGACCTCGGAGCAGTTGTCGGCAACTTCAAGGCGCACGGCGTCGCCGAAATGGCGCTGGGGCAGCTCGCCCTGGAGCGCGATGCGCAGGTTCTTGACCTCCTCGTCGTCGACGAACAGGTCGGAGTTGCGCGTGACGCGAAACTGGTAGCAGCCGAGGACGTTCATCCCGGTAAATAGCTCGTCGACGTATTCGTGCATCACGGACGAAAGGAAGACGAAGCCGAAATCGAAGCCGCAAAGTTCCTTCGGCAACTGGATGACTCGTGGCAGCGCGCGAGGCGCCTGGACGATCGCGGCGCCGGAGTTGCGGCCGAAGGCATCGGTGCCTTCCAGTTCGACTGCGAAGTTGAGGCTCTTGTTGAGGACCCGTGGAAACGGATGCGACGGATCCAGGCCGATCGGCGTTAACACCGGCATGACTTCCCTGCGGAAATAATCGCGTATCCAGGCGCGCTGGTCATCGTTCCACAGGCTGCGACGGACAAATGCGATGCCCTCGGTAGCCAGAGCCGGCAGGATTGTGTCGTTCAGCAGGGAATATTGCTCCGCGATCAGCTCGTGCGCCTGTTCCGTGACCCGCCGGAACACGTCCTGTGGCGGCAGGCCGTCCGCACTTGCAGTGTGACTTGCCAGCTTGATCTGTTCCTTGAGGCCGGCAACGCGGATCTCGAAGAATTCATCGAGATTGGAGGAAACAATACAGAGGAAGCGCAGGCGCTCCAACAGGGGCACGCGATCGTCGGCGGCCTGGGCCAGCACGCGTCGATTGAACGCAAGCAGCGACAGTTCGCGATTCAGGAAATGCTCGTTGGCAAAACGGTGCGTGGTCGACATCGGCTGTGGGTGTTGTCGTCTGATGGGGTAGGGGAATTCTACCGGTGCATGGGGCCGCAAATATTACAGTCATGTAGCGACGGAGCGGAGTCCCCGAATCGGTAGAATTGCCCCATGGCCTACGAACTGATCGCCGCAGTCGACCTCGGCTCCAACAGCTTTCGCCTGCAGGTGGGGCGGATCGTCGCCAACCAGATTTATCCCCTCGACGGACTCAAGGAATCAGTGCGGCTGGCGGCCGGCCTCACCGCGGACAAGCGCCTGGACGCAGCGGCGCAGAAGCGCGGTCTGGATGCCCTGGCGCGCTTCGCGGAACGCCTGCGTGATTTCGATGCCGGCGCAGTGCGCGCGGTGGCCACCAATACCCTGCGCGTGGCGAAGAATGCCGAACAGTTTTTGGAGAAGGCCGAGGCCGCGTTGGGTTTCCCGATCGAGGTGATCGCCGGGCGGGAGGAGGCGCGACTGATCTATCTTGGCGTGGCCCACACCCTGGCGCGACCCGAAACCCGGCAGATGGTGGTGGACATCGGCGGCGGTTCTACCGAATTCATCATCGGCCAAAACCTCGACCCGATACGCCTGGAATCGCTTTACATGGGCTGCGTCAGCTTCAGCATGCGTTTCTTTCCCGAGGGTCGAGTGGACAAGCACTCGTTCCGGGAGGCCGAACTGGCGGCGCGCCGGGAACTGCAAACCATTGTCCATCAGTTTCGCGAGTCTGGCTGGGATGAGGCGATCGGGTCGTCCGGCACCGCCAAGGCGATTGTCGATTTGCTCGAGTTGAACGGCTGGTCGGATCATGGGCTGACCCGCGACGGACTGGAAAAGCTGCGCGGCGAGTTGCTGCGTGCGGGAAATGCGTCGCGCCTGAAGTTGCAGGGCTTGCGTCCGGATCGCATTCCGGTGTTGCCGGGCGGGTTGGCCATCATGTCGGCGATCTTCAAGGAATTCGGGCTGGAACGGATGGCGTTCTCCGAGGGGGCGCTGCGCCTCGGCGTGCTTTACGACCAGTTGGGCCGCTTCCATCACGACGACCTTCGCGAGGCGACCGTAAATCGTTTCATGCAGCGCTACGACGTGGATCGGCGCCAGGCGGCACGCGTTGCGCATACCGCGATCGCCTTGCTTGGCCAGCTGGTTCCCGCGAGCCGGGATGCCGGGCATGCCGATGCGCAGTTCCTGGTATGGGCCGCGCGGCTGCATGAGGTCGGGATTTCGGTGGCGCATTCCAGCTATCACAAGCACAGTGCCTACATCCTGGGCAATGCCGACATGCCGGGATTTTCCAGGCGCGACCAGGCCCGCCTGTCGCGGCTGGTCCTGGCGCACCGCGGCAAGCTGGAGCGCGCCCAGCCGCTGCGCGGAGAGGCGCCGGAATGGACGCTGATCTTCTGCCTGCGCGCGGCCGTGTTGCTGCACAGGTCACGTGACGACCAGCCCTTGCCGCCGCTGGCCGCGAGTTTTACCCGCAACGGATTCCAGCTGACCCTTGGTGCCGGCGGCCTCGACGATTTGCCGCTCACCGCGGCGGCGCTGGAGGACGAGGCGCAGCAATGGAGCGGGATCGGCGGCGAACTGCGGATCCACCGCAGCACCTGACTGCGGCGGGCATTGCGCGTGGCTATAATCGATCCCGTTTCCTATCGCATACGCAGGCACCCCCACGATGTCCATCGCGCGCATTGAATTGGTCGTTCGCGATGACGAACGCGTGGTCAGGCTCACCGGGCTGTGGACGCTGGCGACAACGTCTCATGGTGCGACCGGCCTGGCCGCGGAGCTGAAGGACGCCGCGCAACCCGACGCCGGATGGGATTGCCTGGGCCTTGAAGCGATCGACAGCGCGGGCGCCATGCTGCTCTGGCGCGCGTGGGGCCGGAGACTCCCCGAGTTGCTGCTGATCCGTCCGGAGCATCGGCGAGTTTTCGAACGCATCGAAGCGGCCGACCACGAGCCGCGCCCTGTTTCGGCACCGATCTCGCCCCTGCATGGCGTTATCGTGATCGGTTCGGCAACCATCGGCATAGGACGTCATGTGGCGGACTTCCTGGCGCTGATCGGCCAGTTCGGGCTGAACCTGGTGCATGTAGTGCGTTTCCCGGCCGACCTGCCGCGCCGCGAAATCTCGGCCAACCTGTACAAGAGCGGGGTGCGCGCAATGCCGGTCACGGCCCTCGTCGGATTCCTCATCGGTGTGGTGCTGTCCTACCTTTCGGCGCTGCAGCTCAAGCAGTTCGGCGCCGACATCTTCATCGTGAATATCATCGGCCTTGGCATCGTGCGCGAACTTGGTCCGGTGCTGGTGGCGATCCTCGTCGCCGGACGCTCCGGTTCTGCGATGACGGCGCAACTGGGCGTGATGCGCGTCACCGAAGAGATCGACGCGCTGGCGACCATGGGCGTGCAGCGCGGTTTGCGGCTGGTGTTTCCCAAGGTGGTGGCGCTGATCGTCGCCCTGCCGCTGTTGGTGCTCTGGAGCACGGCGATCGCGCTGATCGGCGGCATGGTCTCGGCCCAGGTCCAGCTGGACATCTCCTACGGATTCTTCTTCCAGACCCTGCCGCGCGTCGTGCCGGCCGCCAACCTCTGGATCGGACTGGCCAAGGGGGCGGTGTTCGGCATGTTCATCGCGCTGGTGGCCTGCCACTTCGGGCTGCGGGTGCGGCCCAATACCGAGAGCCTTTCCTCCAACACGACGGCCTCGGTGGTTTCCGCGATCACCGTGGTCATCATCCTCGACGCCTTCTTTGCCATCGCCACGCGCGGCATCGGCCTGCCGATGTAACGCTCATGGCCGCAAGAGTCCCCCGCTCGTTATGAAACACGCGAAAACGAAGTTTCAGTGGAGGCTAACGCCGGCATCATCGGCGTTAAGCGCAGCGGCCGTAACTAAAAGCGAATTGAAGGCCCGCCCCTCCCATCCTCCCCTCGCGGGGAGGCTATTGATCGGCTCGCTACGCTTGGCTATCACCAGTCGCTCGTCACGTTAAAGATATGCCATGACAGAGCCCGTGATCCGCATTCGAGACCTCTCCACCCGCTTCGGCGAGGTGTGGATCCACAAGGGACTCGACCTTGCCGTCGAGCGCGGTGAAATGGTTTCCCTCGTCGGTGGCTCGGGCAGCGGCAAGACCACCCTGCTGCGCATGGTGGTCGGCCTGCTGCTGCCCGACCGGGGCGACATCGAGCTCTTCGGCGAACCGCTGTTTGGCGGCGGCATCGCCCGCGAGCGCGAACTGCGTCGCCGTTTCGGCGTCCTGTTCCAGCATGGCGCGCTGTTCTCCGCCTTCAACGTGTTCGACAACATCGCGTTTCCGCTGCGGGAGCTGAAGCGTTACGACGAAGATGCCATCCATGACCTGGTGATGCTCAAGCTGTCGATGGTGGAACTGCTGCCGCGCCATGGCCGCCTGATGCCCGCCGAGCTTTCCGGCGGCATGGTCAAGCGCGTGGCTCTGGCGCGGGCGCTGGCACTCGAGCCGGAACTGCTGCTGCTCGACGAGCCGACCGCCGGACTGGACCCCGACCGATCCGACAGCTTCGTGCGCCTGATCCGCATGCTGGGCGAGGAACTTGGCCTTACCGTCATGCTCGTCACCCACGACCTGGATACCCTCGCTGCGCTTTCGACGAAGGTCGCCGTGCTGGCCGAGCAGCGTATCCTCGCCTACGGCAGCATCGACGAAATCATGCACATCGACCATCCTTTCATCCGCAATTTTTTCCTTTCCGAGCGCAGCGTGCGCGCCCTCCAGAACTCCGGGCTGCCGGCTGTGCCAAACTGAGACCATGGAAAACAGATCCCACGCGCTTGCCGCCGGAATATTCACGCTGCTGTTCGGCATCGCCGCCGCGATCGCCATCTGGTGGCTGGGCCAGAGCGATGCCTCGACTACGACCTACGTCCTCGAAACGCGACGCAATGTGACGGGGCTCAATGTCCAGGCGCAGGTTCGCTATCGCGGCATCCGCGCCGGCAAGGTGGCGTCCATCGAGCCGGATGAGGCCGACCCGCGCCTGATCCTGGTCACCATCAGTGTCGACAACCGCTTCAGGCTGACCCGCGCCAGTACCGCGACGCTGGGCTATCAGGGCGTCACCGGCCTCGCCTACGTGCAGATCGAGGACGACGGCTCCTCGCTCGAGCCGCTGGTCGCCAAGGATGGCGTCATGCCGCGACTGGCGCTCAAGGCAACCCTGTTCGAAACGCTGGGGGACAAGGCCGGCGATATCGTGGGCCAGATCGATACGGTGGCGCTGCGCCTGGCCCAGTTGCTCGACGAGAAGAACCTGCGCAACCTTTCGCGCACGCTGGACAACCTCGCCAACGCGTCCGACGGACTGCGCGAAATGCCGGCGATCCTGGCATCGATGCGTGAAGCCCTGTCGGCGTCGAACCTGCGCAGCCTGCGGCAGGTGCTCGCCCATGTCGAGAAGACCGCCGGCGAAACCGCGCCGCTCGCAACCGAGATGCGCGAACTGGTGAAGACCATGGGTGGGCTGGCGCGGCGTGTCGACCAATTGGCAGGGAGCACGGGCGACCAGCTTGCGACCAGCACCCTGCCGCGTGCGAATGCGTTGATGGATGAACTTGCTACCAGTTCGCGGCAGTTGAACCGCGTGCTCGACAGTCTCGAGAGTAACCCGCAAATGCTTCTGTTCGGGCGTGATTCGGCACCTCCCGGGCCCGGCGAGCCGGGTTTTGCGGCGCCCGCGACGCGTGGCGCCGGTGGCGGCTGAAATGCGCGGCCCCGGCCGAATGAGGCGAATCAACCAGTGAATCAGGGAGAACCGATGAAAACGTGGCTGCTTGCGCTGTGCGCAGGGGTGTTTCTTGCGGCATGTGGCGTGAATCCGCCGACCGGGGACGCGGTCCATTATGATTTTGGCAGCTCCGGCGCGGGCGGCACGGTTTGGCCCGTGTCGCCGGGCGCGGTGGAAGTCCAGGCAGCGTCCTGGCTCGCCGGCCCGGCCATGCATTACCGGCTCGCCTACGCAGAGCCGCTGCGTCGCCAGAGCTATGCCGCCAGCCGCTGGGTGGCCGCTCCTGCCGAATTGCTCGAAAGCGCGCTGAGGCGTCGGCTGGCGGCGGTGGAACCTAGTCCGCGCGGGGCAGGGTGCCGGATGCAACTGGTGCTCGACGAGTTCGAGCAGCGCTTCGACGACGTAAAGAACAGCCAGGCCGTGATCGAAGTGCGCGCCCAACTGGTTCCTGCGCGCGGCGGCGATGCCTTGGTGCGTCGCGGCTTCCGCGTCGCAAAGCCGGCGACGACCGCCGATGCGCGTGGCGGCGCTGTCGCGGCACGTGATGCGGTACAGGCCCTGGGTGACGATCTGGGCCGCTGGCTGGCTGATCTTGCGCGTGAAAATCCCGGCATCCTGGAACGCTGCCGGACCTGACCAACCCGAACAGGACGACATCCATGAGCAATCCCTACGCTTCCGGACTGGACAAGAACCCGGCGAACTATGTGCCGCTGACGCCTCTCTCGTTCATCGAGCGCTCGGCCTACATCTACCCGGATCACGTGGCCACCATCCACGGCGCGCGGCGCTACACATGGCGCCAGGAGTACGAACGGGCCCGGCGCCTGGCCTCGGCGCTGGCCGCGCAGGGAGTCGGCGCTGGCGACACGGTGGCCGCCATGCTCAATAACACACCGGAGATGTTCGAGTGCCATTTCGGCGTCCCGATGTGCGGCGCCGTGCTCAATACGCTGAACACCCGCCTCGATGCGGAGTC
Source organism: Rhodocyclales bacterium (assembly GCA_016235805.1). GTDB lineage: Bacteria > Pseudomonadota > Gammaproteobacteria > Burkholderiales > Rhodocyclaceae > Sulfuritalea. Next base: position 11,654 of record JACRIY010000130.1, read on the forward strand.
CCTGGCCTTCATGCTCAACCACGGCGAGTCCAAGGTGCTGATCACCGATCGAGAATATTCGGGCATCGTTGGCAAGGCCCTGGCCGAACTCGGGCGCAAGATACTCGTCGTCGATGTCGATGATCCCGAATTCACCGGTCCCGGCGAGCGGCTGGGCACTGTCGAGTACGAGGCCTTCATCGCCAGCGGCAATCCGGAATATGCGTGGAAGACGCCCGCCGACGAGTGGGATGCGATTTCGCTCAACTACACCTCGGGCACCACCGGCAACCCGAAGGGCGTGGTCTACCATCACCGCGGCGCCTATCTCAACGCGCTGTCCAACATCGTCTCCTGGGGCATGCCGCCGCAGGCCACCTACCTGTGGACCCTGCCGATGTTCCACTGCAACGGCTGGTGCTTTCCGTGGACGGTGGCGGCCAATTCCGGCACCAACGTCTGCCTGCGTCGCGTCGATCCGAAGCTGATCCTCGACGCCATCCGCGAGCACAAGGTAAGCCACTACTGCGGCGCGCCCATCGTGCATTCGATGCTGGTCAGCGCCCCGGCGGCGTGGCGCGAGGGCATCAACCACAAGGTCTCGGCGCTGGTGGCGGCGGCGCCGCCGCCGGCGGCGGTGATCGAGGGCATGAACCGCATCGGCTTCGACATCACCCACGTCTATGGTCTGACCGAAACCTACGGTCCGGCGGCGGTCTGCGCCAAGCATCCGGAATGGCTGGAACTGCCGCTCGACGAGCAGGTGCGCCTCAACGGCCGCCAGGGCGTGCGCTACCACGCGCAGGAAGGCGTCACGGTCATGGATGCCGAGACCTTGCTGCCGGTGCCCTGGGACGGCGAGACCATGGGCGAGATCATGTTCCGCGGCAACATCACCATGAAGGGCTACCTGAAGAATCCGCAGGCGACCGCCGAGGCTTTCCGCGGCGGCTGGTACCACACCGGCGACCTCGCCG
>JACRIY010000127.1 GCA_016235805.1 Rhodocyclales bacterium
GCTTGTCCGAACCGTAGCGGCCCATGGCCTCGGTGTAGGTAATGCGCGGGAAGGGGTTGGGCAGATCGACCGCAAGGGCGGTCTTGAACACGCTGCGGATCATCTCTTCCATCAGCGTCGTGATCTGCTCTTCGGTGAGGAAGGAAGTTTCGATATCGACCTGTGTGAATTCCGGCTGGCGGTCGGCGCGCAGGTCCTCGTCGCGGAAGCACTTGGTGATCTGGTAGTAGCGGTCGTAGCCGGCCACCATCAGCAACTGCTTGAACAGTTGCGGCGACTGCGGCAGAGCGAAGAACTGGCCGGGATGCACGCGGGAGGGCACCAGGTAGTCGCGCGCGCCTTCCGGCGTCGACTTGGTCAGCATCGGCGTTTCGATGTCGATGAAGCCCTTCTCGTCGAGGAAGCGGCGGAAGGCCATCGCCACCTTGTAGCGCAGCATCAGGTTCTTCTGCATCTGCGGCCGGCGCAGGTCGATCACGCGGTGGGTCAGGCGCACGTTCTCGGAGAGGTTTTCCTCGTCGAGTTGGAAGGGCGGCGTCACGGCCGCGTTGAGCACTTCCAGTTCATGACAGAGGATCTCGATCTCGCCCGAAGCGAGATTGGCGTTCTCGGTGCCGGCGGGACGCCGGCGCACCTTGCCGGTCACCTTCAGCACGTATTCGTTGCGCACGTCCTCGGCGATCTTGAACATCTCCGGGCGATCCGGATCGCAGACGACCTGGGCCAGGCCTTCGCGGTCACGCAAGTCGATGAAGATCACGCCGCCGTGGTCGCGCCGGCGGTGGTTCCAGCCGCAAAGGGTGACGATCTGGTCGACATGGGAGGCGTTCACTTCGCCGCAGTAATGGGTGCGCATAGGATTTCCGGACTGTTAACTTGATTAACGCGAAACCCAGCCGGCTGTGAAGTCACTGCGGACTATCGAGCGAAGCGGGCTGGTTGGTAGCCCCGCCCTGTGGCGGGGATGGGGTTGGGGGGCGATCAATTCGGGTATTTACTGATTCTGGGCGCGCCCGAGCGGATTCCGCATGGGCGGGGCGACGACGCCCATGGAGACGATGTACTTGAGGGCTTCGTCGACGTTCATGTCCAGTTCGATGACATCCTTTTTCCTGACGAAGAAGAAGAAGCCGTTGACCGGACTCGGCGTGGTCGGAATGAACACACCGACGTGTTCGTCGGGCAGCATGTCGGCCACATCACGCGCTGGGTGGCCGGTCTGGAAGGCGACGGACCAGGCTTCGGGATGCGGATAGCGGACCAGCAATACCTTGCGAAAAGCCACGCCGCTGCCCGAAAACAGCGTATCGCTGACTTGCTTGACGCTGTAGTAGATCGACTTCACCACAGGGATGCGGGCCAGCGCCGCTTCCCAGAAGCGCACCAGTTTCTGGCCGACGATGTTGGTCGTCACCAGGCCGGTGAGGAACACCACCAGCAGGGTCAGCAGCGCACCGAGCCCGGGGATGTACATGCCCAGTAAATGTTCGGGGTGGATGGCCTGCGGCAGCAGCAGCAGCGACTGATCCATGGACCGGACGATGAGCGACAGTACCCAGGCGGTAATCGCCAGCGGGACCCAGATCAGCAGTCCCGTGATGAAGTACTTTTTCAATGCCGAAGTCTTCAACTGTTGGCGGCGCAGCTACCTGTTCCACCCTGGCATGGCGGCGGGTTGTCGCTCTTGGCGTCGGACGCCTTGCAGCCGCCGCCGCCCTTGAAATCGGTGGCGTACCAGCCGCTGCCCTTGAGCTGGAAGCCCGGCGCGGTGAGCTGCTTGGAAAAGTTCTCGGTGTTGCATTCGGGGCAGGTGGTCAGCAGCGGATCGCTGACTTTCCGCATGACATCTTTCTCAAAGCCGCATTCGGTGCAGCGATAAGCGTAGATCGGCATGGCATTCTCCGGCAATCTGGCAAAGGTGGAATTATAGCTGAAGGCCTTGGCGCGCCGGCTTCGGCCGAACGCTCCAGATTCAGGCAGATCGGGCCTTTTCGGACGAATTCAAGCGCCCGGCGTGAGCCCGCGACGGCTAAAGGCTGACTCCGAGGTAGGCATGGGTCAGCGGTTTGCCCCAGATCAGGGCAATGATCCCGGCCGCAGCAAGATAGGGCCCGAAGGGGATGGGCACGCTGCGGCCATGGCGGGCAAAAACCATCAGGCTGATGCCGACCGCCGCGCCGACCAGGGACGAGAGCAGAATGGTCAGGGGCAGCATCTGCCAGCCTAGCCAGGCACCGAGGGCCGCCAGCAGCTTGAAATCGCCGTAGCCCATGCCCTCCTTGCCGGTGGCCAGCTTGAACGCCCAGTACACGACCCACAACACCAGGTAACCGACCATGGCTCCGATTACTGCGCTCTTCAGGTCGGTGTAGGCATTGAACATGTTGAGTGCTAGGCCGATCCACAGCATGGGCAGGGTTATGTCGTCGGGCAGCAATTGGGTGTCGAAGTCGATTCCGGTCAGGGCGATCAATCCACCTATCAGCACCAGTGCGCCGAGGCCGGCGAGGGTGAAGCCGAAATGCCAGGCGGCGAAGGCAAACAGCAATCCGGTCGCGGCCTCAATCAGCGGATAGCGGACCGATATCGGCGCGGCGCAGGCCTTGCACTTGCCGCGCAGGACGATCCAGCTCAGAAGTGGAAGGTTTTCCAGCGCGCTGATCCGGTGGCCGCACTTGGGGCAACGCGAACGCGGCCTGGCCAGCGAAAGGGGTTCGACGACGGGGGGCGGCGTGTTGTTCAGTTCCGCGCACTGGGCAGCCCAGTCGCGTTGCATCATGATCGGCAGGCGATGGATGACGACGTTGAGGAAGCTGCCGACCATCAGGCCGAACAATCCGGCGGCGAGGGCAAACACCGCCGGATCGGCGAACAGTGCGATCATCCGCGCTACCCGGTGGCCAGATCAGCCGACGACCGAACCGAGCTTAAAGATCGGCAGGTACATGGCGACCACCAGGCCGCCGATCAGGCCGCCGAGGAAGACCATGATGATCGGTTCCATCAGGCTCGCCAGGGTTTCGACGGCTTCGTCGACCTCGGCTTCGAAGAAGTCGGCGGTCTTGCCCAGCATCGAATCGAGCTGGCCGGATTCTTCGCCGATCGCCACCATCTGGGTCACCATCGGCGGGAAAACCCCCGAGTTTTCCATCGCCACCGTCAGGCTTGAGCCGGTCGAAACTTCACTCTGGATTTTCAGGGTCGCCAGGGTGTAAACGTAGTTGCCGGCCGCGCCGCCGACGGAGTCCAGCGCATCCACCAGCGGCACGCCGGCGGCGAACATGGTCGACAAAGTTCGTGTCCAGCGTGCGATGGACGACTTGCGGATCAGGTCGCCGAATACGGGAAGCTTCAGGAAATACCTGTCGGCCGCAATCTGCACCGCCCTTGAGCGCTTGAAAGCCTGCGCTATTCCATAGATGACCGCATAGATGCCACCGAAAATGATGTACCAGTTGGCGACAAAAAAGTCGGAAATCGATATGACTACCAGCGTCGGCGCCGGGAGCTCGCCGCCGAAGCTGGCGAACACCCCTTTGAACGCGGGGACCACGAAGATCATGATCACCGCGGTGATGACGAAGGCGACGATCAGGATGGAAATCGGGTAGAACAGCGCGCCCTTGATCTTGGACTTGATGGCCTGGATCTTTTCCTTGTAGGTCGCCAGGCGGTCGAGCAGCGTGTCGAGAATGCCGGCCTGCTCGCCGGCTTCGACCAGGTTGCAGAACAGCGCATCGAAATACTGGGGGTACTTGCGGAAGGCGGTCGCGAGGTTGGAACCGGTTTCCACGTCGGATTTGATGTCGAACAGCAGCTTGGCGAGGCCGGGGTTGTTGGTGCCCTTGCCCACGATGTCGAAGGACTGCAGCAACGGAACGCCGGACTTGACCATGGTCGCGAGCTGGCGCGAAAACAGCGTGATGTCCTTGTCCGTGACTTTGGCATTGGAGGATTTCTGCTTCTTGAGCTTGGTGACCGTGATGCCCTGGCGTCGCAGGCCGGCGCTTGCCGCAGCTTCGCTGGCCGCCTTGACGTCGCCACGAACCACCTTGCCCTGCTTGTTCTTGCCCTCCCAGGAAAAATTCAGTTCCTTTGGGCCGTCCTTCTTCTCTGCCTTGCCTGCTGTGGCCATCGGCTTCTCCCGCTTGAATTCATTGCATTCTACGCCCCGTCCCTACGGATACTGCCCCTTTTGGGCATAAAGGAAGCCTCCCGGGGAACGCCCTGCCTATGCCGAGAGTATCACTCTACGGCGGGGCGGTGAAGACGTACCATTTTGATCTTTCGGTCCTGTGTTTGCACGATCTCCATCGCCACGCTGCCGACACGAACGCCGACGCCTACCTCGGGGATGTCCTGCAGGTGTTCGACGATCAGGCCGTTGAGCGTGCGCGGACCGTCCAGCGGCAGGTCGAGCGCGAGCATGCGGTTGAGCTCGCGCAGCGTCGCGGCCCCATCGACCAGCACCATCCCGTCCTCGTTCCAGGACAGCGAGGTGCCGACATCCGATTGGCGGGTAGTGAACTTGCCGACCAGTTCCTCGATGATGTCCTCCAGCGTCACCAGGCCCTCGATCTCGCCGTATTCGTCGACCACCAGGCCCATGCGCTGCCGGTTGTCGCGGAAGAACTGCAACTGGGTATAGATCGGCGTCGCGGCCGGGATGAAGTAAGGTTCCGACATGCGTTCGCGCAGCGTCGCCTGGTCGATCTCCCCGGCGAAGGCCTCGGCCAGCAACCGCCGCTGATGCAGGATGCCGACGATATTGGCCGGGTCGTTCTCGTAGATCGCGACCCGGGTGTGAAAACTGGTCGCCAGTTGCGCCTTGACTTCCTCGATCGGCGCTCCGATGTCGATCGCCTCGATCTCGCCGCGCGGGGTCATGATGTCCTCCACCGTCAGTTGCTCGAGTTCGAACAGGTTGAGCAGGATGGCGCGGTGCTGCTGGGGGATGAAATTGCCCGATTCGAGGACCAGCGACCGCAGTTCCTCGACGCTGAGCTGCGAGTTCTCGTCGCCCCCCTTCGGCTTGAGGCGCAACAGCCAGAGCAGGGCATCGACAAACAGGTTGACGAACCAGACGACCGGGTAGGCTGCACGCAGCAGGGGCCCGATCACGTAGGCCACGATCCGCGCCAGCCGGTCGGCATGGGCGGCGCCGAGGATCTTGGGCGTGATCTCCGCGAACACCAGGATGGCGAAGGTCACCAGCAGCGTTCCTATCGAGAGCGCCCACTTTTCCTCGCCGAAGAGTTCGATGGTGATGACCGAAACGAGGGTTGCCGCGGCGGCGTTGATCAGGTTGTTGCCGAGCAGGATCACGCCCAGCATCTTGTCGGTGCGCCCCAGCAGGTCGAGCGCCAGTTTCGCCCCCCGGTCGCCCTGGCCCGCAAGGTGGCGCAGGCGGTGGCGGTTCGCCGCCATCATCGCCGTTTCGGTTATCGAGAAGAAGGCGGAACATCCCAGCAGCACCGCCAGCGCAGCAAACTGCGCGGATAGGGGTATGCCTTCCATCAGCGGCCGAGGATGACCTCAAGCACGAAGCGGCTACCGACATAGGCGAGGAGCAGGGCGGCGAACCCGGCCAGGGTCCAGCGCAGGGCCACCCGGCCGCGCCAGCCGCGCAGGTGGCGCCCGATCAGCAGCGCAGCGAAGATCACCCAGGACAGGAAGGCGAACAGGGTTTTGTGGTTGAAGCTCAGCGCCTTGCCGAACAGGGTTTCGGAGAAAAAGACGCCGGAAACCAGGGTGAGAGTGAGCAGCACGAAGGCGACGTGGATCAGGCGGAACAGCAACGCTTCCATGGTCAGCAGCGGCGGCAGCCCTGCCAGCAGCGGCGATATGCGACCGCGATGCAGGCCTTTCTCGGCAGTCGCCATCAGCAGCGCATGCAGGGCAGCCAGGGTAAACAGGCTGTAGGCCAGCATGGCCATCAGGAAATGCAGGCGGAACGCCATCGAGCCGGCGTTGTTGAGCACGTGTGCTTCGGGGAACACGGCCGGGAGCAAGGCCGCCACGGCAGCGGCGGGCAGTCCGAGCACCTGCAGGCCTTCCATGCGGGCGTAGAAGCTTTCGATCCAGTACAGCGCGATGGCCAGCCACAGCATCACGGATAGCGCGATGGCGAAGCCGAAGCGCATCGTTTCGCCATCGAAAATCGCCATGCGCAGGCTGACGCCGTGCGCCACCAGCGCCACCAGCAACAGCGCGCGTTCCGCCAGCCTGAGGCCGCCGGCCGGCTGGTCGAGCACCGGGCCCCGCCAGCGGCAGCGCCATAGATGTACCGCCAGGCCGGCGTAGAGGGCTGCGGCCAGTAGATGCATTAAGATTGGGGGCATCGGTGAAGTCTACACCAAGCCCCCTTTCCCTTTCAGCGTTCGCTCCGGTCCTCCCATGCTAGACAACCTAACCCAGCGCCTCGGCCGCGTCGTCAAAAACCTGCGCGGCCAGGCCCGCCTCACCGACGACAATATTTCGGACATGCTGCGCGAAGTGCGCATGGCCCTGCTCGAAGCCGACGTCGCCCTGCCGGTGGTCAAGGATTTCACCGCCCGCGTCAAGGAAAAGGCGCTGGGCCAGGAAGTCATCGGCTCGCTGACGCCGGGCCAGGCCCTGGTCGGCGTGGTCCATCGCGAGCTGACCGAATTGATGGGCGGCGCCAGTTCCGGCCTCAACCTCGCCACCCAGCCGCCCGCCGTGATCCTGATGTCCGGCCTGCAGGGCGCGGGCAAGACCACCACCACGGCCAAGCTCGGAAAGTGGCTCAAGGAGCGGCAGAAGAAGAAGGTGCTGACCGTCAGTTGCGACGTCTACCGCCCCGCCGCCATCGAACAGTTGAAGGCCGTCTCGGCGCAGGCCGGCATCGATTTCTTTCCCTCGACCGGCGACCAGAAGCCGGCCGACATCGCCGCCGCTGCGCTCGACCACGCCAAGCGCCACTACTACGACGTGATCTTCGTCGATACCGCCGGGCGGCTGGCGATCGACGCAGCCATGATGGCCGAGATCAAGGACCTGCATGCGCTGTTGAAGCCGATCGAAACCCTGTTCGTGGTCGATGCCATGCTCGGCCAGGATGCCGTGAATACCGCCAAGGCCTTCAACGAGGCGCTGCCGCTGACCGGCGTGATCCTGACCAAGCTCGACGGCGATTCGCGCGGCGGCGCGGCGCTCTCCGTGCGCCACGTCACCGGCAAGCCGATCAAGTTCGCCGGCGTCGGCGAAAAGCTCACCGGCCTCGAAGAATTCCATCCCGAGCGCATGGCCTCGCGCATCCTCGGCATGGGCGACATCCTCGGCCTGGTCGAGGAGGCCCAGCGCGGCGTCGATCAGGACAAGGCGCAGGAATTCGTCAAGAAGATGAAATCGGGCAAGGGCTTCGACCTGCACGACTTCAAGGACCAGATCGGCCAGATGAAAAACATGGGCGGCATGGCGGCGATGCTCGACAAGCTGCCCGCGCAGTTCAGCGCCCTGGCGCAGAAGGCCGGAGGCGGCATGGAAGACAAGGCGGTGCGCCGCCTCGAAGGCATCATCAACTCGATGACCCCGACCGAACGCAGCAAACCCGAAATCATCAAGGCCAACCGCAAGCGCCGCATCGCCACCGGGGCGGGGGTGTCGGTGCAGGAAGTCAATCGCCTGCTGAACCAGTTCGAGCAGACGCAGAAGATGATGAAGCAGTTCTCCAAGGGGGGGATGGCGAAGATGATGCGGGGGATGAAGGGGATGCTGCCGGGGATGCGGTGATGCGCCACCCTTCGTGGTGGCTTTGCCGTTCCTGGCGAACTCAATCCGTTCGTGGTGAGCCGAAGCCGTTCGTGGTGAGCCTGTCGAACCACGCTTTTAAATCGCCGTAGCGCCAGCGCCGACTTTCGAAGTTCCGTCATTCCGGCGAAAGCCGGAATCCAGGTCAGTTGGCCTGGATGTGATGCCGTATCACCAGCGCCGACTTTCCCACTTCGCTTCCACGACCGCGCCGGGTCTCGCCCCGGCAGGCGAGATACTTTCTTGCTGCGCGGCAAGAAAGTACCCAAAGAAGCGTGCCCCGCCTCCCCGGCCCTGCGGGCGGAGGGCTCGCCAGAGTCTCGCCCGTTCGCGCGGCGCAAGGCCAAACTTTGGCCTTGCGAAACCCCGCGCTCACCCCGCGCTGCGGAAGGCCCGTCGGGCCGGTCGCTAAACTAGCCGGCCAAAAACCCGGCCGTCGTCGGACAACGCGACCGGACTTCCCCCGGCGAACCTCCCTCGCTCGGCGGGTCAGAGGGGGAGGAAAAGCGTCGCGCGTGTGGGGGAGAGTGCCTAAATCAAGATCGACGGTGATTCGGTTGAATTTTTGTTCTGCACTGACTGCGGCCAGAGGTTTCCTATTGTTCATTCTGGTTACCGCTGACGGCGCTTATCGCAGAACTCGCTTCAATTGTTTTCGGGACAAAAGTCTCTCCGCAGCGAAGGCACCGAAATGATCGGTGCCAAATATCAATTTCTCTTGCCCTTCTGACGTACAGGTTGCTGCTACCGTAAAGAACTGCGACGCTGATCATGACGAGCGGAATCACCCAGATCGGCAACTTGAAGAAAAATACCGCAAGGATCGTCGGCACTCCGATTGCACCCCAAGACTGCGGTCCAGGTGGCGCGGCATTGTCGGAAAGCTGACTCGACGAGCGGCTCTCAGTTGAAGATCGTCCGGCCCATACAGAGCCGGAAAGAGAGGCCCATAAGGAGTTGCGGGTGGACTGTCCATGGCGCAACCCGGACTCATGGATGATCGAAAGCGACTTGGTATTTCTTGAGCCACACACCGGACAATCGCAGTTGGCAGGCATTATTACCGTCTCCCGCGAAAACCATTCATGATCACTGCGATTCCGACCATCAATGTCAGTTTGATCAACCAGATCACAAAAATAAGCCCTACCTGGACCATCCACATCGTCGCGTCAATCGAGCAGAGAAGCGCACCAGAAATTCGTTCAGACAATGCAATCTCCGGTGCAGCGAAGTCCTTCCGGCCGACCATTGGAGCTGGACCGACGTGTGGTGATGAACTGAGTTTCACCGAGGCCATTGCAATACCCCTAGCCTTCAATGCGCCGAAAAAATAGTACGGCAGCGACGTCGTTTCTGTCGGCCGCGACGGCTTTGGCTTCAAAGTCATCCGGGTTCTTTGAGAACGACTGCAATTCGAACTTGCCCCGGTACACCCATTGGTTCGTTCCGGCTTTGAGGAAAACAGGAATCGCACCGCCTTGCGCCGCAAGTTTCTCCGCCTTTGCGATGATCTTGGGGCCATTGCCAACCAAGATGCACTCCGGCGCTTCCGGGTTCAGCGCAGTGGTGAAGCAACCGCAAAGTATGGTTTGCGCGCTCTGAGGAAGATAACTACCGCCCTTGGCATCACCACCAAACGTCTTGCAGATGAAGTCGTGCGTGTAGGTCTGGCCGACCTGAAGATTTGCTTTAGGGCTCATGTCGTTCTCCATTACATGGCTATTCCTGCGCAACCACGAGTCGATTTCGCGCTTGTCCCATATCTGCCCGCACGCCAGATCCGCTACCGGCTTGGGAAATGAAGGGTCTCTGGTAACCCAGTTACTAACCGCTGATCGGCTAGTTGATGCAAGTGCTGCAATTTCGCTTATTCCGACGAGGTCCATGAGTATTTGCTCCGTTCTTCTGTGTGATACACGTTCACACAATAGTCTATTGTGTGATGCATGTACACACTTATTTTCTATTCCTTTTATTTGCTAAACAGACCACCTTCGCACCTGTTTTCGTCACGACCCACGAGGCGCTGTGATCTTCTCGCCCTCTGAGCCGCCGGTGCAGGAAAGCTCGCCGGGGGTTGTCCAGGAGCGCTTCTTTGCCTACTTTATTGCGCGAACAAGAGAGTAGGTGGGTTACCCGGGTGAGCCCCGGTGCGGATGCGGAAGCGAAGGTAGAGAGTCGGCGCTGGCGATACGGCGATCTACTCGCCGATGTCTTGCATTACCGCTTCGATGATGCGCGGGTGAATGAAATAGCCCGCCGGCCGCAGCCGTTCCAGAACCGGGCGTGCCGCCGGAATCAAGCCCTGCAGCTTGGCGAGACCGATCACCGCTGCGGTGCCGATGATGGCAACGCGGTGCGATTTGGCCTCGGCTCGTCCGGCACGGTCGTCGATGATGTGCGAAAGGGGTCGCATTTGTACTCGCGCTCCCACGCGCGACACCTTTGTTCCCCTCTGACCCGCCGAGCGAGGGAGGTTCGCCGGGGGAAGTCCGGGCGCGTTGTCCGACGCCGGCCGTTTTTTGGCCGGCTAGTTTAGCGACCGGCCCGGCGGGCCTTCCGCAGCGAGGGTAGCCCGAAGGGCCGGGGAGGCGGGGAGCGCTTCTTTGCCTACTTTCTTGCGCGAACAAGAAAGTAGGTCGCCTGCCGGGGCGAGACCCGGCGCGGGCTTGGAAGCGAAGTAAGAAAGTCGGCGCTGGTGATACGGCGACGAAACAGGCTTCCGCTGGATTCCGCCATTCGCCGGAATGACGAAACTACAAAAGTCGGCGCTGGCGATACGGTGCGCTACTCGCCAACGTCCTTCAACACCGTTTCGACGATCCGCGGGTGAATGAAATACCCCGCCGGCTGCAAGCGATCCAGAACCGGGCGCGCCGCCGGAATCAAGCCCTGCAACTTGGCCAGGCCGATCACCGCTGCGGTGCCGATGATGGCGATATGGTGCGATTTTGCTTCCGAGCGCCCGGCGCGGTCGTCGATGATGAGCAGGCAGCCGGGCATTTTCAGCGCTGCTGCGATCGCGCTGCGCTCGCCCGCATCGAGTCCGGGGTTGGTCGGTTGCCACGAGGTTTCGAATGGCCCGGGGCAGGCCAGCCAGCCGGCCTCGAATGCCTTGGCGATGAGTGCCTTGCCCGGATAGTCCGCCACCGGCAGGGCTTCGTCGCGGACTTCCTCGGTGACCAGGACCTGCCCGAACAAGCCCCTCAACAAATCCAGGGCACCGATGCGGGACAGGGCGATCAGCGGCCCCGCGTCGGCGATGACGACGCTACGCAAACCTCAGGCCTTTTGCGCCAGCCATTGCTTGCCCGTTTCCAGATCATCGTGGGCGTCGGCCGGATTGGCCCCGGTCAAGGGGATGCCCAGGCTGGAGAGCAGGGTCAGCATTTCGGGCAGAGGCTTGTAGGCCATGCGCGCGGCGAATCCGGCGGAAATGGAACCGCTACGGAACAGGGATACCGCCAGCGCGACTCGCACCGAGCCGAGGTCGGGCAGGTCGAGCTTGTCGAGGTCGACCAGCAAGGCCTGGGGATGGTCGCGGTTCATCACCACGACCATGTCGTCTTCCTTCGCGCTGCGCAGCGCGGTCGTGGGATTGGTCTTGAGCTGGCGGATATTGACGGTCTGCATGATGTTCCCCTTGCGTGTAGGAACATTCTAGTCTGACCCATGCGGGACATCAATTCCTTGCGAGGCAGCGGAAGCTGGAAAGTCGGCGCTGGTGATACGGCGAAACGCTACTTCCGCCACCCCCACTGCTTCTCCCACGCTCCTCTCACCATGTTCGGATACTCCGGCTTGCCCAGGCTGCCGTTGTAGCGACCCAGCGCGCGGTAGATGTCGCCTTTTTCGATGTCGAGGTAGTGGCGCAGGATGGTGCAGCCGAAGCGCAGGTTGGTGCGCATGTGGAACAGGTTGCTTTCCTTGGTGCCGATCAGGCGCACCCAGAAGGGCATCACCTGCATGTAGCCGCGGGCGCCGGCGGAGGACACGGCGTACTTCTTGAAGCCGCTCTCGACCTGGATCAGGCCGAGCACCATCTGCGGGTCGAGGCCGGCGCGCTTGGCTTCGTAATACACGGTCTTGAGCAGGTCGAGGCGCGCCTCGCGGTCGGGAACGCGGCGCGCGAGGCGGCCGGACATCTCGGTGAGCCAGTCGACCTTTTCCTGGATGGAGGGAAACTGCGGTTCGGGCGACGCACGGTCGGCGATCGCGGCGTGCAGCGAGGCCTGCACGCTGGCCGCCAGCGGTTCGTATTGCTGTGCCCCGGCAAGGGCCGCCGCCGGCAGCAGCGCGGCGGCGAAGACCAGAGCGAGGCGGCGGATCAGCCGCACAACTTCAGTTGCAGGAACCCGGCCATCTCGCTGGCGGCGATCATGGTGGCCTCGGCGTCGCCGCGGCCCTTGTACTCCAGCTTGCCTTCCTTCAGGCCGCGCTCGCCGACCACCACGCGATGCGGAATGCCGATCAGTTCCCAGTCGGCGAACATCGAGCCCGGGCGCTCGTCGCGGTCGTCGAGCACGGCATCGATGCCGGCGGCGAGCAGTTCGGCGTGCAACGCGCCGGCGGCGGCGCGCACGGCTTCCGACTTGGCATAGTTCATCGGCACGATGGCCACGGCGAAGGGTGCGATGCCGGCGGGGAAGATGATGCCGCGCTCGTCATGGCCCTGCTCGATGGCGGCGCCGACGATGCGCGAGACGCCGATGCCGTAGCAGCCCATTTCCATGACCTGGTCCTTGCCCTGCTCGTCGAGGAAGGTGCATTTGAGCGCCTCGGCATACTTGGTGCGCAACTGGAAGATGTGGCCGACTTCGATGCCGCGGCAAAGCTCCAGCGTTCCGTTGCCGTCGGGCGAGGGGTCGCCCTCGATCACGTTGCGGATGTCGGCGACGGTGGCGGGTTGCGGCAGGTCGCGGCCGAACTTGACGCCGGTGAGGTGGAAGCCTTCCTCGTTGGCGCCGCAGACCATGTCGCTCATCACGGCGACGCTGCGGTCGGCCACCACTTTGCCGGAGAAGCCCACCGCGCCGATGTAGCCGGCCTTGCAGCGCAGCGCTTCGACGATCTCTTCGTCGCGGGCGAAGCGGAATTCGCCGACTACCTTCTGCGCCTTGATCTCGTTCAGGTCGTGGTCGCCGCGCAGCAGCAGCAGGACGAACTCGCTGCCACCTTCCCGTTCGGCCATCACGGCAATCGCCTTGACCGTCTGCGTCAGCGGCAGGCCGAGGAAGGCCGCCACGTCCTCGCATCTGGTTTTGCCCGGCGTGGCCTTTTTTTCCATGGTTGCCGTAGCACCGGCGCCGACTTTCGTTGGAGCGACCGCCTCGGCCAGTTCCACGTTCGCCGCGTAGTCCGAGGTCGGGCAGAAGGCGATCGCGTCCTCGCCGGAATCGGCCAGCACGTGGAATTCGTGCGAGCCGGTGCCGCCGATGGCGCCGGTGTCGGCGGCGACGGCGCGGAACTTCAGCCCGAGGCGGGTGAAGATGCGGCTGTAGGTGTCGTACATGTTGCGGTATTCGCGTTCCAGGTCGGCGTAGGAGGTGTGGAAGGAATAGCCGTCCTTCATCAGGAACTCGCGCCCGCGCATGACGCCGAAGCGCGGCCGGATCTCGTCGCGGAACTTGGTCTGCACCTGGTAGAAGTGGCGCGGCAACTGGCGGTAGCTCTTCACCTCGCGCCGCACCACGTCGGTGATGACTTCCTCGTGGGTCGGGCCGATCACGAAATCGCGCTGGTGGCGGTCCTTGAAGCGCAGCAGTTCCGGGCCGTATTTCGGCCCGCGCCCGGATTCTTCCCACAGCTCGAAGGGCTGCACGGCCGGCATCAGCAGTTCGATGGCACCGGCGCGATTCATCTCCTCGCGCACGATGTTTTCGACTTTGCGCAGCACGCGCAGGCCCATCGGCATCCAGGTGTAGATGCCGCCGGCCAGGCGGCGGATCAGTCCGGCGCGCAGCATCAGCTTGTGGCTGACGATCTCGGCGTCGGAGGGGGCTTCCTTGAGGGTGGCGATGAAGAACTGGCTGGCGCGCATGGCTATGGGCTGGAAATCGGAAAGCCGGCATTTTACCTGCCGCGCTCGCCTGTCGCTGCGGGAAATACGGCTTTCAAGTGGCGCGCGATTGTGGAAGAATGGACCCCAATCAATCATTGGAACTTGCATCATGCTCGATCGTGAAGGCTTTCGCCCGAACGTCGGCATCGTTCTGGTCAACAGTCGCAACGAGGTGTTTTGGGGCAAACGGATCCGCGAACATTCCTGGCAGTTTCCGCAGGGTGGCATCAAGAAGGGCGAGACGCCCGAACAGGCGATGCTGCGTGAACTGGAGGAGGAAACCGGCCTCAAGCCCGAACATGTGCGGATCATCGGCCGCACCCGCGACTGGTTGCGCTACGAGGTGCCGAAGCAGTGGATACGCCGCGAATGGCGCACCACCTACCGGGGACAGAAACAGATCTGGTTTCTGTTGCGGCTGGTCGGCCGCGACAGCGACGTTTGCCTGCGCGCCAGTGAACATCCTGAATTTGACGCATGGCGCTGGAACAGCTACTGGGTACCGCTGGCCAGCGTGATCGAATTCAAGCGCGGGGTCTACGAGGCGGCGCTGGTCGAACTGGCACGCTTGCTGTTCACCCATCCCGAGGAGCGGCAGCCTCGCTGGGAAGCCAGCGACGAGCCCGAGCACAAATGACCCATTGGGCCGCCCTGTTGCTGGCCGGAATCGCGGGGAGCGCGCTCGCCCAGTTCGGCTCCTTTCCTCGTCAGGATCAAAGCTACTACGATGAGGAAGCTGAGAAGCCCTGGGTCGAGGCTGTGGTCGACCTGCCTGCGTTTCCCGTCGATGAAAACCTGATCGAGTTCTACGTCAGTGCCGTGGCCAGCAACAAGTTCTACATTGACGCCAGCACACTCTCCGTCGGCGCCGACGGCGCCGTGCGCTATGCGCTGGTGGTCAAGACCACGGGCGGCGCGACCAACACAAGTTTCGAAGGTATCCACTGCAAGGAACTTCGCTGGAAACATTACGCCACGGGGCGCAGCGACGGCGTCTGGGTCAAGTCCCCGGCGTCACGCGCGGAATGGCGGCCCATCGAAAACCGGCCGATCAATCGCCACCACGCCGCCCTGAGCCGCGATTACTTCTGTCCCGGTGGCGCAGCCATAAACTCAGCCGGCGAAGGGCGCAACGCCCTGCGACTCGGCAAGCATCCAAATGCCAACTGAATCCGTCCCGATGCTCGATGCCCTGATTCCTGAAATCGACAAGGCATTGCGCGCCGTGTTCGCACCGGCGCCGAGCCGTCGCGCGATGCCCGGCGCCGACCTGCCCGAAGCCGAGATGAGCGTGGCGGAAAAGCGCCACGTCGCGGCCCTGATGCGCGTCAACCATTGCGGAGAAATCTGCGCCCAGGCCCTTTACCAAGGTCAGGCGCTCAGTTCGAGCGACCCGCGGGTGCGGCGCGAACTGGCGCAGGCGGCGTGGGAGGAAACCGAGCATCTCAACTGGACCGAGCGGCGCATCGCTGAGCTGGGCGGGCGCAAGAGCATCCTCAATCCGCTCTGGTACGCCGGTTCGCTCGCCATCGGCACCGTCGCCGGGAAGTTCGGCGACGCGTGGAGCCTGGGTTTTCTCGCCGAAACCGAGAAGCAGGTCGAAGGGCACCTCGAAAGCCACAAGGCCATCCTTCCCGCTCAGGATCGAAAGTCCTGGGAAGTGCTGGAGCAGATGAAGCTTGACGAAATGCGCCACGCCGAGACCGCGAACCACCACGGCGCGCGCGAACTGCCCCTGCCGGTCAGGCTGGCGATGAAGCTTTCGTCGAAAGTGATGACCCGGCTTTCCTACTACGCCTGATGCTTTAGGTTAAGCGGCGACTACCTCGAAGCTGTGCGTGATCTCGGCCGTATGGCCGAGCATGATCGACGCCGAACAGTACTTTTCGGCTGAGAGCTTGACGGCGCGCTCGACGGCCTCGGGCTTCAGGCCTTTCCCCGTCACCAGGAAGTGCATGTTGATGCGGGTGAATACCTTTGGGTCCGTCTCCGCGCGCGTCGCCTGCAGCTTCACTTCGCAGCCGCTGACGTCGTGGCGGCCCCGCTTCAGGATCAGGACGATGTCGAAGGCGGTGCAGCCACCGGTGCCGGCCAGCAGAAGTTCCATGGGGCGCGGCGCCAGGTTGCGCCCACCCGCCTCGGGGGCGCCGTCCATGCATACCATGTGACCGCTGCCGGTTTCGGCGACGAAGCTCATTCCTTCATGCCAGCGTACTGTGCATTCCATTTCGGGACCCTTTCAAGCGCGAGCCGGGGATTCTAGCCGGGCCATCGAAGCGCGATTGTGGCGGGGCAGCAAAATTCCTCCACAAGCCGTTTTCGGAGTCAAACCCCGGGCGGCCATACACCTTTGGTTTTATCCGAAAAAAGGCGCAAATACCCATATTTATCAATAAAAACAAACACATTAAGTTTCAACTTGTTTTGCCGCAGAAAATGGGTTGCGCAGCGCACAAAAAAGTCTTGCAATGCAGCAATGGCTGTGCAAGAATTTATCCAACGCGATGCAATTTGGCACTGGAAAAATTCAGCGGCAACTTGTATCTGACCCCCGTCTCCTCCACCCTCCTCCTTTGGTGTGGATTAAGCGCAACCCGATCCGGGTTGCGTTTTTTTTCGTCGATTTTTGGCTGGTCCGCTCAAACCGACAGCCTGCGCTTGTTTGTTTGACACGGTGCACGAAGCTCTGTACGATTCGCGCCCTTCTAGGCTGGGTCGGTAGCTCAGTCGGTAGAGCAGCGGACTTTTAATCCGTTGGTCGCGAGTTCGAATCTCGCCCGACCCACCACCGTAATATATAATTTGAAATTCGGGTTGTTAGCTCAGTTGGTAGAGCAGCGGACTCTTAATCCGTAGGTCGAGTGTTCGAGCCACTCACAACCCACCAAATACGCCGAATCAACTCCAGCAGTTGATTCGGCTTTTTTTGGTGCCGTCTGCCGGCGACAAAACCGCGCCCGCTCAGTCAGGTAAGGCTGAGCACAAGCCCCGCCAGCAGCAGCAGCAGGCCGCGAACGCCGCCCCAGCGGACGAGCCGGGCGCGCAGGGCGTCGTGCCAGGGGCCCTGCGCGCCAGGGCGCAGCCAGACCGGAATCAGGTGCGATGCCGCGCCGCTCACCAGCGGCAGCAGGAAGGCGATCACGAAACCCGCGACGAGGGGACGCGCCGGCAACCATCCCGCGCCGTGGGCCGCGCCCAACACCAACGTGCCGAGCAGTCCGAGCGCCGCTGCCGCCAGCGACGGCGCCACTCCGTCGGCACGCAGCAGGGCAGTGCCAAAACGCGTCTTCCACGCGGACAGCATGCGCAGCACGACGTAGCCGTAGAGTCCGCTACCGAGCAGTGCCAGTGGCGGGCCCAGTGCTGCCAGCGATGCGGGTAGCAGCGAGGATGCGCCGAACGCGATCAGCAGGGTGCCGCCCGCGGCCCACTTGAGGTCGGTTCGCAGGCGGGTGGCGACCTCGGGATCGGGTTGTCGCAGGCTGGTGGGCAGCAAAACCTGCAAGGTTCCCAGCGCCGTGAGCCCGACGAAGCCGAGCAGGTTGGCGTGCAGGTGAAACAGGCGCAGGCCGCCGCGTTGCGCCGGAAACCACGGCATCAGGACCACCGCCAGCAGGGCCAGCAGCAGGAAGCCGAGGGCCGCCAGATACCAGTCCAGGCCCCGGTGGCGCGGACCGAACATGTGCCGCGCCCGTGCCAGCATCCAGCCACCCAGCGACGCGGCGGCAAGCAGGGCGACAAGGGCGGCGATGCCCAGCACGGTCGGCGAAAAATTCGTTGCGAATGCGCCTACCGCCAGCGCGCCACCCACCAGGGCCAGCAGGGGTGGCCCCCATGCAGCTAAGGTGGGGTGGGAACTGCGCGTCAGCACCGGCACGAAGTAGCCCATCGCAGCCAGGATCAGCGGCATCACGCCCAGAGCGAAGGCCAGGTGGGCGGCCAGTTGCGGAGTTGCCTGCGCCGTGACGAGCATCACGCCGGCGGCCACCAACGAAATCAGCGCGGCGATGGCCAGCAGTGGCAGGAGGGTGAGCCGGGGCATGCGTCGATTGTAATGGCCGTGGCCGCATGCCACACTCGCGCCCCATGTCCGCTACCCACATCCCGCGCGCCGGCATCGTCCTGCTCGGCCTGCTTTCCCTTGGCTGGGGGCTCAACTGGCCGATCATGAAGGTCGTCATCACCGAGCTGCCGCGCCTGACATTCCGTGGCGACAGCATCCTGCTGGCATCCGTCGGGCTGTTCGTGATTGCCTGGTTTTCCGGACAGTCGCTGAAAGTGCCCGCCGGACGGTGGCGCCAGTTGCTGGGCATGGCCGCCTGCAACATCACCGGCTGGAACATCTTCGCGATCTACGGTGTCAGCCTGTTGCCGTCGGGACGCGCGGCCATCCTCGGCTACACCATGCCGGTCTGGAGCGCGCTGCTCGCGGTCTGGTTCCTCCACGAACCGCTCGACCGCCGCCGGCTGGCCGGCCTCGCGCTTGGCATGGGCGGCATGGTGCTGTTGCTGGCGGCGGAGTTCGAGAAACTCGGCAGCGCGCCGACCGGAGTTGTCCTGATGCTGGTCGCCGCGATCTTCTGGGCCAGCGGCCTGGTGATCTACAAGCGCAGCCCCTTGCCCATGCCCATCACCTCGCTGACAGCCTGGCAGACATTGCTCGGCGGCATTCCCATCGCGCTTTCCGGCCATTTCGTGGAGAGCGTCGACTGGGGCACGCTGAGCTTCTGGCCGCTGTTCGGCTTCTGGTACAACGTCTTCATCGCGTTGCTGTTCTGCTATTGGGCCTGGAACAAGCTGGTGCAGATGGTTCCCGCATCGGTGTCCTCGCTCGGCTCCCTGATCGTGCCGGTGGTCGGCGTGTTCAGCGGCATGGTGATCCTCGGCGAAGCGCCACGCTGGCAGGATTACGCCGCGCTGGCGCTGGTGCTGTCGGCGATCGCGACGGTGTTGCTGCCGCCAAGGGCCGCCGTTTGAGGCCGCGCAAGTCGCGGCCAGCCGGTTTCGGGCACAATTGACCCATGCTCAATGTTTCGGGTCTTGCCTGTTCGCGCGGTGAACGCCGCCTGTTCGCCGACGTCGGCTTCTCGCTCGATGCCGGGGAATGGCTGCACGTGCAGGGTCAGAACGGCGCCGGCAAGACCAGCCTGATGCGCCTGCTGGTGGGGCTCTCGCCGGCCGATGCCGGCGAGATACGCTGGCGCAACGAACCGACACCCTCGATCGAATTCCGCCGCGACCTGATCTACCTTGGGCACCATGCCGCCGTCAAGGAGGACCTGACGCCGCTGGAGAACCTGCGGCTTTCCGCGGCGCTGGATGGCATTGCCCTCGACGAGCGCGCGGCGCTCGCGGCGCTGATTCGCCTGGGCCTGCGCGGTCGCGAGGACCTGCCGGTGCGCGTACTTTCCGCCGGGCAGAAGCGCCGCGTGTTGTTGGCCAGGTTACTGACGCGTCCGGCGGTGCTGTGGGTGCTCGACGAAGCCTTCAACGCGCTCGACGTCGCCGCGGTGAAACTGCTCGGCGAATTGATCGCCGAACATCTGGCGCATGGTGGCATGGCTGTGCTTACCAGCCACCAGCCCTTGCCAGTGCCGGGTGGCAGGACGCTGGTGCTATGACCGAATGAACGCGTTTTTCGCCACGGTTCGCCGCGACCTGCTGCTCGCCTTGCGCCGCAAGAGCGAGGTGCTGACTGCGGTATTCTTCTTCGTCATCGTCACCAGCCTGTTTCCGCTCGGCATCGGGCCGGAGCCGGTGCTGCTGAAGAAGATCGCGCCCGGCATCCTCTGGGTCGCCGCATTGCTGGCGACGCTGCTCGGTTTGCCGCGCCTGTTCGCCGCCGACCATGTCGACGGCACGCTGGAGCAGATGGCGCTCTCTCCCTCGCCGTTGGGCATGCTGGTTGCAGGTAAAATACTCGCCCACTGGCTGTTGTGCGGATTGCCGCTGGTCCTGCTGGCGCCGGTGCTGGGCTTGCAGTTCGATCTCGATGCCTCGGCCCTCGGCATCCTGACCCTGGCGCTGCTGCTTGGAACGCCCTTGCTGTCGCTGATCGGCGCGATCGGCGCGGCGCTGACGCTGGGGGTGCGTGGCGGCGGCGTGCTGCTTGCGCTGCTGGTGTTGCCGCTTTACATTCCGGCGCTGATCTTCGGTGCCGGCGCGGTGGAAGCCCATATCGCCGGTCTCGGCGCGGGCGGACACCTGTCCCTGCTGGCAGCGATGCTGGCCTTGGCCGTATTTTTTGCGCCGTGGGCGACCACGGCGGCGTTGAGGATAGCGTTGGAGTGAGACAGTCGATCGTTCATTGGTTCAAGTTCGCCAGTCCGCAGAGCTTCTATCCGCTGGCAGGGCGGATGATCCCGTGGTTCTGGGCCGCGGCCGCAATCTTCGGCATTTCCGGCCTGTGGATATCGTTCTTCGTGGCGCCGACCGACGCGCAGCAGGGCGAGGGCTATCGCATCATCTTCGTCCATGTGCCGGCATCGTGGATGTCGATGTTCATCTACCTCGTGATGGCCTTCTGGGCCGGCCTCGGCCTGGCACTCAATACGCGGGTCTCCGGCATGATGGCGCAGGCGCTGGCGCCCACCGGCGCCCTGATGGCGGCCCTTTCGCTATGGACCGGGGCGCTGTGGGGCAAGCCCATGTGGGGTGCCTGGTGGGTGTGGGACGCGCGCCTGACGTCCGAACTGATCCTGTTCTTCCTCTACCTCGGCTTCATGGCCCTGCAGGCCGCCATCGACGATCCGCGTCGCGCCGACAAGGCCGGCGCGATCCTGGCGCTGGTCGGTGTGGTGAACATTCCCATCATCTATTTCTCGGTGAAATGGTGGAACACGCTGCATCAGGGTTCCACCATCAACCTCACCAAGGCGCCGTCGATGGCGCAGACCATGCTCTGGGGCATGATGCTGATGGCGCTGGCGTTCTGGATGTATTCGATCGCCGTGGCGCTGATGCGGGTGCGCGCCATCATCCTCGAACGCGAGCGGCACACGGAATGGGTGAAGCATGCAGTGGAATAGCGTCGGCGAGTTTTTCGCCATGGGCGGCTATGGCCTCTACGTCTGGGGCAGCTTCGGCGCCTGCGCGTTGCTGATGGTCGCGGAACCTTTACTGGCTCGGCGGCGTCTTAGCGAAGTTCGCAAGATCCTGGCCCGCGAACGCCTCGCCGACGAACTCGACCTGCAACAGAAAAATCCATGAAACCGAGACAGAAACGCATTGCCCTGATCGTGGGCGGCCTGGCTTCGCTGGCGCTTGCCGCGGTGCTGACGTTGAACGCGCTGGACAGCAACATCGCTCTCTACGTGACACCCTCCGAAGTGGCGGCCGGCAAGGCGCCGCAGGGCAAGGCATTCCGCATCGGCGGCATGGTCAAGGAGGGGTCGGTCAAGCGCCAGGACATGACCGTGCATTTCGTCGTGACCGATACCGCCAAGGACATTCCCGTCGCCTACACCGGCATCCTTCCCGACCTGTTCAAGGAAGGCAAGGGGGCGGTGATCCAGGGCCGCCTGGGCGGCGACGGCGTCTTCGCCGCCTCTGAAGTTTTGGCCAAGCACGACGAGAATTACATGCCTCCCGAAGCGCAGCACGCCCTGGATCAGGCAAAGAAGGCGCAGAAGACCCTGGGCGCATCGGCCAGCAAATGATTTCCGGCGACGCGGTTCCGGGCTCGGGTCCTCGACGGGGCGCCGGAATCGCCAGACCGCAATGCGGCGCGTCCCGCCGAGACTGACCCTAACGCTCATGGCAGCGAGAGCCACCCCCCGATGATGAAACACGCGAAAACGAAGTTTCAGTGGAGGCTAACGCCGGCATCATCGGCGTTAAGCGCAGCGGCCGTAACTAAAGGCGAATTAAAGGCCCACCCCTCCCGTCCTCCCCTCGCGGGGAGGCTATCGATTGGCTCGCTGCGCTCGATATCACCAGCGACTTATCCTGTTTTCACGTTAATCGCCACTTCCGGCGCGCCACCAACCAGGCACAGAACATGACTCCCGAAATCGGACACTTCGCACTCATCCTCGCTTTTGTCATTTCGATCGCGCAGGGCATTTTGCCGCTGATCGGTGCCCAGCGTGGGCAGGCGCAATGGGTGGCGCTGGCGCGCCCCGCCGCGCAGACGCAGTTCCTGCTGATCGCCGTCGCTTTCGTGTGCCTCGCGCAAAGCTTCCTGGCCAATGACTTTTCGGTGGCCTATGTCGCCAACCACTCCAATACGCAACTGCCCACGCTGTATCGCTTCTCGGCGGTATGGGGCGGCCACGAGGGTTCGCTGCTGCTCTGGGTGCTGATGCTGGCCGGTTGGGGCGCGGCCGTGTCGCTGGCCTCCCGGCAGCTGCCGGAAATCATGGTGGCGCGCGTGCTGGCGGTACTGGGCCTGGTCGGCATCGGCCTGCTGGCCTTCATCCTGTTTACCTCGAACCCCTTCGACCGCATGCTGCCGGCCGCTGCCGAAGGTCGCGACCTCAATCCCCTGTTGCAGGATCCCGGGCTGGTGTTCCATCCGCCGATGCTCTACATGGGCTACGTCGGCTTTTCGGTGGCTTTCGCCTTCGCCATCGCGGCGCTGATCTCGGGGCGCCTCGATGCCGCCTGGGCGCGCTGGTCGCGGCCCTGGACCACGGCCGCCTGGGTCTTCCTCACGCTCGGCATCGCGCTGGGCAGTTGGTGGGCCTACTACGAGCTGGGCTGGGGCGGCTGGTGGTTCTGGGACCCGGTGGAAAATGCCTCCTTCATGCCCTGGCTGGTCGGCACGGCGCTGATCCATTCGCTGGCCGTCACCGAGAAGCGCGGCGCCTTCAAGAACTGGACCGTGCTGCTGGCGATCGCGGCGTTTTCGCTCTCGCTGCTCGGCACCTTCCTGGTCCGCTCCGGCGTGCTGACCTCGGTGCATGCCTTTGCCTCGGACCCGCGGCGTGGCATCTTCATCCTCGCGCTGCTGGTGGTGGTGGTCGGCAGTTCGCTGGCGCTGTTCGCCTGGCGCGCGCCGAAGGTCGCCGCGGGGGGCAATTTCGCCGTGGTCTCGCGCGAAACCATGTTGCTGATGAACAACGTGCTGCTGGTGGTGGCTACCGGCAGCGTGCTGCTGGGCACCCTGTACCCGCTCCTGATCGATGCACTCGGCATGGGCAAGCTGTCGGTCGGCCCGCCTTATTTCAATGCCGTGTTCGTGCCGGTGATGGTGCCCTTGCTGTTGCTGATGGCGGTCGGCCCCCTGGCGCACTGGAAGCACGCCGACCTCAAGGCCATCGCCCGCCGCCTGCGAGTCAGCATGGTGCTGGCGGTCATCGCCGGCATCGCGCTGCCGCTGATGATGGGCGCATGGACGCCGCTCACCGCGATGAGCTCCCTGCTGGCGGTGTGGATCGCCGCCAGCGGCTTGTTCCAGATCATGGACCGGATCAAGGCGGGCAAGCCTGCCGCCGCCTTCTGGGGCATGCAGATCGCCCACCTCGGCATTGCGGTGTTCGTCATCGGCGTCGCCATGGTCGGCGGCTACCAGGAAGAGAAGGACGTGCGCATGGAGCCGGGCGACACGGTCAAGGTCGGCGGCTACGATTTCCGTCTGATCGGCGTCAAGATGGCGCCCGGCCCCAACTACCGCGCCTCGGTGGGCACCGTCGAACTGTCGAAGGACGGCAAGCTGTTGAAGACCATGCATCCGGAAAAGCGCCAGTACTTCTCGTCGCAGATGCCGATGACCGAAGCCGCGATCGACGCCGGGTTCACGCGCGACGTGTATGTCTCGCTCGGCGAACCGCTCGACAACAAGGGTGCCTGGAGCGTGCGGGTGTATTACAAGCCCTTCGTCGACTGGATCTGGGGCGGCTGCCTGCTGATGGGCCTCGGCGGCCTGGTTGCCATGCTCGACCGCCGCTACCGCCTGCGCGTCCGTGCGCCGTCGACCCTGCCCGGCGGAGTTCCGGCATGAAACTGAGTAGCTTGCTGTTCTGTTGCGGCCTGCTGTTCGCCGGCATGGCGCAGGCGAAAGAGGCGGCGCCGATGGCCGCCGATGTCGAGGTCGAAAAGCGCATGGTCGCCATCAGCGAGGAGCTGCGCTGCCTGGTCTGCCAGAACGAGTCGCTGTCCGGGTCGCATGCCGAACTGGCGCAGGACCTGCGTCGCGAGATTCGCAGCATGATCGCCGCCGGCAAGACCGACAAGGAGATCCTCGACTTCATGGTCGATCGCTACGGCGATTTCGTGCGTTACCGCCCGCCGATCAAGCCCACTACCTGGCTGTTGTGGGGCGGCCCCTTTCTGTTGCTTGGCGGCGGCGTCGCCGCGCTGATCTCATTCCTGCGGCGCCGCGCCAAGGAGAGCGCAGCCCCCGCGCTTTCCGACGAGGAACGCCGCCGCGCCGAAGCCCTGCTGGACAAAACCAACTCATGACCTACTTCTATCTTGCGGCGGCGACGCTGGTCGTCGTCACCTTGCTGCTGCTGTTGCGCCCATGGTGGCGTTCCGGACGCCGTGTCGTCAGCGCCGACTTTTTGCCGGTGCTGAATACCGCCATCCACCGCGACCGCCTGACCGAACTGGAGCGCGACCACGCCAACGGCACCTTGTCGGCCGCCGACCTGGCCGAGGCGCGGGAGGAACTGCAGCGCCAGCTGCTCGACGACACGGCTGCCGCCGAAGTCGTCACTACGGATGGCTCCGGCCGTCGCGGCGGTATCGTGCTTGCCGTCCTGCTGCCGCTGGCCGCGATAGGCCTTTACGCCATGCTGGGCACGCCCGCGGCGGTCCTGCCCGGGGACGTGCAGGCGCAGCGCGCCATGGCCGACATGGAGCAGCTCACCGCCAAGCTGGCGCAGAAGATGGAGCAGAACCCGAACAATCCGGAAGGCTGGGCCATGCTGGCGCGCTCCTACAAGTCGCTGGGCCGCTGGGATGATGCCGAGCGCGCCTATGGCCGCATCGGGCCGGATCTGGAAAGGAACGCCGAGTTGCTGGCCGAAGTGGCGGAACTGCTGGTGCAGAAGAACAACGGCTTCGATGCGCGATCGCGTGAACTGATCCAGAAGGCGCTGCGCCTCGAACCCGACAACATGCTGGCCCTGTTCCTCGGCGGTGGCGAGGCTTTTGGCGCCGGCCGCTATGCCGCCGCCGCCGAGTACTGGGGTCGCCTGCTGCCCCGACTGGAGCCCGACAGCGAAGACGCGCGCATGGTCGAGTCGAGCCTGGCGATGGCGCGCGAGCGCAGCGCGGGCGGCGGCCGCCCCGGCGCTCCCCTTGCCAAGACGGCGCCGGGCCGGGGCGATGTCCTGCCCGGCACGGCCGTTCCGCAGGACGAAGTGCATCGCGGCGTGGCGAAACCGGCAGCGGACGCGAGCCCGGCGAAGCCGGCCGGGAACGCGGCTGCCACTTCGCTCAGCGGGCGCGTCGAGCTCGCCGCCGCACTCAAGGGCAAGGCCGCCCCCGATGACGTGGTGTTCATCTTCGCTCGCGCTGTCGATGGTCCGCGCATGCCGCTTGCGGCGCGCCGCGCCAAGGTTGCCGACCTGCCGCTGGATTTCGTGCTCGATGACAGCCAGGCGGTGATGCCGGGGGCCAACCTTTCCTCTGCGCAGCAGGTGCGCGTCGAGGTGCGCATCTCGAAATCCGGCACGGCAACGCCCGGCACGGGCGACCTGACCGGCAAAAGCGAGGCCGTGAAGCCGGGCGCCAGGGGCCTGCGCGTCATCATCGACCGCGTCGAACCCTGAGAGCTTGTGAATAAATCTACTGCGCGTGCCGGATCGGGGCTTGGGCGGTGCTCTTCCACGGCCCGCTTTGCACAGCGGGCCGGCTGCGGCGGCGCAAAGCATGCTTTGCGAAACCCCGCCTCGCCCTCATGTACAGAAAGTACATTCCGGTAGCTGCGCTCCGGCCACGCCCCGCTGCGGCCCGCGGCTACGCCCAAAGGAAGTCCCCTTGGGGGACGATTTCTTCACAAGCTCTGACTCTTTGCCCGGCCGGCGGCGGGTTCCCGTGAAATAGGTTGGCTCGATCGCCATGGAGAAATTCTCCATGGCGATGTCGTTCGCACGCATTTTTTGATTGATCCGGGTCAAGGCGCGCAGTTTTGGCAGGCCTAGGATGTTGCGTGTGCACATAACCGTAAATTTTTTATGGTTATTTAGGCTTGACGCCTTGATCCGGGCGTCGGCCAGAACCCGAAGACCGGAGTCCAGCAATGAACATATCCAGCGCAATCGTCCACGCCCGCCCCGGCGCACTGTCCATCGTGGAGGCCGGGCTTGCCGCCTTGGTCGGGGTTGAAGTGCATGCCATTTCACCCGAAGGCAAGTTGATCGTCACCATCGAAACCGACGATGACAGCGGCAATGTCGCCACCTACGAGCGCATCGGCCAGCTGGACGGAGTGATGTCCGCGGCCATGGTCTATCACCAAACCGAATCCGAGCCATTCAAGGAGATCTGAAATGAAATTGACGCGACGTGAATTCATCAAGACCAATGCCGTTGCCGCGGCCGCCGCCAGTGCCGGCATGAGCATTCCCGGGGTTGCGCTCGCCGCCGTGCCGCAAAGCCAGGACGGCGTGCGCTGGGACAAGGGCGTCTGCCGCTACTGCGGCACCGGTTGCGGTGTGCTGGTCGGGGTCAAGGACGGCCGCGTGGTCGCCACCCAGGGTGACCCGGATGCACCGGTGAACAAGGGCCTGAACTGCGTCAAGGGCTACTTCCTGTCCAAGATCATGTACGGCAAGGATCGCCTGACCAAGCCGCTGCTGCGCATGAAGGACGGCAAGTTCGACAAGAACGGCGAGTTCGCCCCGATCTCCTGGGATGCCGCCTTCGACA